>CAJMMF010000005.1:0-95970 GCA_905214385.1 uncultured bacterium
CCGAGGTCATGGGCATCATCGGTGACATCAAGGGCAAGACCTGCATCATCAACGACGACATGATCGACACCGCTGGCACCCTGTGCGCCAACGTCAAGGAGCTCAAGGCAATGGGCGCCGGCGACATCTACGTGTGCGCCACCCACGGCATCTTCTCCGGTCCGGCCATCGAGCGTCTGAACGACGCCCCCATCGTCGAGTGCGTCGTCACCGACGCCATCCCCGTCGAGGTCGGCGGCAAGATCAAGACTATCTCGGTCGCCGAGGAGTTCGCTCAGGCCATCTCCGCCGTTTACCATGAGGAGCCCGTCTCCACGCTCGTCGGCGGCGACTTCGCGCTGTAATCGCATCGTCCTTGCAACCCGGCGCATCGCCGTCGGAACAGAAGAAACCCCCGCGCTCCCCCTTGCTTCGCAAAGGTCGCGCGGGGGTTTCTTCTGTTCCGACGGCTCGCTCTGCCGCGGCCGCGCTTTTGTCTGGTGGGATTTCGCTGAAACGAAGTCTCGCCTTCGGCGGGCGTGGTAGCCTTTGTCGTTGATTAAACTTTTATGTGTAACGGAAGGACAAATATGGCAGCTGCACAGCCGCTTAAGATTCGCATGGTTGCCGGACTTGGCAACCCGGGTGAGGAATATGCCGAGACCCGCCACAACGCCGGCTTTAAGGCGATCGATGAGCTGGCCCGTCAGGCCGGTGTCACGTACTGGAAAAACCAGGCCGGCGCCGAGGTCGCACTCATCAACATCAACGATCCCGAGGAAGAGGGAGGCAAGCGCCAGATCGTGCTGGTCAAGCCGCAGTCGTATATGAATACCTCGGGTGGCCCCATCTCCAAGCTCTGCCGCGAGTACAAGATCAAGGCCGAGGAGCTACTCGTGATTCATGACGAGCTCGACATTCCCGCCGGCGACGTACGCGTTAAGGTGGGCGGTGGCCACGCCGGTCACAACGGCCTGCGCTCCATCATCGACAAGATGGGCAGCCGCGACTTTAGCCGCATCCGCACCGGCATCGGCAACCCTCCCGGCAAGATGGCCGTGGCAGGCTACGTGCTCAAGCAGCTGCGCGCCCGCGAGGCCGAGGACTTCCAGGACACCTGCGCCCGCGCCGCCGACGCTGCGGGCCTCGCCATCGTGCACGGCGTGATCTATGCCCGCGACCACGTCAACGGCTCCGCCTCCGCCAACGGCAAACACTAAAACCTACCAAAAAGGGACAGGTTATTTTGGCAGGTTTTATGTGCGGAAACGCCGCAACGGCCGCATCGTAATAAACCCTGCGCCGCCATACATATGCAATGCCTCAAAAGGGGGCCGGCCTCACCAAAGCGCGAGGCCGGCCCCCTTTGCCGTTTTGCCTGATAAAACCTGCCGAAATAAACCTGTCCCTTTTTGGCAGGTCACTTTTCCGCCTGCCGAAGACACACGTAAACAGCATGTCCATGAGGGTATAATTTGCACCGTATGTCTGCACAACGCCTGTGCGCGTACGGTTTTACTCGGGCTACCGTCCATTTCCGTGGAGGCACGGTTCGGCGGCCCCAACAAGAGAGGGGTTCTATGTATAAGATCCTGGAGAAGACGCAGTTCTCGGAGAAGGTGTTCAAGTTCCGCATCGAGGCGCCCGCAATCGCCAAGCATGCGCACGCTGGACAGTTCCTCATGGTTCGCGCCAACGAGACGGGCGAGCGCGTCCCGTTTACCCTAGCTGGCTGGAACGGTGACGAGGGCTGGGTCGAGTTCATCTTCATGGTGATCGGCAAGACCACCGAGATGCTTTCCACCTACGAGGCCGGCGAGTCGCTGCGCGACGTCGTGGGCCCGCTGGGCGTTCCCACCGAGATGGCTGAGGGCCCCTGCGCCGTCATTGGCGGCGGCGTCGGCCTGGCAATTGCCTTCCCGGTCGCCAAGCACCTGGTCGAGACCGGCCACGAGGTTCACGCCATCATGGGCGCCCGCACCAAGGACCTCCTGCTCATGGAGGACCAGTTCCGCGAGCTCCTCGACGAGGACCACATCCACATCACCACTGACGACGGCTCCTACGGCGAGCAGGGCGTTGTCACCGCTCCGCTGGAGCGCCTGCTGCAGGACAAGGCCGTGAGCCAGGTCTTCTGCGTCGGCCCCGTTCCGATGATGAAGTTCTCGACCCTCACCGCCCAGAAGTACTACACCCCCATCACCGCGTCGCTCAACCCCATCATGGTTGACGGCACCGGCATGTGCGGCTGCTGCCGCGTCGAGGTGGGCGGCGTGACCAAGTTTGCTTGCGTCGACGGCCCCGACTTCGATGCCACCCTGGTCGACTGGGATGACCTTCGTGCCCGCCAGGCCGCTTACCGTTCCGAAGAGGGCGAGTCCCTCAAGGCCTATGAGGAAAAGAGCTGCGCATGCCACTAGTTAATGGTCGTTTCGTTGCCGATATGAAGTCGCCCCGCACCCCCGATAACGAGGAGCCGGCCGCCGAGCGCGCCTGCGACTTCCGCCCCGTCGACAAGGGCTTCACCGAGGAGATGGCGCTGGCCGAGGCCGAGCGCTGCCTCAACTGCAAGAAGCCGTTCTGTGTTGAGGGTTGCCCCGTCAACATCAACATCCCCCGCTTTATCGAGCAGATCCGCGCGAAGGACTTCGGCGGCGCTCTCGATACCATCCGCGAGGACTCCATGCTTCCCGCCATCTGCGGCCGCGTCTGCCCGCAGGAGAACCAGTGCGAGGGCAAGTGCATCCGTGGTAAGAAGTCCGAGCCCGTGGCCATCGGCCAGCTCGAGCGCTTCCTGGGTGACCGCCCCGAGCTCGCCTCCACGCCCAAGATGGCCCCCAAGAACGGCAAGAAGGTCGCCGTCGTCGGCTCCGGCCCGTCCGGCATCACCTGTGCCGGCGAGCTCGCCCGCAACGGCTTTGACGTCACCGTCTTCGAGGCTTTCTTCACCGGCGGCGGCGTGCTGGTCTACGGCATCCCCGAGTTCCGTCTGCCCAAGGCAGTCGTCAAGCGCGAGATCGACGGCCTGGAGGACATGGGCGTCAAGTTTGAGTACAACTCCGTCGTGGGCAACATGGCCACGGCCGAGGAGCTGTTCGAGCAGGGCTTCGACGCCATCTACGTGGCGACCGGCGCTGGCCTGCCCAAGTTCCTCAACGTCCCCGGCGAGAACCTGCCCAACGTCTTCTTCGCTAACGAGTACCTCACCCGCGTGAACCTGATGAAGGCCAACAAGTTCCCCGAGTACGACACCCCCACCAAGCACGGCAAGAACGTCGTCGTCTTTGGTGGCGGCAACGTGGCTATGGACGCCGTCCGTACCGCCAAGCGCCTGGGTGCCGAGCACGCCATCATCGCCTACCGTCGTACCGAGGACGAGATGCCCTGCCGTCGCGCCGAGCTGCACCATGCTAAGGCCGAGGGCGTCGAGGTTCTGCCGCTCGTCTCCCCGCTCGAGTTTGTCGCTGGCGAGGACGGCTCCGTGTGCGCCGTCAAGGTCCAGAAGATGGAGCTCGGCGAGCCTGACGAGTCCGGCCGTCGTCGCCCGGTGCCCATCGAGGGCGCCATCGAGGAGATCCCCTGCGACGTCGCGATCTCGGCTATCGGCACCAACGCCAACCCCTTCGCTGCCAAGATCGGCGGCAAGATGGAGCTCAACAAGTGGGGCTACATCGTTGCCGACGAGGAGACCGGCCAGACCACCGATCCCCGCATCTGGGCCGGCGGCGACATCGTCACCGGTGCCGCTACGGTCATTCTGGCGATGGGCGCCGGCAAGAAGGCCGCCGCTTCCATCACCAAGAGCCTGCTGGGCGAGTAATCACCTGCAGTGCTAGCCATCAAACGGCAAAGTCCCCGTCGAGCACACGCCCGGCGGGGACTTTTTCTATGCCGGCCGCCCAAACCACCACGATGGGGCAGACACCTTTGTGGTGGTTTGGGACTTGCCCGGTCGTTTTGTCTCAATCTGTAACAGCTGGAGTCCGTTGAGCATCGTAGTTGTTACAGATCGAGATATTGCGCCAGCCGCCTCCGCTTTATCTCGATCTGTAACAGTTAGAGGCCAAATTCCTCGCTACATGTTACAGATCGAGACGTTAGGTTGGCGGCTGAACAGTTCGTCTCAATCTGTAACAGTTAGAGCCTTTTTCGCTGGCTTGGTGTTACAGATCGAGATTTTGCAAAAGCCGAGGATAGGCACTGCCGCCAAGGCCTTTCCCTCGGCCTAAAACAAACCACCACAAAGGTGCCTTTGTGGTGGTTTTGATTGGCTAGGCTTCGAGCTGGGCGACTTTGTAGCGGTAGGCAGCGGCAATAACGTCTTTGCAACCCTCGCGGTCCAGCTTGGCGCGGTTGACGACGATGTCTTTACCACTCGTCATCTTCCACTTTCCGGCGCTATAGCGCTTATAGAACGCCTCGCGCGCCTTCTGCTGCTGCTTGACCAGCTTGGCGCCTTTCTTTTTATTAAGGCCACGCTTCTTGCGCACGATCTCGACGCGGTCCTCAAAGGGAGCGGTCACCAACACGGCAATGTGGTTGGGGTTGTTGCGAAGCAGGTAATCGGACAGGCGGCCTTCGATAATGCAGCTCTCGGTCTCGCCCAGATCCAAAATCACCTGACTCATCTTTTGGAACAACTTATCCGAGTACGAACGCGCATCGTAGCGGTCGGGTAGGAACGCCATGTTCTCCACGGCCAGACGCTCGTCGTAGGCGGCCATCTTATCGAGCGACTCGCCCGCGCGCAGCGACGCACGCACCAGCAGCTCGTTATCGTACAGAGGAATCCCCAACTCGTCGGCAAGCATGCGACCAATCTCATGGCCCTCGGCGCCAAAGTCACGCGCGATGGTAATGACCACAGGATTCTTCTTATTCTCCAGATCGCTCATCGCGATTCCTTTCTAACAAATGAGAAAAGGGCTGTTTATCTCTTATTCCCACGATACCGTACCTGGGTTTTCCTGGTGCCCAAGATTGGCCTGAAAGAGGAGCGACGCGTACTTTGGTACGCGAGCGACGGTTTGAAGGCCAAGGTTGGGTGCCAGGGAAAGCCAGGCTATGCGGCTACGATGCGGCGTTGGTAAGCTCGGACCAGCAGCGAGATGCCAAAGTTGAGCACAAAGTACATCGCAAACACCAGGCCGTAGAGCATAAGCACCTGCGACAGGTCGATCGCATGGGCCATCACGACGTTTGCCGTGTACATGAGCTCGGCCACGTTAATACCCGAAAGATACGAGCTGTCCTTGATGACGGTCGTGCACTGGCTAAACAGCGCCGGAATGATCGTCTTAAACGTCTGCGGCAGAATGATGTAGCGCATGGTGGCAAAGAAGCCAAAACCCTGGCTCTGCGCTGCCTCAAACTGGCCGCGCGGAATCGAGTTGAGACCGCCGCGCACAATCTCGGCCATAACGGCGCTGGTAAACAGCGTAAAGGCGATGGTCGAAATCACAATGTCCAAACCCTGCACCGTAAAGTAGATAAACAGAATCCACAGCAGGTTCGGCGTGCAACGGAACAGCTCGATATAGGCGCTCACCAAAATACGGAACGGGCGGGGCGCATAGCTCTTGACGAGCGCCAGCACCGTGCCAAAGATGAGCGAGAAAAAGATCGACAGCGCCGAGATCTCGATGGTCTTAACAAAGCCGCCCCAGATGTAGAGCAGGTTGGTCGCGTTGAAGATTTCCATGCGCTAGGCCTCCTCTACGTTGTCGAGTCCCAGCTCGGCCAGGCTCACGCCGCGCGGACGCTCCTTGGAGCGGCGCTCGAGCCACTGCACCAGCATGGCGAGCGGAAAGCAGATGATGAAGTACATAAGGCAGCAGACGATGTATCCCTGCAGGTAACCGTACAGACTCACAAAGTTGTCGGAACGGTACATAAGGTCGCCACCGGCCACAAGCGCCAGCACCGACGTGTTCTTGACCAGGTTGAGCGCCTGGTTGCACAGCGGCGGCAAAATGATCTTGAATGTCTGGGGCAGCACGATGTACCAGTACGCCTGCGCACGGGTGAAGCCCTGGCTCTGGGCCGCCTCCATCTGACCGCGCGGAACCGCCTCGATACCAGTGCGGATGACCTCCGAAATGTAGGCCGCGTGATACAGGCCCACACCCAAGAAGCCCAACACGAACGGCGCGATGCGCACCGGCTGGTCGGCACCGGTTATGGCCTGCAAAAACTGCGGACCGGCCATGTACATAAAGAGCACCTGCACGGGCAACGGGGTGTTCTGGTAAAACTCCACGTACACGCGGCTTATGGCGCGCAGCACGCGCGAGCGAGTGGTAGAAAACACGCCCAGCAGCGTGCCCAGCACCAGCGACAGCAGCAGACCGGCAACGACCACCTGCAGCGTCACGCCAAAGCCCTCCCAGAAGGGCCCCATGTTTTGAAATGTCGTCGACCAACGGTCGGCGTCAAATAATCCTTCGAGCATTTGATTCCTTCCTTGGACGATGCGCCTATACAAGACCCCAGGTCTTGACCTCTTGGTCGAGCCAGCCGTCGGCCAGGCGATCGCAAATCACCTGATCGACCACGGCCGAAAGGTCGCAGCCCTTCTTGGTCGCCACGCCGTAGCCCTGCTCGCCAAACTTGACCTCGGGCTGCAGCAGCTCAACGGTCTCGTTCATGTAGCCGGCCAGCGTGGAGCGGTCCATGGCAAAGACGTCGATATTGCCGGCGTCGAGTGAACTCTTGATGATGGGGTAGCCGCTAAAGGCCCTAAACTCGGGCTTGCAGCTAAAGCCGTTGTCCTTG
This sequence comes from uncultured bacterium, assembly GCA_905214385.1. Lineage (GTDB taxonomy): Bacteria > Actinomycetota > Coriobacteriia > Coriobacteriales > Coriobacteriaceae > Collinsella. The sequence continues at coordinate 6,754 of CAJMMF010000005.1, forward strand.
ATCATCTGCTCAATCAGGCCCTGCGTGGTAGCACCCTGGCTCACGCCGATGACCTTGCCGTCCAGGTCCTCAATCGAGGTAAAGCCCGAACGCTTCTTGACCATGAGTCCCACGTAGTCGGTGCGGTACGGCGTCGAGAAATCCCAGCTCTTCTTGCGCTCGTCGGTGATGGTGTAGGTCGCCGCGACCACGTCGAGCTGGCCGTTATCGATCAGCGGGCCGCGCGTCTTGGGCGTTACGTCGGTAAACTCGACAAGCTCCTGGGCACGGGCCTCCTTGTAGCTCACGCCAAAGACGGCGGCCGCGATCTGGTAGCACAAATCGACTTCCATGCCCTCAAAGCGACCCTTAGCGGTGTCGTAATAGCCGTAACCGGGAACGTCCTTCTTAACGCCGGCATTCAGATGGCCACGCGACTTAATGGCCGCAAGCTTGGATCCCTTGTCGGAACCCTCGCCGCTGGTGGAGTTGCCGCAACCGGCAAGCGCGGTCCCCGTCAGCGCAAGCATGCCGGCGCCAGCCAGCTGCAAAAAGTGACGGCGCGACACGGCCGCCCTCGTCATATCCGTCATGTCCATCACCGCGCCTAGTGCAGAATCTTGGACAGGAACTCGCGACAGCGCGGGTTCTCGGGGTTATCGAAGAAGTGCTCGGGCGTGCCCTCCTCCAGAATGCGGCCGTCCTCCATAAAGATGACGCGGTCGGCCACCTGGCGCGCAAAGCCCATCTCGTGCGTCACGCAGATCATGGTGATGTCCTCCTGCGCGAGCTCAATCATAACGTCCAGAACCTCCTGGACCATCTCGGGGTCGAGCGCCGAGGTCGGCTCGTCAAACAGGATGATGGGCTGCTTGGTGCACAGGGCACGAGCGATGGCGATGCGCTGCTGCTGACCGCCCGAGAGATTCTGCGGATACTCGCCGGCCTTATGCGCCATGCCGACGCGCTTGAGCGCGGCGATGGCGATCTCGGTCGCCTCCTCCTTGCTCTTCTTTTGCAGCTTGATGGGCGCGAGCGTCAGGTTGCCGAGCACCGTCATGTTGGGATACAGGTTGAACTGCTGAAACACCATGGAACTATACTTGCGAGCCATCTCCAGGTGATTCTTTTTGGTGAGCGGTGTGCCGTCGATGATGACCTCGCCCGACGTGGGCTCCTCCAGATAATCGACGCAACGGATGAGCGTCGACTTGCCCGAGCCGGAAGGCCCGATCATTACGAGCTTCTCGCCGCGCTTGACGGTGAGATTGATATCTTTGAGCACATGCAGGTCGCCAAAGTACTTGTTGAGATGCTTGATCTCGATCATGTCTGCCATGAATGTCCCTTCCCTGCGTTTACACGAGTTGAACTATTGTACGGAAAGAACCACGTTTCCGCAGCCCACACTACATTCCCGTAAAGAACCCGCAATCTTCCACCCACTCATTGGGGACGGACTTAAATGAGTACCCCCGTGGCTACTCATTTAAGTCCGTCCCCAATGAGTGCAACCGCCCTTGTTGAGCATAAGTCAGCGAAAACCCGTACACGCGAGCAAGGTGACGTGAAATGAAAGGGCGCAGACCTTATGGTCGCGCCCTTGAAATTGAACGTCAGATTGCCGTGTGTACGGGTTTGCAGCGTCGAGCCGTTACGCGGTTTGGTAAAACCGCGTAACAAATTACGCCAATTTTGCGCCGACGATCTTTGCCGCTGCCGGCTTGTCGAAGTTGCCGCCGGTGGCCTTGCCGAGTGCTCCCATGACCTGGCCCATCTGCTTCTTGGACGTGGCGCCCAGCTCGGCGATGACCTGCTCGATCAGGGCCTCGAGCTCCTCGCCCGAAACCTGCGCGGGCAGAAGGCTCTCCAGAATCTTGACCTGCTCGGTCAGGTTGTCGGTACGCTCCTGGTCGGTGCCGGCCTTGATGGACATCTCCAGCGTCTCGCTCGTCTGCTTGATCAGACGCTTGATCATGTTGTTGACGTCTTCCTCAGTCACATCGCGGCGCTCATTGACCTCGATATTCTTCACCTCAGCCTTAACCTGGCGAATGATGGACAGGCGAACCTTGTCCTTGGCCTTCATGGCCGCGATCATTTCCTGCTGCAGCTCTTCGTTGGTCATCTGCAAATCCTCCTCAATAGTGCGGGCGGCACTCGCGCGAGCACCGCCCCATGATTACTCAGTCGTCGACGAATTGTCGGTCGAGCTCTTGGTGACACCCTTCAGGCTCACGTTGTAGGGTACGTCCTTGGGCATGGGGTTGACGGTGATGTCGGCGTCCTTTTTGTACTGCTCCAGCCACTCGCTATATGCAGTGCTGGCCGCCTGCGTCTTCACCACGTTGGAGACGTACTTCTTGATGGCCTTGGGTACCTGCTTGATATCATCGACCTGGCTATCGACATGGAAGTAGTCAGTGCACTTGATAATGTGATAGCCGTACGTCGACTCGACCACGCCGCTCACATCGCCCTTGTTGAGCCCCTCGAGTGCCGTCTGGTAGCTGTCGACGAAGGTGGTGAGCTTGTCCCAGCCCACGTCGCCCTTCTTCTCCTTGGAACCGGTGTCGTCGGAATACTGCTTCACAGCGTCTTCGAAGCTCAGCTCGCCGGAGTTAATCTTGTCCAGGCACTCCTGCGCCTTGGCCTTGGCGGCAGCCTTGTCCTCGTCGGATGCCTCGGAATCGACCTTGATCAGGATGTTCGACGAGCGGCGGGCATCGTTGTACTTCGACAGGTTCTCGTTGATGTAATCGACGATCTCGCTGTCCTCGGGCTTGCTGGTAGGCGCCACGGCTTCCTTGAGCTTTTGCTGCGCCAGGCTCTCCTTGAGCGAGCTCTTATAGGTGTCCTCGGTGTAGCCGTAGGTCTTAAGGGTCTTCTTAAAGGTCTTGGCGCCGCCCGCGCTCTTGCACGCGTCCTTCCAAGCCTTCTCGACCTCCTCATCCGACACCGTCACGCCGTTTTCCTTCTGCGCCTGCTGAAGCAGAATCTGCTGCGTGTAGGAATCGATGAGCTGCTTGCGATACTTCTTGGGCGTAAGGTCGTTGTTGACCAGGTACTGCGCCCAATCCTTGTCCTTGGTATAACCATAGGACGTGCGCATGCTCATGATCTGCTTGGTCACGGTATCCTCGGTGAGGTTGGTGCCGTTGATGGTGGCGGCAACGCCGCCGGTGAGCTTGTAGCCCGAGGTGTCCTCGGTCTGCGACATAAGACCGGAGCACGCCATGGCCGAGACGGAAAGCAACATTGCCAGCACGCCGATAACCACCAGAACAATCTTGACGGTCTTAGACACGTACGTCTTGCGCTGCTTCTTACGAGAGCTGGAGGCAGCGCGAGTCTGCTGCTCGGGCGTCGGCGCGGCCTCGGAGTTCTTTTTCTTATTTGCCATAGTTGGCCTTTCGCATAACGAATCGAACAAACGCCATTGTGTCACAACGCGGCCCCCGCGGCACGCTTGGTGCATTGGGGACAGGTTAATCTGCACCATTTTGGTGCAAAGGGGACAGATGTGGCACTTGGCAGTTAGGGACAGTCCCCAAGTGCCGACTCAGCCCCACCTTAGAAGTGGCGGCGGATGGCGTCGACCATGCCCTGGGGCGTGGTCTGGCCGAGCACATCGGCTGCGGCATCGGCGTCCATAAAGATATTCATGAGCGTCTGCAGGGCCTCGACCTGACCGCCCGGCTCGGCGATGCCCAGATTGATGACGATCTGCGCCGGCACCGGAGCGCCCATGCCAGCCATAGCGTTAAATGTCACGGGCGCGGCGGGCTTCACCACCGCGATATAGGGCTTGGCCACAAACCCCGGATCGGTATGCGGAATGGCAATGTTTGCCGCCGGCATGGCAAGACCCGTGGGATAGGCATCCTCGCGCGTGCGAACGGCGTCGAGCCAACCGTCGGCAATGTAGCCGCGCGGGGCAAGCTCGCCCTCGAGCCGCGCAAACACCTCATCCGGCGTTGCACACTCCCAATCAAAAAATACCAGCTCAGGCCTAAACAGCGCTTCGTTATCCACCATGCGCTCACCTCTCTCGCCTAGTCACCTGCGACGTTCTTGAATGACTAGTCGTTAAAGAACGTCGCAGGTGGCTACCTAAAACAAAAGGTGGCCACGCGCGCCTTGGCGCCAATGACCACCCTGACTACTCGGCTAAATTGTACTGTGCACCGCTAGCCGCGAGACGCGTCAATTGCGACCTTGCCGCTGTCCAGCACATGGACGCGGCCGTCGGCGAGCATTTGCACGACCTCGGGATACAGCACGTGCTCAATCGCGTGGATGTGCTCCTCGAGCGTGTCGACATCCCAGCCTTCCTCGACAGTCAGCGCACGCTGGGCGATGATGGGGCCGTTGTCGTAAATCTCGTTGGCAAAGTGCACGGTCACGCCGGTCACCTTGACGCCACGCGCAAAGGCATCGTCAATCGCATGCGCGCCGGTAAAGCTCGGCAGCAGCGCCGGATGCAGGTTGACCACGCGATTGGGGAACGCCGCCAGCAGCGGCGTGTGCACCATGCGCATGTAGCCGGCCATGACCACATATTCGCAGCCGCGCTCGAGCAGCTCGTGCGCGATGATCTCGTCGGCGGCGATGGGGTCGGCATAGACATCCTTGGACAGCGTGAGTGTCTGGATGCCCGCACGCTCGGCGCGCTGCAAGCCCTTGGCCGAAGGACGGCTCGACACCACGAGCTCAATCGAAGCGTTGAGCTTGCCGGCAGCGATCAGGTCGATCAGCGCCTGCAGGTTGGTACCAGAACCGCTGATGAGCACGCCAATCTTGAGCGGCTCAGCCGTATCAGTGCCGGTCGGACGGGTGTAGGGCACATAGCCCAGGCCCTCACCAGCAGCCATCTGCTCGTTAGCGCTCATCGGAGTACACGACCTTACCGGAACCCTCGACGCACTCGCCCACGCGGAACGGCTTCTCGCCCAGCGCGACCAGGGCCTCGGTCACGGCGGCCTCGTCCTCGGGGGCGACGATCAGGCACAGGCCGACGCCCATGTTGAAGGTCTTGCATGCCTCGTTGGGCGCGAGCTCGGCCTGACGCGACACGTAAGTAATGACGGGCGGAACGTCCCATCCCATCTCGGCGCCGTTGCGGGTGACCACGGCGTCGACGTCGTCGGCGAGCGCGCGGTTGAGGTTCTCGGTAATACCGCCGCCAGTGATGTGGGCGATGGCGTGCACGTTGGCGCCGCCGCGCAGCAGCTCCAGGATCGGCTTGACGTAGATGCGCGTGGGGGCCAACAGAGCGTCTGCCAGCGATGCACCGCCGAGCTCCTCGAGCGGACGGCTCAGCTCCTCGGCCTTAGCGACGGCCTCGGGCGTGCCCGGCTTAACGCCGTCGACGCCAATGACCTTACGCACGAGCGAGTAGCCGTTGGAGTGCACGCCGGTGGAAGGCAGGCCCAGGATCACATCGCCCGGGCGGACGTTTGCGGGGTCGAGCATCTTGGGACGGTCGACGACGCCCACGGTAAATCCGGCAAGGTCGTAGTCGGCAGGAGCCATGACGCCCGGGTGCTCGGCCATCTCACCGCCCACGAGCGCGCAGCCCGCGAGCTTGCAGCCGTCGGCCACACCCTTGATAATCTTTGCCATGTGCTCGGCCTCGATGTGACCGATGGCAACGTAGTCCAGGAAGAACAGCGGCTCGGCGCCCGAAGCCAGAATATCGTTGACGCACATAGCGACCAGGTCCTGGCCAACCGTCTCGTGACGGTCCATGATCTGGGCGAGCACGAGCTTGGTGCCCACGCCGTCGGTACCGCTAATCAGGATCGGGTCTTCCATATCCTTGAGCGCGGCGGCCGAGAACAGGCCGCCAAAGCCGCCGATGCCACCGATAACCTCGGAACGGTTAGTGTCCTTGACCATCTGCTTAATCGCGTCGACGGCGCGACCGCCCTCGGCGGTGTCGACGCCGGCGTCCTCGTACGTCACATGCTTGCTGTCGCTCATCTGAGCCTTCCTCTCCCACTACCGTGGCGCCGCACGGGCGCCAAACGGTGCTCATAGTTGCGTTCATTTCGGCGCGCGCCATAACAGCACGCGCCGTCATATCAACAAAACAGCAGGTAAAACCTACCAAAATAAACCTGTCCCCATATGGCAGGTTTTATGCCTCGCCGTGCTCCTCTTCCCAGCTGCGGTCGTCGTATTTCTCGATCACGGCGTCGTCGTCAAAGTGCAGCGGCTTGTCCAGGTTGCGGGGCTTAAAGCCCTCCATAAACTTGTCGCGGCCAAAGCTCTCGGGAATCGCCACGGGGTAGCGGCCGGTAAAGCACGCATCGCAGTAACCGCCCTTGGGCATGACCTTAAGCAGGCCCTCGACCGAAAGGAAGGCCAGCGAATCGGCGCCGATATACTCGCAAATCTCGTCGACCGTCTTGTTGGCGCTGATAAGCTGCGACTGCACGTCGGTATCGATACCGTAGAAGCACGGCCAGATGACCTCGGGCGAGTTGATGCGGATATGAATCTCCTTGGCGCCGGCGTTGCGCAGCATCTTGACGAGCTGCACCATGGTGGTGCCGCGCACGATGGAGTCGTCGATGACGACCAGGCGCTTGCCCTCGATGTTGTCGCGCAGCGGGTTGAGCTTCATGCGCACGCCCATGGCGCGCAACTCCTGCGTAGGCTCGATAAACGTACGGCCCACGTAGCGGTTCTTGATAAGGCCCTCGCCAAAGGGAATACCGCTCTCGTGCGAATACCCCTCCGCAGGCGGCAGGCCGGAGTCGGGCACGCCGATGACCAGGTCGGCCTCGACAGGCTCCTCATGTGCCAGCTGACGACCCATGTCGTAACGGCAGGCATAGACGCTCTTGCCGTTCATGATGGAGTCGGGGCGGGCAAAGTAGACCTGCTCAAAGATGCAGTTGGCGGGCTCTTCGGCTGCAGGCACGCCCTGCTCGGATACCAGGCCCTCGGCGCTGATGCGCAAGATCTCGCCGGGACGGACGTCACGGACGTACTCGGCACCCACGATGTCGAGTGCGCAGGTCTCGGAAGCAACGACCCAGCCGCCGGCGCGCGTGACACGGACGGCGGAGTCGACCGTCGCGGCGCCGTCCTGCGACGGCAGCTGCGAAACGGCTGCGGCATCGGCCTGGTCCAGACCCTCGTCCACCAGCTTGCCCAGCACGAGCGGGCGAATGCCGTGTGGATCGCGGAATGCGTAGAGCGCCTGCTCGTTGATGAGCGTCATGGCGTAGCCGCCGCGCACGAGCTCCATGGTCTTGCGAATACCCTCGCGCAGGTGGCCCGTACGCTGGGTAAAGTAGCCGATAAGCTTGGTCGCGACCTCGGAATCCGAATTGGAGAGGAACGGCACGCCCAGCTCGATCAGCTGACGGCGCAGCTCGTCGGTGTTGACGAGGGTGCCGTTGTGCGCGAGCGCGATAATGACGCTATTGATGGTAGAGAGGTGCGGCTGAGAGGCTTCCCAGCTCTTGGCGCCGGCAGTGCCGTAGCGCACATGACCCACGGCCAGCTGGCCGGAGAGCGTCGACAGGTCGGCGTTGGAGAACACGCGGTCGAGCAGGCCCAGATCTTTGCGGACCATAACCGTGCCGCCGTCACCCACGGCGATTCCAGCCGATTCCTGGCCACGGTGCTGCAGCGCACGCAGGCCAAAGTACGTCAGTCGAGCCACGTCGCGATCGGGCGCCCATACGCCGAAAATGCCACATTCCTCATGCAGCTGGTCGGAGTCCGGATCATACGTCGACATGGTGTTCACCTGTCCCGCGGCACGCTCGGCCGCGCGGATGGTTTCTTGAGACATGGTATCCCCTCAGAGCCTCGTATTTTTGGCGTTACCCGCCTTATTATACGCACGGCGCGACGTGCTCCCCAGCGCATGAGCAGCGCTTTTTAAAAGCCCACCGAGCTAATAATCAGTTTTGTTGCCAAACATTTTATCGGTCTGTCCAGTGTAAGTGCCCGCGCCCCCAGATGGCCGCCGCGTCCGCCGTTGGGGATTACAAAGTTGCAATTGGGACGTTCGCCCTGTCTTTTGGCAGGTCGGCGGCGTATCCTTATAACCTACAACAAAGCGAGAAAGGTTCTGTATGGATCGAAACGAACTCGACCCCAGCGTCCCCAGCGCCACAGAGGTCAAGAAGATTCCCCTCATCATTAAGGTGTACGCCGTCCTGTGCATCCTTTCCGGCGTGGGCACGCTCCCGTCGGTCGCTGCCTTTATGTGGCAGGTCATCACGGCACTTGTTAACGGCAACGCCACCGAAAAGCTCGGCGACAACACGCTCGTCGCAGTCGGCCTTATCGTCGCCGGCATCATGCTCTCTGCGGCAAGTGCCGTCATCTTAATCATCTTTGGCCTGGACCTTATCAAAAACCAGCGCCGCAACGCCGCCCGCCTGTCCTACATCCTTATTGCATTCACCGTCGTCGAGCTTTTGGTCGACGTGATGCTCCAGGGCATCGGGCCCTTCCTGCTGCGTCCCGCGATCCAGCTCGGCATCCTTGTTGCACTTTCGGCAACCGTCGACCCCACGCTGCGTCAGGAGCGCGAACTGCAGCGCCGCCTGCAGGAGATGCTCGACCGCGACGCCGCCGCCGAGGGCATGCTCGGCCGCGATGAAACCGGCGAGGGCTACATCAAGCTCAACTACTTCAACCTGTTCTGGGTGTTCTTTGTCTGCTGCATACTCGGCCTGATCGCCGAGGACATCTGGCACATGACGGTCGACGACCCGGGCGTCTATCAGAACCGCGCCGGCATGCTGTTTGGCCCCTTCAGCCCCATCTACGGATTTGGCGCCGTGCTCATGACCATGGTGCTTAACCGCTTCTACAAAAAGAACCCCATCATCATTTTCCTGGTGAGCGCCCTGCTCGGCGCCAGCTTTGAGGTGTTCGTGGGCTGGTTTATGCAGACCGCGTTTGGCGTGGTCTCGTGGAGCTACTCGCACATAACGCTGTTCGGTTTGCCCGATCCGCTCGTGGTCCTCACGGGCGGACGCACCTGCACGGGCTTCGCCTGCCTGTGGGGCCTGGGCGGCCTCATCTGGATCAAGCTGCTGCTGCCGAGGCTGCTTAAGCTTATCAACAAGATCCCCTGGAAGAGCCGCTACTCGGCCACCGTCATCTTTACCGTTATCATGCTGGTCGACGGCGTCATGACGCTGCAGTCGCTCGACTACTGGTACCAGCGCGTTAACGACACGGAGCCGGACATTCCCGTCGCACAGTTCTACGGAGAGCACTTCGATAACGAGTACATGGAAAACCGCTTCCAGAGCATGACCATGAGCCCCAAGGATGCGACGCGCGTGTAGCGCCCACCGCGCCCAAAACGCAAAATGCCCGCCGGTATCACACGTACCGGTGGGCATTTTTATAAACGATCCTTCTATCGACGCAAGCCTCTACGCCTCGCGCTCGACCTCACTCACGCATTCGTTCTTAATGGTGCCAACGAGCGCCTGCAGCGCATCGACCACGTGCGGGCGAATGTCCCCGCCGATGAGCACGAGCATGATGTCGTCACCTACGGCAAGCTCGCCGCTTGCCAGCCACACACGCACATAGCCGATACCCGGCATCGCACGCGTCGCCTCGATAGCAGCCTGCACCTTCTGAGCATCGAAGCCAAACACCATGCCGCCCACCTTATGCCCAGGCGCCACGCCATCGGCCTCGACTCCGCGCACCTCAGCCTTGGGCGTCGCGCGCACCACACCGTTATGCGTCAGATACATCCCACAGCCTGCCGCCGAAGCATCGGCCTTGGCCTCGCGCAGCCAAGCATCAATCGAAGGCATCAATTTGCCACTCTCGAGCATCATTTCTCCCTTACCGTCGTCGAGTAGCCAATTTGGGACGGGGCCTTTTTAGCTACTCTCGAACAACTTATTCCTCGACCGGCGTGAGCACCATGACGGCGCGTGTGTTGCTCAGCGACAGCGAACGACAGGTCACAAGCGTTACAACCTTAGTTGCCGAAGCGGCACGATCGGTGGCATCACTCGCCACGGCAGAAGCGCCGTCGAGCATCTCGGACAGGTAGTTCTTGAGTCCGTCGTCGCCCTCAAAATTGGTCGTGCGCGCCTTGGCATACGTGTCCTCGACCACCTTGGTCGCCAGCGGACGCAACTTATACGTCGCATCGCGCGTGATGTAGTACACATATTCAATGCTATCGAACGTTGCCTGGTCAGTCGTATCCGAAATCACGTTGAACATCGACCCATCGTTCATATGGTGGCCGTAGATCGTGGTCTGCTGGTCGACCATTCCCGGCGCGGTGTCATCGCTATCCAAGAAGATGGCACCCGAGGCGTTAGACGTGCCATCGAACAGCGTGTTGAGGTATTTGGAGTTGTTGTTGGTCTGCACCACGGGATAGTTGATGTTGGTTCCCGGCACGTAAATCCAACCCACAATCTCGGGGTTCGTCTGAGCAAGCGCATCAAAGTCGATAATCGGCACGCCGCTGGCGTCCTTATCGCTTACATATTGCTTCTCGATTTTCTGATACGAATCGCTCGCCTGCTTATAGCCAATCTGGGCATTAATAAAAATAGCGGCGGCGGCGACAATCAGACCGATACCGATGATGATGAGCAGAATGGGAATAATGGAGTGGCGCTTTTTGCGCGGCGGCTCGGTGCGATCCGACGGCGCGGCATGCGATGAAGACCGGGGCGGCTTCTTAGCGGAGCTATAAGACGAAGGACGATATGCGGCCGGCGCGTCCTGTCGACGATGCGTCGCCGGTGTCACGGGGCGCGGCGCGCGCGGCTGCTGAGGAGAGGATGTCCGACCCTGCTGTGCCGCACGGGCAGCACCCGGCTTCGACGGATCGGGAATCTGAGAAGCCTTGAATCGTTTTCCCTGATAATCGGACATGGCTCTCCTTATACTGCGGTGAAACGGCGGAACGCTTAGGCGTCAGCCATCTCCTGCTTCATCTTCTCGATAACCTTGCGGTACTCGGGGTCGCAAGCACCCAGAATCTGTGTGGCATAGATGGCGGCGTTCTTGGCACCGTTGATGGCAACGCAGGCCACGGGCACGCCCGAAGGCATCTGCACCATCGACAGCAGCGAATCCATACCGCCCAGGTCACTCGTCTTCATAGGCACGCCGATAACCGGCAGCGGCGTAAAGGCAGCCACGACACCACCCAAGTGAGCGGCCTTGCCGGCGGCGGCGATAATCACTTTGATACCGCGATCGGCGGCAGTCGAAGCCCAGTCGTGGACCTTCGCCGGCGTGCGGTGCGCGCTCGCAATGACGAGCTCATAGGGCACACCCAGTGCCTCGAGCTCGGCGGTGCAGCCTTCCATAACGCCCAGATCGGACTTGGAACCCATGATGATCCCGACAACCGGCTTCTGATCTGCCATAAACATAGACCTCCTGTTGAGAGCGGTGACGCAGCGAATCCGCGACCCTTAACTGCAAATAATTCAAGTATAGCCACCGATGCCGATGTGTTCGGTGAGAGACGGAATGCTTTGCGAGATTAAGGCCGAAGGGTCGGAGCTTTCCGCCTACATTCAAAAAGCATGCCCACCGTCCTTGGGTGGGACGGCGGGCACGCTTGCTTAGCTGTTGCTGGGGCTACTTGGCCTTGCTGCGACGATGGAAGAAAGCGCCGATCGCGGCGATGATGGCGCCGAGACCACCGACGGTCACGACGGTCGCCGCCGTCTGGTCGCCGGTATTGGGGATCGCCGAACCGTTCTTCTTGCTGCCCTGGGCCTTGTCGCGTGCGGGCTTGCCCGCCTGGTTGCCGCCGTTCGAGCCATTGCCGGAACCCTGGTTGCCCGAGCCGCCCTGGTTGCCGGAGTCGGCATCCCTGAGGCTCTCAATGGCCAGCTTGAGCTGGTCATAGGCCGCCTGGAGCTGGGTGTCGGAAGCATTCTCATCACCCAAGATGTCCTCGGCGTAGGTAATGGCATCCGTCAGGGCCTTGACAGACTCGTCCGTCTTGCCCCTGGTGTCAGTCTCCTTCGCCTGCTTGACCAGGGCCTTGAGCTGCTTCTTAGTCGGATTCTCGACCGGGACCACCGGGGTCTTCTCGAGCGCGCCGCGGGCGCTCTCGAGCGCCCTGAGCGCCTGGTCGACCTCGTCCTGCGTGGCGTCCTCATCGCTCAAGATGGCGCGGGCGCTCGCCAGGGCGTTCTCGAGCGCCGTCCAGGAGGCCTCGGTGTAGTCACCGGCCTTGAGGTCGCCGGCAGCAACCTCGGCATCAACCTTTTCGATCGCGGTAGCGAGATCATCCTTCGCCACCGGATCGGGGACGGCCGTACCGTAGAACTTGAGCTCCGCCATGCTGCAGTAGGCATCAACGTCGCCACCGCCGGCGTGAATCACCTTGACGGTCACGTAGCGACCGCGCGCGGCGCCAAAGCTCATCTGCTTCCAGTCGCCACGGTCGGTGAGCACGCGGCCGTCGTTGTCGAAGGCGAACGTACCCATCGACGCGGCGGTGCCCATCTCATAACCGTCGGCAGTGTCGGAGACCAGTATCTCGGCCTCGAAGATATCGCCGTTAGTGCCGCCGTCCTGGCGCGGCAGGAATGTAACGTCGGTGAGATCGTAGTCGCGGCCCAGGTCGACACTCAGATACTGGGGCATACCGGTCCCATGGGCCCAGTCGCTGTGCCAAAGCGTCCGCTCGTCGCCGTCGAGAGCGTTGACGGCGTTGCTGCCCTCGTAGTCGGCCTCACTCGAGAAGTCGGCCACCTTGACGTTCTTGCGGTTCTCGGGCGTGTTGATGAGGATCTTCTCATCGACAGGGCGCATCTTGAGGCCGTCGATTGCCTTCTCGATCTTGGCAGTGGCGTCTGCGACATCCTTCTTGCTATAGCTGCCCTGGCCGCTGTCGAGGAGCTTCCGAGCCGCCTCGACCGCAGTGGTGAGAGCTGCATAGGAATCCTTGGTGTAGACGGACTCGCTGTAGCCCGCGGCCTTGGAAAGCGCTGCCACGAGCGCAGAGGTATCGACACCAGCCTTGACCTCGACCTCATAGGATGCGGTCTTGGAGGGGTCGAGTACCGACGCCACCGTGATCTTTGCCTTGCCGGCCTTGTTGGCACGCAGGTAGTAGCTCACGCTATCGCCAGCCTGAACAGCGGAGACGCTTACCACAGAGGGGTCGGAGCTCTCGACCGTCACATAGGGGTAGCCAGCGCTCTCAGGCGTAGCCTTGGCGTCGACGGGCGTAATGTCGCCTTCAAAGAACTCGGTCTGGTTCTTGCCTAGCTCGACACCCTCGATGGCCTCGACACCCTGCGTGTAGTTGAAGTTGACCTCACGCAGTGTGAGCATCTGGTCACCCGATGCCTCAAGCGGCGTGACCTCGACCTTGGTCGCCTTCTTGCCCTTGTTCTCGGCAGAGAGGTCAAAGGCGTAGCGAGCCAGGAAGGAATCGTACTCCCCGCCCGCGAACTCTTGGATCGAGCCATCCTCGAACGTCACGACGGCCTTGATCTTCTGTACGGTTCCGTTGCCGCCGTTGCGGTTAACGACCTCGACGCTATCGAGTTTCGACGGCGTCTTAAATGCGAATGTCATCGTGGTGGGAAGCTTCACGTAACTCGGTAGCTTACCCTCGCTGTCCCAGTTGCCACTCCAGTTCCACAGGAACTCAAAGCCGTTGTCGCCCTCGTTATTATCGAACAGCGCGTTATAGCTCTTCTGCTGGATAAGTTTCTCGACGTTGGTCCCGTCGTCGGTCGTGAGCTCATCGTTGGTCATCGTGATGTTGAAGGCATCCTGGGCGTACTCGGCGACCGTTGGCTGAGGAACGTCCGGCATCGTCACCGTGCCGTCGCTCGCAAACTCAAGTGCGTCGCATGCCGGGCCGATAAGCCAAGATGTCGAGGGCAGTTCGACCTTTCCGGCGGTCTTGGCCTTGAGCTTGAAACTCGCCACCGCGCCAGTACCGTTGTAGAGCTTGCCATCGCCGCGGTTGGCAAAGGCGAGATTGATAGTCTGCGTTCCGTCCACGAACTGGACCTTCTCGCGAGACAGGTTCTCCATGCCGGCAGTCGAGCCGTCCTGCGCGATGCTCTCGGACACAAACTCGAACTGGTCGCTCTTGAAGTTGACGAGGGCGCCCAGGGCGTTGACGTTCTTGGCGTCGGCCGCATAGACATCAACGGTGATCTCATCACCGGCCTCGACCTCGGTCTTGCTCGGAATCACCGCGAGCGAACCTGCGACCTTGCCCTTTTGTTTAGTGCCGCCGTCAAGACCCGCCATGGTGAACGAGTAATCGTAGACGTCGTAAACGCCGTTATCGTTGAGGTCGGCGAAGTGGTCGCGGATCTGCGAACCGAACGTCGGGGTATCGGGCTCGCGATTCTCGAGGCCCAGATAGTTCTTCATGTTGGAGTAGTCTCCGTCGGAGATCGTGGCCTTGTTGAGGTTGGAGCCCACGGCGAAGCCATCCGTGCCGTCGGTCTTGTAGATGGCAATCTCGGACGCGGAGAAGAAATTGCCGACCGAGGCGAGCGGTGTCATGCGCACGTAACGGGCGGCCACGGTGCCGTCAAACGCTACCGTCTTACAATCAGCGGAACGTGCCCAATCGACCTCCTGGCTCGTCCAGTGGACGCCATCGAGACTCGTCTCAACACGCATCTTGGTCACGGTGCCGTTGCCGGCGTCATCGCGCGGATAGTACTCGAGCTTATCGAGCTTGTAAGCGCGTCCATAGTCAACGGTAAGCGCCTTGCCCAGATCGTTGCCACCGGAGTGGAAACCGCCGTCGCCCGACTGGAACTCATGGTCGAAGGCGAGCTCGGCCTTATGGCTGCCGTAAAGTGAGCCCTCCCAGGTGATTTCCTCGGCGTCGGGGACGTTCCGCCACGGATCGAGTGCGGAGTTCGCCTCGAGCACATCGCTCCAGGCGGAGTAACCTTCGGCGTTGCGCGAACGAATCTGGTAGGTGTGCTTGCTATTGTAGGCGAGGTCGGTGTGCGTGAACTCGGCCGCATCACCCACGGCAAACACAGTGCCGTCGACCTTAAGGTCGTAGGAGGTAGCACCATCGACCTTTCCCCAGGTGAGCTTGATGCTCGTTGGGGTCGTGGCGTCCTCGGGGGCAGCAAGGTTCGTGGGTGCGGAGAGGTTCTCGTTGAGGCGATCGGCTGTGAGCGTGGCGTCGGCGTTCACGAAACCGCCCAGCTCAAGCGTCTGCGCCGCTGCAGCAACATCGGTCTTCGCGAACTTGACGTAGACCTTGGGGTTCGTGGTGATCTTGGTGTTGTTGAAGCTCTCGCCCTGCTCGGCCTCGGTGCCGTCCGCATCGCTGCCGTAGTGGTTGAGGTTGGGGGTCTCGCTGTAGAAGTAGACCGCCTGGCCGGCCTCGGGGGTCGCGGCGTCAAAGGTCTCCTGCGAGTCGACCTCAACCACGTTGAGTGCGGATCCGCCGTTCTTGGCGACAACGCTCGTGGGCTTGGCGGACACATTGGCCACGAAGGTCGTGGTGCGGTTGGAGTCGTAGCCGTTGTAGCCGCCCTGCGAGGCCTCGGCGGTAAAGGTCGCGGTGCCGCCTGCGGCCTTGGAGCTGTAGACGGTGCTCACATGCTCACCGTAGGAGATATTGTCGATCGTGCCGTAGGAATCGTCCTCAGTCGTGTTGTTCTCGATGGAGGAGCCGTCGTCCTCGTACTGCGTAAAGGTGCCGTCGCCCTCGGTGGCGAAGAACTCGACGATACGCTGGCTGCGGTCGGTACCCTTGGTGTTGGTGTCGCTCACGGCCTCGGGGTTGTTGTTCTCGGCGTACATCGGCACGATAGCGTTGGCCTTCACAAACAGCGGCAGCTTCCAAAGCGGAGCCTCGTAGTTGTTGAGAACCTGGCCGCCGCGATACTGCTTACCCGAGAAGTAATCGATCCAGATGGTGGGATTCTCGTCGGTGCCGTAGTTGGGGAGGTAAATCCCATTGCGAATGTCGTTGCCGTTCTCGTCTGCCTGGGTATCCTGATACACCGGTGCCACTAGGAAGTTCTCACCGAACATATACTGGTACTGCGTCGAAGTGCTTGCGGCGTACTCGGAGTTGTCGGAAAGCAGCATGGCGCGGATCATGGGCAGGCCGGCATCGCCGTTACCCGTGTCGATGTTGGCCGCCGAGGCCGCGCTCGTGTAGATATAGGGCATGAGCTGCGCCTTGAGCTTGAGGTAGAAGCGCGAGATGCCTGTGTAGGGATCGCCGTGCGTCATGGGCGATTTACGGTAGGTGCCCCAACCGTCCATGTCAAGCATAGAGGGCGTGAACGTCTTCCACTGGTAGTCACGCGCAGAGATGATGGGGTCGCCGCCAAAGATGCCATCCATGTCGGAGCCGATGTTGGGGTTGCCCGAAAGACTCTGACCGATATACGTGGGGATATGGAAGCGAATGTACTCCCAGTTACCGCCATACTGGTCGCCGGTCCAAATGCCACCAAAGCGCTGCGTGCCGGCCCAACCATCGAGCGTGATGATGTTGGGGCGCTTGTTAGCGCCGGTCGTCACCGTGTCATAAGCTGTCTTGATGCCATTAAGACCAAAGGAGTAGCCAGATCCAACCCAGGCAACGTCGGTCTTAAGGGTAGTGATGCCTCCCGTCTTGACCTCGGCGTCGAAGTCGCGAAGCAGATGCCACGGGGTCTCAGGGTTGCTGTCGGGCTCAAGGTTGGACTGGGTCCACAAGCCCGTGCTCACACCCTTGGAGTTGGCATACTCGGTGAACTTCTTAAGGTTGTCGACATTGGCACGCACAGCGTTAAGACGGTCGGCCGAGCTCGCTCCGTCGGAGTTGACGCCGCCGGTCTTGTAGTAACCGTTCTGGCCATAGCCGGCGCCGTAACCGTCGTTCGGCAGGAACCAGCCGAGCGGCATGTCGTTGTCCTCGTAGTCATCGATAACCTGACGAGCAGAGAACTGGCGGTCGAAATCGGTCGCTTTCATGTTCTCGGTATCAACCGTAGGGCCCTCACCGTTGAGCGTCTCGGCCGCAAGTGTGCCGTCGAGCTTGTAGCCCGTCGACATGCCAGACTCGTACTTAACGTCGCCCTTCTCGCTCGAGGACTTGCTGCCCTTGGTCTCCCACTTCTTTTGACCCGAGGTCGTTGACCAGCCATCACGGTTATAGGCATTAAGATGACCAAGGTAGAACCCGTACTCGGGCAGCAGTACCGGGTTACCGGTCACCTTGTAGTAGTCCTGCAGCATCTCGGTTGCCACGTTCGAAGCGCCCTCGTTGGTCGCCACGAAGTAGTAGGCATCAAACTCATTCTCGCTGTGCAAAGTCGTGACCGTCGATGAGTCCGTGGAACCGAAGTCGTAGGAACCCTCTGCAAACGTGTTTCGGAGTACGCCGTAGCCGTCACTCGTCCAATAAAACGGGTTGGGCGAGGCAACGCCGCCATCGGTCCAGTTGTTCGTGTTGGAGATGGCGATGGTCTGGTTGGTGTGCAGGAAGCGTCCGTTCTGGGTGCCGCCGCCAAAGAAGTTCTCGGACTTCTCCTTGGCGAGCGTCTGGACGGTACCCTTCTTATCAAGGTCGAGGGACGCGGACTCGGAAACCACGACACGGTCGCCTGACTTGATACTCATCTTGCCAGTCGCCTTGTCCAGGATCACGGTCGCCTTTCCGCCGGTGATCTCGATAGTGTCGCCCTTGTCGGCAACCGTCGCACTCGGCTTGCTGTAGGTGTCCGAGGTATCGGGCTGAGCCTGGATCTTAGCCGTGTGGGACTTACTACGCGGCGTGGCGTACTCGGAAAACTCACCCTTGGGGTCGACGTTATAACGGAAAATACCGTCCTCGAGGAACGTAATACGGCCCTTGATGCCGTCAGCGAAATCGATGTCGACGACATTCGAGGCAGACTGGGACACGGTCGCCGAGTCGACGCCCTTGAGTGGCGTGGCAATCGCCTGCTGGGGATTGGCAAACACGAGCGTCGCTGCAGTGGCAACGAGGACCGCGCTTCCCTTCACCCACCGTTTCGTAAAAATGGAATTCCTGCGCATCTGGTCTCCTTTCTTCCGACATGCTGAGGTGCCGAGGACGCCCCCCCCCGGCAGCATGGGAAAACGTATCAAACGGAGATGTTCGGTACATTCCGCACAATGGGGGCCACCCGTTACCAAGGGGCCAACTGGTAGTAACCAGATAGCCACCTACTAGGTCATATCAACATATGGGAGCACTTGCGCACCCAAGTTCGGAATTCTCCCAGCGGCAGCAAAATAAGCGTCAACGGCAAGGTGGGCTTAATAAGCCATACCAATTGGTTCTTCAGTCAAATACCAATCTAGCAAAAATGTACTGTTTGTCTGGTATTACACAGACCATACCTTTCCCTCGGGAACTGGGCTTCGCGAAGTTTCCCGAGGGAAAGGCTCAGCCGCCATCCTGCAACCTACCGGGGATTGCCATGACGTACGTTGGCTGATTTGGTTTGGAATGAGATGTTGACGGTGGCTGATGGGCACAACTGTCCCGGGTGCATTTCAAGATGCACCTAAATGTCTGTCTTTATCCTTATAGATTGTCCAGGTAGTCGTCGGCATCATAGGTAAGGCTGTAAGCTTTATTCAGGATGCGCACGAGCTCCTGGGCATCGTGCTCGCCGAGCGCCGAGAGTTGTTTCGAGAGCGATGCCACACTCTCGGCATTTTTTTTCGCCGCGAAATCACGGCCTTCCTCGGTAATGCTCACCAGCACACGCCGACGATCGTTTGGATCAGTCCTGCGCTGAACGTAACCCTTACTCTCGAGTGAATCCAAGATATGCGACATGCGCGCACGGGAGAATTTCAGCTTCTTGGCAATCTCGGAGGGAATGACATCACCGTCAATACCCGATAGATACTGTAAAACCGGTGCCTCGCCCACACTGGCGCCGCCGGCAGCACTCAAGGATCCCTTGGCAAGGGAACGTGAGTACACAATCAGTTTTCGAGCGACGTCATCGTAATCCACTGGGGATATTGTCCTTTGCAACTCTAGAAGGGCCATAAAACCGTCATTTGCCGTACATTAGTTAACATTCGCAACAATTATTTATGATACCCCAACGCGGAAGTCTATTGCTCGTCCTTCTTGCGTCGCATAAGCTCCTCAACGTCGACACCAGCGGCCTCGAGCATGCGCTCGACATTCTTTTTGGCGTTGGTCGTGCCGACCTTAAGCACGATCGAAAGCGGAGTGCCCACCACCAGGCACACGATGCCCACGGGGACACCCCAGCCGGGGCCGCCCTGCATACCCCACATCCCCACCAAAAAGCCAATAGCCACGAGCGAATAGCCCAGGCGCAGCCAAACGTTGAGCCGCTGAATAGCATCGGTCTGCATCTTTGCCTCGCGGATCAAGTCGTCGCGCGAAAGGTCGTGTCCGTGTTTCTCGTGCATATGGGTCCTCCTCGTGCAAAGCGTGCATCATGTGCAAGTACATCGTTTTTCGAATACGTCATCTTTCAAGAGCAATATAGCGGGTGTCGTGTAGGCGATGGAGGTCGCTGGCCATATTGCCCTTGAAGGGCGGCGCAAAATCAGAAGGCCGTGCGGTTGAGGCCGCACGGCCTTACAGGGGGCCAGGGGATGATGACTAGTAGCTCAGTGCCGGGTCGAAGAAGCCAATGAGAACGCCCACAAATGCGATCACAACGAGGATCAGCATCATAACGATGGGGTTGACCTTCTTCTTGGTCATCATGTACCAGCAGAAGATGATGAAGATCATCGGCAGCAGGTGCGGATAGATGCCATCGAGCGTGTCCTGGAACTTACCGCCGCCGGGCAGCACCAGGTTGGGGCTGCAGGTGATGGAGACCCAAGTTGCGCCCACGGCACCGATGACCATGGTACCGACCATCACGATGGAATCACGCAGAGCCTTGGCCTTGGGGCCGACGAGGGCCTCGACCGCCTTGCCGCCGAGCTCATAGCCCTGGTTGTAGGCAAAGCGCATGCCAAGGAACATGAGCAGGTTCCACACGACAATATAGAAGATGGCGCCGAGCGGGGAGCCGCCGGTCGAGAGACCGAGGGCGATACCGAGCAGAATCGGGATCAGGGTACCGACGATCAGCGAGTCGCCAAGGCCGGCGAGCGGGCCCATGAGGCCGGCGCGGATGCCGTTGATGGCGTCGTCGTCGATGGCCTCGCCGTTTGCGCGAGCCTCCTCGAGGCCGGCGGTGACGCCGACAATCATGGTGCCGATCTGCGGCTCGGTGTTGAAGAACGCGGAGTAGGTCTGGAGGGCCTGCTTCTGCTCCTCGGGCGTGTCGTAGAGCTCCTCGACAATCGGAAGCATGGCGCACAGGTAACCGAAGGTCTGCATGTGCTCCTGCGAGAAGCAGGTCAGGTTGCCATAGGACCAGTTACGGAACGACTTGGCAAGCGTTTTCTTAGAGAGCTTTTTCTTCTCTGCCATTAGATGTCCTCCTCTTCCTCATCATCTGAACCCGAGGCGATAGCTGCCTTGGGAGCGTTTGCGAGGTCGATCTTGAGCGAAGCGATCTCATAGTTGATCAGGGCGAAGAAGCAGCCGATGCCGGCAGCGGCGATCAGGTTGCAGCCCATAACAGCGGACAGGGTGAAGCCGAAGAAGAACGTCAGGAAGTCCGTGGGCTTAGAGATGACCTGCTTGAGCAGGATGGCGATACCGACGGTAGGCAGCAGCGAGCCGACGGTAAACAGCGTCTTCATCGCGATGCCGTCCATGGGCATGTAGGTCTTCATGAGGTCGACCATGGCGGTGCCGCCCATGGTGATGATGAACGTCGGGAGGAACGAGCAGACGATGTGACCGATCCAAGGCAGAACGTTGTTGACCAGGTAGAGCTTGTGGAGATCGCCCTTCTCGAGCCACTTCCAGCCCATGCCCTGCCACACCAGGTTGATGGTGGCGGTGCCATAGAAGAGCACAGTGCCGAGCGTGCCGACGGCGGCACCGAGGGATGCGGCCATGCCGGCAGCCTCAGCGGAGGCGGGATCGATGCCCGAGTTCTTGATGGCGAGGATCGCCAGCGGGATACCGATATAGGACACGGCGCGGACGTCGGCGGAGACGGTTCCGCCGGGGGTCACGAGAGCGATGTAGACAACCTGGATGGCAGCGCCGACGAGGATGCCCGTCTGCATATCGCCCATGATGATGCCGACGATGAGGCCGGCGACCAGAGGACGACCCAGAGTGTAGTTGCCGATCGTCGTGCCACCCATGCCAGGCAGTGATGCCAGGCAGGCGAACAGGCCGAACAGCGCGGCTTGGAATGCATTGATTGCCATGCTTTCCCCTTTCTTTATTCCTCAGCCCCTTTCACCAAGGGCTGTAGATACCAAAATGCGGCTGGCGCCTAACTAGAAGCCAAACTGACCGCGGAACTTGGGCCACTCACCGATGGACTTCTCCTTGATAAGGGCGAACTCGACCGTGTAGCCGGCGTTGGTGAGATCCTCGAGCGCCTGGGCCTCTTCCTGCGTGATCGACTGGTTGTTGCCGAGCTTGGTGGTGCCGGGACGATCGTTGCAGGGACCGACGATGATGCGGTCCATGCCGGGCTTAAAGCCAAAATCGACGAGAAGTTCCTTCATGTCGAGCGGGTTCTTGGTGATCAGGAAGTACTTGGTGTCGGACTTGAGAACCTTCTCGGAGACCTCCTTGAAGTGCTCCTTGGTCCACACGAACGTCTTCTTGCCCGAGGCACTCTTGTAGGCCTCCTTGAGCACGGGGTTGGACGCTGCAGCGTCGTTGACGGCGATAAGACCGTCGCAGGGATACTCGAGGGCCCAACGGGTAACGGTCTGTCCATGGATCATACGGTCGTCAATACGGATGAACGAAATCATGCGTTCTCCCTTTCCTTATCACCGGGGGTCTTTCCTCTTAACCCCCGCTCCATCACAAAAATTTGGGCGGATGCGCTGCCTAGATGTCGTCGTCCTCGTCATCGGCGTCATCGGTCGGGACAACGAGCTCGGACATACCGTTCTTGCCCTCCTGCAGCATCATCTGCTTGAGGGAATCCAGGTCCATGGTGGCAAGCCCCATCATGGCGGTCATAGCCATGGGCAGATTCATACCGCCGAAGGCAATGGTGTGGGCGAGCAGACCCTTCTCGGCCAGCGTGTTCATGGCATTGGTGAGCGGCGATCCGCCCAGGATGTCACCAAGCAGGACAACCTCGTCATCGGCGGTAACGGGAGCGAGCATCGCCTTGACGTTCTCGACATACTCGTCAGCGCCCATGCCGTCCACGAGACTCGTCGACAAGATGTTCGGGGCGTCATTGCCGAGCATCTTGAGGACACTGTGCAGTCCGGGAGCGAGCGTTCCGTGACTGACCATTACCAGATACCGCATGCGGTCTCCTCTCGACCTGCCGTGTGTCGCACGGCTTTGCTTTTTGCTGAGATTATTGTTGCGCCGGGGCATGTTCGGTACAAGAAAATAGTCGCGAACGGCAACTATTCATCGGTTAACGGTAGCAACTATTTTTGTGCCTAAATTATTTTTTCTTCTAATTATTTTTAAATTAGCAGGTAGATTGCCTGATAAATGTTTTATGTTCCTTATGCACCATACATACCAGCAAGAATCGGGCCTGGCATCTCCGGTTTGCCCCGCAGTGTCAGACCATGTCACGTACGCCCACGACATGGAGGTACCCCATGGATATGATCTCGTTTCTCGCCTCCGAACCCTTCGACCGCAGCGGTGATACGCCGCTCTATGTCCAACTTAAACATCGAATCGCCCTGCTTATCGCCAGCCAGGCGTTCGACACCAAGACGCCGCTGCCACGCGAGCTCGAAATCTGTGAGCGGCTGGAGTTATCGCGCGCGACCGTGCGCCGTTGCTTCCAAGATCTCGTCATCGAGGGGCGCGTGGTGCGCAAACGTGGGCAGGGCACGTTCATCAAACCCCAAACCTCAGCACCCGGCATCGACCTGGCCCTGAATTTCAGCGCGCGGATGCGCGAAGCGGGACGGGTTCCGAGCTCGCAGATTCTCGCCTTTTCAAGCATACCGGCCGTCCGCGGCATCGCCTCTGGGCTCAAAGTGCCCGAAGGGACACCCGTCTGGGAGATTCGCCGCCTGCGTCTCGCCAACGACAAGCCCATGGAGCTCAACTACGTCTATATCCCCGTGTCACTTTGCCCCGAGCTCACACGCAAAGACGTGGATGGCTCGCTCTACGCCTACATCGCGGAAAAGACCGGCATCCTGCCCGCAAGCGTCGATGCCGTCTACGAGACGGTCAACCTCGACAAGCATGAGGCGCGCCTTTTGGGACAGAACACCGGTAAGGCGGCGATGCGCATCGTGCGTTCGACCTACGACAAGACGGGAACCCCGTTCGAGGTAGGCGTGCTCATCAGCTGCGACGGTCAGGCAAAGCTGCACGTGCACATCGCCGCCGACAAAACAACCTTCACCGCCACAGCCCAATAAATCCAAAACGTGGGCGCCGTCGTTCAAACGAACGACGGCGCCCACACTCATTTTCTATTCAGCCCTAGTCATCGCACAAAGCCCCTTCGGCAGCACACGGTGCAACCGAGTCACCGTAGGCCGGGGCGGGAGGCGGTCCTTTCTCTCGGAAAACTTCGCGAAGCCCAGTTTCCGAGAGAAAGTGTCCGGCTGCCGCCCCGGCCGACCAGGTCACATTACACCGTGTGCTGCGGCAGGTCCTGCAGGGCGATGACGTCCATGCCCATGTCGTTGGCGCTGCCGTGACCCTGTTGGTCCTCGCGAACGGCCTCGATGGCGCTCACGTACGTGTTGGCGGCAGACATCGCCGTCACGCAGGTTACGCCGCGGCGCACCGCCTCGGTGCGCAGCAGATAGCCGTCGCCGCGCGAACCCGGACCATACGGCGTGTTGATGATTACCGCGATCTTGCCGTCGGCGATGAGGTCACCAATGTTGGGACGCTCGCTGTCGTGCGGGCCGCTGATCTTTTCCACGACTTCGCACGTCACGTTGCCGCCGCGCAGCACGCGCGCCGTACCCTCGGTGGAGCAGATGTCAAAGCCCAGGTAGCGCAGGATACGCGCGACCGAAAGGATGTGACGCTTGTCGCGGTCGCACACGCTGATGAATACCTTGCCGGCACTGGGGTCGGGCAGCTTGTAGTCGATCGCCAGCTGCGTCTTGGCGTATGCCTCGGGATAGCTCTTGGCGATACCCATGACCTCGCCCGTCGACTTCATCTCGGGCCCCAGGATAACGTCGGCTCCCGGGAAACGGCCCCAGGGCATAACAGCTTCCTTCATGCAGAACCAATCGAGCTGACGCTCGTCGCTCGGCAGGCCCAGGCTCGCGATGGAATCGCCTGCCATGATACGTGCGGCACACTTGGCGAGCGGCACACCGGTGGCCTTGGAGATAAACGGCACGGTGCGGCTGGCACGCGGGTTGGCCTCGATCACGTAGACGGCCTCGCCCTTAATGGCGTACTGCACGTTGACCAGGCCGCGTACGCCCAGCGCCATCGCGATGCGGCGCGTGGTCTCGCGGAGCTTCGCCTGCAGGCTCTCGCTAAAGCTGAACGGCGGGATGCAGGTCGCGGAGTCGCCGGAGTGAATACCGGCCTCCTCGATATGCTCCAGGATGCCGCCGATGTAAACCTCTTCGCCATCGCACAGGGCGTCGACATCGGACTCAATCGCACCCTCCAGGAAGCGGTCCAGGTATACCGGGTAGTCGGGGCTAATGCGCGCAGCCTCGGCCATGTAATCGCGCAGATGCTCGGCATCGTAGGCAATCATCATGCCGCGGCCGCCCAGCACGTAGCTCGGACGCACCAGCAGCGGGTAGCCAATGTGCGCGGCCACGGCCTCGGCCTCCTCAAACGAGGTGGCCTGGCCCGCCGGCGGGTACATGATGCCCAGCTTGTCGAGCAGAGCGGCGAAGCGCTCGCGGTCCTCGGCAAAGTCGATGGCATCGGGCTTGGTGCCCATGATGTTGACGCCGCTCTCCTCGAGCATGCGCGCCAGCTTAAGCGGGGTCTGGCCACCGAGCGTCACCACGACGCCGTCGGGACGCTCGACATCGATGACATCCATGACGTCCTCGTAGGTGAGCGGCTCAAAGTACAAGCGGTCCGAGGTGTCGTAGTCAGTCGAGACAGTCTCGGGGTTGCAGTTGACCATGATGGTCTCGAAGCCGCGGGCCGCCAGCGCGTAGCTCGCGTGCACGCAGCAGTAATCGAACTCGATGCCCTGGCCGATACGGTTGGGGCCGGCGCCCAGGATCATCGCCTTGGGCTTGTCCGCCGGCGTGGTCTCGTCGGGAGCCACGCACTTTTTGGCGTCCGGGCTCGTGCGGAAGATATTCTCGTAGGTCTTGTAATGGTACTCCGTGGCGCTCGAGAACTCCGCAGCGCAGGTATCGACCGTCTTCATGCTGGGGACCACGCCCAGACCCTTACGGTAAGCGCGCACAAAGCGCTCGTCCGAGCCGGTCAGCGCGGCAATCTCGGCATCGCTCGTGCCATACTGCTTGAGCAGGCGCATCGCGTCGGCGTCGATGTCCTCCACGCGCAGGCCGCGGATGCTCTCCTGAACCTGCACCATATCGTTGATGCGGTTGAGGTACCACGGATCGATACCGCAGATGGCATGGATGCGCGCGACATCCCAGCCACGGCGCAGGGCCTCGACCACAAAGAAGATGCGGTGCTCGGTCGGGGTGCCCACGGCCTGGGCGAGCCCATCGTCGCTCAGCTTGTCGGCACCTTCCTTGCCACCGGCGCAGATGCCCTGGTGACCATCCTCCAGCGAGCGCATGGCCTTGCCGAAGGCCTCCTCAAAGGTGCGGCCGATCGCCATAATCTCGCCCACGGCCTTCATGCGCGTGGTGAGCGTGGGGTCGGTACCCTTGAACTTCTCGAAGGCAAAGCGCGGCACCTTGACCACGCAGTAGTCAATCGTGGGCTCAAAGCAGGCAGGCGTTGCCTTGGTAATGTCGTTGACGATCTCGTCGAGCGTGTAGCCCACGGCAAGGCGCGCGGCGGCCTTGGCGATGGGGAAACCCGTGGCCTTGGAGGCCAGCGCGGACGAACGGCTCACGCGCGGGTTCATCTCGATGACGATCAAACGACCGGTGTTGGGGTTCACGGCAAACTGCACGTTGGAGCCACCGGTCTCGACGCCGATCTTCTCCAGGATGGCGAGCGAGGCCACGCGCATGCGCTGATACTCAAGGTCGGAGAGCGTCTGCGCCGGCGCCACGGTGATGGAGTCGCCGGTGTGCACGCCCATGGGGTCGAGATTCTCGATGGAGCACACGATGATGCCGTTGCCGACGTGGTCGCGCATGACCTCCATCTCGTACTCTTTCCAGCCCTCGATGGACTCCTCGACCAGCACCTCGTGGGCGGGCGAAAGCTCCAGGCCCTGGCTCACGATGGAGACGAGCTCCTCGTGGGTATGTGCGATGCCGCCGCCGGCACCGCCGAGGGTAAAGCTCGGGCGCAGCACGCAGGGATATCCCAGGCGCTCGGCGATGGCCTCGGCGTCGGCGACGCTATAGGCATAGCCCGAGCGCGCGACCTCCAGGCCAATCTCGGCCATGGCCTCGTTAAAGAGCTTTCGGTCCTCGCCGCGCTCGATAGCGGCCAGATCGCAGCCGATCATCTCGACGCTGTACTTGTCCAGCGTGCCGTCTTTCGCCAGCTCGACGGCGGCGTTCAGACCGGTCTGGCCGCCCAGCGTGGGCAGCAGCGCGTCCGGGCGCTCTTTCTTGATTACGCGCTCGATAAACTCGGCGGTGATGGGCTCAACATAGGTGCGGTCGGCAAGACCCGGGTCGGTCATGATGGTCGCCGGGTTGGAGTTGACCAGGATGACCTCAAAGCCATCCTCCTTGAGCACCTTGCAGGCCTGGGCGCCGGAGTAGTCAAACTCACAGGCCTGGCCAATTACGATGGGGCCCGAACCAATGACGAGGATGCGCTTGATGTCAGTACGCTTCGGCATGTTAGTTCTCCTCGTTCTTGGTCGCGGCGGAACCATCGTCGGCGAAATTCCAACCGGCAAGGCGGTCCTTCGCGGTGTCGATGGCCAGGTAGTTCTCCTCGCCGTCCATGAGTCGCGTAAAGGCGGTAAAGAGATAGTGGGCATCGGTGGGGCCGGGCGAGGCCTCGGGGTGGTACTGGACCGAGAAGCACGGGGCGTCGAGCAGCTGGATGCCCTCGGCGGTGCCGTCGTTGAGGTTCACGTGCGTCAGGCGAATGCGACCGAAGCGCTCGTTCATCACGACCGGCGCGATGCCGCGGCGCACCCAGGCGCGCAGGTCGCCATCGGCCGCATGCTCGGTCTCGCCGCCGGAAAGCTCCGGGATCAGTTTGCCCAGACTGGGGAACAGCAGGCCAAAGCCGTGGTTTTGCGCGGTGATCTCCACGCGACGGCTCACCAGGTTCATAACCGGCTGGTTACCGCCACGGTGACCGAATTTAAGCTTTTCCATTTGGGCGCCGCACGCCAAGCTGATCATCTGGTGACCAAGGCAAATGCCAAAGACCGGCACCTTGCCGATCAGCTGCTGTACCTGCTCATAGGTCTCCACCACGGCATCGGGGTCGCCGGGGCCGTTGGACAAAAAGACGCCATCGGGATTCATGTCGAGCACCTGCTGGGCGGGCGTATCCCACGGCACGACGGTGAGATCGCAGCCGGCACGGACCAGGCCCTCCAGAATACCGCGCTTCACACCGCAGTCGTAGGCGACCACTTTGTGACGGGCAGGAGCGGCAGCCGCAAGCGCAAAGTCATGCGTGGCAGGCAGGTCGGCGGCCACAAACTCGTGAGGCGCGGGGCAACTTACGGTCTTGACCAGGTTCTCGCCTACCAGCGTGGGCGCAGCGGACAAGCGCTCGGCAAGCTCGTCGACGTCGAAGATCTCGGTCGAGATAATGCCCATCTTGGAACCATTGTCGCGCAGATGGCGCACCAGAGCGCGGGTGTCGATACCCTCGATAGCGACGATGCCGTGAGCGCGCAGGTACTCCGGCACGCTGACGGCCGAGCGCCAGTTAGAAGGCGTGGCGCACATATCGCGAACGATCATGCCGCGCATAGCCGGAGCGCTCGCAGGGCGCACGGCGTCGCCGGGGAAGGCCGACTGGACATCGGTCTCGTCGATACCGTAATTGCCGATCTGCGGATAGGTCATGGTTACAATTTGGCCGGCATAACTCGGGTCGGTCATGACCTCAAAGTAGCCCTCGAGCGAGGTGTTGAAGCAGACTTCGCCGGTCGCGGTGCCCTCGGCGCCGCATGCACGTCCATAAAAAATGGTCCCATCCTCAAGATACAGGATACAGGGACCGCAGGTGCCCTTGCTGGTTTTGGCCAGCATACGCTGGCAAAGCTCGCTGGGCGCGAAGGTGCGGGCGGCAGCGCCCGCGGTATGGTTGTTCGCCATAATTCTCCTTCCCGGTCTCACAGGACCGGCTTAAAGGTGTGTAGTTAGGCCTCGCGGTATTGTAACCGCAAGCATGCCTCATGGCGTTAATTTCATCGAAATGTTTACGAAATGATAATTATGACTTTCTATGCATAATGATTATTTAATCCCCGTCCCAGAAAAATTATCCCGCGTGGGCTTGTGGCTCACGCGGGATAATGGCCTCTTACTTTTGCTTGTCCTGTTCCAGCAGATCGGACGGTGAGCGATCGGGCTTGCCGCCGCGGAAAATCTCGCGGCCATGCAGACGATGCTCCAGGTCACGTTCGGCCTTTTCCTCGTCAATCTTGGTCTGGCTCACCACCGGGTCCTCGATCAGCGACGAAACCGAGTTCACCTGTTTTTGAATGCGCTCGGCAATGGTGTCGTCCATGCTTACGATGCGCATCTTCCAGTCGATACTCGTGGCGTTGGATGAGCTCTTGGTCCACACAAACGTCAAAATGGCGCTCTGATGACCCCGCGCGGGAAACATGCCAAAGAAGGAATCGTGCTGAATGTTGCTATCCTCGTCGATATAGGCGTGAACGTTATACACCACGCGGTCGATCTTATCGTTGAGCAGCGCGTTGGTCGCAAGCGCAGCGGCCTGAATCTGCCCGTTGGACAGCAGCTCGAGCTCGTTGGCAGACGATGTGTCCAACACCGTCACCTCGACCGTGCCCGTACGCTCATCAGCTTCATCGACGGTAAAGTCGAGCGGGAACTGCGTAAAGCCGTTGCCCCACTCAAGGCCGCCCTTCAGCGCCGTCGAAACGGTATCCACCGAAACGCTCTCGGACAGGTTGGCGGTGTTCAGGCGTCGCATCACGCCGTAGCCAATCTGCATGCCCACAATCAGCACCAAGATGCCAATGACCACGGCCATGGCAGTCTTCGTAATGGTATGGCTCACCTGCGAGCCCGAAGGGTCGTCCTCGGACAGCGGGTCGATATGTTTTGCCTGGCTCGCGCGGTCCTCGCTGCGCAGCTGCGCTAGCGCCGCTTTGTCACCGCGCTTGGCCGCAGCCTCCTTCTCACGCATGCGCTCGGTGCGCTTTTTGGCAAGCGTGGGATCCAAGACACCGGATGCATCGATTTCGGAGAATAACTCCGTCACTTCTTCCGGAGTCAAAGGGTTCTTGTCAGCCATAAACTTCCTGTCATATCAATCAGTCGAGCTCGTGCGCACGCGCACCTTCGAACTGCATTCGATAGTAACGGGCATAAGTGCCGCCACGGGCGAGAAGCTCCTCGTGCGTGCCACGCTCCACAACGCGACCATGCTCAACGGTCGCGATCTCATCGGCATGCTTAATGGTCGAAAGACGGTGGGCGATGATAATCGTGGTGCGGCCGCGTGCCAGCTCTTCGAGCGACTCCTGCACCGCCTCCTCGCTCTCGTTATCCAAAGCACTCGTCGCCTCATCCAAAATAAGGATCTTGGGGTTCTTGAGAAACACACGCGCAATGGCAACGCGCTGCTTTTGGCCGCCCGAAAGACGGCTGCCGCGCTCGCCCACGACCGTGTCATAGCCCTGTGGAAGCGACTCGATAAAGACATCGATGTTGGCACGACGGGCGGCTCCGGCGATCTCTTCTGCCGTGGCGCCCGGCTTGCCGTAGGCTATGTTCTCGCCGATTGTTCCGTCAAACAGGTAGACATCCTGCTGTACCAGGCCGATGGCGCGGCGCAGGCTCTGCTGCGTCACATCGCGCACGTCCTGACCGTCGATGCTAATGGATCCGGCAGCAACGTCATAAAAGCGCGGCAGCAGCGAACAGGTCGTGGACTTGCCACCGCCCGAAGGGCCAACCAAAGCGATGGTCTGCCCGGGCTTGATGGACAGATCCATATGGTCGATAACGGGACGCTCGTCGGCATCGCCCTCGCCCAGCTCAACATCCTCGTAGTTAAAGCACACGTCGTGATAATCCACGGCGCCGGCGGTCACCTGCAGATCCGTGGCGCCCGGCTTGTCCTGGATATCCGGCGCGGTCGAGAGCACCTCGTCCATACGCTTAAAGCCGGCAATGGCCTTCTGATACGTTTCGGCCGAATTGACGAGTGTCTCGAGCGGCGTGCAGAACAGCGAAATGTAGAGTGCAAACGTCGCCATATCGACCGCCTGCAGCTGACCCTGGGCAACGAGCCAACCACCCAGCAGCACCACGATCACGTACAGCACGCCCGAGAGCAGGCCATACGTCGCAGTATAGACGCCCATGGCGTGGTACATGTTTTCCTTGGACGAAAGGTAGCGGTCGTTAGAGGCACGGAATTTGGCGCGCTCGGTCTCCTCATTGGCAAAGCTCTTGACCACGCGCATGCCCGCCAGCGAATCCTGCAGCTGCGCATTGATGCCGCTGATCTTTTTGCGGTTGTCGCTAAAGACCTCGCGCATGCGCATGTTCTGCCAAAACATAATGACCGCAAACGCCGCCGTCACCACGGCCATGGCGAGCGCCAGAACCGGGGCGATGGTAAAGAGGATCACAAACGAGCCGATAATCTCGATGCCGCAGATGATGATCCACTCGGGCACGTGATGCGCCGCCTCGCAGATATCGAACAGGTCGTTGACCACGCGGCTCATCATGTCGCCCGAGCTGTTGCGATCGAAGTATGCAAAGCTAAAGCGCTCGTACTGATCGAACAGGTCCTCGCGCATCTTGGACTCCATGCGCGCGCCCATCACATGGCCCCAGTAGGTCACAAAGTAGCGGCAGGCGCAGCGGATGGCATACATCAGCACCAGTCCCACCGCAATCATACCGAGCGCCTGCATAATGGCAGCCTGACCCTGGGTAAACAACCCGCCGGTCAGATTGCGCAGAATAATAGGAAACGCAAGGTCAATGGCAGCAAGCACCAGAGCACAAACAGTATCGGCAACAAAAAGCCCCGTCTGGGGCTCGTAATACGAGAGAAACCTTTTAAACATGCAATCCTCGAAGAGAAATAAATAGCGTGAGAAATCCGGTTGAACCGGTCAGGCTGAAAACAAAGCGTCCCAACAAGCATAACGCCGATGTTCTGGCAGCGTCAGCGAAAACGTCCCTAAGCGAGCAAGGTGCCTTGAAAGAGGAGCGACGCGTACTTCGGTACGCGAGCGACGATTGAAAGGCAGATTGCCGCTTAGGGGCGTTTGCAGCGTCGACTCGTTACGCGGTTTGGTAAAACCGCGTAACCTAGAGCTCGGCCCCACCCAAGCGGTGCGCGATGCTGTCGCAGGCAAGCGCGCCTACGACGGTCTTGGCGTCTTCGATCTTGCCGTCGAGCACGGCGTCGATCAGCTCGTGCAGCGGCACCAGGTCCACGTTGACAAACTCGTCATCATCGGGGTTGGGCGCATCAAACTCGAGCTTGGTAGCCAAGTAGATGCGGATGATCTCATCGCAAAAACCGCAGGACGTGACAATCGACGTCAAAAAGCGAATACGACCAGCCCTAAAGCCCGTCTCCTCATGCAGTTCGCGCTTGGCGCAATCGAGCGGATCCTCGCCTGGATCGAGCTTGCCGGCGGGAATCTCGACCGTCACGCGGTCGATGGCGGTGCGGTACTGACGCACCAGTACGATCTTGCCGCTCTCGGTCAGCGCCACGACGGCCGCCGCACCCGGATGGCGAACGATATCGCGGGCGCTGCGGCGACCGTTGGGCAGCTCAACCTCAAGACGGTGGACGTCGAGGATCTTGCCCTTCCAGGCGCACTCCTCCGAAAGAATCTTCTCGTGCAGCTCGGCATCGTGCGGGTCGTCGTCGCCCAGCACCAGCGCCGGCTCGTCAGCGACCTCGCCACCAGGCTCGCCCTCGGCGTGCCCATACATGCGGCTGTCCTCTTCGACGATCTGCGCGTCCACGAGCTCTTCGTTCTTCTCGTCCATCCGTCTCATTCCTCTCGGATTTTAGGCATCCCAGGCGTCGCGGCCGCGCAGCGCGCGCAGGCCGATGTCGTGACGCAGGGTCTTGCCCTCAAAATCAATCTTCTCGCAAGCCTCGTAGGCAAGGTTGCGAGCGTTCTCAAACGTGTCGCCCAGAGCGGTCACGGCAAGCACGCGGCCACCATTGGTCACGAGCTGGCCGTCCACCACGGCAGTACCCGCGTGGTAAACGGTCACGTTCTCCATGGCCTCGGCATCCTCAATGCCAGTGATGACCTTGCCCTTCTCGTAGCTGCCGGGATAGCCCGCGCTCGTCAGGACAACGGCCACGGCCCACTCGTCACGCCAGTCGAGCTCAATCTGATCGAGCTCGCAGTTGGCGCAGGCGAGCATGACCTCGACCAGGTCGTTCTTAAGGCGCGGCAGCACAACCTGAGTCTCGGGATCACCAAAGCGGGCGTTGAACTCCAGCACCTTGGGGCCGGCGGGGGTGAGCATAAAGCCGCCATACAGGCAGCCGCGGTAGTCGATGCCCTCGGCAGCAAGCTCGGCCACGGTCTGCTCCATGACCGCCACCATCGTGGCGTGCTCTTCATCGGTCACGATGGGCACCGGGCTGTAGACGCCCATGCCACCGGTGTTGGGGCCCTTGTCGCCCTCGAGCGCGCGCTTGTGGTCCTGCGAAGTGGCCATGGGGCGCACGGTCTTGCCGTCGGTAAAGGCCAGCAGCGAGCACTCGGGACCGGTCAGCATCTCCTCGATGACCACGGTGCTGCCGGCATCGCCAAAGGTGCCGCCAAAGCACTCGCGCACGGCCTCCTCGGCCTGCTCAAGTTCGGTCGCCACGATAACGCCCTTGCCCGCGGCAAGGCCGTCGGCCTTGACGACCAGCGGGGCGCCCTGCTCGCGCACGTAGGCGAGAGCCGAAGCCTCGTCGGTAAACGAACCATAGGCTGCCGTCGGAATGCCCGCACGCTCCATGAGCTGCTTGGAGAACAGCTTGGAGCCCTCCATCTGGGCGCCCTCGGCACCCGGGCCAAAGCAGGGAATACCCGCCGCGCGCACGGCGTCGGCCACGCCCGCCACGAGCGGAGCCTCGGGGCCAATTACCACGAGTCCGCATCCGTGGCTCTGAGCAAACGCCGCCACGGCCGCGGGATCGCAGTCTTCGAGAACAACGTTCTCGCCGCAGCTCGCGGTGCCGCCGTTACCCGGCGCAATGTAGAGCTTGCCGGCGCGCGGTGATGCTGCGAGCTTTGCTGCCAAAGCATGCTCGCGGCCGCCGCTGCCCAACAACAGGATGTCGATGGTTTGAGTGTCCGCCTTCAAGGGTGCCTCCTCTATGGATGAATGGCCCGCTCCGCGCGAGCCCTTTGCAAGCAAATATACCCCTCGGCCGCCCACTTGGGCTGCAAAGGGGTATATCGCAATAACCAAATGGTCCCGATTACTTCCAGAATCGGTTGATGATCTGCTCGCGACCAGCGCCAACGCCAATGAATGTCACGCGGGTGTGTGCCAGATCCTCGATAAACGCCACATAGTCCTGAGCCTCTTGCGGCAGCTCATCAAAGCTGCGGCAACCGGTGATGTCGCACTTCCAGCCGGGGAGCTCCTCGTAGATGGGCTTGGCATGCTCAAAGCGCACCTGATGCTCGGGCACGCTGGTGTAGCGCTCGCCATCGACGTCGTAGGCCACGCACACCTTGATGGTGTCGAAGGCCGAAAGCACGTCGAGCTTAGTCAGGGCGATATCGGTGAGGCCGTTGACGCGTGAGGCGTAGTTGGCGATGGGGCCGTCGAACCAGCCGCAGCGACGACGGCGACCGGTGGTCACACCGTACTCATAGCCCTCCTCGGTCAGCGTGTGACCGGCCTCGGACTCATAGGAAAGCTCGGTGGGCATGGGGCCCGAACCGACGCGGGTGATATAGGCCTTCATGACGCCCAGCACGCGGTCGACGTTCTTCATGCCCACGCCGGAGCCGGTGATGGCGCCGCCGGCGGTGCAGTTGGAAGACGTCACGTACGGATAGGTGCCGTGGTCGATGTCGAGCAACGTCGCCTGGGCGCCCTCAAACAGCAGGTCCTTGCCCTCATCGATCATGTTGTTGAGCAGCAGGCTCGTCTCGGTGATGTAGGGACGCAGGCGCTCGGCCATGGGCAGGTACTCGTCGCAAATCTGGTCCACGGTGTAGGTGGGCAGGTTGTAGATGAGCTCAAGCTCGGGGTTCACGCGGGCGAGAGCGGTCTCCAGCTTGTCGCGGAACAGCGCCTCGTCCAGCATATCCTGCATGCGCAGGCCAATGCGGGCCATCTTGTCCTGATAGCACGGACCGATACCGCGCTTGGTGGTACCGATGTTCTTCTTGCCGAGCTTCTGCTCAAAGGCGCCATCCAGATCGATGTGGTACGGCATGATGACATGCGCGTTGCCACTAATCTTGAGGTTCTTGGTGGTGATGCCGTCGGCCTCGAACATGTCGATCTCCTCAAGGACGACCTTGGGGTTGACGACGCAGCCGTTACCGATCACCGACACGTGATCGGAATACATGATGCCGGAGGGCACCTGGTGCAGGCCGTACTTCTTGCCGTTGACGACGATGGTGTGACCGGCGTTGTTGCCGCCCGAGTAGCGCACGACGGCATCGAAGTCGCCGGCGACCAGGTCGCAAATCTTACCCTTGCCCTCATCGCCCCACTGGGCACCGACCAAAACGGTTGACGGCATGTTTACTCCTTACATTCATGGACTGTCTACGCGCCACGCCGGCACGCAGAAGCACAAAACATTCCCAGTATACCCGTGCAACGGGCGCCTGTCCTACTCCTCGGCATGTGCCCCATCAAGCTCATAGAACTTGGTGGATGCCGGCAGGAACATCAGGTCGACGTCGCCGATCGGGCCCGAACGGTTCTTGGCCACGACGATACGCGTAACGCCCTCGTCGGGTCGATCGTCGCGCGAGGCTTCGGCCTCGTCGGCGGAGCGGTCCAAGAACATGACGATATCGGCGTCCTGCTCGATGGAGCCCGATTCACGAAGGTCGGAAAGCTGCGGGCGCTTGCCGGTACGGGATTCGACCTGACGCGAGAGCTGTGACAGCGCGATGAGCGGGATCTTGAGCTCCTTGGCCATAATCTTAAGACCACGCGACATCTCCGAAACCTCGACGGTACGGCTCTCGGAGCGGCGTCCCGGTGGAGGACTCACCAGCTGCAGGTAGTCCAAAATGATGATTGCCTTTTCCTTGTTATGGAGCATGCGGCGGCTCTTGGCGCGAATCTCAGTCACTGTGGTGCCGGGCGTATCGTCAATCAGAATATCGAGCTTGGACAAGGTCTGCGTGGCCTCGTTGATATTGGCCCACTGCTCGGGGCTAATGCGGCCCATGCGGAAGTCACTGATCGAGATCATGGCGTAGGCGCAAATCAGACGCTGGGCAATTTCCTTGCCCGACATCTCCAGTGAGAAGAAGCCGACGGTATAACCAGCAGCGGCAGCGTTAAGTGCCAGGTTCAGAGCGAACGACGTCTTACCCACGGCAGGACGGGCGCCGATGATGATGAGCTGGCCTTCGCGAAAACCCATGAGCATGCGGTCGAGCGACGGGAAACCCGTGGGCACGCCCGCAGCCTGGCCGCCGGCCTGGCATACTTCCTCGGCCTCGTTATAGGCCTCGACCATAAACTCGGTCAACGTCTTGTAGCTCGACTTGACCTCGCGCGCCGTGACCTTGAGCAGCTTGCTCTCGGCCAGCTCCACGACCTCCTTGGTGTCGGTAGGGGCGTTATAGGCCAGCGCGTTGATCTCGTTGGTGGCACCGATCAGCTCGCGCAGCATCGAGTCGCGACGGACGATGGCGGCATGGTGCTGCCAGTTGACGAGCGACAGGGTCTGACCCATCAGCTCCAAAATGTAGGCCTCGCCGCCCACGGCATCGAGCTTGTTGATGCTTCGCAGGTAATCGATCAGCGAGATGGAGTCGATGGGAATGCGGCTGTTGTACATATCGACCATCGCGGTATAGATGGTCTTATGAATGGGCCGGTAGAAGTCATCGGGCTGCAGCTCGACCTGGGCCTCTTCGACCACCTCGGGCGATAGCAGCATAGCGGCCAGTACATTGGCCTCTGCATCTTGGTTTTGGGGAAGACCCAACTTGGAGCCGCGGTCCTCAACCGTCAGCCCGGTCTCCCTATCGTCATATGCCATGAGCATCCTCATTCATATCGCTTGCGAGCATCCATAGTATCAGCCACGGTCCCAAAACGCGCCGCGCGCCGCCAATCATCACCGAACCAAACGGATGAACGGTCCTGTATATAGGACTTCGACGCAACGTTCACCATGACACTCACTCAGCGCAAAAAACAAAAGGGCGCCCTGGTTTCCCAGAGCGCCCTTCTTAGAACAAGATTGTTGCGTTGCAGCAAATGCTACTCGGCAGCAGCCTCAGTCTCGACCTCGGCGGTCTCGGCCTCGGCGACCTCAGCGGCCTCCTCGACCTCAGCCTCGGCAGCGAGCTCCTCGGCGGTAACGCCGACGAGAACGACAACCTCGGCCTTGATCTCGCGGTACAGCGAGATGGCAACGGTGTGGGCACCGGCAACCTTGATGGGCTTACCGAGCTCGACGCGCTTGCGGTCGATGTCCATACCGAGCTGAGCCTTGATGGCGTCAGCGATCATAGCGGCGGTAACGGAGCCAAAGAGGATGCCCTCGTCGCCGACCTTGACGTCAACGGTGACCGTCTTGCCCTCAAAGGCAGCCTTGGTCTCGTTGGCGGTAGCCAGACGGACGGCCTCGCGCTTAGCGATGTTGTTGTGACGCTCGTCAAGCTGCTTGAGGTTGCCCTTGGTGGCGGCAACAGCGAGCTTCTTGGGGAACAGGAAGTTCTCAGCGTAACCCTGAGCGACCTCTACGACGTCACCCTCGCCGCCCTTGCCCTTGATCTCATCGAGAAGAATAACCTTCATGATGCGTCTCCCTTCTTAGCCGCGGTCGCGGTTGCCACGAGAGGAAACCACGGGGACGGTGTACGGCAGGAGTGCCATCTCGCGGGCGCGCTTGATGGCATTGGCGATGTCATGCTGATGCTGCGTGCAAGCGCCAGTGACGCGACGGGGCTTGATCTTGCCACGGTCGGTCATGTACTTACGGAGAAGCTGAGTGTCCTTATAGTCGATGAACTCAGTGTTCTCCTTGCAGAACTGGCAGTACTTACGACGCGGCTGACGTGCAGAAAAATCATTAGCCATGTCAAAATACCTTTCATTTGGCAACTTCGGCGAACCGAAGCCGCCTCTCACTCAAAAATAGGTGAACAACCCTTAGAACGGGATGTCCTCATCGTAGACGTCGACCGCGGGCGGCGTAGCCACCGGTGCGGCAGGACGTGCTGCGGGCGCGGGAGCTGCGGGGGCGTAACCGCCCTGATCGTAGCCACCCTGGCCACCACGGGAGCTCATAAACTCGATCTCATCGACGATGACCTCAAGCTTGCTCCGGCGCTGGCCGTCGCGCTCCCAAGAGCTGTAGCGCAGCTTGCCCTCGATCGCGACCTTGTTTCCCTTTGCCAGGAAACGGCTCACGGCCTCGGCGCGGGTGCCGAACATGGTGCAGTCGACAAAGTTGGGATAGTCCTCCCACTCGCCAGTCTGCGCGTTGCGGCGACGATCGTTCACGGCGACGCCAAAGGACAGAACCTGGGTTCCGCCGGCGGTGGCGCGCAGCTCGGGATCGCGGGTGAGGTTACCGGTGATGTTCACTCGATTGATGCTCATAACTCACTACTTCCTCTTGGGGCACAAGCCCAGTCCAAAACGACAGTCTTACTCCTGGTCGTCGCGACGGACGATCATGTGGCGGACCACAGCGTCGGTGATGCGCAGGACGCGATCAAGCTCGGCGATCTGGGTAGGATCTGCGTGGAAGTTGATGAGGGTGTAGTCACCATCGGTGAGGTCGTTGATCTCGTAGGCGAGCTTGCGCTTGCCCCACTCGTCAACGGAGTCGACCTTGCCAGCGCCCTCAGCGATCGTGGTATCGATACGCTTCATAACAGCGAGACGAGTCTCGGGGTCGAGCGACGGGTCAACAAAGAACAGCAGTTCATAAGCCTTCATATTGTCACCTCCTCTGGGCAAATGTGGCTTCAGGTCGTGAAGGTGCGCCTGAAGCAGGAAAAGACTTGGTAATAATATCTTTCAACCTCCTAGGCTGCAAGAATATGCAGCTACAACCTCATGACCTCCACATATGTCCATGCTCACACGGCACTTCATGCGCATTCCAACCAAATGCTGACCAAATGCTTGACGGATCTGTGTTCAAGATACGGTGCCGTGGGGACAAGCTGAGCCAAGCCGCAGGTCAGCGGGCACAAGGCTGTGGTCGCAAAATGCATACCAGTGGCCCACAGCACCACCCAAAGATTTTTAAATTCATTGCCAAGTCGCTTATGAATACCCTTTTTTGAACAATTGAGTTGATCAACCACGCTGGTCGGAAGCCGTTTTTTGGGACCTCAAGCCCCACTGCAGCGCCAAGCACGGCCAAGCGTTTTAAAAAATGCCAACTTTTCTGTTTGCACTTTGCGATTCCTCGTGTATACTGACTTTCGCATTTAACGGAGAGTTGTCCGAGTGGCCGAAGGAGCACGATTGGAAATCGTGTAGGCGTCAAAAGCGTCTCCAGGGTTCAAATCCCTGACTCTCCGCCAGTTAATTCCAAAGCAGGCCTTCGAGCCTGCTTTGTTTTTACCCCACGCGGAGGGGTGGCAGAGTGGTTGAATGCGGCGGTCTCGAAAACCGTTTGGCCTGTATAAGGTCACGAGGGTTCGAATCCCTCCTCCTCCGCCATTTTGGTTGAGAAAGCTCCCGAAAACGGGGGCTTTTTTGTTTAGAGTCCCTTACAAGCAAATACGGCGGAGGAGGAGGGATTCGAACCCGTCAGGACGCGGAGCGTAAAGAAAACGCGCCAGTGGCGCGTTTTTAGCGCAGCGCGGTCGGCGCAAGCCGACCGAATAAATTTTGAGCTCCGCTCAAAATTTGGACATCCCTCCTATTCAGCCACGTCCCCCATTGCTTTCGATTTCACCTTGAATCTCAAACATGTACATCACCCTCCAAAAACGACATTTTTCGGCATCTTTGGAGGCTGATGTACACGTTTGGTACCCATGACCGTTCCCAGTCCCTACCGTTTGCCGAGCAATAGGGTCTCAATCGCCGCCAACCATGTACTATGTACGGGCATTGTTCAAACCCGAGAATCAAAGGACCTCATCTTGCCCGTCGTCGCCGCTATGACTGTTACTTCACACGCCTCGGATGCCATGGTCGCTATCCCATTTTGGCTCGAGATGTTCGCCGTTGTCGCGGCATCGATCTCGGGCGTGCTGGTCGCTCGCGAGCACAAGCTCGACCTGGTGGGCGCGGTCGCGCTCGCGGTGGTCTGCGGTCTGGGCGGCGGTCTTTTGCGCGATATGACGCTCCAGGTCGGCAACGTCTACATCCTCAACCAGCCCATGGCACTACCGCTCTCCATCGCCACAGCCGCCATCATCTATATCTTCCCGGCAATCGTCGATAAGCCCGAAAAACTCATTCCCCTGCTCGACATCATCTCGGTCGGCATCTATGCAGCAACCGGCGCGGACAAGGCGTTGGTGTACGGATTTGCGCCCGCCGTATGTATCATGATGGGCTTCTTTACCGCCGTGGGCGGCGGCATGCTGCGCGACGGCTTTATGGGCGTGGTCCCGGGCATTTTCCAACGCACCAACTTCTATGCCATCGCGGCCATCGCCGGATCGGCAAGCTATGTAGCCCTCGTCATGAGCGGCCTCATGAGCAATGTTGCCGCGCTGGTCGTATGCGTTGTGGTGACCATGGGGCTGCGTTGGCTATCACTGCGCTTTGACATTAAAAGCCCTACCGAGGAAGACATCGCGCGCTTTTTGCACCGTAAAAAGTAGGTAGCACAGCACAACCCCTCGAAATGCAACCGAGAGATTCTTTTAGAGCGCCCGCGCGTTGGGTACCCTGTTAGATACCTGTCGAGTATCTAACGAAGGATTCACTATGCCTTGCAACCAAGTACCGTCGATCCGGCGCCACAAAGCGCAGGCCCGCATCACCATCCTATTCGCGCTGATTGCGCTCGCGCTCACCGCACTTCCCACGGTGTCGTTCGCCGGCACCGACACCGCGGGAAACGTGCTCGCAACCGAAGTTGACTCAACTCCGTCCGGTATCGAAGGCGACCTGTACTGGGCCGGCCAAAGTCTCAACCTAGACGACGCCTCCATCGGCCGCGATATTATCGCGGCGGGTGAGAACCTGTCGATTCGCGATTGCACCGTAGGCGGCGCCGTTCGTCTGGCGGCACGCACCATCGATATCGCCAAAACCGCAATCGATGGCAGCGTCACGGTGGCCGGCCAGCACGTCGTGCTCAACACCGGCAGCACCGCCAACTGTTTTTACGCGGCAGGCGAAACGGTCGCCCTGCGCGGCTCCGCCAAATCGGCGGCGCTTGCCGGCGACACCGTAACCATCGACGGCACCGTCGATGGCGATGTTGAGGTCTGGGCCGACAAGCTCATCCTGGGTAAAAACGCCCGCATCACCGGCACGGTGAACGCCCACGTCTCACAGGACCCCGAGCGGGCCGAGGGCGCCCAGGTCGGAGCTCTCAAGATCGACCGGACCGAGAACGAGAACACCTCTACGGCCAACGACATTATCGGCGGCATCGTTGCCGCGGCGCTTTCCACCTGCTTT
This sequence comes from uncultured bacterium, assembly GCA_905214385.1. Classification (GTDB taxonomy): domain Bacteria; phylum Actinomycetota; class Coriobacteriia; order Coriobacteriales; family Coriobacteriaceae; genus Collinsella. The sequence goes on from CAJMMF010000005.1 coordinate 47,875, forward strand.
GTCGCCATCCTGCTTGAGCTTGTCTTTCCACGCGCAACCGCCAGCGCTGCCGGCATGCTCCATCAGCGTCCCATGCCGCTGTGGGTAAGTGGTCTTCTGGGCACGGTCGCCGTCGCTCCCGCCGTGCTGCTGCTCATCATCTCGATTGCAGGCCTGTCGCTCGCCGCCGCCCTCATGTGCGGCGTCATCGGCATCGCTTTGGTCTCGGCGGCATTTACGGGCACCGCGGTCGCGCGCATGGTCGGACACAACCAAAACCGCTACGCCATGGCTGCCGTGGGCGGTATCGTCGCGGGCGCACTCACGGCACTTCCTCTTATGGGCAACTTTGTCAGCGGTGTAGCCTTCGTCTTCACGCTCGGCTACGCCATCCAGATCATCTGGCGCAACGCCCACCTCAAGCCGCAGCAGCCGGCTAACACGCCAGGACTCCCCACCGCCTAGCCGCCAACCACCACAAAAGGGCCAGGCACCTTTGTGGTGGCGCAAAGCAACCTGATCCCATTGCACCAAAAAGGGCGCCGACCATTGCGGTCGACGCCCTTTCTTATTGGCAGTTATAAGCCCCAGCGCTTATTTGTTGACCTGGCCGGCGCGGACGGCTGCCTTCTTACGGTCGGTGGCGTTGAGCAGACGCTTGCGCAGGCGGATGTTCTTGGGAGTAATCTCCACCAGCTCGTCGTCGGCGATGTACTCCAGCGCCTCCTCCAGAGAGAAGGTGCGAGGCGGCACCAGCTGCACGGAGATGTCGGAGGTCGAGGAACGCTGGTTGCCCAGGTTCTTGGTACGGGCGATGTTGACGACCATGTCGCCGGCCTTGCTGCGCTCGCCCACGATCATGCCCTCGTAGCACTCGGTACCCGGCTCAACAAACAGCTGGCCGCGCTCCTGCAGCGTGCCCAGGGCATAGGCAACGGCCTTCTCGGTGGTCATGGAGATCATGGCACCGTTCTGACGGTTGCCGATCTCGCCGGCGTAGGGACCGTACTCCAGGAAGGTGTGGTAGAACACGCCCTCGCCGTGGGTGACGTTCATGATGCGGTTCTTAAGGCCCATGATGCCACGCGTCGGGATCTTAAACTCAAGGTGCGTCACGATGCCCGAGGTATCCATGCTCGTCATGATACCGCCGGAGGTACCGAAGACCTCAACGACCTTGCCCGAGTACTCGTCCGGGCACTCGACGACGGCCTGCTCGACGGGCTCCATCTTGTTGCCGTTCTCGTCCTTCTTAAACAGAACGCGGGGACGGCCGACCTGGAACTCAAAGCCCTCGCGGCGCATGGACTCCATCAGGACGGACAGGTGCAGGATGCCGCGGCCCGAGACCTCGACGCCGCTCTTGTCCTCGAGCTCCTCGATCTTCATGGTCACGTTGTTCTCGGCCTCGTTGAACAGGCGCTCCTTGAGCTGACGGGCGCCCACGATGTCGCCGTCGCGACCGACGAGCGGGGAGGTCGAAGCCTCAAAGACGATGGACAGAGTCGGCGGGTCGATCTCGATGGGCTCGAGCTCAACGGGGTTCTCGGGGTCGGTGTAGACATCGCCGATATCGGTGCGGTCAATACCGACAACGGCGGCAATGTCGCCGGCGCCGACTTCCTGGCACTCGGTGCGGCCCAGGTAGTCGAAGGTAAAGAGCTGCTTGACGGTAGCAGTTGCGCTGGAGCCGTCGTTCTTGACAACCAGGATCTGATCGCCCTGGTGAATGGCGCCGGAATACACGCGACCGATGCCGATGCGGCCGACAAAGTTGGAGTGGTCGATGGTCACGCACTGCATGGCCAGCGGGGCGTTCTCGTCAACCTCGGGGGCGGGCATGTCGTCGATGATCATATCAAGCAGCGGATACATGTCCATGTTGCCGTCGTTGGGGTCAAGACGGGCAAAGCCGTTCATGGCGCTGGCGTAGACCACGTGCTCCATGGCGAACTCGAGCTGGTCGTCGGTGGCACCCAGGTCGGCCATAAGGTCCAGGCAGTCGTTGTAGGCCTTCTCGGGGTTGGCGCCCGGACGATCGATCTTGTTGATAACGATCATGATCTTGAGGCCGGTGTCGATAGCGTGACGCAGCACGAAGCGGGTCTGGGGCATGGGGCCCTCAAAAGCGTCAACCAGCAGCAGGGCGCCGTCGGCCATACGCAGCACGCGCTCGACCTCGCCGCCAAAGTCGGCGTGGCCCGGGGTGTCGATGACGTTGATCTTGACGTCCTTGTACTCGATAGAGATGTTCTTGGCGAGAATCGTAATGCCGCGCTCGCGCTCCTGGTCGTTGGAGTCCAGGACGCGGTCCTCGACCTGCTGGTTGGCACGGAAGGCGTCCGTGGCACGCAGGAGCTTGTCGACCATCGTCGTCTTGCCGTGGTCGACGTGGGCGATGATGGCGATGTTCCTCAGATTGTCTACGCGCATGTAGTTCCCCTATCTTCTATCCATATACAAACGGCACGCGTATGCGGCCCGCCCAGCGATACAACGCTCAGCGGGAATATTGAGCCTTTTACCGAAAACTCGTTTATTTTAGCGATTTTAGATAAGAGGGGTTTCCTCACCTGCAGGTTCAGGGTCGCTCCACATAAAACCATCGCCGGCACCCATGCCCTCATACAGCACGTATGCCGAAAAACCGCTCTCGAGCGTGGTTTCGAAGAAGCTCACGAGCAGGGCGTCGTGATAGCCGCCGTCAATTTCGACACAACCGGTGTAGCCGATGGCATAGCGGGCGATGCGGCCCAGGCCCTCGTCCTTAAGACCCATCTTGTGCTCGGAGATAAAGTTGGTGGCCGCCTCGAGGCACGCCTCCTCGCCATCCTCATCGAGCGCCGCCAGATAACGGTTGGAAGCAGCGTCCTCGATCGCCACAACTACACCCGGATTCTCGCCGGCGGCAAGGTCGTCCAAGAACGCACCAATCAGGTCACACACCATGGCGTCGAGCTCGGCGGAGACGTTACCGGCGTCCTGCATATCCTGTGCCATCTTTAGACCTTCCCATCGAGTCTGGCGTCGTTACAGTTCTTGTGCCTCGGCAGCGATCTTGGCGGCAGCGTCGCGGGCGCGCATCATATCCATCGCGCGCTTGTCGAGTACCTTGATCTGGCTGGTCAGCATTACTGCATCGACCACACCCCAGATTACCAAGCCTGTTGAAATCGAAAACCCAAGCGCACCAACTGTACCACGAAGGCGCGAACAGATTGCCGCGACAAGGACGGAGACGACAACCATCTTGATAAACGAGCCGCGGCGCTCGCGAAGCGTGCGGGCCTGCGTCACATAGGCAATGCGAGCCGCCTCAGAAGCCTCCGAGCGCATCTGGGCTTCACGCGCGATGGCGGCCGCTTCAGCCGATACGCGGGTACCCATCAGCGACCTCTCCGCTCGCGTGCCAGACATTTAGAAGTCATCGGGGGAGAGCGTATGGACGAACTCGTCGAACTTCTCGAACTCCTGCTCGTCGTCGACATCCTCGGCGTGGGTGGAAACAGTGCCCAGGCGATTCATGATGTCGTCCTCCACAAACATGGGGGCATTGCTGCGCACGGCAAGGGCAATGGCGTCACTGGGGCGGGCGTCGATCTTGCGCTCGGCGCCATCGGCCAGTACGACGATCGTCGCGTAGAACACCGGCGGCTCGGCGCGAACGATCTCTATACGCTCGAGCTTGGCGCCCAGGGCGTCAACGGTATCGAGCAGCAGGTCATGGGTAATCGGGCGCTCGGCGCGGCCGCTATCGATGCCGCGGCTGATGGCAGCAGCTTCAAACGAACCAGTCTGAATGGAAAGGGAGCGCAGTGGCGCGGGCGAGTCCGATTTGCTGCTGCGCTCACGAAGCACGATAAGCGATGGCACGGGACCGGCGGCCATGACGATGGTCTCTATGTCGACACGAACCATGGAACACCTCCGGTACGTAGCGGTTAACACGCGGCAGCCCGCCGCATTGAATAGCTATACTACCCAATCTTTCGCCCAGCACACAAAACCAAAATGAGATTTATCGCAGACAAGAAAAAAGCCCCGAGGCAATTGCCCCGAGGCTCTTCACAGTTTTGATGGTGGACCTGACAAGATTCGAACTTGTGACCTCCCGGTTATCAGCCGGACGCTCTAACCAACTGAGCTACAGGTCCATCGCGCAAGGGATATATTAGACGAGTCGTTACGCGCGCGTCAACAACTTTTTTGAAAATCTTTGGAGGGTGTTCGCCCCGGCCGCACGGCGGCATGTGAAGTCGCCTGCTCGGACAGTCCTGACTCGCGCAGAGAGCACATTAAGTGCTCTCTGGCTCGTGCGGAACTCGCGATCGACTTCACATGCCGCCGTGCGGCCGGGGCGTACGCGAGTCCCAAAGTTTTCAAAAAAGCGGTCGACGCGCAGTGCGCCGACCGCCGATATATGGGGTCTGATATTTTCTACCAGCTAGGGCCTCTTACTCGTCTAGGAGATCCTCTGGCATGTCGTTGCCGTCGCCTAGGTCGACTGGGGCCTCTTCGGTGTCGGCTGCGGCCTCGGCGCTTTCACCTTCGGGCTTCTCCTTGGCGGCCGTCATGCGGGCTACGGCGCAGATGCGGTCGTTGTCGTCGACGGTCATCATCTTGACGCCCTGGGTAGCGCGGCCAGTCTGGCTGATCTCATCGGTCTTGACGCGAATGACCGTCGCGCCCTCCGTCACGATGAACAGCTCGTGCTGCGGGCCCACCGTCTTCATGGCCGCGAGGTTACCCTTACGCTCGGTCATTTGGATGGTGTAGACGCCCTGGCCGCCGCGATTCTGCTCCGGGTAGTCCGCGACCGGCGTGCGCTTGCCGTAGCCGCGCTCGGTGATGACGAATAGATCGCCGTTGCCGTTAGTGACTTCCATGCCCAGAACGCTCACGCCGTCCTTCATACCGATACCGCGAACGCCGCTGGTATCGCGGCCGGTGGCGCGCACCTGCTCCTCGGAGAACATGATCGCCTTGCCCGCGGTGGTGGCCAGGATAATCTTGTCGCCCTCGCGCACGCGGCGCACGTTCAGCAGCGCGTCGTCGTCACGCAGGTTGATAGCGATCAGGCCGTCGCGACGGCTGCGGTCATATGCGCTCATCACGGTCTTCTTGACCATGCCGCTCTTGGTGGCAAACATCAGGTACTCGTCGGCAGGGAACTCGCGGCAGCTGATGACGCTCGCGATCTTCTCGCCCTCCTCGAAGGGCAGCAGGTTGACGATCGCGGTACCGCGCGCCTGGCGCGTACCCACCGGCAGCTCGTGCACCTTCAGGCGATAGACCTTGCCCTTGCTCGAGAAGAACAGCACGTACTCGTGCGTGGACGCGATGAACATCTCGTCGATGACATCGTCCTCTTTGAGGTTGACGCCCGACACGCCCTTGCCGCCGCGTTTCTGGGCGCGGTAGGCGGCCACCGGGATGCGCTTGACATAGCCGGTGTGGGTGATGGTCACGACCATGTCCTCGTCGGCAATGAGGTCCTCGACGTCCAGGTCCTTCTCGACCTGGCTGATCTCGGTGCGGCGCTTATCGCCAAACTTCTTGGAGATCTCGCGCATCTCTTCCTTAATGACGCCCAGGATCTTCTCCTCGTGCGCCAGCAGGTCCTCGTAGTAGGCGATGGCGCGGCGCAGGCCGTCCAGCTCTTCCTGAATCTTGTCGCGCTCCAGGCCAGTCAGGCGGCGCAGCTTCATCTCGAGGATGGCCGTGGTCTGCTCGGGCGTAAAGCCAAAGCGCTCGATCAGGCGGCTGCTGGCCTCAGAATCGGTCTGCGAGGAGCGAATGATGCTAATGACCTCGTCGATATGGTCGAGAGCCATCAAGTAGCCCTCAAGGATATGCGCGCGGGCCTGGGCCTTCTTAAGGTCGAAGCGGGTGCGGCGAGTGACGACGTCGACCTGGTGGTCGATGTAGTGCTGCAGCATCTCGCGCAGGCTCAGGCATTTGGGAACGCCGTTGACGAGCGCCAGGTTGTTGGCGCCGAAGGTCGTCTGCAGCGAGGTGTACTTATACAGGTTGTTGAGCACGACCTGCGGAATGACGCCCTTCTTGAGCTCGATGACCAGACGGATGCCCTTCTGGTTGGACTCATCGCGCATGTCCGAGATGCCCTCGATGCGCTTGTCGTTGACGAGCTGGGCGATCTTCTCCTGCAGGGTGCCCTTGTTGACCATGTAGGGAATCTCGGTAAAGACCAGGCGGTTGCGGCCGGTCTTGGTGGATTCCACGTGGGCCTTGGCGCGCACGGTAATGGAGCCGCGGCCGGTCTCGTAGCTCTGCTTAATGCCGGCGCTGCCCATGATGATAGCGCCGGTGGGGAAGTCCGGACCGGGCATGATCTGCATGAGCTCGTCGACAGTGGCGTCGGGATTATCGATCAGGTAGCAGGTGGCCTCAATCGCCTCGGTGAGGTTGTGCGGGGCGATGTTGGTGGCCATGCCGACGGCGATACCCTGGCTGCCGTTGACCAGCAGATTGGGGAAGCGCGCGGGCAGCGCCTGAGGCTCGGCGAGCGATTCGTCGTAGTTGGGCTGCCAGTCGACGGTATCCTTCTGCAGGTCACGCAGCAGCTCCATGGCGGGCTTTGCCAGGCGGCTCTCGGTGTAACGCATGGCAGCGGCGCCGTCGCCGTCGATGTTGCCGAAGTTGCCGTGGCCGTCGATGAGCGGCGTGCGCATGGAGAACCACTGCGCCAGGCGAACCATTGCCTCGTAGACCGCGTAGTCACCGTGCGGATGGTACTTACCGATAACTTCGCCGACCGTCCAAGCGGACTTCTTGTGCGGACGGTTGGGGTAGATGCCGCTCTCGTTCATCGCGTACAGGATGCGGCGGTGCACCGGCTTTAAGCCGTCGCGCACGTCCGGCAGGGCGCGCGCCGTGATGACCGACATCGAATACTCGATAAATGACTGCTTCATCTCGCGGCCAAACTCCGAAATCTGGAGCTGGCCGCCGTTTATATCCTCGCCGGCCGAGGCGCCACGATCGACTTCGCCAAAGCTCTCCTCGAGCTCACCGTCGTCGTCCTCTTCCTCGTCATCATCGGCATCGGGGTTATAGGCGTCAGGATCGCCGTCCTCGCCCTGCTCAGCACGGGCAAGCAGGCGCTTCAGATCGTCGGGCATGCCGGCATCGCCGGCCTCGCCCATACCCTCGTTATTGTTGATATCGTCTGCCACGTTACCTCCTCATGGTTTGCGTGGTCCATTAGTTCCCTGCCACGGAGACGGCTTTTCCAGGTGCCGCAGATTCGCTCGAAAGAGGAGGGAAGCGTACTTGGGTACGCGACCGACGATTGAGGGCGAAGGTGCGGTGGCTGGGAAAGCCGAACAGGTTAGGCGTCTAAGAAGCGCGCGTCGTGCGCATGCTTCTCGATGTACTCGCGGCGATAGCCGACCTCGGAACCCATCAGCTCGCGCACGGCGCGGTCTGCCACCACGGCGTCCTCGATCGACACACGCTGCAGAATGCGGGTCTTGGGGTCCATCGTCGTCGAGGCAAGCTGCTTGGGGTCCATCTCGCCCAGGCCCTTGTAGCGCTGGACGGTATAGCCCTTGCGCTTTTTGGTGATCTTGCCGTCCTTGGCCTTGCCGTCCTCGTCGTTATCGTCGGGGTTCAGTCCCAGACCCTGGATGGTGTCGCGCAGGATCTCGTCTTCGGGCTGGCGGCCGTTGGGATACACGTAGTGGATCTTGTTGCGCACCTTGATGCCAAAGATGGGCGGACAGGCAACATAGACGTAGCCGGCATCGATCAGCGGACGCATGTACTTGTAGAAGAACGTCAGCAGCAGGATGCGGATATGCGCACCGTCGACGTCTGCATCGGTCATGATGATGATCTTGTGGTAGCGAGCCTTAGTGATATCGAAGTCGCCGCCGTCGCCGGCACTCGTCGTGACACCGCAGCCGATCGCGGTAATCAGCGACTGGATGGTGTCGCTCGAGAACGCGCGATGGTCACCAACGCGTTCGACGTTCAGAATCTTGCCGCGCAGGGGCAGAATCGCCTGGATGTCTCGGCGACGGCCGTCCTTGGCCGAACCGCCTGCCGAGTCGCCCTCTACGATGAAGAGCTCGGTCAGCTCGGCATCGCGCACCGAGCAGTCAGCGAGCTTACCGGGCAGGGACGCCGTCTCGAGCAGGCTCTTGCGGCGGGTCGCCTCGCGCGCCTTGCGGGCGGCGTTGCGCGCCTTGCAGGCCTGTTGCGCCTTCTTGACGATCTCGCGGGCGGGCTTGGGATGCTCCTCCAAGTAATCGGCGAGGCCGTCGGTCACGATCTTGAGCGTGAGCGCGCGCATATAGGAGCTACCGAGCTTTGCCTTGGTCTGGCCCTCAAACTGCGGATCGGGCAGCTTGACCGAGATAACGGCCGAAAGGCCCTCGCGCACATCGTCGCCGGTCAGGTTGGCGTCTTTTTCCTTGAGCAGGTTCTGTTTGCGCGCGTAGTCGTTGATCACGCGGGTGAGCGCGGTGCGGAAGCCCTCAAGGTGCATGCCGCCCTCGGGAGTGTAGATGTCGTTGGCGAACGACATGACGTTCTCGCCGTAGCCGCTATTCCACTGCAGGGAAACCTCAACCTCGCCCATCTTGGCCACAGGCGCGTCCGGATCCGATTTGCCCTCGATGTAGATGGGCTCCTTAAAGGCCTCAGGGACGTCCTTGCCCTCGTTGAGAAACTTGACGAAGTCGACGATGCCGCCCTCGTAGCAAAACTCCTCCACGTGGGGAGTCGCCTCGCGCTCGTCGGTCAGCACGATTTTGAGGTTCTTATTGAGGAACGCCGTCTCCTGCAGACGGTTGTGCAGCGTATCGAAATCGTAGATGCAGGTCTCGAAGATCTCGTCGTCGGGCCAGAAGGTGACGGTGGTGCCCGTCGAATCCGAGGTGCCCACGACCTCCATCTTCTTGACGGTCTTACCGCGCGAGAATTCCATCTCGTAGGTGTTGCCATCGCGACGAACCTGAACGACCACGCGCTTGGACAGTGCGTTGACGACGGAGATGCCCACGCCGTGCAGGCCGCCCGAGACCTTATAGGCCGAGTTATCGAACTTACCGCCGGCGTGCAGGATCGTCATGACGACCTCGAGCGTCGGGATCTTTTTAACAGGGTGCTCGTCGACGGGGATGCCGCGCCCGTCGTCGACGACCGTGATGGAGTTGTCGGCGTGGACCGTCACCTGGATCTCGGTGCAGAAACCGGCCATGGCCTCGTCGACGGAGTTGTCAACGATCTCCCACACCAGGTGATGCAGACCGCTGGCGCTCGTCGAGCCGATATACATGCCCGGGCGCTTACGAACGGCCTCGAGACCTTCGAGAATCTTAATCTCGCCGCCATCGTAATCGTTTTCGTTTGCCACACGTCCTCCTTCAGTCAAGAAAATGTGTACAGCCTTACTAGTTTATCGTAAAAAAATACCCTCGGGAACGAGGGTATTTGGCTCTACAAGGCCACCAGATGCGATTTAAGGCTCTTTTTTGCTTTGCACGCCCTTGGCCCACTCGGCACTGGCTCTCATGGCGTTCTCGAGGGCCTCGCGCAGTTTTTGGTCTTCGATGGGCGCCACTTGGCGCTCGATCTCGGTGCGCTCGGCCTCACTTAGGTCGGCGTGCGGGGCCGGCGGGCGCTCGGTCATCGCCGGGCGCAGGCGCTCCTTGGCGGCGGGTGGCGTGTGACCGGGCGCGGTAGTTTTGAACACCAGGCCGTCCACATGCGCACCGGCGCGCTCCATGCGCGCGCGGATGATCTCGCGCAGCAGCGTCATTTCCTGCGTCCATGAGGGCGAGTCGAGATACACCAGCAGCTCATTGGACTCGGGCAGGTAACGCAGCCCCGTCACATGCCGCCCCTCGCGCGTGCCCGAGCACACCGCATTCCAGGCGCGATAGACCGCACGAGACTCCTCTGCAGCCTCCATCTGCGCACGACGCCTAGGCGTTGCAGCCGCCAGGATGCGCTGGCGCTCTGCGTTCAAAAAGCCACTGAAGGCGACCGTTTCGCTCTCGCGCTCGTAATCAGCACGTCTCACCCACGCTCACCACCTTGGCTCGATCAAGCAGGTCATCGGTAAAGTACCCCAGGTTGGTCGTAGTTATGACCGTCTGGATATCATCGCCGATCAGCCGCAGGAAAGCGCCGCGACGCTCGCCGTCGAGCTCGCTCATCACGTCGTCCAAAAGCAGCAGCGGGGCGGTGCCCAGGACATCGCGAGCCACGGCCACCTCGGCCACCTTCCAGGACAGTACCAGCGTGCGCTGCTGTCCTTGGCTGGCAAATGAACGGGCGGAGCGACCCGCCACGGTGAACTCGATCTCGTCGCGATGCGGTCCCACCAACGTCACGCCGCGGCGAATTTCCTCGTCGGCATGCTCGTCAAGGGCGGCCAGCATGCGCTCGTACGCCCAACCCTTCAGCTCTTCGCGATCCTCGACCTGGGGCAAATCCCCCAGCGTGGACGCATAGGTCACGTTGGCAGCCTCGCCGGACGCCACTTGCCCGTAGGCAGTGTGCACATGGCCCGCCAGCCGGTCGAGTAGGGCCAACCGGTGCACGAGCAGGGCCGAGCCCGCGCGAGCAATCGAATCGTTCCACGCGCCGAGCATCTCGCGACAGCACCAGGTCTCCTTGAGCAGGGCGTTACGCTGGGTCACGCAGCGCCCATAGGTGCTCGCAAGATCGGCATAACGCGCGCTCAGCTGCATGCCAAAGTCATCGAGGGCGGCGCGGCGCACACTGGCGCCTCGCTTAACCATGTCCAGATGGTCGGGGCAAAACAGCACGCTCGGCAGAATCCCGCGCACACCGGCGGCAGAGCATCTCTTGCCGTTGCGACTAAACGAGCGCTTACCGTCCTCCGCGCTCAATCCCATATCAAGCACGCGGCCGTCGCCCTCGAGCCTCAGCTCGATCTTGCACGAGCCCACGCCGTCATGGACGAGCTCGGCTGCGGTCGGATGCCTAAACGAGGCGCCGCTCGTCAGCAGCTGCAGCGCCTCTATGAGATTGGTCTTTCCCGCCGCGTTGGGTCCCGCAAGTATCGTCACGCCCTCGTCCAGGGCAAGGCGATAGCTATCGAAGCTGCGGTAGTGCGCGACGGAAAGATCGCGGGCGAACATGGTCATGGCGCAGCGCTAGATGCGGACCGGCATGACCAGGTACAGGTAGTTGATCTTGTCGTAGGACTTGAAGATGCCCGCCTGCGAGTAGCTCTTGAGCTCCAGCGTGATCTCCTTCTCCTTGGACAGGGCATTGAGGCAGCCGAAGATGTAGTGGTAGTTGAAGGCGATGGTACCCGACTCGCCCTCAGCCTCGACATCGATCGTCTCCTGCGCAAGGTCCTGGTCATTGGAAATGGAGGACAGGCCCATCTGCCCGTTCTCGACATCGATCTCGAACTTGACGGCGGGGTTGGCGCTCGCGATAACGGCCACGCGCTTGAGGGCGGCGTTAAAGGCGGCGACATCGATCTTGACGCTCGTCACGCACGAATCGGGGATGAGCTGCTTGTAGTTGGGGTACACGCCCTCGATGCGACGCGACACGTAGGTGGTGTTGCCGGCCTCGAAGACGACCTGGGTGTCGGTAGCCCCGATCATGATGGTCGCCTGGCTGGCCATGATGTTCAGCGCGTCGTTAAAGGCGTCAGCCGGAACGTTGAGCTCAAAGGAGCCCTCGAGGGTCGAGGTCTCGACCTGCGTATCGCACACGGCCAAGCGGAAGGAATCGGTCGCCACCAGGCGTACGGTGTTGTTCTCGACCTTCATGTGCACGCCGCCCAGGATGGGGCGAGCCTTGTCGGTCGAGGTGACGCGCCACACGCGGCCGACCATTTCGGACAAGACATCGGTCGGCAGCTCCACGGCACTCTCGATGGCATAGGCCGGAAACTCGGGGAAGTCTTTGGCATCGAGCGTGTTCAGCCTAAAAGAGCTCTTCTCGCAACCAATCAGCACCTGGCGCTCGGACAGCTCAAAGGTGACCGGGGCATCGGGGAGGGTCTTGGTGATATTGGAGAGCACCTTACAGGGGATAACCATCTCGCCCTCTTCTTCGACATGCGCCGCGATGCGATGACGGATCGAGATAGTGTAGTTAGAGGTCTGGAATTCCAAGATGCCGTCTTGGGCCTTAACGAGCACGCCCGACAGGATGGGAAGGGTGGATGCCGAAGCGACACCCTTCATAACGACGCCGATGGCTTGTGTAAGCGAGCTCTGGCTGACGGTGAACTTCATCTTTTAATACCTTTCTATAGATATAAATATCTTAATAATAGTAATAGCACTGACGAAACTGTTGATTACTCCCAAAGACGCAGGTCAGACCAAGAAAGAGAATCGACAGCAACCTGTGTGCAACAGGGGTGGTTTTCCACGTTCAAAACCTGCGCAAAACTTTTCATCACCGCGGGTTGGGTTTTAGACACCTTATGCCCGTGGTTTCGACAAGTTTTCAACAGGTGTCTCTATTTCCCTACGAGCGCAGTGTAATTTTATCGCGCAGCGACTTGAGGTCTTCGGTGACGGTGCGGTCTTCCTGGATCATCTTCTGGACCTTTTTGTAACTCGTGCTGACGGTCGAGTGGTTGCGGTTGCCAAATTCGGCGCCCACCGCCGTGGTCGTCATCTCGCACATCTCGATGGCCAGGTAGATAGCGATATGGCGTGCTTTGGCGATATTGGCGTTGCGACGCGGGCCGATGAGCTCCTCGTGCGTCACGCCGTACTGCTCTTCGATGACGGACTGAACCGTCTGGACGTTGATCTTTTTGGCCGATGTGTCAAAGTACTGGCTGGCGATGGCGTCGATATCGTCAAAGGTGAGCTCCCCGCCCTCGCGCTCGCGGTCGCCCGCCTCGCCGGCGCAGCGCTCGCAAAAGCTCTCGAGTTCGCGGATGTTGGTGCCCGAGACCTCGGCCATGTGTTTAAAGTGCTCGTCGGTTAGGTGCCCGCCGTCGCCCCCATAGGCCGCCAGCAGCGAGTCGTCGCCTGCCTCGGGAGCGGCGACGATGGTGTTCTCGTAATAGCGCTGCAAGATCTTGTATTTCATTTCGTAGCTGGGCTCTGCGACCAGGCAGAGCATGCCGGCGTTGAAGCGGCTGGTTAGACGCTCGTCCATGCTCAGGTCCTTGGGGGCGCGGTCTGCCGCGATGACGACCTTCTTGTTGTTGCGGATGAACTCGTCCATGAGCTGGAAAAAGTAGTCCACGCTCGCGCGCTTGCCGATGATGTTTTGGATGTCGTCGATGATGAGCACGTCCACGCCGTGGTACGCCTGCATGATGGGGGCGTTGCTCTTCTTTTGGCGGTCGAACTCGGTCATCAGGTCGTCCAGATATGCCTGGGAGTTGGCATACTTGACCTTGATCTCGGGCGACTTTTCGGCGAGCTCGTTTTTGATGGCAAGCAGCAGGTGCGTCTTGCCCAGGCCCGATTTGCCGTAGATGAACAGTGATGTGCACGTGCCCCGCTCGTCCGCGAGGGCGGCAAACTTGAGTGCCGAGCGATAGGCATGGCTGTTCTCGGGGCCGTAGACAAAGTTCTCAAAGGTAAATTTTGAGTTCGCGGCGAGCGGGGCTCCATCCGTATTCTGTTCGGCCGGCGCGGTCGGTGCTGGCATGGGTGAAGCGGGGGTCGCAGCTTGCGTGGATTTAGTTGGCGCTCCGCCCTTCATCTGGTTCATCATGCGGCGAAAATCATCGGCCGAGAGCGTGTTCTTGATTGCAATGCCCGAATCCGCGCCCGTCGTTGCGTCGTGAGCGATGGGCATGTGCGTGACGGGTGCGTTCGTTGACGTCGCCGCCGCGGTCGGCAACGGTGCCATGGTTTCACGGGAAACATCGCTGTGCTGGTGCTCGATTGTCGGCACGTCGCCTGCGGAGGCCGGCACCGCCGGGGAAGCTGCGGGAGCCGTGGCAGGCGCCGTCGCGGCAGCGGATTCCGTCGCGGCGCCTTGCGGTGCCACGATGTCGAGCGCGATCGGTGCAAAGGCGATTTCTTCCAGATAGGCCTCAATGGTCGGCTGATGCTTTTTGAGCTGCGCGATGGCAAAGCGCGAGGGGGCCTCGATCGTGAGCGTATCTTCGGTCAGGCTTATGGCGCGCGATTGCCCCAGCATGTTGATGAGGCGTGCATCTCGGCCGTCGCGCTGGCAAAAGGCGATGGCATCCCCCAGGATGATGCTTGCTTCCTCGTCCACTGTCTCTCCCGTTCTTTAGCTCTGAGCTCGCACGCGAGCGGCGCCGAGTTCGGTCAGATGGTATTTCTGGCCATGCTTGATGACCAAGCCGGCCTGCGCCAAGTCATTGAGCGTGCGTGACCAAGTGGGGGCCGAGTTTCCAAACGCCCTCGCCAGATCGGTGGCACCGCACGCTTGATTTTGCGCCAGATAGCCCAGCGCGGCGTTGCCGCGATCGCTTACGAACACGTCCGGTTGTGGCTGCGCATACTGATTTGCTGCATTAGGATACATCATTTGAGCTGCTGGTTGTTGAGAACTCTGCATCGGCGGCATTTGCTGTTGAAAACTTTGAGGCCACTGGTGGTAAGGCTGCGGAGGCATCTGCTGGGCCCAGGGGTTGTACTGCTGCTGCGTCATCTGCTGGTACGGCTGCTGATATCCCTGCTGGTACTGCTGCGGGAACTGCTGGCCATACCCCAGTGGCGGCATCTGCTGATATGGATATCCCTGTTGGTACGGCTGATAGCCCATTTGCTGGCCACCCGGTGCCCCCGTCGCCTGCTGCATTGCTGCTGTATCCTGATCCGCCAGCGGCATGGCCTCTGGCACGTTTGGCGGCATCGACATCGACGCCGCCTGGGGCTCTTGTGTAGGAAGCATTCCGGGCTGCTGCATCTGTCCCACGCGGGGCTGCATCTGTTGCGTTGCCATGGGCTGCTGCGCAAAAGCCCCCGGCAGGGGATATGCGGGCTGCTCCGTCTCGGGCCGCACGGCAGCACCGCGCCCGCCGGCGCGTTCGATTTCCTGCACGCGTTTAGGGTCCAGGCTTACCGTAACCACGGTGCCGTTGCCCATGTTGTCCTCGATGGACACGGCCCCGCCGGCGTTTTCCAAATACTCCTGCACCATGGGAAACCCTGCTCCGGTTCCACGGATATAGCGCTTCATCTTGCTGTTTGCGCTGGTAACGCCAAAGTCGAAAGCGCGCTCCTTGTCGTCGATGCCGGGTCCTTGATCAGCAAAGCGGATGGTGTCTCCGCCGTCCAGAATCGAGATGATGGGCTCGGCAAAGTGTGCGTGGATAAAGTTTTCGACAATCTCGCGGATGACCATGAGCGAGATGTGGCCACCTTGCTCTTTCATACACTGGTAGACGGTGTTGGTCGTCTCTTCCAAATACGTGCGGACATCTTGCGGATCAATGACGATCACACGCGGTGTCGACAGCATGTCGTCATAGACGGCGATGCGCGCGGCGTACATGGCTTTTGGCGCCTGCGTGGTCGTCTGCTCGCCTTCCTTACGCTCTTCGCGCACGCCGGTGATGTGCTCGTTGTCGGGTGCCGGGTCTCCGGAATCGACCATGGTGTAAAAGTCGTCAGACATGCCGCTCGCAATCTTTCAAAAGGTTTCGAACAAATAGTAGCTCACCGTGCAATGTTTCTCATCTTTCGACAACTTTTCAAAACCTGTTGAAAACTTTGGAAAACGGACGAAAAGTTCTCAACATTGCCAACATGACCTGTTGAAAACTCGATGAAATATCGTGAAAAGTTGCCATGCACCGCTAAATCGAGCTCGGCTTATGGGGGAACCGTGTGAACTGCGCAACCTTTTACCTTTGATTTCTTGACATTTGAACATTGATTTCCCTACAATCTTCAAGCTCACGTGTCTATATCTGCGTCCGCGCCCCCGCGGACACTCGAAATGCAGCAGGAGGAACTTAAGATGAAGCGTACGTATCAGCCTAATAAGCGTAAGCGTGCCAAGACCCATGGCTTCCGTGCCCGTATGGCCACCAAGGGTGGTCGTGCCGTGCTCGCCCGTCGTCGCGCCAAGGGCCGCAAGCGTCTCACTGTCTAGCAGCGATACACACATCTCGCATGAAGACTATTAAGTCTCGGCAAGATTTCGAGCATGTGTTCAGTCAGGGGCGTCGTTTCAATCACCCTCTGATTCGAATGACCATATGTGAATCGGTTGGCGAAGGCGACTCCGGAAGGGTCGCCTTCGTTGGTGCTAAACGGCTCGGTTGTGCTGTCGTGCGCAACCGTTCTAAGCGTGTGATGCGCGAGGCCGCCCGCAGCTGTGGATTTCCCGTTGCGGGTTATGACATCATCTTGTTCGCAACTCCCAAGACGAGGGTTTCCTCGCCGCAGGAGATGGACAATGCATTGCGTTCGCTTATGAAACGCGCCGGCGTTGCCGGGGAGGAGCGATGAGCAATCACGTTTTGCGACGTGTTGCCATCGCTCCTATTCGCATATATCAACAGGTTATTTCGCCCTTATTGCCTGACGCCTGCATTTATTACCCAACGTGCTCGCAATACGCCGTCCAGGCGATTGAGAAGTACGGTGTTTTGAGAGGCTGCTGGCTTGCCGTGAGGCGCATCGCTCGCTGCAATCCCCTGCACGTCGGCGGTTATGACCCTGTGCCCTAGCGGGCACTCGCTATCGGAGGAAAACTTACATGTGGGATTGGATCGTTAACATCCTTTTCGAGCTGCTCAAGCTCATCCAGACCTTTGCGGTCGACTGGGGCCTGTCCATTATCATCCTGGTGGTCATCATCCGTCTGCTGCTGACGCCGCTTATGCTCAAGTCGACTAAGTCGACGGCACGCATGCAGGTGCTGCAGCCCAAGATGCTCGAGATCCAGGAGCGCTATGCCGACGATCCCCAGCGTCAGGCCGAGGAAATGCAGAAGTTCTACAGCGAGAACAAGTTCAACCCGATGGCTGGTTGTCTGCCGCTGTTGATTCAGATGCCTGTCCTGTTCGCCCTATTTACGCTGCTGCGTAACCTGCCGGACTACTTTAACGACGGCACGTTCTCGTTCTTTAATATTCTGCCCGACCTGACCACCACGCCGAGTGCCTCCTTTGCCGATGGCTTTATGGTCGCGCTGCCTGCGCTGGTCTGCCTGATCCTGTTCGCTGTCCTGACCCTGATTCCGCAGCTCTATATGTCGCGCAACCAGACCGGCCAGCAGGCTCAGAGCATGCGTATGATGGCCGTTGTCATGACGGTCATGATGCTTTGGATGGGCTGGAGCCTTCCCGTTGGTGTTCTGCTGTACTACGACGTCTCGTCTGCTTGGCAGGTTATCCAGCAGATTTTTGTGACGCAGAAGGTCATCGACAAGGCGAAGGCCGATGAGGAGGAGCGCCTTAAGAACGCGCCGCTGCAGGTTGAGGTCACTCGTCGCGAGAAGAAGCCGCGCCCGCACAAGAAGAAGTAGTGGGATATCAATCTTATTTAGGTACCTAACTTTTGGAGTACGTTATGTCTGAAGAGATCATCGAGGATATGCTTGAGGAGGTTGCCCCGCAGGTCGCGGGCGATTATCCCGAGATTGCACAGCGCTACAAGGCTGGTGAAGAGCTGACCGACGAGGAGCTCGACACCATTGCCGATGTCGCGATTTCCATCCTGCGTTCCATCCTTTCGCACTTCGATGCCGCCAACTCTCCTATCGATGAGTATGAGGGCGACGAGGGTGAGCTGATTCTGGATGTAACGGCTCCCGACCTTGCTGTTCTCATTGGCCGTCATGGTCGCACCCTTGATGCCCTTCAGGTTATGTTCTCATTGCTGGTGAGCCGCAAGCTCGGCTTTAGGTATCCGGTTGTAGTGGACGTCGAGGGATACAAGAGCCGCCGTCAGGACAAGGTTGCCTCCATGGCTCAGTCTGCTGCCGAGCGTGCCATCCGCACTCATAAGAGTGTTTCGCTTCCGCCCATGAATGCCTACGAGCGCCGACTGGTTCACATTGCACTTCGTGGCAATGACGCCGTCGATACTCATTCTGAGGGTTCTGACCCCGATCGCCATGTGGTGATTGTTGCTCGATAATCTACTCGAGCTTATGCTAAGGGGACGTGGTTTCCACGTCCCCTTTTTTTGTCAAAAGTTCTCGATACACTGATTTTTGTCAGAAAGGAGCTTTCGTTGTTAGTACTTACTGATCAGCAGGCTGACGAGATGTTGAGTCGTCTAACTTCCTATTGCAAAGAGTATTCCTTGAGCGTAACTGATACTGAGCTGAGGAAATGTATTCAACATTTGGATTTGGTTCTGGAAACAAATAAGACAACCAATCTCACCCGTATTCTTAACATAGAAGATGCTGCGGTACTTCATATCCTCGACTCACTTGTTTTGCTCCCCTATATCAATAAGGCTCCTGAGGGAGCTTTGCTCGATATGGGAACAGGTGCGGGCTTCCCTGGTATTCCGTTAACCATAACCACGCATCGTAAAGCTACTTATATTGACTCTGTTGGTAAGAAGGTTGATGCTGTCAATTCTTTTGTTGATGTTCTTGGATTGAAACATGCTCATGCGGTTCATGATCGCCTTGAAGAATATGCTCGAAGCCATAAGAAGCAGTTTTCTGTCGTAACCGCCCGCGCACTTGCCCCTCTACCGATTCTTGTTGAGTATGCTGCTCCGTTCCTCAAAGACGGAGGGCTATTTGTTATCACCAAGGGTAATCCTTCCGATGAGGAGCTTGCTTCCGGCATGTCAGCAGCTAAGATTTGCGGCTTCACTTTGCTTCTGAATGACGCAATCGATTTGCCTGAGGGCTTGGGCCACAGGGAGTTCATTGTTCTTAAAAAGAGTCATCCGGCATCCGTTTCATTGCCTCGTGCAAATGGCATGGCAAAGAAGAATCCGCTTGCCTAGATGTTTCACGTGAAACATAATGGATACTAACAACATGCAGTGTTTCACGTGAAACATGGCGGTTGATATCGAATCGGAATGTTTCACGTGAAACATCCTCCGTTTGACAGCTTTAATACACACCAGGAGGGACCGTGGGATTTCGCGACGTTAAGCGTTCTAAGAGCGCAAAAGACACGCGTATCATTGCAATCATCAATCAAAAAGGCGGCGTCGGTAAGTCAACGACGGCTGTGAACCTTGCAGCAGCACTGGGTGAGCAGGGTCGTAAGACACTGATTGTCGATTTTGATCCGCAGGGAAACAGCACCAGTGGATTTGGAATTGAAAAAGAAGACCTTGATCGCTGCATCTATGATGCATTGTTGAATGATGTGCCGGCAGAATCGCTTGTTCTTGATACAAATTGCAAAAAGGTATTCGTAATTCCAGCTACGATTCAGCTTGCAGGTGCCGAAATTGAGCTCGTAAGCGCAATTGCTCGTGAAACCCGCCTCAAAGATTTGCTTGAGCCGATTCAGGACGAGTTCGATTTTATTTTCATTGACTGTCCTCCTTCACTCGGCCTGCTTACTATCAATGCCTTGACCGCAGCAGACAGCGTTTTGATTCCGATCCAGTGCGAGTACTACGCACTCGAGGGCGTTACGAAGCTGCTAGAGTCAATGAAGATGGTCAAATCACGTCTGAACAAGGGCTTAGACACCTATGGTGTGCTTATGACCATGTATGACTCGCGTACTTCTCTATCGAATCAGGTTGTTGAGGAGGTTCAATCGTACTTTGGTGATAAGGCATTTAAGACGCTAATCCCCCGTACGGTTAAAATCTCCGAAGCTCCGTCTTTTGGAGAACCGGTAATTACCTATGCACCTCAAAATAAGGGTGCAAAAGCGTATATGAACCTTGCAAAAGAGGTGATCAAGCGTGCCTAGTGTAAAGAAACGTGGCGGATTGGGACGTGGACTCAATGCTTTGGTCTCAGAGGCCGAGTATGAGACCGGTGGTTCTGCTGTATCTGCTTCAAATGCCGCATCTGTAACAAAACTACCTATTGAGGATATCGTTCCCAACCCTAATCAACCGCGAATTCATTTTAATGAAACTGAACTTCGCGAGTTGAGCGAGTCAATCCAAGAGCATGGCGTTTTGCAGCCGCTCTTGGTTCGCAAGCATGGAAACGGCTATGAGATCATCGCTGGTGAGCGTCGGTATCAGGCATCAAAGCTTGCTGGTCTTGAGGAACTGCCTGTCATCATTAAAGATGTAAATGATGAAGAGATGCTGGCTCTTGCTCTTATCGAAAACCTTCAGCGTTCTGATCTGAATCCCGTCGAAGAGGCTAAGGGCTATCGCCAGCTTATCGATGCCAGCGGTATGACCCAGGAGGCATTGTCGAAAGCAGTAAGCAAGTCACGCTCTGCAATTACAAACTCGCTGCGCCTTCTCGATCTCCCCGAAGTAGTTCAGCAGATGATTTTTGAGGGTAAACTTACTGCTGGACATGCACGTGCGATTCTTGCAGTTCCCTATGAGGACGCGCGAATTCGACTTGCAGAGAAGGTTGTTGCGGAGGGCCTTTCCGTAAGAGCGACAGAAAATCTTGCTCCATTGTTTTCTGCCGGAGAGACAACTAAGACGCCACGGCCTGCAACGCCTCAGTCTTTTAAAAAGGCTGCGCGTGTACTTCGTCAGGTATTTAATACCAACGTTCGTGTGAAGAGCTCGCGTGGAAAGAATAAGATTGAGATTGAGTTTAAAGACGAGGAAGAGCTCTCTCGTATTCTTGGTGAAATGATTCAGTTTGATCAAGGAGGCCAAGATGAGGAATAAGATTTTTTCTGCGATTGCATTGGCGACGACTGTCGCGGCTGGTGCCTTTGCTGGCTATAAGATCGCGACAGACGATGAACTTCGAGGTCGTTTGCTTCGTGGCGCGCAAGATATCGTTGATACGTCAAAGAAGAAAATGGATGTTATGACAGAAGATGTTGCCATGCGCACTGCTCAGGTAACGAAAAATCCTAAGATTAATCAAGGTTGGGTTAGCAACCAATGGGAAAATGTAGGCTATTAGGTACCTAACAATTACCCTGCATATTTTAAGGGGCCCTTGTCTGATTCATGAGACAAGGGCCCCTTATTTTGTCCGTAAATAATGGGAAAGGTAGCAGCTGGTCCAAAATTGATGTCAATAATGAAACGGCCCCGATTGCATATCCTGCAACCGGGGCCGTTCGATGTTTCACATGAAACGTTTTGGAGTAAGACTCCCCTATGCGTTCTTCTGAACTTTGAAGCGCTGTTTCAGCTGTCCGCAAGCGGCGTCAATATCGTTACCACGGGAGTTACGAATCGTGGTCTCGATGCCACGGGACTCAAGACGACGCTGAAGATCCTCAACCTTATGAATCGGCGACGGCTTGAGCGGGCTGCCCTCGATGTCGTTTAGTTGAATCAGGTTAACGTGGCACAGCGTTCCCTCGCAGAAGTCGCAGAGTGCCTGCATCTCGGGATTCGTATCGTTGACGCCTTCGATCATGGCATACTCATAGGTCGGGCGGCGGCCAGTCTTCTCGGTGTAGAGCTGAAGCGCTTCGTGAAGGCGAAGCAGCGTGTACTTCTTAACACCGGGCATGAGCTTATTGCGCGTCGACTGGATGGCGGAATGCAGGGAAACGGCAAGCGTGAACTGCTCGGGGATGTCGGCAAATTTGCGAATACCGGGAATAACGCCGCTGGTAGAGACGGTGAGGTGACGAGCGCCGATACCGATACCATCGGGGTCGTTGAGGATACGCAATGCCTTGAGAACCTCGTCGTAGTTGGCAAACGGCTCGCCCTGGCCCATGAAGACAACGCTTGTGGCACGCTCGCCAAAGTCGTTGGATACATGAAGCACCTGGTCGACGATCTCTTGAGCGGTCAGAGAGCGCTTGAGGCCGTTGAGACCGGTAGCGCAAAAGGCGCAGCCCATGCCGCAGCCTGCCTGGGTGGAAACGCAGACGGAAAGTTTGTTACGACGGGGCATGCCGACAGTCTCGACGGAAATGCCATCGTGGTACTCGAGCAGATACTTGCGCGAGCCATCTTTGGAAACCTGCTTGGTGAGTTCAGTCGGCGTATCAAAGGCAAAAGCCTCTTTAAGCTGCTCACGGAAAGCCTTGGGAAGGTTGGTCATATCGTCAAACGAACAAACGTTCTTCTCAAAGACCCATTCGATGAGCTGCTTCGCGCGGAAGGCGGGCTGGCCAAGTTCGGCCACGAGCTCGCGAATATCGTTTTGGCTCAAGTCGCGAATGTCCTGAGATTTAGTCTTGGGATTCATGGAAGCCTTTCGATTTTGGGGAAACGTAGAGGGTATCGCTACAATATGGTATCAGCTGCAGAAATTATAGAGGAGGAGTCTGCCCATGCCGGGTAAAAGCCTAGAGAACATGCACGTAGCGGTCTTGGCGGGCGGTCATTCCGCCGAGCGCGAGATCTCGCTCGATTCGGGAAAGAATGTTGTGGTGGCACTGAAGGAAGCCGGCTACACCTCGGTGGAGCTGCTTGACACGGCCGCTGATGACTTTATGGTAACCATGGCGACCGGCGGATTCGATGTGGCATTTATCGCCATGCACGGCGCCGGCGGTGAGGATGGCGCCATGCAGGGTGCCATGGAGACCCTGGGTATCCCCTACACGGCCTCGGGCGTACTTGCCAGCGCCTGCGGTGCCGACAAGGAGGTCTCTAAGCTCCTATACGCCAAGGCGGGCATTCCCATTGCCCCCGGCCTTGCGCTCGAGGTGGGCGACGAAGTCGATATCGATCATATCGTCGAGGTTTGTGGCGAGCGCTGCTTTGTGAAGCCGGCCGTCAACGGTTCCAGCTATGGCATTTCCCTGGTCCATGAGCCCTCCGAGCTGCCCGCGGCAATCGCCAAGGCGTTTGAGTACGGCGACAAAGTGCTGGTCGAGAAGTGCATCGAGGGTACCGAGGTCACCGTCGGCGTATACGGCGAAGATGACGTGCGCGCCCTGCCGATTGTCGAGATTCGTAAGCCCGAGGACTGCGAGTTCTACGATCTGGACGTGAAGTATGTCGACCCTACGGATATCCATCGCATTCCGGCGCAGATTTCACCCGAGAATTACGCTCGCGCTCAGGAACTTGCCTGTGCCGCTCACAAGGCCCTCGGTTGCCTGGGTATCTCGCGCAGCGACTTTATTGTGAGCGAGGACGGCCCCGTTATCCTCGAGACCAATACCATTCCCGGCATGACCGATACGTCGCTGTATCCGGATGAGATCCGCCACACCGACGACATGACGTTCCCGCAGGTCTGTGACAGCCTGATCCGTATGGGCCTTCGTCGAGCGGGCATTGCATGCTAATCGAGGACGCGGTTTCGTCAGGAACGCCGCAGTTTGTCATCGACTCCTATGCCACGCTTGCCGACCGCGCCAAAACGCAGTCCTTCGGCCTTATCGAGGAAGATGTGATTATCCTCGATACCGAGACCACGGGTCTTTCGGTGCAGGACAACGAGCTGATCGAGATCTCGGCGGCCCGTCTTTCGGGCCGCGAGGTCATCGACCGCTTCGATACCTTCGTGCATCCCAAACAGCTGATTCCCGCCGAGATTACCGAGCTCACGAGCATTACAAATGCCGATGTGGCAGATGCCCCGTCGGCGGTTGAGGCCGTCGCCGCTCTCGCCGATTTTGTCGGTGGCTGCCCGGTGATCGCACACAACGCCACGTTCGACCGCTCGTTTATCGAGTCGGTCAAAGGCGGCGTCAACGTGAGCGATATTTGGATCGATTCGCTGGCGCTGTCGCGCATCGCGCTTCCGCGCCTGGCCTCGCACAAGCTGTCTTTTATGGCCGATCTGTTTGGCTGCGACTCGGTATCACACCGTGCCAATGCCGACGTCGACGCCCTGTGTGGCGTATGGCGCGTGTTGCTCGTGGCGCTCACCGACTTGCCCCAGGGCCTCATGGCGCGCCTAGCCGACATGCACCCGGATGTGCCTTGGTCCTATCGTCCTATATTCTCATTCTTGGCGGGACAGAACCCTGGTTCTATCTTCTCTCTCAGCGCCGCTCGTGCTGACGTTCTCAAGGCCGATCGCGCCGACGATCGGGTGGACGCCGACGAACTGCCGGTCCTCAAGATGCCGAGTCGTGAGGAGATTGAGGCAGACTATGCGCCGGGTGGCCTGGTCAATCGCATGTATCCCACCTACGAGCCGCGTGATGAGCAGATCGCGATGGCGCTCGAGGTCCGCGATGCGCTGGTCACGGGCACTCATCGTGTAATTGAGGCGGGCACAGGCGTCGGCAAATCGATGGCCTATCTGGTGCCTTTTGCCGAGGCAGCACGCCGTAACAACATCACGGTTGGTATTGCGACCAAATCGAACAATCTTGCCGACCAGCTCATGTACCATGAGCTGCCAAAACTTGCCGAGCAACTGGACGGTGGTCTGTCATTTTGCGCGCTCAAGGGGTATGACCACTATCCGTGCCTGCGCAAGCTTGAGCGCATGAGCCGCGGCCAGGTCGAGATTACCACCAAGCGCGATCCGGCGGACACGCTCACGGCGGTCGCGGTCATTATGGCGTACGTCTGCCAATCAGCCGATGGCGACCTCGACTCGCTCGGCATTCGGTGGCGCAGCGTCAACCGTCCCGACTTTACGACGGCCTCGCGCGAGTGTGCTCGTCGCCTCTGCCCGTTTTTCCCTGATAAATGTTTGGTCCACGGTGCTCGCCGTCGTGCGGCGCATGCCGATGTGGTGGTCACCAACCATTCCCTGCTGTTCCGCAACGTCGCGGCCGAGGGCAGGATTTTACCTCCGATTCGTCATTGGGTAATCGACGAGGCCCATTCCATCGAGCGCGAGGCGCGCCGCCAGTGGGCGCGCGTGGTGTCGGCGGACGAATCACGCGTTCTGTTTGAGCGCCTGGGTGGCTCGAGCACCGGCGCGCTAAGCCAGGTTTCCCGTGATTTGGCAACCTCCGAGGGCTCTACGCTCTATCTGGGCCTTACTGCCAAGGCGACGTCGACGGTTGCGCGCGCGAGCATGGCGATCGCCGACGTGTTCGATGGAGTACGCGAGCTCGGCCGCCGTGCCCGTGGGAGTTATGACAATGCCAATCTGTGGATTGGCCCCGAGCTGCGCGAATCAGACGACTGGCATGATTTCTTACAGTCGGCCTACACTGCCATCGCCGCATTGGAACAAGCTGACAAGAGCGTCGACGCGCTGGTGCAAGCCGTCGCCGCCGACAAGCCCGAGGTTGTTGTCGACCTGGGTGATATCTCGCGCCGCCTGCACGAGCTGGCCGAGAACCTCAAACTCATCATTGATGGCACCGATGAACACTACGTGTATTCGCTGCAGGTCAATCGCAGGCTGCGTGCCGGCGGAGAGTCGATGACCGCAGAGCGCATCGACATTGGCGAGGCCTTGGCAACCGAGTGGCTGCCCGAGGTTCACACGGCTATCTTTGCCTCAGCGACCATGACGGTGTCCAAAAGCTTTGAGCACTTCAACCATGCTGTCGGGCTCGATCGCATCGGTGCTTCAACATCTTCATCGCTGCACTTGGACTCGAGCTACGACTTCGATTCGAATATGGCCGTGGTTGTGGCTGGGGATATTCCCGATCCACGCGACCGCGAAGGCTATCTTTCGGCGCTCGAGCGTGTGCTGGTCGACGCTCATCTTGCCATGGGCGGCTCGGTGCTCACGCTGTTCACCAACAGGCGTGATATGGAGGAGCTGTACGCTCGCGTCGAGCCCAAGCTTGCCCGTGCGAGTCTGGAACTCAACTGCCAACAGCGCAACTCATCTCCTCGTCGCCTGCGCGACCGGTTTATCAACGAACCGACCTCGTCGCTTTTTGCGCTCAAGGCCTTCTGGGAGGGGTT
This sequence comes from uncultured bacterium, assembly GCA_905214385.1. Classification (GTDB taxonomy): domain Bacteria; phylum Actinomycetota; class Coriobacteriia; order Coriobacteriales; family Coriobacteriaceae; genus Collinsella. The sequence continues at coordinate 73,674 of CAJMMF010000005.1, forward strand.
TGATGCCAGCGGCGAGACGCTGCGCTGCGTCATCATTCCCAAGTTGCCGTTCTCGAGCCCCACGGACCCGCTCTCGTGCGAGCGCAACCTGCGCGAAGACCGCGCATGGGCGCGCTATTCGCTGCCCGAGGCGGTGCTCGAGGTTAAGCAGGCCGCGGGGCGTTTGATTCGCTCGTCGACCGATAGCGGTGTGCTGATCTTGGCGGATCCTCGCCTGGTGACGAAGGGCTATGGCAAGAAGTTCTTAACGTCGCTGCCCACGAGCTCCTACCAGCGCATCGAATCGGCGCAGATCGGGCACTATCTACAGCTGTGGCGTGCACGCCACGAGCGGCGGCGCTAAAGCGGACAGACGAGGGCTTTTGCCATATCGCACAGACGCTTTGACAGGGCGGGGTCATCCAAGATGCGGATGGCTCCGCCCGCTGCGATTATCTGGCTCAGCAGCCAACGCTCGGAGCCGTAATGTACGGTTACCGTTGCCATGTCTGTCCCGCTGCGCTCGATTAGGGTGATGCCGGCCCAGTCCAGATGCTCCGCCATATCGAATGGCATCAAGAGCTTTGCGCTACGCTGCGTCCGGGCAAGGGAATCGTGGAGGGATGCAACGTCCGGTGCGTGAGGCACGACGGAGTCTTCCGTCAAGGCGAGTCCCTCGATTTTATCCATGCGATAGGTGCGCTGCTCATCGACCGCGATGTCCCAGGCAATCAGATATGTTTGGTCGCCGTTTGCCGTAATGCGCAAGGGGTCGACCAGACGCTCGCGTGGCCGTGCATCGTCCATCGAGCGATACGAGATACGACAGCGAACGCCGTCCTGAATGGCGCAGCTCAGCTGCTGCCAGTGCGACCCGTGGTTGACGGTGTCAAAGACGTGCTGGTTATAGCCGAGCTCTTCGGGTAGAAGAGCATGTCGAATTCGAGCCGCCGCCTGGGGCTCGATCCCCAACGATTCAAGTTCGTGGTTGAGCACAGCGCCCTCGGCGGCACTCAGGCGCAGCGGTAGTACACGCCCGGCGTCACCGGTGAGGACCACGCGCTCGCCGTGGCATTCGCAGATGATACGCGCACCCGATTCTCGGTCCGCGAGCGTCGAGACGATCTCGAGAATCTCGTCGAGCGACGCCCCCGTGATGTCAAAGCGGCTGCAAATCTCGGTTCGTGTCATGCCGCTCTCGCCGGCGGCGTAGAGGGCCTCCATGATGTCGATGGCGCGCGAGAGCCTCTGCTCGCTGGTGAGTTTACGCACGGGCATGCTCGTGCACCGTCCTTTCAATGAGGTGGTTCCACGCCTGCTTGAGCGATTTGGGGGCCATGGGCCTCATGCCGTCCATGGCGTGGGCCATGCAAAATGAGGCGGCGGCTTCAAGATCGCGCACGTCAACGGTCCAAGTCCATCCCGAATCGGTGTGTGCGAGCTCACCTCGCCCGCGCGTGAGGCCGTTGATCATATCGATCTGCGTCTGCGGGGCGAACGAGAACGTAGCCGCAACGGGCGGGCGGTCGGCAAAATCGAATTCAAAGAACAGGTAGTCGTTGAGATTGAAGTCTGCAGGGATGGCGTAGGCCTTCGAAGGACGCCAAGCGCGAACGATACGGTCGCAGCGGAATGTCCTGATGTCGTCGGTGGCATTGTCGAGGCCGCAGAAGTACGCAACGCCCTCGCGCTCGAACATGCCGTAGACGCAGACGGTACGCTCTTTCTGCTCACCGCGTCCGTTCTGATATAAAAATCGCAGCGCGCATCGCTCGGCAAAGGCGCTCCATACCGCATCGACGGTGGGAGAGCGGCGGATCGGTGCTTCGTCCGCCGTCGTCCTGCCGGTGAGGTAGGCAATCTTGGAACGAATATCGGCAAGCGGCGCGGCAAAAGTGGATGAGCCGGCCGCTATTGTCTGGTCGATAGCGTTGAGCAGGATATCGGCGTCGTCTGCGGTGATGAGGCCGCCTGCCGCAAACGTGTGCTCGCGGTCGATTGTCCATGAGCTTTCCTCGGTCTCCTGCGCGCCGGCGGGGCGAACCTCCTTGATTAAGATGCCGCGTTCGAGCAGTTTGTCACGATCGCGCCGAAACTTGCGCTTATCCGAGTCGATATTGCCCGAGCCATATCCCAGGTCAGAATCCAAGACGATCTGCTCGGTCGCCAGCGGTTCGGGGGAGCTGTTGAGCACAAAGAAAAGATTGAGGATGCGCTGAGCCGTTTTATCGAAACTGGGCTCCGAATTCCCCTTTTTTATTGTCGCGGTCGCGTCGCTTGCCGTCATAGAGTCCTCGCATGAGAAGGTGGTTTGCTGCCATGATTTTAGTCCGATATGGAGATTAGGCTATATCCTTGTCCGCTCGGGGCGTTAAGATGGCCCGAATTCGGTCGTTTGCGCTCGCTCGGGGTATACTTTCGACTATATACGGTTCTAATGTGCATGCATTGGGCCTATTTGTCGGATTATGGATGTGGAGCGCACATGGCGAACACCCAGAACTATATTAACCACCTGCTGCAGAACACCGGCATCACGCCGGCATGCAGCGAAGAAGAGCGCTTGGCTGCCGAGGATATCGCTCAGATCTTCCGCACCCACGGCTTTGATCCCGAGGTTCAGGAGTTCAATGCCCCGGCGCCCAGCAGGTTGGCATTTGCCGTTACCGGTATTCTTGCGTTTGCCGGCGCCCTGCTGATGGGCATCGGCGGCGGCATCGGCTTGGTCGGCACCTTGCTGGCCATTGTCGGTGCCGTTCTTTACGTGCTCGAGCGCACGGGCCACCCCGTGGTTTCGCGCCTGGGCAAGACGGGCGTGAGCCAAAATGTCATCGCCTACCACAAGGCCTCGGGCCCGCTCGCGTCTCCGCGCAACCGCCCGGTGGTCGTTGTCGCACACTACGACTCTCCCCGTGCTGAGCTGCTCGCCCGCGAGCCCTATGCTTCGTATCGTGCGCTCATCGCCAAGCTGTTGCCCGTTGCCACGGTTGCCCCTGCTGCCGTTGCCATCTTGCGTATCCTGCCGCTCCCCGGCGCGCTCAAGGTTCTGCTGTGGATTGTCGCGATCCTCGCTTCCCTCGTTGCGCTCGCCAACGCGGCAAACATCATTTCTAACCGTTTTGTGCTTCCCTATACGTCCGGCGCAGTGTGCAACAAGTCTTCTGTCGCCGCTATGCTCGGCGTTATGGACAACGTTGCTCCCTTCCAGGGCGAAAACGAGTTTCCCGACGATGTTCCGTTCGATACCTATTTTGGGGAGCAGAAGCGTCGTGCCGAGGAGATGGCGCGCGCAGCAGCGGAGTATGCCGCGGCCCAACAGCAAAACGACTACGGCAACACCATCGAGTATGAAGAGCCTACCTACGCCGAGGACGAGTTCGGTCAGCCGATTGCTCCCGACGCTCAGACCGAGCCCGAACAGGGCGAGGCTTTCGACGAGCAGATCGAGGGCTTTGAGGGTGCGTCTGCCGACGAGACGCTGATTGGCGCCATCGTGCCCGAGGATCAGAATCAGGCTGTCCAGGCCGAAGAGTTCAATGACGAGGTTCCCACTGCCGAGCCGGCGGAGGAGCCTGTCGCGGCCGAGCCCGAGCCCAAGCTCTATCGCAATGCCGCCGGCAACATCCGCTTTGGTTCGGATGCCATCCGTGCGCTCGGGATGCTTCCCGAGTCCTGCACGCTCGATTACGAGGAGGGCGAGGAGCCGACGTTTGAGCCCGAGCCTGCCCCCGTCGTGACTGCACCTGCGCCCGCCGTCACCGTGGATGATGAGTCTGCCGCGGTTACCGCTGCCGTTGCCGAGCCCGAGGCGGTGTCCGCGATCGATCCCGCGGCAGGACTGGACATTTTGGCCCCCGCCGCGCCGGCGCAAGACGTTGCGGACGAGCCTGACGACGATTACGTTGAACAGCCGAGGCGCGTGTCTTACGAGAGCGATACTGATTTTTCGGCCGAGATTCCCGCGGCAACGCCCCATGCCGATATTGCATCCGCGTTCTCTTCGATTGGCGCCAGTGCTTCCAACTTCTTTAAGGGTGCGCTTGCAAAGGGCAAGAAATTTGTCGACGATTTCGAGGAGAAGCGCGCTGCCGCACGCGAGGCTGCCGAGCAGGAGGCTATCGCTCAGCAGCAGGCAGCCGAGGCGGCACGTGAGCGCGCGGCGCAAGAGCTCGAGCAGAACGAGGCTATGCAGTCCGTGCCCGTCGACGCTGCCGAAGCTACAACGTCCTTTGAGTCCCAGCAACCGGCGTCCACGGATGTTGTTGAGGCGACGACGTCTTTCGAGGCTCAGCAGCACGTCGATAGCACCATGTCGTTTGATGCCGCGCAGTTCGATTCCACGATAACGTTTGAAAAGCAAGGCACCGCGATTGCCGAGCCCCTTCCTGTTTCCGATGAGCAGGGCGACGCGGCAGACGATGACGAGCCCATTGATGCTGCCGAAATTCAGGATGCTGCCGAGGACGAGTCCGTCGAGGCCAACTCTGACGAAGAGCAATACGCGGCAGCCGATCAAGGTGATTCGGCCGAGGTCGAGCAGGAGGAGGTGCCTGCGGTTTCCGAGACTCCCGAGACGGATGAGTCGAGGCCTTACTCCACGCAGATTTTCACCATGCCGACCCCGAGTGGTTCCGGTGCCACGGTTGCCAATGTCGCTCCCACCCAGGACGAAACGGTCGATTCCCTTATGGCCCAGATTTCCTCCCAAGCATCGCCGCGTCCGCAGATGAATGTTCCCGATCCGGCGTCGGCACCGTCGCCTGCACCCTCCTCGTCTCCGCTGGCTTCGGTCCCCGATCCGTCGCTGCCGTCGATGAAGCAGACAAACGTTGCGTCTCGCACGTCGCTGTTCGACCTTCCCGATCCCTCCGCACAGGTCAACGACCCCTTTGCTACCGCCCAGGGTCCCGAACCGACATCGGCACCCGTTGCGCCTCCTATGCCCGTTGCGTCGGGCGCACAGCCGATCGAGACCATTTCGGCTCCCGCCCCTGCGGCACCCAAGTCTCGCAAGCGCGGCCTGGGCGGCCTGTTCGGTCGTAAAAAGAAAAACGAACAGGACAGCATGAGTGACTGGCTGGGCGTCGAAGACGATTACGATGCCAAGAAGTCCGGTCGCGGCATCGGTTCGTGGGATAATTTCGAGGACGATAACGATGGCTGGAAGGGCGGCGCTACGTCTTCCGACGGCGCTTCTTCCGAAGATATGCTCTCGGCTGTCGCCTCTATGGGCGACGATGAGCTGCTCGGTCACGATATCTGGTTTGTGGCAACGGGCGCCTCGGATTGTGATGGCGCCGGTATGAAGGCCTTCTTGGCTTCGCATCGCGATAAGCTCCGCGGCGTATTCTTCATCAATCTTGAATCCGTCGGCGCCGGTAGGCTTTCGGTGGTGACGGTTGAGGGCGAACAGCAGCTGCTCAAGGGCGATCGCCGCATCATGAACCTGGTCAGCAAGGTGTGCAAGTCGTTCCATGTCGATTGTGGCGCGCTCGAGATGCCCTATGCCAAGACCGATGCCTATGCCGCGCTCGAGGCGAGCCGCCGAGCCCTCACCATCGCCGGCGTGGACGGCACGCGCCTGGCTTGTGCTCGTACCGAGGACGACCTGCCCCACAATGTCAACCCGACGAACATTGCCACGGTATCCGAGGTCGTGACCGAGGTTATCCGCCGTTCGTAGACGGAGCTCTAAGGAGTCAACGTGTTTTCGTATATTAAGCGCCATTGGCCTGTCTACGTGATTTTGACCTTGATTGCCATTGCGTTAGGGTTTGGAGCTGCCTACATCGTGGGCGCGAAGGGCTCGACCCCCGCCTCCGCAATCAGCGAAGAGGTGGAGCAAGAACAGAGCACGGGCGCCGATGGGATTCCTGAGTCCGAGCAGGCAATCGTTGATGGTGGATCTTCGTCTGCAGAGTAGATACGGCGATTTAGATGATTGAAAGCGGGCGAGCCGGGGGACTGGCTCGCCCGCTTTTTCATCGCGCTAGCGCTTCTTTGGGATTGACCTAAGGCGAGCGAACCATAGGGCTGCGGCACCCGAGGTCAGGAGCGCGGTGATGCAAGCGGCGATGGGAGCTGATCCTGTTGCCGGTAGGTCCTGCGGTAGGGTACAGCGTTGAATGACACGGTCCTCGTCATGTGACTCAAGTTTATCGCCGCCGCCGTTGCGGCAAAGATCGACGCGTGCGCTGTTGGTGAGTGCAGTTTGAGGTGTGTAAGCCGACGTTGCCTGCATGTGCACGACTGCGCCCCGAGCATCTGTGCCAAGGATTGCTTTGGCATCGTCAAGGTCGTCGTGCTCATCTTTGAGATCATCGCGGGTCCAAGAATCCGTATCGCTTCGAGTCGTAAAGTCGGCGGCTACCGCACCGTATTCAATGCGAATGCCCGTTACGACGGTATTGGATGCAAGGTCGAGTTCTTTCGCCTCGAGTGTGGCGGATTCCGTGGTCGAGACATCCGCCTTCCAGAGGTGCCAGCCGTCGTAATCGACGAGGCGGCAATCTTCACCCAGACTCTCTTTTACTTCGTCGGACTCAAGCCAAGGATTTTCGTGCCCATCGTCAAGCGTCGCGTTTGCCGGCTCATCGACGTCTGTCGAGTCCAACGGCGTCGTGCGATACCACACGTTGCACAGACCGTTGAGGTCGCCGATGGCGACGGGGGTTTCGATTGAGACGAATCTCGCCGTATCGTCCTCGGCACACTCAAGATCATCGGTAATTGTGAACTCATCAACCCAGGTAGCTGAATCGTTTCGAGCGTCGATGGTATAGGAGAAAAGACCGTCCGTATTGGTTTGCGTTGCGGCGCGATTTTTACCATCGCCGTTGGCCAGCAGACCCTTCCCGATAGGTTGGACAAGCTCCTGACGCTTGTCGACCTGTCCTTTGATCTCGATGGGCGCATCCTTCATCGCGACGGATTGGACTTCTCCCGTATCCTTTATTTCAAACGTTATCTCCTCGGCAAGGTCATAGGTCCGCGGAGACATCATTTCGCGCAACGAGTAGGTGCCGGGTGCAAGATGTTCGACGCGGTGCGGCTTGTCGGATGAGGTCCAGGAGTCTATTTCGGTTTTATCGGGACCATATAAGGTGAGTTGTGCGCCTTTCACTTCCTGCTCTCCGCTTGCATCGACCTTGGAGATATCAACCTTGGTGTAATTGTCGGATACGTTAAGCCGTGCTTCTACAACGGGTGTTTTCTGGTCGGCATAAGCGAGGTCTACGATATGGGGCGTCCGGTCGAGTAAGAAGCCTGCCGGCGCTTGAGTCTCGACAACCTCGTAGCGTGCGGTGCCAGATCCCAGCGGGAGGTCGTCCGCGCGTGCTTCTCCAGTTTCATCCGTTGTGACGGTAGCGACAGTCTCACCGTCGAGCGCGGCAATGCTACCGTCGGGGCGCACGATATCACCCGAGGCACGGATCTCAAAGATGGCGCCCGCGAGGCTGCTGCCGTCTACGACATCGGTTTTAACGATCCTGATGTTTCCGGTCGCGGCGCGGTCATAATACGAGGCGATTACAACGGGCGTTAGGTTCATGTCGGCGGGTATGTTTACCTCGATCTCTTTGCCGACAAGATAGGGCTCTTTGGCCGAGGTTTCGCGTACATAATAGGTGCCCGGCACGAGCGATTCGGGCAGTGTGACGGTCCCGGTCGCGTCAGTCGTAAAGGTGTCCATTACGTTATGTGCTGGATGCCAGCAAGTTTGTGAGACAGGTTTGTGATTGCTGTCGAGGAGTTGGAAGGTGAATCCGGCTAGGGGAACAGAAGCGCCTGTTTGGGCATCGCGTTTTACAATCTGGAGATGCGTCGACAGAGCGTGGTTGTCCACGATATATTGAAGCTCGGCGCCGTTGGAAATCTGATTGGCCTCGACGGTCCATTCCCCTGCATGTTTAAAACCCTCTGGGACGGTTTCCGGAACCTCACGAACGGTGTAGCCGGCGCGGTCGTATGGGATGGCTCCGTGGACACCGGCGGGTCGCTTGCCTGCGCCAAACCATGCTTCGGGCTGATCTTTGGTGGAGGCAAAGCCATAGATGTTTGTGGTCAGTGTGCCAACAACCTGCTGAGAGCTGTTGCTCACAACCTCAAAGACAACACCTCCCGCCGGCTGCTCCAAGCCGGATTGGTCGCTATTGCCGTAGTCCTTGAATTTGGAAATTTCAAGGTCAAATGCAATGGGGATATCGGAAACGCGAGATTCGATCTCGACCACGCCTGAATCACCGAGCTGGTCGGCTCTAACGGTATAGGACCAGCTGTCGTTGGATGGCAGGTAGCCCTCGGGGGTTTTTGATTCGTAGATGGTAAAGGTTCCTAAGGGGACATCGGCGAGGGTGGCCCGACCGCTTTCGTCGGTCGTGAGGATTTGCGCCCATCCAGGGGTTGATTGCGACACACACGTGAACTCTGCTCCCGCGAGTGAAGATCCCACCTGGGGGCCGGCATTCGTCGCGGCATCGAGTTTTACGACATGCAGGGTGATGGCGCCGGGTTGTTCATCGATGGCGACCTGCCCGCCGTCATTCCCCGTGGTAAAGGCAACGCGATCGGGGCGGGGGACATAGCCGGCCGGCGCCTTCGTTTCAACTAGGTAGTATGCCGTATTGGGCAGAAGTGTTGCCTGTGCTCGACCGTTGCCGTCCATCTGAATGGTGCCGACACGTGCGTCGCTGGCGCTCTCAAAAACATCGAATGTTGCCCCGTCAAACTGATAGGTATTGTTTCCGCTGGTAATAACGGTGTTCGCAGACTGCTTTTGGAAGGAAACAGAGACCGCCGGCAGTACATAGAGCATGTCTTGACGTTTGCTGCCGCCCGATACGGTTCCTAAATAGCGCCGCGCGCGGTGCGGAGCGGCTTTGATGCTTCCTGATTTTGCGTTGTCGTGGAGCCACCGCGCAGCCGCCACGACTTCATTGTCGGCGGTAAAGTGCCCACTCTTGGTTTTGCCCTGAGCGGTCGTGTAGGAGTATCTGCCGTCGACATGGGTAGTGCCGTTGAGCATCCATACGGCGAGTTGGGTGGCGGCGCGGGCGCGATCGGGTGAAAGATGGTAACCGCCAAACGACGTGGCGGTAGGATATCCGTGACAAACGATTGCCGCGAACTCGTCGTCGAGCCACACCCAGCCTTGATCAAAGTTGAGCCATGGACCGCCCGGCTTGGTGGGCCCGGGGCGTTCCTGGTTCATGCAGTAGGCAATCGAGGCGTCTTGAGCTTCATACTTGCCGATGAAGAAGGGCCCACAATCATCGCTAATAGTACGGAAGCCGAGCTGGTCGTAGCCATCGACGGCAAATGCGGCTCCCGGTGCCAGGCAGCCGAACAGCAGGAAGAGGAGCAGGAGCAGCGGACCTGTTGCGATTGCGCTGTGGACAGAGTGCGTGGGTGCGTTGGACATGGCTGCTCCTTATCCCTCGTGCGCCGCATGGGGAGGTTGCGACGCGTAGGATGAGGCTACCCCCGAGGTTCATGCGGGTAAGTACCGGAGCCTGACCAAAAGCTTGCCCAATTCCTGACAAATTGAGCTCAAATACAACAATCAGGCAAAAGCGCAGGTAGAAGATAAGGAGAACAGGAGGCCAAAGGTCCTCATCTCCACAATTGATGCGATTTTCAAACGAATCTCCACAGCTAAAACAAGCATCGCCACCCTTGTATCGAACAAGACAACCGCGTTATACTAGCCAACACACAAGCGGGCATCGCCAAGTGGTAAGGCATCAGCTTCCCAAGCTGACACTCGCGGGTTCGAGTCCCGTTGCCCGCTCCATTCGAATTTCAGGCACGGTAACGTTTCGTTACTGTGCCTTTTTCAATAAAGTGCCGGGACTCGAACCCGACAGGGTGCGAGCGTTAAATAAACGCGAAGCGTTTATAGCGAGCAGGCAAGGTCGCCGATAGGCGACCGCAGCCGGTGCGGATTTGCGAAGCAAATACGCGGACGTCCCGTTGCCCGCTCCATCGAGCGCGGGAGACCTTGGGACGGCCAATTCAACAAAGTCTTCCCCATCGTCTCCGTGAATCCGGGGAGATCGACCGCAGCCGGTGCGGATTTGCGAAGCAAATACGCGGACGTCCCGTTGCTCGCTCCAATTCCAAAATGTTAGGTTAATGCCTGCTGCCCATACTCGCACCCGCGCACGGTACAATGGTTGAGTTACGACCAACGTGCCAATAACCAAAAAGGAGCCGCTATGATCGATCGCTATACCCGCCCGGAGATGGGACATATCTTCTCCCTCGAGAACAAGTATGCCATTTGGCAGGAGATCGAGGTTCTGGCCTGCGAGGCCCAGGCGGAGCTCGGCAAGATCGGCATTTCTAAAGACGAAGCCCAGTGGATCCGCGACCATGCCAACTTTGAGAAGGCGAAGGTCGATGAGATCGAGGAGGTCACGCGCCACGATGTCATCGCCTTCCTGACCAACATGAAGGAATATATCGACGCCGATGTTCCCGAGGGCGAGCCCAAGCCTAGTCGCTGGGTTCACTACGGTATGACCAGCTCCGACCTGGGTGATACTGCTCTGTGCTATCAGCTTACTCAGGCGTGTGACCTGATTATCGAGGACGTCAAGAAGCTCGGCGTGATCTGCAAGCGCCGCGCCTTCGAGGAGCGCAATACGCTCTGCGCCGGACGCACCCATGGCATCCATGCTGAGCCGATGACCTTCGGCATGAAGTTTGGCTCTTGGGCATGGGAACTCAAGCGCGACCTTGATCGTCTTGAGGATGCTCGCAAGAACGTTGCCTTCGGTGCCATCTCCGGTGCCGTCGGCACCTACAGCTCCATCGAGCCGTTCGTCGAGGAGTACGTCTGTGAGCACCTGGGTCTGGTTCACGACCCGCTGTCCACGCAGGTCATCAGCCGCGATCACCACGCCTATCTTGCCGGCGTGCTTGCCACTACAGCGGCCACCTGCGAGCGCATCGCGACCGAGGTCCGCAACCTGCAGAAGACCGATACACTCGAGGCCGAGGAGCCCTTCCGCAAGGGCCAAAAGGGCAGCTCCGCCATGCCGCACAAGCGCAACCCCATCACCATGGAGAAGGTCTGCGGTCTGTCGCGCGTCGTGAAGTCCAACGCCCAGGTCGCCTTCGACAACGTCGCCCTGTGGCACGAGCGCGACATTTCGCACTCTTCCGCCGAGCGTGTCGCCCAGGCCGATAGCTTCATCGCGCTTGACCATATGTTCCAGTGCCTCATTCGCGTTATCGACGGCCTGCAGCTGTATCCGGCCCGCATGATGGCCAATCTCAACAAGACCCGCGGCCTCATCTTCTCCTCCAAGGTCCTGCTTGCCCTCGTCGATACGGGTATCACCCGCGAGGATGCGTACTCCATTGTGCAGGAGAACGCCATGGCCACCTGGCACGAGGTGCAGGATTGTGTCTCTGGCCCCACCTTTAAGGAGCGTCTCGAGGCCGATCCGCGCTGCACCGTCAGCCAGGAGAAGCTCGACGAGATTTTTGATCCGTGGGACTTCCTCACCCGCATCGATACGGTCTTCGATCGCCTGGAGCAGCTGAGCTTCGAGTAGGGTTAACCTAATTCGACCGCTTGCGGATGCATTTCAACCTTTGGCGCCTTGCCCGTCTTGGGCGAGGCGCTTTTTTTACTGTCGCATATGCGCCCGGGTAATAAAATGAACTCCGACTGCTGTTTCGATGAAAGGGGGCACGTGCCCAGACGCATCAAGCGGGCCACCATCGTCTCGTTTACGCTCATACTCCTTGTTGCCGTCTGTGCGGGCGCCCTGACGTATACCGTTCGAAGCAGTTCTTCCTCCTCGAATGAAGCCGATAGAGATCTCCCGGTGCTCAAAATCGGCGTTACGGATAACGACCCCTATGTGTATGTCGATACCACGGGCGATTACGCCGGTATCGATATCGACATCGCCCGCGAGGCCTGCAAGCGTGCGGGGCTCAAGCCACAGTTTGTCGATATTGACTGGAACGATCGCGACCGGCTGCTCAAAAACGGTGATATCGATTGCCTGTGGTGTGACTATTCTCCCTGTTATCGCGAGGATAAGTATTACTGGACCGAGCCGTATCTAACCGTGACGGTCTCGGTTGCCGCCAAGAAAACGAGTGGCATCAAGTCCTTGGCACATCTCGATGGAAGTAAGACCATTGCGGTGATTGCGGGTTCGGTGAGTGAACGCCGATTGCTTGCGGGGGATTTGGGGGTCTCGTCGGACGTTCAAATCAAATCATATGGCTCTGCCGAACTCTGCAAAGCCGCTCTAGTCAAAGGGTACGTTGACTGCTGGATGGCGGATGTCCAGTCGCTTGACCGACTCGTTGCTCAGTATCCCGGCGTTTACCGTGTGTTTGCCGACAATGTTATGACGGTTGACCTGGGCGTCGCGTTTGATGACAGCTATGAAGGATCGGTCGTAAAGGATCTCAATACCGCGCTGTTCGACATGGATCGAGATGGCACGATTGACCGTATTGTGGGCAATTACAAGACAGGAGCGACGACGGGCGGGCAAGGAGGAAATTCATGACAACTGATGAGCACCGCTTGAGTCGAAAGACTCTGAACGTCATAGCTGCCAGCGTTATTGTCAGCGCCGTCTTGTTAGGCCTGTTGTATACGGTTGGAACCCATCGCTGCCTCGAAAAAACGCTTGGGTTTGGCCAAGAAACCATGGTGTTTTTGGAGAACGCTTGCGAAAAATATGACCGCTACGAACAGGGGAGAAAAACCGAGGCGACGCACGATTTGCTCGCCGCGGTCGAATCGTTTGTGACGTTCCTGTCCTCTGATCGCGTTGAGGTTAACGACGATCTTATCGAGCAATTTGTCCATGCCGAGAACCTTTCGGGGCTGATGGTCATGGACTCCGATGGCCATATGGCTGCCCACTACGACATCGATGGTCGCGATCCGCTCATGTTGTGGCGAGATGAGTTGGCCTGTTCGCCGGTCGCATCGATGTATCAAGGTTCCAAAGTGAACTACTCAACTGTCGATGAGCGCCGTGGTGTCGTTTTTGCCGTCTGTGCTGTTCCGTATGGCGACGGCGTTGCCCTGGCATACCGCTCACTTGTTTCCGATACGGCGGACGACTATTCATATGCCATAGCCGACGTGCTTTCGAACAGTACCTTCCACCAGGGTCCCACGGTGCTTGTTATGGAGGATGCGGAGATTGTCTCATCCAACAGTGCCGATGCTGACGTGTCGCTCGCCCGACTCCTCACCAGCGTAGGAGTTGAGTGGAAAGACGACGGCCTGACGCGCATCGAATATCGAGGAGACGAATGGTATGCCGTGCGTGCGGCATATAAGGACTACCGCCTGTTTGCGCTATATCCCAAATCTGAGGTCATGTCTGACAGGATTTCATTTGTCGCCGTCGGCGTCTTGGTGTGTCTTGCGTTTTGGGTCGTGGTGCTGTTGGCTCGAAATATCGTTGACCACCGCAATTTGGTCGAAAAGGATAAACAGCTCGGCATTATCAATGCCATAAGCGCCATCTACGATTCGACCTTCCTTTTGCATCTCGACACCCTCGAGATCGAGGGGATCAATATGTCGCCGGCGATAGCGAAGATATTTGCCGAGCACAGCGAGGCATATGACTTTATGGACACGGTCTGCCGGGATATCGTGAGCCCCGAAAGCCGCGAAGCGGTTGTGGGACTCGTAGATATAAGTTCGCTTCGTGAACGTATGGAGGGCGTACCGTACTTGGCTGCCGAGGTGCGAGATTGTCGAGGCGCTTGGTACTCGCTACAGGTTGTCCCCCAGCATCGCGATGAGCAAGGCCGGCTGGAGTCGGTCGTCGTGGCGACGCACAACATATCGATGGTCAAGCATGCCGAGGAGCTGTCATATCAAGACAAACTGACGGGGCTTCGCAACCGCAACTATCTTGAATCGCGCGGAGATAGCCTGGTAAACGAGGACTTGCCCGTGAGCGTGATTATGTTGGACTGCAATTATCTCAAGCGGACCAACGACATCTATGGTCACGAGATGGGGGATGAACTGCTGCGACGGACGGCGTCCGTGCTGCGGCGGGTGGCTGGTGCGGATTATCTGCCGATGCGCCTTGGCGGCGACGAGTTTTTGCTGGTTTGCCCCCATACTGACAACGAGTCTGCGCTCGGGCTGGAACAGGATCTTCGTCTCGGTCTTGCCGCGGTAAGCGATGAGGCCCTGACGGTCAGCGCATCGATTGGCGTGGCGACCGTCGAGACGGCTGGAAATACGCTGGCCGATGTATATCGTGTCGCCGACCACAATATGTATCGGGAGAAGCGCACGGTCCACGCACAGGGTGCGGACTGCTAATCTTGCCCCCGCGAGTCCATGCATCGTAGGATGTTGAATCGGTGCTTGCGATAATAAGTCGGCCCAGGCGGGGATAATAGACGTCTGAAATTTCTTTCTGAGAGGGGATCTCAATGATTAGTTTTGACTACAAGCCGCAGGGTGTATGCTCTCGCAATATTCACCTCAATCTCTCTGACGATGGCAGCAAGGTGCTGGGCGTTGAGTTTACCGGCGGCTGTGACGGCAATCTCAAGGCAATCTCCAAGTTAGTCGAGGGTGCTCCTGCCGATCGCGTAATCGAGGTTCTCGCCGGTAATACCTGCGGTATGAAAAAGACCTCTTGCGCCGATCAGCTTACGCGCGCTATCGAGGCCGCTCGCGCCGAGATCGCCTAATGGGTATCGCCGACCACATCAAGAATGGAATATCGCGCCGTGGCTTTGTGCTCGGCGGTGCTGCCGCGGGCGCTGCCACGGTGCTTGCCGGTTGTTCGAAAAAAACGGGCACCAGCGACGATGCCGCCGGCGAGCCGCAGGTTATCAAGGACGATTCGAAGATTGTCTCGATCACTGATGAGTACGAAGCTGTTGATATCGATCTTGAGCCGGCGGCGTCGTGGACGCTGCCGCTGGGCACGCTGCTGTACTACTGCGATGGCGACTACGCCGCCGCGATGATGGCGCCTGCTTCTGCCCTGCATGCCAATACGCTTGGTGTGCTCAACCTGGGCGATGGCTCGCTTACCACACTTATCGAGGATCCCGTTGAGGGAACCGGTTATGCGTTTTACGACGTTCGCGCGGGTGATGGCGTGTTCGCGTGGGTCGAGATGAACTTTGCCAATGCGTCTTGGAAACTCTATGCGCAAAACCTTGCAGGCTCCTCCCTTACCGGCAACGCTGTCGAGCTCGATCGCGGTGGCGAAAATTACGATCCGCCGCTCTTCACAGCGTATGGGTCGTCGGTCATCTGGTATAAGATGCCCTCGTCCGGCGGCAGCAAGACGAGTAACGATTCGTACTGCTACCGTCAGTCGCCCAGCGAGTCCAAGCCTGAGACTATTTGGAAGTCGACGGGCCGCTTCGCATCCGCCCCGCGTGTGAGCGACGGCATCCTGACCATCTCGCCCCGCGTGCACAATGATGAGGGCGTCTATTACGGTATGACGGCGATCGACCTGACTGACGGCAACAATACGAAGCGAGCTCAGCTGGTGCTTCCTTCGTCGGTTTCGCCTTTCGAGGCCGTGTATATGGGCGACACCTTCGTGTTCTCCATTGAGGCGACGTATAACGGTGTGGGTAGCCTGGGCAATATGGGCACCTATATCGGTAACGAGGGCGGGCCGTACCTCTTCCTTTCGCGTGAGCCGCTCGCGTGCGTTGCGGGAAGGAAAAATAAATACCTGGTTAAAGTCCAGGCGTCGCATTTTTTGATTGACACTTCGGCTAAGACCTACGGCTCGCTTCTGTCGCCCGACCGAGCCCTGGAGTATGGCGATTATCCAGCTACGGCGGGAAAATCGGACTCATTCCTTACGTACGCCACGGTGCGCAACAGCCAGGGTATACCCGAGACGGTCACCGCACGCCTATTCTCTCTTTAAGCTTAGAGGGGTTAAAAAGGCGCCAACAGGGGAATAAACGCGTTGTAATTGTGAGTACCGCCCGCCGAGCTGCCGCGTCATAGTGGCATCCGGCGGGCTCAGGTGCGTTAAAATGGGCTTGTTCTTAGCTGATTGAGACAGGGGGGCCGTGTTATGGCTTCAGATGCAAAAAAGATTCTGCTGGTCGAGGATGAGAAGGCAATCCGTGACGCCGTCGCTGCCTATCTCGAGCGCGAAGGCTACTGGGTTGTGGGTGTCGGCGACGGCCAGTCCGCGATCGAGGAGTTCGAGAAGCATCAGTTTGACCTGGTCGTGCTCGACCTTATGCTCCCCAAGATCCCCGGCGAGCGCGTTTGCCGCACCATTCGCGATACCTCGGATGTCCCCATCATCATGCTGACTGCCAAGGGCGAGATCGAGGACCGTATTATCGGTCTTGAGCTCGGCGCCGACGACTATCTGATCAAGCCGTTCTCGCCGCGCGAGCTTGTCGCGCGCGTACGCGCCTTGTTCCGCCGTGCCCATCAGGCCGACGAGCCAGCCGTCGAGGTACTCGACTTCGGCGATCTGGTCATCGATATCTCGGGCCACAAGATTTTGGTCGAGGGCAAGGAAGTCGACCTGACGGCTTCCGAGTTTAAGCTGCTCACCACGCTTGCCCGTCACCCCGGTCGCGTCTACAACCGCATGGAGCTGGTCGAGAAGGTGCTCGGCTACGACTTTGAGGGCTATGAGCGCACCATCGATAGCCACGTGAAGAACCTTCGCGCCAAGCTGGGCGATGATCCCAAGAAGCCCAAGTGGCTCTACACCGTCCACGGTGTCGGCTATCGCTTCGAGGCTCCGGCCAAGACCGATAAGTCGGACGAGAAATAGGGAAATCACATATGACACCTGCGCGCTTTGAAATCGGACAAAAGCACAAGCAGGAGAGCGAGGCGGGTTCCAAGGCTAGTTGGAACACGCCTCGTTCCGATTCACGGCCAACGATGAGCTATCCCTCGCGCATGGCACTTGCTTTTGCTCTGACATCGCTCATGACGGTATTGGTGCTGGTGGGCGTGGTCTCTGTTGTGTGGGGCACGGTCTTTTCGGATTACACGCGCTCCAATATCGTCGAAATCGCAAATTCCGCTGCCGAAAAGCTTGCGACGTCGTATGAGGAAAACGGCAATTGGACTGCGGGCGAGCTGCGCACGGTCGCGACATCGAGTCTGGTGTCCGACGATCTTGGCATGCAGGTCGTCAACAAAAAGGGCGTTGTCGTCTATGACGACTCATGGCCCTCGGCAAGCGCGACCGCCGATGTACGCGAGAGTGAATCGGCTTCTAGCAGCTCGAGCGGTAAAAAGGCCTCACATAGTCCGGTTTCGTCAGCGCCCACCGACTCCGATAGCGTTGCCAACGTCGAAATCATAACGTCTTCTGGCGAGCATGTCGGACAGGTAAAGCTGTGGGCCATCGGCTCCGATGCCTTGCTCACCAAGGCAGATTCTGCGTTTAGGGAGAAGACCTTTAACGCCATGGCCCTTGCTGCGGTTGTTGCAGTTTGCATTTCGGTCGTTATCGGATCACTCGTGTCGCGCATGCTCACCAAGCCGATTCACCGTATTACCAGCACGGCCAAGCAAATTCGCGATGGCGATCTGTCTGCTCGTACGGGCTTGCGCGGCGATGACGAGATTGATCAGCTGGGTGAGACCTTCGATGAGATGGCCACTTCGCTCGAGAAGGATATGAAACACGAGAAACGTTTGACCTCGGACGTGGCTCACGAACTTCGTACTCCGCTTATGGCCATGCTCGCAACGGTCGAGGCCATGCAGGATGGCGTATATCCTACCGACGATGAGCACTTGGAGACTGTTGCTTCCGAGACGCGTCGCCTGGCTCGTCTGGTGCAGCAGATGCTCGATCTATCGCGCATGGAAAACAGCACGGCTCCGCTCAACCTTGAGCCGGTGGACATGGTTCCTTTCGTGCGTTCCATCGTCAATGCCCAGGAGCGCCTGTTTGTCGACCGCGATCTGCGCTTGCGCTTTGCTGACGAGACCCAAGGTCACGACGATGTCGTCGAAGCCGATCCCGACATGATCACACAATGCGTCATCAATCTCATGAGCAACGCCATGCGCTACACCCCCGAGGGCGGTTGGGTCGTGGTGTCGGTGCTCAGTGACCGCAAACACGTCAGCGTCGCCGTTTCTGATACCGGCATCGGTATTGCCAAGGATGACTTGTCGCGCATCTTCGGCCGTTTTTGGCGCGCCGATGCCAGCCGTGCCCGTGAGGCGGGCGGTCTGGGCGTGGGCCTCGCCGTGACTAAACAGATCGTCGAGCGACATCATGGCTACATTTCCGTGGAGTCGGAGCTTGGAAAGGGTACGACTTTTACGATTCATCTGCCTCGCGAGCACACGGCGGACGCGGCATCTACTACAATGGAGCACTAGCTTTTCGCTATTCGGTGAAGGAGGGGTTTCGTCCCTGCCGCTCCGAGTTTGCGAAAACGTGCGGGAAAGAACCCGCATTACTGTCGTATTTTGGTAAGGAGTGACTCACGTGACAACGATGGAGCGTCGTCCGGATTCCCGTGGCAAGGTTCGTGATATCTACGATGCCGGTGAAAACCTGCTGATGGTCGCCACCGACCGCATTTCTGCGTTCGACTTCATTCTTCCCGACGAGATTCCGTTTAAGGGAGAGGTGCTCAACCGCATCTCGGCATTCTGGTTTGATAAGTTTGCCGACATCGTCCCCAACCATCTCGTTTCCATCGACCCGGCGGATTTCCCCGAGGAGTTTGCTGAGTATCGTGACTACCTCGCTGGCCGCGCCATGCTGGTTAAAAAGGCCCAAACGATTCCTATCGAGTGCATCGTCCGCGGCTATCTGACCGGTTCGGGCAAGAAGACCTACGACGAGAACGGCACCGTCTGCGGCATCCAGCTGCCTGAGGGCCTGACCGAGGCTTCCAAGCTTCCCGAGCCGCTGTTCACGCCGTCCACGAAGGCCGAGATTGGTGACCACGACGAGAACATCTCGTTCGAGCGTTGCTGCGAGATCGTGGGCGAGGATATCGCCACGCAGATTCGTGACCTTTCCCTCAAGATCTACAAGGCCGCTGCCGAGTACGCCGCGACCCGTGGCATCATCATTGCCGACACCAAGTTCGAGTTTGGTGTCATCGATGGCAAGGTCACGCTGATCGACGAGTGCCTCACGCCCGATTCCAGCCGTTTCTGGCCTGCTGCCAGCTACGAGGAGGGCAAGATCCAGCCCAGCTACGACAAACAATTCGTCCGCAATTGGCTCAAGGCCAACTGGGATATGACGGGGGAGACCCCGCACCTGCCCGCCGAGGTCATCGATGGCACGTCCGAGCGCTATCGCGAGGCCTTCCAGATCATCACGGGCTCCCAGTTCACAAGCATGAAGGAGAACGCATAAGTGAGTACCCGTAGCGCCACGAACAAGCGCACGCAATCCCACGAGGTTACCGGGGTTGCGCGCAAGTCCGCCGCATCTGCTAAGCCTGCCCGTCAGGCAGCGAGCTCTGTCCGCGTCGTGCCGGCTTCGTCTAAGGCACGCCGCAAAGAGCTCGAGAAGGGCGAGAACCTCGAGGGCCTCTCTAAAGAGGAGAAGCGCGCCCGCAAGGCTAAGCAGCGCGCCCGCGAGGACCGCATCTACACGGTGTCGAATATCCTTCTCAAGCAGGATGAGGACTACACCAAGCGCCGTCGTATTTGGTGGGCTGTGCTCGCTATCGGCATGGTGCTCGTCGTGGCAATCGGGGCTTCGCTCTACTTCGCTCCCGGCGGCACGGTGTCCAGTCCTGTTCAGATGGTCGGCATCGTTTTGTCCTATGTCATCATCCTGGGTGACTTTATCTACGACTTCGCTCGTATTCGTCCCTTGCGTAACATGTATCGCGCGCAGGCCGAGGGCATGTCCGAGAACAAGCTCAACGCTCTTATCGAGCGCGCAGCTGCCGAGGAGGACAAAAAGGACTCCAAGAAGAAGTAGCGTTTGCATTCACGCTTATCGCTAAGATATAAGGCGTGTCGTTTTTGCGGCGCGCCTTATTATTGTCCTATAGATAGATGGAGTGGCACATGATTCGAGCTGCCCTGACGGTCGAAGAAGCTCTGGAGGGCATGAAGGCCCTGGAGTCCAAGATTAAAAACTATGCGCGCCTGGTTGTCCGCAAAGGCGTAAACGTCAAGCCCGGCCAGGAGGTTGTCGTTCAGTCTCCGGTCGAGTGCGCGCCTTTTGCCCGCGTGGTGGTCGCGGAGGCTTATGCCGCCGGCGCTGGCCACGTGACGGTCATTTGGGCCGATGATGCCGTGACGAGGCTCACGTACGAGCATGTCGAGAAAAGCTATTTTGAGCAGACACCCGAGTGGAAGCGCATGCAGCTTGATTCCTTGGCCCAGGACGGTGCCTGCTTTATCTTTATCGAGGGTGCGGATCCTGCGGCTCTCAAGGGTATCGATCCCGCCAAGCCCGCTGCAGCTTCTAAGGCAAGGAACACGCAGTGCAAGGTCTTCCGCCGTGGACTGGACTACAACATCAACCCGTGGTGTATCGCCGGCGCTCCGGTCGTGGCTTGGGCGCGCGAGGTGTTCCCGGGAGACACCGATGAGGTTGCAATCTATAAGCTGTGGAATGCGATTCTGCACACCGCTCGCGCCGATGGCCAGGACCCGGAGAGCGACTGGGAGCTTCATGACGCGGCGTTCGAAAAGAACTTACGCTTCCTGAATGACAATCGTTTTGACCGGCTGCATTACACCTCGGCAAATGGAACCGATCTGACGATTGGCATGACGAAGGGTCACGAGTGGGCCGGCGGCAAGGGCAAGACGCCCGATGGACACCCCTTCTTCCCCAACATTCCCACCGAGGAAGTCTTCACCTCGCCTGATCGTATGCGCGCCGACGGTATCGTGTACTCGGCCATGCCGCTCATTCACCACGGTAACAAGGTCGACGATTTTTGGATTAAGTTCGAGGCCGGCCGCGTAGCGGACTACGATGCCCGCGTGGGCAAGGCGACGCTTGCGAGCATCATTGACACCGATGAAGGTGCCGCTCATCTGGGTGAGGTCGCGCTTATCTCCAAGAACACGCCGATCCGTGAAAGTGGCGTTTTGTTCTATGACACGCTCTATGATGAGAACGCCAGCTGCCATCTCGCGCTAGGTGTCGGTTTCCCCGAATGTATCGAGGGTGGGTATGACATGTCCAAGGAAGAGCTCCTGGAGCATGGCGTTAACGTCTCGAGCACGCACGTCGATTTTATGATTGGCACGGACGACATCGATATTACGGGCATTACGCCTGATGGACGTGAAGTTGTGATTTTCCAGAACGGCCAATGGAGTTGGGAATAGTCCCAGACCGTGGTACAATGCCACCCGCGGGCCGTTAGCTCAGCTGGCAGAGCAGGGGACTTTTAATCCCAAGGTCCAGGGTTCGAACCCCTGACGGCCCACCATAGAATGGAAAAGCGACTGGCGGATGCCGGCCGCTTTTTTGTTGCCGCGACGCGGGTTCGAACCCGAAAGGGCGCGGAGCTGAGTAAACGCGTGAGCGTTTGCCAGCGCAGCGCGCATGGCGCGAAGCGCCGCAGCGGCCGCCTGCGGCGCAGGCTGAACCCCTGACGGCCCACCCAAAGTAAGGAATGCGAAATGAAAACAAATAGATATGGAATTAGCGGCAGCACATTAAAGATAATAGCAGCCATTTCGATGGTTCTCGATCATGTAAGCAGGATCGTCCTGACCAATGGAATCATGACTCACGCATCGTACAGCCAGATATCAGACGAACAGTGGGCGATTCTAAGCGAGGCTTCGGATGTGCTTCATGTTCTTGGCAGAATTGCATTTCCCTTATTTTGCTTTTTGATAGTTGAGGGATTTTTGCATACTCATGACTTAAAGAAGTACCTGCGAAATATGCTTGTCTTCGCAATCATTGCGGAGCCCATATACGATTTCGTCCAAACCGGGCAACTATTTGACCTTCGGCAACAAAATGTTATGTGTGAGCTCCTGCTTTCCTTGGTCTTTTTGATTGTTCTGGAAAAGATACAAAGTCTTTCAAAACGGAAAAGATACATCGCAGAAACTGCTCTGATTGTTTTGACAGCACTGGCAGCTGAATACACTAAACTAGATGGCGGTGTGTATGGCATTATGCTTGTGGCTGCATTCTATTTATTCCACGACAGCAAGGCCAAGATGTTCTTTGCTGCAGTATGTGCAGTGCTCCTTTCGTCATGCCATATAGTTGGCGGCGGATTTGAGTTTGCTACAGCAAATGTATTTAAGGTTGATTTCCGATCTCAGCCGAACACATTGAGCAAATAGGCCGTTCCCGCACCT
>CAJMMF010000006.1:0-95199 GCA_905214385.1 uncultured bacterium
TGGGCGAGATGTTCGGTTACGCTACCGACCTTCGCTCCCAGACCCAGGGCCGTGCATCCTACACGATGCAGTTTGACTCTTATGAGCCCGCGCCCAAGTCCATCGTGGACGAGGTCATGAGCAAGAACGCCTAAGTTCGAGCTCCCTGTTACGTAATCCGCGAGAGCATCTCTCGCACTCTTTGGAGGTTTAAGTTGGCTACCCAGAAGATCCGCATTCGCCTCAAGGGCTATGATCACGAGGTCGTCGATCAGTCCGCGAAGCTCATCGTCGAGACCGCTCAGAAGACCGGCGCTCGCGTTTCCGGTCCTGTCCCCCTGCCCACCGAGCGCAACCTGTACACGGTTATCCGCTCGCCGCACGTGAACAAGGACTCCCGTGAGCAGTTCGAGATGCGCACCCACAAGCGCCTCATCGACATCCTCGACCCCACCTCGGGCACCGTTGATTCGCTTATGCGTCTCGACCTCCCCGCTGGCGTCGACATCGACATCAAGCTCTAAGCGATATCGCTCATAGCTTAAAGGGCTCCGCTGCCGTTACGGTAGCGGGGCCCTTTTGTTTTGCATGATGGGTTTGGATCGCCGGGTAAGGCTGCCGAGCGGCTGGCTGTGGCGACCTACTCACTCAAGGGGCGCAATGACGCTTCCTCAAAATGGAAGGATCGCAAGCCGTCTTCTGTTTCGATGCACGCACGACCAAAGCCATCGACCGTTTTAAAGATGCCTCGCGCCAGCTCGTCACCGGCAGGGGAGCGGGCGATAACGTGCTTTCCAATCCAATTGAGGTGAGCGACATATTCGCCGTGGACGGGCGCGAGCGGTCCGGTGTTTTCTTCCATGGCGTTGAGGCGTTCTGCCCAGGCATCTATAGCGTCTATAACTGCGTGATAGACCTCATCGAGGAGCATGTCGACAGCTGGAACGTTCTCGTTAAGGTCCGAGAGACCGATTGCCGGCAGGCCGCCATCGGGCACCTCTTGGGGCGCATAGTTCACATTGACACCAATGCCACAGACGGCGAAAGGTTTGCCTTCGCTATCGCGTGCGGCCTCGACCAGAATGCCGCCGAGTTTGCGTCCACGCGCGACCAGGTCGTTGGGCCATTTGAGGCCAATCTCGTTTGCAAGACCCTGTTTTTCGAGCGCCTCGAGCACCGCTAGGCCGCTGACGGCAGCAAGACCAGAGTACTTCGCAGGATTAACGCATGGACGCAGGACAATCGAAAGCAATAGGTTGCCGGCGGTTGAATCCCACTTGTGGCCGCGCCGGCCGCGTCCTGCTGTCTGAGCCCGGGCGGCAAGTCCTGTGCCGTGCGGCGCTCCCTGTTTTCCTGCTTCGAGCAGGTCATCGTTGGTCGATCCGGTTACGTCGACTATCGTTAATTTGGCATCCATAACGGCTGCTACCTCCTTAATGAATAAGTGAATAACGCAATGGTGTCGAGAGAGACACAATGTGAAGCCTTTGTCGCATTTTGACAATTTAATGTTAACACGTTAACAACGACTGAAATGCGCTATCCTCTCTTGGTCGATGTAAACACGTCAACAACTCAAAGGAGGTTAGTGATGGGTTTCACGATTCTTGGAACAGGCTCGGCGCTTCCTAAGCGCAGTGTTTCCAATGACGAGCTGTCCGAGTTCCTCGATACCTCGGATGAGTGGATTTTTACCCGCACAGGTATCAAGAGCCGCCACGTCTGCACCACCGAGTCACTTGACGACCTTGCCGTAGCGGCGAGCGAGCGGGCACTTCAGGTGTCCGGAATCGACGCGAGCCAGTTGGATCTGATCGTCTGCTCGACGACGACGGGTGACCACCTTGTTCCCGCCGAGGCGTGTGCCGTTGCTGAGCGACTGGGCGCGACGTGCCCTGCCTTCGATGTCTCGGCTGCCTGCGCCGGCTTCGTATTTGCGCTCGATGTTGCCGAGGGCTATATCGCCCGAGGACGAGCCAAGCATGTGCTTGTCGTTGCCGCCGAGCAGATGACGCGCGCGATCGACTGGACCGACCGCGCCACCTGTGTGCTCTTTGGCGATGGGGCAGGCGCCGCGGTGATTGAGGCTGGGGGAGACAGCCCCCTTGCCGTTGAGCTTTCGACGGCGCCCGACGTCGAGACGTTGTGCGTTCCCGGTCTGGTCGGCACCTCGCCGTTTAAGGCCTCCGCAGATAGCGAGAGCGTGCTGTCCATGAATGGCCGCCGCGTGTTCAAGTTCGGCGTCAACGCGATTTGCGACACGGTCCATAAGCTTGCGAGCGATGCGGGCATTTCGGTCGAGGACATCGACCATTTTGTATTCCATCAGGCTAACGAACGAATCCTGAGTCAGGCGGTCAAGCGCCTCGGTGTGCCAGACAAGCGCGTGGTTCGAACGCTGCGCGAGACCGGCAACATTTCGAGCGCATGCATTCCGCTTGCCCTCGACCGGCTGGCAAACGCCGGTGCACTTCACACGGGCGACACCATCACCCTCGTTGGATTTGGCGCCGGTCTGGATATAGGTGGCTATCTACTTCGTTGGAAGTAGTCGCACATAGGAAATAAAAACGCCCCTAGGGCACAAACAAAGGAGAACTACCATGGCAGATCAGAAGACCTTCGAGCGCGTTTGCGATGTTATCCGCGAGACCGCCGGCCTTGACGATGTCGAGATGAAGCCCGAGTCCACGCTCGAGGAGATTGGCCTCGACAGCCTGGGTACCGTCGAGATCCTCGTTGCCGTCGAGGACGAGTTTGGCATTGAGCTCGATACCGAGGAGAACCCCAAGACGGTCGGCGAGTTCGTCGATACGGTCGAGGCGGCATTGGAGAAGTAGTGATGCTCAAGTCTCCTCTCTGCGATCTGCTCGGCATCGAAAAGCCTGTGTTCCAGGGCGGCATGGCCTGGATTGCTGACGCCTCGCTGGCATCGGCCGTGTCCGAGGCAGGCGGCTTAGGCATTATCGCGGCCATGAATGCCGATGCCAACTGGCTGCGCGATCAGATTCACGAGCTGCGCGCCAAGACGGATAAGCCCTTTGGCGTCAACGTTATGCTCATGAGCCCGTTTGTCGACGAGGTCGCACAAGTGGTGATTGATGAGCGGGTGCCCGTTGTGGTGACCGGCGCCGGCAATCCCACCAAGTACATGAAGGCGTGGAACGAGGCGGGCATCAAGGTCATCCCGGTCGTTGCCTCGGTGGCGCTGGCGCGTCTCGTGGCGCGTCGCGGGGCCACCGCCGTGGTTGCCGAAGGCACCGAATCAGGCGGCCATATTGGCGAGACCTCGACGATGGCACTGGTGCCGCAGGTTGTCGATGCGGTCGATATTCCCGTGGTCGCGGCTGGCGGTATCGCCGATGGCCGCGGTGTGGCGGCCGCCTTTATGCTCGGCGCTGCCGGCGTCCAGGTGGGAACACGCTTTCTGGTCGCAAACGAGTGCACCGTATCCGAACAGTACAAAGAGCTGGTGCTCAAGGCAGGCGACACGTCGACGCGCGCGACCGGTCGCTCGACGGGACATCCGGTTCGTGCCCTCAAGAGCCCCTTCACCAACGCGTATGCCAAGAACGAGGCGGCGGGCGCAAGTCCCGAGGAGCTCGGGGCCATGGGCACGGGTGCGCTTCGCAAGGCGGCAAAGGACGGTAATTACGAAGAGGGTTCGTATTTGTGCGGACAGATTGCCGGCATGGTCAACGAGCGCCAGAGCGCTCGCGAAATCGTCGACGATCTGGTCGGCGGCGCCGAGCATGTCCTGAAGGGTGCGTCCGCATGGGTAGCGTAGCGTTTCTGTTTGCCGGTCAGGGTGCCCAGCACCCCGCGATGGGCGTCGACCTCATCGAAGCATCGCCGGCGGCTGCCGAGGTGTTCGCCATTGCCGACGAGGTGCGCCCGGGGACCAGCGAGCAGTGCCGGAGCGCCTCCAAGGAGGAGCTCTCGCAGACCGAGAACACGCAGCCTTGCGTGTTCGTGCACGACTTGGCTGTCGCCGTCGCCCTGCGCGAGCGCGGCGTGGTGCCTGCCGCCTGTGCGGGATTCTCGCTGGGCGAGGTCGCTGCACTCACCTTTGCGGGGGCATTCGATACGCGAGCGGGTTTTGAGCTCGTATGTGAGCGCGCGGCATTGATGGCCACGGCGGCCGAGCGTCACCCCGGCGGCATGCGCGCCGTCATCAAACTCGATGCGGCGCAGGTCGAGGGCTTGGCAAAACAGGCCGGCGAGGACTGCTGGCCGGTCAACTACAACAGCCCCCAGCAGACGGTTGTGGCCGGAGCGCCCGAGGCGCTGCAGGAGCTCGACGTTCTAGTGAAAGAGGCTGGCGGTCGCGCCATGAAGGTCGCGGTGTCGGGTGCATTCCATAGCCCCTATATGGCCGAGGCGACCTGTGGCCTTGCTGCATATATCGAGGCCGGTCACGCGCCGTCCCCGCTGCTCATTCCTGTTATGGCAAATATGACAGCGGCGCCCTATCCGGCCGACCCGCAGGCGGCAGCGGAGATGCTTGCCAACCAGGTGAGTCATGCCGTGCGCTGGGTCGACACGCTGCATGCTCTGCAGGATCAAGGCATCGATACGTTTATTGAGGTCGGCCCTGGCAAAACGCTGTCCGGCTTGGTCAAGCGTACGTTGAGCGACGTTCGCGTGTATTCGTGCGAAACGGCAGAACAGGTCGCAGCTATTGCCAACGAGCTCGCATAGCCCATAGGGCTGTAACCCGAAAGGAATGACATGGGCAACTTGAACAACGGCGCGCTCGAGCGCATCGACTCGCGTCGCGTGGCGCTGGTCACGGGCGCCTCGCGCGGTATCGGTCGCGCTTGTGCCGTGGGCCTGGCGGAGGACGGCTTTGATATCGCCGTCATCTATGCCGGAAGCGTCGATGCGGCGCGTGAGACGTGCGAAGCCTGCGAGGCGGCTGGCGCCACGGCGCGCGCATATCAATGTGACGTGGCCGAGCCCGATGCCGTCAACGCGTGCGTGGAGACGGTCCTCAACGACTTTGGCTCCATTTGGGCGCTTGTCAACAACGCCGGCATCACCCGCGATGGCCTGCTCATGCGTATGGGCGACGATGCCTTCGACCGCGTGCTCGATGTCAATCTCAAGGGCACGTTCAACACGACGCGCACGCTCACCAAGACCTTTATGCGTCAGCGCGGCGGTTGCGTCATCAACATGAGCTCGGTCGTGGGCCTAATGGGCAATGCCGGGCAAGCCAACTACGCTGCCTCCAAGGCGGGCGTGATAGGGCTTACCAAGGCGGTGGCACGCGAGCTTGCGCCCCGCGGCGTGAGGGTTAATGCGGTCGCTCCCGGGTTTGTCGAAACAGATATGACGGCAAAGCTCTCGGAGAAGGTGCGTGCGGCAACCGAGGAACAGATTCCCCTTAAGCGCATGGCACGCCCCGAGGAAGTGGCCGGCGTGGTGCGCTTTTTGGCGAGTGATGCGGCTGCCTACATTACGGGTGAGGTCGTGCGCGTCGACGGCGGAATGGCGATGTAGAAACCAGGGCCGAAGAACGGCTTGAATGAGGAGAGCATGATGGAACAGAGAGTTGCAATCACCGGCATCGGTGCCGTGTCGCCGCTTGGCAACACCGCGCTTGCCACCTGGGCGGCCATGTGTGCCGGGACCTGTGGCATCGGCCCGATTACGCACTTCGATACGGATGCGTTTGCCGTCAAGGTGGCGGCCGAGGTCAAGGGCTTTGACGGCAACGACTACTTTGGCAAGCACGATGCCAAGCACTTAGACCCCTGCGTTCAGTTTGCACTGGCGGCGTCGGACGAGGCCATGCACGATGCGGGCTTTGATGTCGAAGGCGCCATCGATCGCGAGCGCCTGGGCGTCTACGTGGGTTCAGGCGTGGGCGGCATGCAGACGCTTGTCGACAACGTCCATACGATTGCCGACCGTGGGCCCCGCCGCGCATCGCCTTACATGATTGCGATGATGATCCCCAATATGGCTTCGGGCAATATCGCGATCCGCCACAAGGCAAAAGGCCCGACCCTGCCCGTGGTGACCGCGTGCGCGACCTCGGCTCATGCCGTGGGCGAGGCGTTCCGCGCCATCAAGCATGGCTATGCCGATGCGATTCTCGCCGGCGGTGCCGAGGCGGCCATCATCCCCGATGCCGTTGCGGGCTTTACGTCCTGCCGTGCACTCACTACCAATCCCGATCCTGCGACGGCTTGTCGTCCGTTCGATGCGAATCGCGACGGCTTTGTGATGGGCGAGGGCGCCTGCGTGCTCGTGCTCGAGAGCATGGAACATGCGCAGGCGCGCGGTGTGCACATTTATGCCGAGGTCGTGGGCTACGGCAAC
Organism: uncultured bacterium; assembly: GCA_905214385.1. Classification (GTDB taxonomy): domain Bacteria; phylum Actinomycetota; class Coriobacteriia; order Coriobacteriales; family Coriobacteriaceae; genus Collinsella. Next base: position 6,310 of record CAJMMF010000006.1, read on the forward strand.
ACCGATGATGCCTATCACATCACGAGCCCCGATCCCGAGGCTGCCGGCATTGCCCGTGCGATATCGCTGGCGGTGGCCGAGGGCGACGTTAAGCCTTCCGAGGGCCTCTACATCAACGCTCACGGCACCTCGACTAAACTCAACGATTCGTCCGAGACGGCGGGCATTAAGCGTGCGCTCGGCGAGGACGCGGCGCGCGCGGCGCACGTCTCGTCGACCAAGTCGATGACCGGCCACATGATCGGTGCTACGGGTGCCATCGAGGTCATGGCCTGTGCCATGGCGCTCGAGCAGGGCGTGGTGCCCCCGACCATTAACTACCACACGCCCGATCCCGCCTGCGATCTTGACTACACGCCTAATCGAGCGGTTCGCGCCGACCTTACCTGGGCGCTTTCGACCAACCTGGGCTTTGGCGGGCACAACGCCGCCATTGCGCTGCGTAGATATACGAGGAGCTAGAGCATGGATTCCAAAAGACTTGCCGAGATAGCCGATGTTATGGAGGACCGCGGCCTCACGCGCGTACGTGTTGAGGAGCCCGATGGCACCGCGGTCGAGCTCGAGCGCGCGAGCGCCGCGCAGCCGGTTGCCGTGCCCATGCCCATGCCGAGCGCCATGGCCGCTCAAGTTGCAGCTCCCACAGTCGCGCCTGCCGCACCGGAACCTGCCGCGCAGGCACCTGCCGCCGCGTCGGAGCCTAAGGGCACCGAGGTGACTGCTCCCATGGTCGGCGTTTTCTATGCTGCCCCGGCGCCGGGCGACGAGCCGTTTGTGCACGTGGGCTCCAAGGTCAAAGCCGGCGAGACCCTCTGCATCATCGAGGCCATGAAGGTTCTCAACGAGGTGACGGCGGAGGCGGATGGCGAGGTGCTCGAGATCTGCGTGGCCGACGGCGACCTCGTGGAGTTTGGCAGCTGCCTCATGAGGATCGGATAGGTGATATCCATGAACAAAGAGGAGCTCAAGAAGCTGTTGCCGCATCGCGAGCCGATGCTTTTGCTCGACGAAGCCGAGCTGGTGGGCGACGAGGCCCACGGCAAGATCACGATTACGGGCGACGAGTACTTTTTGCAGGGGCATTTTCCGGGAAACCCGGTCGTTCCCGGCGTGATTCAGTGCGAGATGCTCGCCCAGAACTGCTGCGTGCTGCTGATGGGCGATGAGGAGGCGCGCGGCGCGACGCCGTTCTACACGAGTCTGGACAAGGTGCGCTTTAAGCGTCCGGTGCGCCCGGGCGACACGGTGGATCTGGTGTGCTCCATCACGCGTGCGCACGGGCCGTTCCGCTTTGCGACGGGTACCGCGAGCGTCAACGGTGAGGTTTGCTGCCGCGCCGATATGTCTTTTGCACTCATGCACGAAAGTTAAGGAAGGCTTCATGTTCGACAAAGTGCTCATCGCCAACCGCGGCGAAGTCGCGGTCCGTGTTATCCGCGCGTGCCGCGATATGGGCATCAAGACCGTCGCCGTATATTCCACGGCCGATGCGGACGCGCTACACGTGCAGCTTGCCGACGAGGCGTATTGCATCGGCGGCCCGCGTCTTGCCGAGAGCTACCTCAACGACGATGCTGTGCTCACCTGTGCCGTGAAGTCGGGGGCAAAGGCGATCCATCCTGGCTACGGTTTCTTTTCCGAGAAGGCGAGCTTCGTGCGCGACTGCGACAAGTACGGTCTGGCGTTTGTTGGTCCCTCGGCCGAGGTCATCGACAGCATGGGCGACAAGGATGCCGCACGTAGAACGGCTGCCGCGGCGGGCGTGCCCATCGTGCCGGGCTGCGATTTGCTCAAAAGCCCCGAGGAGGCGACGGCCGAGGCCGAGCGCATTGGCTGCCCCGTGCTTATTAAGGCGCGTGCAGGTGGTGGCGGTCGCGGCATTCGCAAGGTCGAGCGCGTGGAAGATGCGGCAAAGGCGTTCATCGAGGCGCGTGCCGAGGGCGAGGCCGTTTTTGGCGACGGCGAGTGCTACATGGAGAAGTTCGTCGCGCCGGCGCACCACGTTGAGGTGCAGATTATGGCCGATAAGCAGGGCCATGTGTTTTCGCTCGGCGAGCGCGAGTGCTCGGTGCAGCGCCGCAACCAAAAGCTGATCGAGGAGAGCCCCGCGCCGTGCCTCGACGGACGCGATGATATTCGCGCGCGCATGCACAAGGCCGCGCGCGACCTGGCTCGTGCCGTTGGCTATGAGGGCGCCGGTACCATTGAGTTTTTGTACTCAGATGACGGTAATTTCTACTTTATGGAAATGAACACGCGCTTGCAGGTTGAGCATCCGGTTACGGAGTTTGTGACCGATACCGACCTGGTTAAGTGGCAGCTGCGCGTGGCTGCCGGCCAGCCTCTGCCCTTTGAGCAGGAGGACATGCCAGTCCGCAATCATGCCATGGAGTGCCGCATCAATGCCGAAACGCCGGACTTCCTGCCGTCATGCGGAACGGTCACCGCGTTGCGTGTACCGGGTGGTCCGCGTGTGCGCTGGGATTCGGCCATGTTTACCGGTGCAAAAGTTCCGCCGTACTACGACTCCATGCTCGGCAAGCTCATCGTGTGTGCGCCCACGCGCGACGGTGCCATTCGTAAGATGCGCTCGGCCCTGGGCGAGCTCGTGATTGAGGGCGTGAGCGAAAACAGCGAGCTTCAGCTCGACGTGCTGGCAAACGACGAGTTCTTGTCGGGCATGTATCACACCGATCTGATGGGGCATCTCTATGCTGATGAATAGAAAAGCGAAGACGGTCAACGTCCTTGAGGGGCCGATAACCGAGTCGTGCGCCGAGTTCCCCGCGCGCCACGCGTTTATCAAGTGCCCGGAGTGCCGCCGTGTGATCGATGAGGCACGCCTGCACGACAACCTCGAGGTGTGCCCCCGTTGCGGCAAGCATTTTCGCGTGAGCGGTCGCGCGCGCATGCTCATGACAGTCGACGAGGGCACGTTTGAGGAATGGGATGCCAATCTGGCGTCGGAGGACTTCCTTTCGTTTCCCGGTTATGCCGACAAGCTTAAGAGCGCGGGCGAGCGTTCGGGCGAGCGCGATGCCGTTGTGTGCGGCAGGGGCAAAATCTGCGGCTGCGATACCGCGCTCTTCTTTATGGATGCCAACTTTATGATGGGCTCGATGGGCTCCGTGGTGGGCGAGAAGATCTGTCGTGTCTTTGAGCGCGCGGCCGAGTTGGGGCTTCCGGTCGTTGGCTTTACCGTTTCGGGCGGCGCGCGCATGCAAGAGGGCGTGACCTCGCTTATGCAGATGGCCAAGATTTCTGCGGCGGTTAGGCGCCACAGCGAGGCGGGCGGTCTGTATATCACGGTGCTTACCGATCCCACGACCGGAGGTGTAACCGCGAGCTTCGCCATGGAGGGCGACATTATCCTGGCCGAGCCCGATGCCCTGACGGCATTTGCCGGCCCGCGCGTGATTGAGCAGAACATGCACAAGCGTCTGCCCAAGGGATTCCAGCGTTCCGAGTTTTTGCTGGAGCACGGCTTTTGCGATGCCGTTGTTCCGCGTGGTGAGATTGCGCTCACGGTAGGCGAGCTGCTGGCGCTGCACGAAGGGCACGCGCCCGGCCTGGGGGCACCGCATGAGATCGTGCATACGGGTCGTCGCGGCAAAAAGCTGGGACACTTGTTTAAGCGCTCGGCCGCACCAAAAAGCGCGCTCGAAATCGTCAAACAGACTCGCTCGGCGAACCGCGCCACGGCAGGCGAGATGATCTCGTTGGGTCTCGACGGATTTGTAGAGCTGCACGGCGACCGCTACTTTGGTGACGACGCCGCCGTGGTGGGTGGCATTGGCTGGAAAGACGGACGTCCCGTGACGGTTATCGCCATCGAGCGCGGCACCACGACCAAAGAGCGCATGCGCCGCAACTTTGGCATGGCGCATCCCGAGGGCTACCGCAAAGCGCGTCGCCTGATGCGCCAGGCCGAAAAGTTTGGTCGACCGGTTCTGTGCCTGGTCGATACTTCGGGCGCGTTTTGCGGCATCGGTGCCGAGGAGCGCGGCCAGGGCGAGGCGATTGCCCAGAATCTCATGGAGATGAGCGGCCTTAAGACGCCGATTGTCTCGGTGGTGACAGGCGAGGGCGGCTCTGGTGGCGCGCTGGCGCTGTCCGTGGCCGACCGCATCCTGATGCTCTCGAGTTCGGCCTATTCGGTCGTGAGCCCCGAGGCCTGTGCATCGATCCTGTGGAAGGATACCGAGCGCGCGGATGAGGCCGCCGAGGCGCTGAAGCTCACGGCCCCCGATCTGTTGGCACTCGGCATCATCGACGGCATTGTTGACGATAGGGGCCTGTCGCATGAGGAGATCGCCGGTGCCGTCATGTCCTCGGCATTTGATGCCTTCGATACGCTTGAGCAGCTCGACGACGCGACCCTCACGAACCTCCGCTACGAAAAGTACCGCGCAACCGGTCAGTACCGCACGATGTGACAAAGGGACAGTCCGCATGTCACATTGGGAAAGGCGTTCCATGCCACAAGTTTCTAACACCTCGTTTACAACGACGGCTTCATCAAACGCCATGGCCGTGGTGGACTATCTGTCCAAAAGCATGATGTCGGCGCTGCCGTTTATTGTCTGCGCGGCTTTATTCCGCACCGTCGCCGTCATTATGGGCGAAGGCATGCTGGGCCTGTGGTCTGCCGATTCCGAAATCTATCGCCTGTTCTACAGTTGGCTCTATAACGCCGGCTACTACTTTTTGCCCATTTATCTTGGTTGGGCGGCCGCCCGCCAGCTCGGTTGCTCGGAGCAGCTGGGCATGATGTTGGGCGGCGTATTGATTGCGCCCGATCTGCTTAAGCTCGTCGATGCCGCATCGACGACGGGGGCATCGATGACTTACGTGTATGGTCTGCTTCCCGCGCCGGTCAACGATTACACGACGACTGTTATTCCGGTTCTCATCTCGGTGCCCGTGCTATGGCGAGTGGAGTGTTTCTTTCAGCGCATTATCCCCAAGGCCATGGCGTTTTCGTTCGTTCCGTTTGCGACCATGCTTGTCATGGTTCCGGTTTCGCTGTGTATCACGGCGCCGGCGGGCAGCTATCTGGGCATGCTGCTGGGCCAGCTTATGTTTATGCTTGGCAATTCCGGTGGCGTCGTGTCGCTGCTCACGCTCATGGGGCTTGCCGCGGGTTGGGAGTTCCTAAAGATCGCGGGCGTCAGCAACGTTGTCCTATCGCTCGCCTATGCGCAGTTTATGAGTGTGGGAACGGATTCGTGCATCCTGATCGCCGCGACGATGGCAACGTTCGCCGTTTGGGGCATGCCCCTTGGCGCGTCGCTCCGCGTTGTGGATAAGGACGAGAAGGCGCTCATGCTGGGCTATTCAATCTCGGGTGTTCTTGGCGGCGTAAGCGAGCCGGCGCTGTACGGTTGCGGCTTTAAATATGGCAGGTGCCTGACGTGCATGGCCATTGGCGGCGCCGTCGGAGGCCTTGTTGCAGCCGTGGGCCACGTTACGGCCTATACCATCGGCATGACAAATGTCCTCATGGTCATTGGCTTTGCCACGGGCGGCATCTCGAACCTGCTGTGGTGCTGCGTTGCCGGCGGTGTGGCATTTGCGGTGTCTGCGGCGCTGAGCTACTGCTTTGGCGTGGTGCCGGCGAAGGGGTGGGCGGCAGAAGACGAAGCCGATTCGCCCGAAACAGTGGCGAGCGCTGCTGAAGTAAGCGCATAAACCTGTGCGACAAAGGACGATTCCTTTGTCATGTTCCAAGGCCGTGGCTCGTGTGGGTTGCGGCCTTTTTGTATCTGGAGGACAAAGTGGCTACACTACAATCCGTTTGAGCAATAGATATTAGGTAGTACCGTGGGGACTGATGAGGATGGTCGAGTGGATTGTTCGTCGTGCGCAGGGCGACCGTGCGCGCGTGGGCACGTTGACGGGCGTGGTGTGTATTCTCGCCAATGTGGCACTATGCGCTGCGAAGGGTGCAATTGGCGTGCTGTCGGGATCGGTTTCGATCGTGGCGGATGCCATGAACAACCTGTCCGATGCCAGCTCGAATATCGTGAGCGTGCTGGGCTTCAGGCTGGCGAGCAAGCCGGCCGACCCCGAGCATCCTTACGGTCACGGTCGCTACGAGTATCTCTCGGGACTGGTCGTGGCGGCGCTCGTGCTGCTGATTGGCGTTGAGCTGGTGAAGTCGTCGGTTGAGCGAATTGTCAACCCCGAACCTGTCGAGTTCTCACTTGCCCTGGTGGCAGTTTTAGTGCTTTCGATGGTCGTAAAGCTGTGGATGGCGGCCCTCAACCAAAAGCTCGGTGACCGCATTGAGTCCGAGACGTTGCATGCGACCGCGCAGGATTCCAAGAACGATGTCCTTGCCACGGGCGCCGTGTTAGCGTGCGCAATTGTTTCGCAGGTGACGCACATCAATCTTGACGCATGGGTCGGCCTTGCCGTTGGCGCCTATATTGGCTGGAGCGGTTTTGAGCTCATCCAGGATACGGTGAGCCCGCTTTTGGGCCAGGCGCCTGATCCTAAGCTGGTCAAGCACATTCGAGACAAGATCATGAGCTACCCCGGCGTTTTGGGCGTTCACGACCTGATGGTTCACGACTACGGCCCGGGCAGGAAGTTCGCAAGCGCTCATGCCGAGATGGCAGCCGAGGCCAGCCCGCTGGAAAGTCACGACACGCTCGATAACATCGAGCGGTCGTTTAGGAACGAAGACGGTATGATCGTCACGCTCCATTACGACCCCATCGTGACCGACGACCCCAAAGTGGCGAGCATGCATCTGCGCATCAACGCTATGGCTCAAGAGATCGATAGCCGCCTCTCGATCCACGACCTGCGCTGTGTTCCGGGCCCCACGCACACCAATGTGATTTTTGACTGCGTGCGACCCTCGGATTTGGCGATGAACGCCGAGGACCTAAAGCGCGCGTTGGCGAAACGTGTCGAATCCGAATATCCCAAGTCGATTGCCAAGATCACGATCGACGAAGACTACGTAGGCCATACCCACGAGTAGGGCTGCGCCGGTAAAGCAAGTTATACAGAAGGGGAGAGCATGAAGCGTCTATATCTACTCCGCCACGGCCAGACAGAATTCAACGTTAAAAAGCTGGTCCAGGGCCGCTGCGATTCTCCGTTGACCGACCTGGGCCGCAAACAAGCGGGAATGGCAGCCGCATGGCTCAAGGACCACGACGTTGTCCCCGACAAAGTAGTCTCTTCGCCCCTAGGCCGAGCCATGGACACGGCAAGTCTCGTCGCAACCGAACTCCTCGGCCTTGATGCAGAAGTCGAGCCCTGCGAAGGCATCATTGAGCGCAGCTACGGCACCTTCGAAGAAGGCCCCCACGATGCCCTTCCCACCGACGTCTGGGATCCGGGCGAGGACTTGGTCCCCTTTGGCGGAGAAGGAAGCCGCGCGCTGCAAGAACGCATGGTAGGCACCCTCACCAATCTTATGGGCGCCGATGGTATCGAAACCCTCCTAGCAGTAAGCCACGGAAGCGCCAGCCGCCAATTCATCAAGGCTGCAGCTCCAGAGGGCTTCGAGCTCCCAACAAAACTCCCCAACTGCGCCATCATGATCTTCGATTTTGATGAGGCAAAGTCGGGAGAAGAAGGCGACGCGCCCCAATCCAAGTTCATCTTGCAGCAAATCATCGATCCTCAACAAAGTAATTAGCTGAGCGAGCAGAGTTAAGCAGACATCAACGTGTCGTCTCCCGAGCACGGCGGAGGGCCGGAGAAATATATTAAGGTCATCGCGAGTTCCGCACGCAAAGGAGAGCACTTAATGTGCTCTCCGTCTTGCGCAGGACTGTAGAGCAGGGACCTTAATATATTTCTCCGGCCCTCCGCCGTGCTCGGGAGCCATCCACGCACTTTACCTGCGTAAACAATGTGAGTGAAATATGAATCTCGATGGATACGCCCGCAGCCGTGTATACTAAACAGCTGTGTGTAACCAGGGGAGTATTCTGGCTGGACAAAATGCCTGCTTAATAGGGTTGTCAGGTAGTCCGGGCGAAATACAAGGCTGGGGAGCACGTCGTGTAAGTAGTGGTCCTCTAGGGGCGTACGCTCGGTGGTGTACGCATTGTCCCAAGACCACGCGAGAGTTGGGATCATATCTTGATCAGCATGATTCTCGGCCGCAAGATTGGCATGACCCAGGTTTGGGACGAGAACGATAACGTCGTTCCCGTCACGGTCATCCAGGCTGGCCCCTGCGCTGTCTCGCAGGTTAAAACTCAGGCAACCGACGGCTATGACGCCGTCCAGATCGGTTTCGGCGACATCAAGGCCAAGAACGTGAACAAGCCCATGGCTGGTCACTTCGCCAAGGCTGGCGTCGAGCCTGTCCGTTTCCTTCGTGAGGTCCGCGTCGAGAACGGCGAGGAGCACAAGGTCGGCGAGGTCGTCACCGTCGCTGATTTCGCTGATGTCGAGAAGGTCGACGTCATCGGTACCTCCAAGGGTAAGGGCTTCCAGGGTCGCATCAAGCGCTGGGGTCAGCGCCGCGGTCCTATGACGCATGGTTCTCACTTCCAGCGTCACCCCGGTTCTATCGGTCAGTGCGCCTATCCTGCGCGCGTCCTCAAGGGCGTCAAGATGGCCGGTCACATGGGTAACGAGCGCGTTACCGTCAAGAACCTTTCCGTTGTCCGCATCGATGCCGAGCAGAACCTCATCTTGGTCAAGGGCGCTGTCCCGGGTGCCAAGAATGGTCTCGTCGCCATCCGTATGGCCTAAGGGCCCAGCCCATTTAGCCCAGCGTCATACCAAGGAGAACACTTAAATGGCAAAGTTTGAAGTAAAGAACAGCGAGGGCAAGAAGGTCGCCGAGGCCGAGCTCGCCGCTGAGGTGTACGGCATCGAGCCGAACATCCACGTTATGCACCACATCGTCAAGTGCCAGATGGCCTCTTGGCGTCAGGGCACCCAGTCTGCTAAGGGTCGCTCTGAGGTTTCCGGTGGCGGCAAGAAGCCTTGGCGTCAGAAGGGCACCGGCCGTGCCCGCCAGGGTTCCATCCGTGCTGCCCAGTGGCGTCACGGTGGCGTTGTCTTCGCCCCCAAGCCCCGTTCCTACGCTAAGCGTATGAACAACAAGGAGGTCAAGCTGGCTATGCGCTCCGCGCTGTCCGCCAAGCTGGCCGATGGCGAGCTCGTGCTCGTCGACGACTACGGCTTCGAGAAGCCTTCCACCAAGGCTGCCGTCGCCATGCTCAAGGCCCTCGGCCTTGAGGGCAAGCGTCTGACCATCATCGTTCGCGATGAGGACGTCAACGCCTACCTGTCGTTCCGCAACATTCCCAAGACGTTCATCATCACTGCCGACGAGGCCAACACCTACGATCTCGTCAACAACAACGCTGTGCTGATGCCCGCCGACATCGCCGCTCACTTCGGGGAGGTGCTTGCATAAATGACCGCCCACGAGATCATCATCCGTCCGATCGTGTCCGAGCGTTCCTTCTCCGGCATGGAGCAGAACAAGTACACGTTCGAGGTCGCCAAGGATGCTAACAAGTATCAGATCAAGGACGCTGTCGAGGAGATCTTCGGCGTCAAGGTCGTTCGCGTGAACACCCTGACGGTCAAGCCCAAGACCAAGCGCGTGCGCTATGTCGCCGGCAAGACCCGTTCTTGGAAGAAGGCCATCGTCACGCTGGCCGAGGGCGACACCATCGAGGTCTTTGGCAACCAGGCCTAAGACTCGCTGCTGTTGAGTGAGCTCATGCCTCCCAAATAGGGGAGGCGAGAGCTCAAGGTTTTGGGCGTATAAAATGGACACGCCCGGAACCGTGTATACGTCCGGTGTCATCGCACCCGAGGCAGAACCTCGAATCCCTGTCTGCGATGGCTAACGGATTCCTATTGAAAGGGATTGTAATGGCTGTAAAGCACCTTAAGCCGACCTCCGCTGGTAGGCGTTGGCAGACGATCTCCGATTTCTCCGAGATCACCTGCACCAAGCCCGAGAAGTCTCTTCTCGAGCCCCTGCCCAAGAAGGCCGGTCGTAACAACAACGGCCGCATCACCACCCGCCACCAGGGCGGCGGCGTGAAGCGTCGTTACCGCGTGATCGACTTCAAGCGCAACAAGGACGGCGTGCCCGCCAAGGTTGCCACGATCGAGTACGATCCGAACCGTTCCGCTCGCATCGCTCTGCTGCACTACGCTGACGGTGAGAAGCGCTACATCCTGGCCCCCAAGGGCCTCGAGGTCGGTCAGACCATCATGTCCGGTTCTGACGCCGACATCAAGCCGGGCAACGCTCTGCCCCTCGCCGACATCCCCGTCGGTACGCTCATCCACGCTGTCGAGTTCCAGCCGGGCAAGGGCGCCGCTATCGCCCGTTCCGCCGGTAACTCCTGCCAGCTGATGGGTAAGGAGGGCAAGTACGCTATCGTCCGTATGCCTTCCTCCGAGATGCGCCGCATCCTCGTTACCTGCCGCGCCACCGTCGGTGAGGTCGGCAACGCCGATCACGCCAACATCGTCATCGGCAAGGCCGGCCGTAAGCGTCACATGAACGTGCGCCCGACCGTCCGCGGTACCGTCATGAACCCTGTCGACCACCCGCACGGCGGTGGCGAGGGCAAGAACCACACCTCTGGTCGTCCCTCTGTTACCCCCTGGGGTAAGCCGACGAAGGGCCTTCGTACGCGCAAGAAGAAGAAGGTCTCGAACCAGCACATCATTCGTCGCCGTAAGAAGTAATTTCGGATACCGAGTTTTAGGAGAAAGCACTTATGAGCAGAAGTCTCAAAAAGGGCCCGTTCGTGGAGACTCGCCTTCTCTCGCGTATCACCGCGATGAACGAGGCTGGCAAGAAGGACGTCGTGAAGACCTGGTCCCGCGCGTCCACCATCTTCCCCGAGATGGTTGGTCACACCATCGCCGTCCACGACGGCCGCAAGCATGTGCCCGTGTATGTTACCGAGTCCATGGTTGGTCACAAGCTCGGCGAGTTCGCGCCGACTCGTACGTTCCGTGGCCACAAGGCCAAATAGGGGGTTAACCGTAAATGGCAACTAAGTCTATTGAAACTGAGGCCACCGAGGTTCGCGCCGTCGCTAAGTACGTGCGTGTTTCCCCCAGCAAGGCCCGCCTGGTGGTCGATCTGATCCGCCGCAAGCCTGTCGCTCAGGCCTTCGACATCCTCCACTTCTGCGACCGCGCCGTCGCCGTGGATGTCGAGAAGGTTCTCCGTTCCGCCGTTGCGAACGCCGAGAACAACAACGGTCTGCGTGCCGACAACCTGGTTGTCGCCGCTGCCTATGTTGACGAGGGTCCGACGCTTAAGCGCATCCGTCCCCGCGCCAAGGGTTCCGCTTCTCGCATTCTGAAGCGTACTTCCCACATCACCGTCGTCGTTGCTCCTCGAAAGGAGGCGTAAAGCTGTATGGGTCAGAAAGTCTACCCCACCGGCTTCCGTCTTGGCATCACCGAGAACTGGCGCTCCCGTTGGTTCGCAGAGAAGGATTACGCTAAGACCCTCGGTAACGATCTCGAGATCCGCAAGTACCTCGAGAAGCGTCTTTCCCGCGCAGCTGTCTCCCGCGTCGAGATCGAGCGCGCTGGCGACAAGGTGAAGGTCATCATCCTCACCGCTCGCCCCGGCGTTGTCATCGGTAAGAAGGGTGCCGAGATCGATACCCTCCGCACCGAGCTCGAGAAGGTCGCTGGCGTCTCCAAGGGCCAGCTCTCCGTCGACGTTGTCGAGATCAAGCGCCCCGAGCTCGACGCCAACCTCGTTGCTCAGTCTATCGCCGAGCAGCTCGAGGGCCGCGTTGCCTTCCGTCGCGCTATGCGTAAGGCTGTCCAGTCTGCCCGCAAGGCCGGCGCTAAGGGCATCCGTATCCAGTGCTCCGGTCGTCTCGGCGGTGCCGAGATGGGCCGTCGTGAGTGGTACCGTGAGGGTCGCGTGCCTCTGCACACCCTCCGTGCCAAGATCGACTACGGCACGGCTGTCGCCAGCACCACCATGGGCGCTTGCGGCGTGAAGGTCTGGATCTACCTGGGCGAGAAGCTCCCGGGCCAGCCTGTTCCCAACCCTGCACTCGAGGGCTCTTCCCGTCCTCGTCGTCGTAACTCCGAGAGGAGGGGTCAGTAGTGCTTGCCCCTAAGCGTATTCTTCACCGCAAGGTGCAGCGTGGCTCCATGAAGGGCCAGGCCAAGGGTAATACCGAGCTGCATTTCGGCGAGTTTGGTATCCAGGCTCTCGAGGCCCATTGGATCACCAACCGTCAGATCGAGGCCGCTCGTATTGCCATGACCCGCTACATGAAGCGTGGCGGTCGTGTCTACATCACGATCTTCCCCGATAAGCCCATCACCAAGAAGCCTGCCGAGACTCGCATGGGTTCTGGTAAGGGTAACCCCGAGGAGTGGGTGGCCGTCGTCAAGCCCGGCCGCATCATGTTCGAGGTCAAGGGCGTGCCCGAGGAGGTCGCTCGCGAGGCTCTGCGTCTTGCTCAGCACAAGCTCCCCATCAAGACCAAGATTGTGGTTGCCAAGAACGCTGAGCAGCGCATCGAGAAGGAAATGGCTGAGGAGGCCGCTCTCGAGGCCAAGTGGGCTGCTGAGGACGCCGCCGCCGCCAAGGAGGAGAACTAATGAAGCCCGCAGAGATTCGTGAGCTCTCGGACGCTCAGCTCGTTGAGAAGCTGAAGGAAATGCGCGCCGAGCTCTTTAACCTTCGTTTCCAGATGGCCACTAGCCAGCTGGACAACACCGCTCGCGTCAACACCGTGAAGAAGGACATCGCTCGCGTCCTCACGGAGCAGCGCGCCCGCGAGATCGCAGCGGAGAAGTCCGCTGTCGCCGAGTAGGACCTAAGGAGAGAACATGACTGATTCGCGTAACACGCGTAAGGTCCGTACGGGTGTCGTTACCTCCGTCTCCGGTGCCAAGACCATCGTTGTCACCGTCACCGAGCGCAAGCGTCACGCCAAGTACGGCAAGATGATGACCAGCTCCAAGAAGCTGCACGCTCACGACGAGGAGTGCACGGCTGGCGTGGGCGATACCGTCCGCGTTATGGAGACCCGTCCTATGTCCAAGATGAAGCGTTGGCGCCTCATCGAGGTCGTCGAGCGCGCTAAATAAGCAGTCGCTCTTACGACTTGTACGTTTCCGAAGATGTGCGTATGCCTGGCTTGCATACCACAGGCCGTATAAAGGCTGCGCACCTCTCTTCGGTTCTTAGTTCGGAGGAACATCTACCATGATTCAGATGCAAACCATGCTGAACGTCGCCGACAACTCCGGCGCTCGCAAGATTCGCTGCATCAAGGTGCTTGGCGGTTCCAAGCGTCGTTATGCAGGCATCGGCGATGTGTTCATCGGTGCTGTCCAGGAGGCTACCCCTGGCGCCAACGTCAAGAAGAAGGACGTTGTCCGTTGCGTCGTCGTTCGCACCGTTAAGGAGATCCGCCGCAAGGATGGCTCCTACATTCGCTTTGATGAGAACGCCTGCGTTGTCATCAACAACGATGGTTCGCCCGTCGGCACCCGTATCTTCGGGCCCGTCGCTCGCGAGCTTCGTGACAAGAAGTACATGAAGATCGTCTCGCTCGCTCCCGAGACCCTGTAGTTAGGGGAGATATATGTATATCAAGAAGGGCGATAAGGTCCAGGTTCTCTCTGGTAAGGATCGCGGCAAGCAGGGCGTTATCCTGCGTGCTCTCCCCGCCGAGAACAAGGTCGTTGTCGAGGGCGTTTCGGTCGTCAAGAAGGCCGTCAAGCCCAATGCTGCCAACCAGCAGGGCGGCATCGTTTCGCAGGAGGCTCCCATCGATGCCTCCAACGTCAATCTCGTTTGCCCCGAGTGCGGTAAGGTTACCCGCGTCGGTCACGAGAAGGACGGCAAGAACAAGCTGCGCGTCTGCAAGAAGTGCGGCCACAAGTTCTAAGCTGCCCGCAACATCAAGTTGCTAGCAAAGGCCCGGATGCCCCACGGCACCCGGGCCTTTTTGTATCCCCGCTCGATGGCTTCGGTTCTGCCGTCCCGTCATTCCGGTTGCATCCAGTTTTCGGTGCCGACTCGAATCGAGTGCCGCCAGGTGACACCCTGTCGCGTTTCGTCGGCTTCGGGGACAAAAGTCGGGGCAACTCCAAAAACTATTTACGAACTCAGGGCTTTGAGTTTTTGTTTTTGTCCCAAAGGGCGCGGCGGGATGCCTTTGGAGGCTCGATAGCGCCGAAAACGCCCGTTTTGAAACGCAAATGCCTTTTCGCGTGCAAGCCGCAGCTGCAATAGGAAGTGAATCAACGCAGGTGGCTTTCAAGCAGTTTGCAAAACTGCAGGCCGCAGGTCTTCATTGCCAGTAGGAGAAATGAGTAGTCTCAGGTGGCTTGCCCATGAGTTGACGAACGGGATTTGAGATTACGCTGACGTCCGGAAACGCTTCGAGTACGGCGTTACTTTTTTGGGGTTTGGGCGTAGCCCCTGCACCCGCGAGCGCGGGCCTTAAGCCCGCCGAGAGGGTGACGCGTCGAAAGCGAAAGGGAAAGAGAGAAGGGGCCGTCCCTATCATTCAGCTTGCGACCGAAGTAGACAAGGAGGCCCCCTGAGCCTGATTGATGCCCCACAGACCGCGTCCGACCGAGCTCAAGCCGAGCTTTTCCTGACGTCCGCCTTCGCGGAGATGATGGCTGGATTGGCAACACTTATTTGGACGATTCCGGGAGGGACGGCCCCGCCTCCCCGAACTCGACCGGCGACATGTAGCCCAGCGTCGAGTGGATCCTGAAGTTGTTGTACCAGTGCACGTAATCCAAGAGCTTGGCTCGGAGCTCGCGCGTCCCTCCTCGGTCCTTCGGAGTGGCCGACGATCTCCCCGTTGCAGAGGTCGACGAGCAGGCAGACGTAGTTCCACGACGCCCCGACGCGTACGCAGGCCAAGTCGCTGCATATATGGGTGCATGGCGCCCTGCCGACGAAGCCGCGCGCGACGACGTTCGACACGTCGGCCTCGTTGACCGCCCCGGGGTGCACCTTGAACCCCTTCCTGCCGTATGCGCCGGCCAGGCCGTTCTCCCTCATGATGCAGCAGACGCGGCGCCGGCTGACGGTAACGTCCGACCTCCCGGGCGACGCCTCGATCTTGCGCGATCCGTTCCGGCCCTTGCTGGCGGCGTGCGCCGCCGCGGCCGCCGTCGCCCCCGACATTAAGGTCCTCGAGGGCCGCGTCGTCTCCGGCGACCAGTTCGTCTCGCCCACGGAACAGAAGGAGCGCATCCTCGCGACCTTCGGCGACCTGTGCTGCGAGATGGAGGGCTGCACCATCGCGCAGGCCGCCTATCTCAACGGCGTGCCCCCTCGTCGTCGCGCGCGCCATCAGCGACAAGCACTGCGCCGAGGGCCAGGTCGTCGACTACAACACCTTCGAGAAGAAGGCCGCCTGCGATTGCGCCCGCATCGTCGCGCGCATGGTTAAGCTATAGGCCCTACGCGCCGGGGCCCTTCTTTATGTTGGGGCCCCGGCGCGCAGGGCCCTTTCCAAAGCGAAGTGTCGAGCCGAAGTGTTGAGCGTCGGCCCTGAATGTTCAATGGCCGTTGTTTTCTGCCCCTCAAGTGGTGGACTTTTCCTCGGGGCTGTTGATTCCCCCACGCGCCCCCTTCCGTTCTCTGTTCTCCCCTTATACTCCTTGTACGAGGAGGTAAGAAGTCATGGACAAGACCGCGCAGGACAGCTTGGCAAAGAAGCCCGTCGACATGAGGGACAGGATTCTCGAGCATCTCGAGGCCCTCACCTCTGCCGTCTCGCTCGACGACCTTGCCCGTCTGTCCACCACCGACATCGCCGAGACGCTCATCATCTCCAGGAGCCTGGCGAGCCAGTACCTCAACGACCTTGTTCGCGCCGGTCTTGTGGTTAAGGTGGCGGGCAGGCCCGTCCGTTATTTTCATCGCCGCGCGTTCCAGAAGCATTTTCAGGTAAAGCTCTCTGCAAGCGAGTACGCCTCGCTCGCCGACCTCATCCAGGCGACGGGAATCGCCGATCACCGCGACTTCGCGCGTGCCGTGGGCTTCGACATGAGCCTCAGCTCCGTTGTCGAGCAGTGCAAAGCTGCGGTTCAGTACCCTCCGTTTGGCCTGCCCATCCTCTTGAGCGGCGGCGTGGGTGTCGGTAAGTCTTTCCTTTCTCGCCTTGTGTACGAGTATGGCAAGAACCAGGGCTTGCTGCCCCGCGACTCCTCCTATGTGCGCATCGACTGCGCCGGGGTCCCGGACGCCGCCTCGTTCAACGGGCTTCTTGACGAGTCGATCGCGAAATCGCGCGGGGGTGTGGTCTTTGTCAACGGCATCGAGGCACTCTCTCCCTCTGCGATGGAGTACTGTCTTGCGACGGCCCTCGGGCTCGATGCCTCCCAGGATGCGCCGCGCGCTCGTCTCGTTCTTTCGACGACGCTTTCCGCCGATGACCTGAAGGTTTCCTCGGCCTACAGCAAAATGCCCATCTGTGCCCGCGTCCCCTCACTCAAGGAGCGGACCCCCGAGGAGCGCGAGGATCTCATCTTGAGCTTCCTGCGCAGCGAGGGGTGCCGAATCGGTTCTGATGTGAAGATCAGCCGCGGCGCATACCGTTGCCTCGTGAACGCGGACTTTTCCGATAACATCGCCGGCTTGCGCGCCTGCGTGACGAACTGCTGCGCCAAAGCGTTCCTCAATCGCGAGGGCGACTACGTCGTCGTTCGCCCGTATCTTCTTCCCAGTGGGCTCCTCTCCTCCGCGCAGATCGATCAACAGCCCGACGATGGCGTTCTGATCGACGCGTCTCTGGATGCCGCCGAGAGCACAGGGCCGGTCGAGCAGGCGCTCGATGCCCTGTGCTCCCTCGATGAGCGATTCTGCGCCGGGGAGCTTTCTGTCTCCGAGCTCGTCTCGCAAGCTGTCTCCGCTGCGCGCGGCGTTGAGGATCACTTGATCTTCGGCCGCGGCGTTACCTCCTCGAGGTCGCGCGCCTTCGAGCGCGTCGTGGGCGCGGTCCTTGCCGACGCAGGCTCTTCTTATGGCATCGAGCTTTCGAGGAAGGTCGCTTTTCTACTGGCCCAGGAGATTTGCCTGCAGTTGTGGCCGGGCATCGGCCTGGCTAAGCGAAAGTCTGCCTGTGCGGAGCAAATCTCCCATCTCCTCGGTGCCGTGACCTCCGAATTGCCGTTTGCCTCGAGTGTCTCCGATCAGGTCGCCGCAGACGTGGAAGGGGCGCTTGGAATCTCGCTCGATCACTTCACGAAGACGCTTCTGACGCTGTGCGTCGCATCGGAGTCTCGCGATGCGAAGGCCCTTCGGACGCTCTGCGTCATCTTGTCCCACGGCTACTCAACGGCGACGAGCATCGCCGACGCGGCGAACCGTATGCTCGGCATGCATGTGTACGAGGCGGTCGACATGCCCTACGACCAGCAGCTGAAGGACATCGTCGGTCCGCTCCAGCGCCTCGTCGACCGCCATTCCTACTGCACCGGGGTCGTGTTCCTCGTCGACATGGGCTCCTTGGAGGAGGCCTATAAGGCCCTCGAAAACGTTACCGACTCCACTATCGGCGTGGTGAACAACGTCTCTACCGGTCTTGCGCTCGAGATCGGGGTTGGGCTGCTCGGCGGCAAGTCCATCGCCGAGGTTCTTGGCGACGCGACCGCCGCGTGCGTGACGCACTGCAAGGTGATCGAGCGCGTCAACCGTGAGGACGCCATCGTCTTCTGCTCCGAGTCTGGGGTCGACGCCGCGGAAAGGATACGCCAGCTCGTCTCGCAGAGCCTCCCGCGCACCATAGGCGCGCGCCTGCTCACGAGGCCCTTCAAGCAGCTCGTCGCGAACGGGTCGAACGACGCCGTTTTCTCCGAGCACCGCGTCTGCGCCGTCATCGGCACGGGAGACCCCGGGGTCGCCTCCGTTCCCTTCGTCGCCCTCGAGGACATCATGTCGACGGCGTCCGCCTCTAAGGTTGATGCCGTGTTCGGCAGGTGGCTTGACGCTTCCGAGCTCTCTTCTTTCCACGAGAAGTTGCTCTCGAACATGACGCTGCAGAACGTCATCCGCTCCATCACCATCCTCGACCCGGAGCGGCTATTCCACGAGATCGAGAGCGCCGTGCACGAGCTTCAGCGCAGGACAGGCGAGAAGATCGGCAGCAACGCCATCATTGGGCTCTACGTCCACCTCTGCTGTCTCGTCGAGCGCCTTGTTACCAGAAACCCCATTGAGACCTACGTTGGCCAGGACCGCTTCGAGGAGGAACGCGCCGATTTCATCGAGTCCTTCAGGCAGAGCTTCTCGAGCATCTCGACGCGCTATCGCGTAGAGGTTCCCGTAAGCGAGATCGCATATGTCTTCGACTACATAAGCGTGAGCGCCGCCCCGGCGCGAGAAGAGCGCCTCGGCTCCTCGGACCTCCTGCTCGACGAGTGACCTTCCCCGCGCCGCCGCAAGCTGACCGCGCGTCCTCAATAATCCGATAACCCCTTGCCCGGCGCGAATCCGGATAGCGCCGAGGCAGTACCGAACGTAAAACTTCATTTGATAGGAGCAAACATGAGTGTTGTTATGGCACGAATCGACAATCGCCTGCTTCACGGCATCATCGTGACGCAGTGGGCCCCGGTGTCGGGCGCGACCCGAGTCATGGTCATCGACGACAAGGTCGCCGGCGACGAGGTCCTGAAGTCCACCATGAGGATGGCGCGCCCCGCGGGCATGGCCGTTTCGATCATCTCCGAGCAGACCGCGCTCAAGAACTTCGCCGCGGGCAAGTACGACCGCGAGAAGGTCTTCGTCATCGCCAAGGAGCCCGAGACGATGCTTCGCCTGGTCGAGTCGGGCGTCGAGCTCCCGTCGCTGGTCGTCGGCGGCTCGCTCGTCAAGGAGGACGGCATCCAGCTCACCCAGCGCGCCTACGCCTCCGCCGAGAACGTCCAGAGCTACAAGGCGCTCATCGCCCGTGGCGTCAAGGTGACGGCCCAGTTCGTGCCCGCCGACAAGCCCGTCTCCGTCGCAGACCTCATCTAAGGGGGAAATATGGTCAACTTCACTATCCTGCAGGTCGTCCTTTTGACCCTGCTGGCCTTCATCAAGCACGTGGACTACTACGGCATCCCGATGATCTTCGTCAATTACGCCGTTTTCTGGGGCCTCATCACCGGAGTCGTCATGGGCGACTGGAAGACCGGCCTTGTCATCGGCGGCACCATTCAGCTCATGCAGCTCGGCGTCGCGGGCTTCGGCGGCTCCTCCATTCCCGACTACGGCACGATGGCCATCATCGCCACCGCCTACGGCGTGACCCTGGGCTCCGACACGGGCCTCGCCATCGGCCTGCCGGTCGGCATGCTCGGCATCCAGCTCGACGTCGTCGCCAAGATCCTCAACGGCTTTGTCGTCGAGAAGTCCCAGAAGTTCTGCAACGAGGGTAAGTTCAATCAGATGAACGCCATCCTGTGGGTCTGCCCCGCGCTCTTCGGACTGTGCGCCGCCCTGCCCGTCTTTGTCTCCGTGACGCTCGGCCAGCCCGCCGTCAACTGGCTCCTCGAGGTCATGCCCCAGTGGTTCCTCTCCGGCCTCACCCTCGCCGGCAAGATGCTCCCGGCCGTCGGTATCGCCATGCTGCTCCGCTACATGCCAACCGCCAAGTACTTCCAGTACCTGCTCGCCGGCTTCTTCCTCTCGGCCTTCCTGAACGTGCCCATCATCGGCGCCGCCATCGTCGGCGTTGCCCTCGCGATTGCGTTCTACCAGCGTGCCGAGAGGGACACCGAGCTCGCCGCCCACGCTTCCGCAGACGCCTTCATCGGAGAGGATGAGTAACCATGGAAAACGAGAACATCACCGCCGTCGCCGAGGGCAAGCCCTCCGGCTACAAGGTCACCAAGAAGGACCTGCGCAACGCGAACTGGCGCTGGCTCATGAGCGTGTGCACCTTCAACTACCAGACCCAGCAGGGCGCCTCAGTCGCCTACGCCCTCTCGCCGGTCCTGAGGAAGATCTACACGAACGACGAGGACTATAAGCAAGCGCTCAACAACCACTTCCGCTACTACAACACCCAGCCTTGGCTCGCCGCCATCATCCTTGGCGCCTGCGTGGCCATGGAGGAGCGCGACGGCCTAGCGGCGGCGGACGCCGTCCAAGACCTGAAGATCGGCACCATGGGACCGCTCGCCGGCGTCGGCGACTCCCTGCTCATGACCATGATCCCGACCATCATGGGCTCCATCGCCGCCTATATGGCCATCGAGGGCAACCCCGTGGGAGCCGGCATCTGGTTCGCGCTCATCCTGGCCATCTTCTGGGTCCGCATGCACGCCCTCGAGTTCGGCTACAAGCAGGGCGTGAAGCTCGTCACCGACTTCAGCGAGAAGCTTCCCAACCTCACTGCCGCCGCCTCCGTGCTCGGCCTCACCGTGGTCGGCTGCCTCATCGCCTCGGTCATCGGCGTCACCTGCCCGATTAGCTTCAGCTTCGGCGACGTCGCGATGGAGATTCAGCCGCTGCTCGACAAGATCCTGCCTGCCATGATCCCCGCCGCCATCACGGGAAGCGCGTATTACCTTCTTACCAAGAAGAACGCGAGCATGACGGCCCTCATCCTCGTGGTGATCGTCCTCGCGATGGTCGCCTCCGCCGCCGGCATCCTCGCCTAGCTTCGACCCAAGAGATTGGTGAATCAATGAGAAAGATAGTTGTGGCGAGCCATTCCCTTCTCGCCCAGGGCTTCAAGGACACCCTCGAGTTCCTTACGGGTAAGGGCGACGCCGTCAACGCCGTGTGCGCCTACGTGAACGACAACGGCGAGGGGCTCGACGCGGCGGTCGAGGCGGCTCTTTCGGGCACTGACGAGGTCGTCGTCCTCACCGACGCGTACGGCGGCAGCGTGAACCAGCGCTTTTCCCGCTTCGCCTCCGACCGGATCCACGTGATCGCGGGTGTCAACCTCCCGCTCGCCATGACGGTCGCGCTCGCGCGCCCCGACGAGAAACTCGACTTCGACGCCCTCGTCAACGAGGCGCGCCAGCAGATCATCTACGTGAACGGTGCCAGTTCCGCCGAGCGCGACGACGACGAATAGAGGAGGTCGACGATGAGAGAGTTCCTTAAGGACGTGTGGATGCACGGCGGTGAGGAAAGCCGCGCCATCACCCCCGAGAACATCACGGGCGAGAAGGGCCGCGCCGCCATGTCGGCCAGCCACCTCGGCGTCGGCCGCAAGGGCTCGTGCTGCGTGCCCCTTGAGTCCGGCGAGACCATCACGCTCGCGGACATCGAGGGACCCGGCATCATCCGCCACATCTGGATGACCGTCCCCGACAAGACCGCCGCCGGCAGCTTCGTCATGCGTGACCTCGTGCTGCGCTTCTACTGGGACGACGAGGAGACCCCCTCGGTCGAGTGCCCTGTCGGCGACTTCTTCTGCAACGGCTTCGGTGAGCGCGCCATCGTCA
Organism: uncultured bacterium; assembly: GCA_905214385.1. Lineage (GTDB taxonomy): Bacteria > Actinomycetota > Coriobacteriia > Coriobacteriales > Coriobacteriaceae > Collinsella. Next base: position 27,736 of record CAJMMF010000006.1, read on the forward strand.
ACTCGATGCCCATCTGCGTGAACCCGACGGGCGGCATGAACTGCTACTTCGAGATGCCCTTCAGGAAGCACGCCAAGGTCACGCTTACGAGCGAGCACCCCGGGTTCATTAAGTACATCTTCTACACGTTCAACTACGCGCTCACCGACGTGCCGGACGACGCCATGTACTTCCACGCCCGCTTTAACCGCGAGCGCAGCACCCGCAGGGGCGTCGACTACACCGTGCTCGACGGCGTGCGCGGCAAGGGCTACTACGTCGGCACCTACATGGCCCTGTGCGCCCTGGAGCGCTATTGGTGGGGCGAGGGCGAGATGAAGTTCTTCCTCGACGGCGACGAGGAGTTCCCCACGGTCACCTCGACGGGAGCCGAGGACTACTTCGGCGGTGCCTGGGCCTTCCTCGACAGGCCGCCCCACGCGCTGCCCGAGGCGCAGTGCTTCAACACGCTGTTCGCCGGCTACCCGTACCGCTCGACGCGCGACGCCACGCGCGACCGCTTCAGCGCGGGCAAGCCGAACCCGAATCCGATGCTCGCGACTAACGACGACGCGCTGCCCAGGCACGGCCTCTACAGGTGGCACCTTCCCGACCCGATCTCGTTCAAGGAGGACCTGCGCGTGACGTTCCAGGACCTCGGCAACGACGACATCAAGCTCTACGAGCGCGAGGACGACATCTCCACCGTCGCCTACTGGTACCAAAGCGAGCCGCACGCCGTGCTCGCCCCGTTTGCCGCAAGGCAGGACCGCGTGCCCAGGTAGGGTCGCCTCGAAACAAGCCAACGTTATGGGCGCCCGCGGTTGACCATGACTGCGGGCGTCCCTTTGTAAGGAGGATCACATGAGCGAAAAGCAAATGAGGCTCGGCGCCCTCGAAGCCGGCGGGACCAAGATGGTCTGTGCCGTGGTGTCCGGCGACGGCGAGGTCCTCGACCGTATGGAGACCCCGACGCTTACGCCCGCCGAGACCGTCCCGCAGATGATCGAGTGGTTCACCGCCCGCGATGTGGACGCGTTGGGCATCGGCGCCTTCGGCCCGACCTGCGTCGACCCCAACGACGAGCGCTACGGCTCCATCCTCCAGACGCCCAAGCTCGCGTGGCGAGGCCATGGTCTTCGCGCCGCGTTCGCCGACGCCCTCGGGATTCCGGTGGCCTACGACACGGACGTGAACGTTGCCTGCCTCGGCGAAGTGGTCTTCGGCTGCTGCAAGGGGCTCGAGGACGCCGTCTACGTGACCATCGGCACCGGCGTGGGCGCGGGCGTCATGTGCGCGGGCAGACTCCTTCACGGCATGCTGCACCCCGAGGCCGGTCACATGCTGGTAAGGACCCGTCCCACCGAGGAGGGACGCTGCGTCTGCCCGAGCCACGCGAGCTGTCTCGAGGGGCTCGCCTCCGGCCCCGCCATCGCCGCGCGCTGGGGAAAGCCCGCGGCCGAGCTCGCGGACAACGATGAGGTGTGGGCGCTCGAGGGGGATTATCTGGGGCAGATGTGCGCGAACCTCGTGCTCATGTACTCGCCTCGCCGCATCGTCCTCGGCGGCGGCGTGATGCACCAGGAGCAGCTCTACGGCATCGTCCGCAAGAAGACCCTCGAATATCTGGGTGGCTACATCCAGACCGCCGAGCTTAAGGACATGGAGAGCTACATCTGCGCCCCGGGCTGCGGCGGCGACCAAGGAATCCTCGGCGCGGCCGAGCTGGCAAGAAGGGCGCTCGCGTAACTTGCGCTCTCTCCGCCATACAACGCGTTAAGAAAAGACGAGCGCTTCTTGCCAATTGAGCGGCAAGAAGCGCTCGTCTTTTGCATTTGTTTTTGGGGCAGGACGCCCCGCCTCCGCTAGAGTCCCTGGACCGCCACACCCACGAGGTTTGGACCGGTGTGGACAAGAAACGCGGGGCTGATGTCGGAGCGGACGACCTCCACCGCGTTGGCCACGCACTCGCACAGGGCCTGCTCCATGCGGTCGTAGAGGTCGGCGTGGGCCGAGGTGCGGCTCGCGGCAAAGCGCACCTTGGGGTGCTTCTCGACGATGGCGGCGATGAGCTTGACCTCGGTGCGATGCGGTACTTGCACAGCCATTTCGTGTACGCGAGGCTGTTGGCTTTCTGGGCCACAGCAATCACCTTCCCCCTAGTATGATGACCTGAACAATCCTCATGCTAGGGGGAAGGTTTTTGTCGCGTAGCGGAAATTGGCCTCCACCCGCTGAGCGGGTGGCTTTCTATGCCGCGCGTGCCGCGCGGCACGGACTAAAGTCCATGAATAAAAACGAGGAAGGCCACGTCCGGCCTCCCTCGCAAAGGGTCTCTGATTACTCCCACTCATTGGGGACAGACTTAAATGAGTGCTCTTGAAATGCCGGCGCCTGGGGACGTTCTTTTTCTGTCTGCAGTTTGGAACGTTCCTTTTCTGTCGGCAGTTTGGGACGGTCCTTAGAGCTGCAGCGCGCCATGAGCGAAGGCGAAGCGGATCATCCTGTCTTTTGAGTTCTAAGCATAAGCCCCTGTCTCTGAGCAATGACCGGTTCGCATTTGTGCGTATTTGCGTGCGTGGGATTGCGTGAATATGCGTATAGATGCGCCGTTTACGGGACAAAAATGACCGTTTAGCGGTGAGATACGCAAAATCGCGCACAGACGCGCGTGTTTGTGCGAATATAGAGCTATCCGAAATGCAAGACGTTCTATGACACAGGAGGCACATATGGTAGATTCCAAGCAGGCTCCACTCGACTCCGCGGCAGCCGCAAAAGCAGCGTTCGCTTCGGTCCAGGACAAGCCATTCCCCGATGATATCTTTACGGCTCCCGAGCTTCGTTGGGCTGTGATCGGGTGCGGTGTTATCGCCAACCAGATGGCCCAGTCTCTCGCTCTTGCCGGCCGCAAGCTTGCGGGCGTCGCCAACCGTACGCTGTCCAAGGCTCAGGCTTTTGCCGAGCAGTATGGCATCGAGAAGGTCTATGAATCGGTTGAGGACCTCTACGCCGATCCGGGCATCGACGCCGTCTATATCACCACGCCGCACAACACGCATATCACCTATCTGCGTGACGCGCTGGCCGCCGGCAAGCACGTGCTCTGCGAGAAAGCCATTACCCTCAATTCCGCTGAGCTCGACGAGGCGCGTGCCATCGCCGACGAGCACAACGTCGTCCTCATGGACGCCACCACGGTGCTTCATATGCCCTTGTATCAAGAGCTGCGCCGTCGCATGGATGCCGGTGAGTTCGGCCGCATGAACCTCGCCCAGCTCAACTTTGGTAGCTACAAGGAGTACGGCGATCTGACCAATCGCTTCTACAACCGCAACCTTGCTGGCGGTGCCATGCTCGACATTGGCGTGTATGCCCTGTCCGTCATGCGTCTCTTTATGGCAAGCCAGCCCATTGAGGTCGTTTCGTTGGGCAACACCTGTGAGACCGGTGTTGACGTTGCGGGCGGCATCGTCTGCCGTAATGCCGAGCAGCAGCTGGGTGTTGTGAGCCTCACGCTCCACTCCAAGCAACCCAAGCGCTCGATTATTAGCTTCGATAAGTGCTATATCGAGGTCAACGAGTATCCGCGCGCCGATCACGCGACCATCGTGTGGACTGCGGACGGCCACCGCGAGGAGGTCCACGCCGGCACCGAGGCTTACGCCCTTTGCTATGAGATGGCCGATCTTGAGAAGGCCGTTGCCGGCGACGACTCTAAGCGTGAGCTGCTGGATTATGCTTCTGATGTTATGGAGCTGATGACCAAGCTACGCGCCGACTGGGGAGTCGTGTACCCCGAGGAGGAGTAAGCGATGCTAGCGGAAGATAGGCTCAACGCGATCGTGTCGATGGTTCAGCAGACCGGCTCGGTTACCGTGCCGGAGCTTGCCGAAGCCCTGGGCGTGACGGCGTCTACCATTCGGCGCGACCTGCAGATGCTCAATCGCGCACACCGTATCGCCAAGGTGCACGGTGGGGCGACGAGCCTTGAGCGCGCGCACGTGACGCGCGACCTAACGCTTAATGAGCGCAGCGACCTCCATAACGACGACAAGGAACGTATCTGCGCCCGTGCGGCGGCACTTGTGGAGCCCGAGAGCTTTGTATACATCGACTTGGGTTCGACGACGCTCAGGCTCATCGAGCATCTTCCACACCTTGAAGATGTCACCTATGTGACCGATTCCGTGCTCCATGCTCAACGCCTTGCTTTGCGCGGCATGCGTACCGTGGTGCTGGGTGGCGAGCTCAAACCCGAGACCGAGGCGCTCGTCGGTCCCGATGCCTTGGCAACCTTAGACCGCTACAACTTCAACTGCGGCTTTTGGGGCTCTAACGGCATTGCCGCCGAGCAGGGCTTCACGGCGCCCGATATCGAGGAGGCGCAAGTAAAGCGTATCTCGATGCGCCATACGGCCAAGCGCTTCGTAATCTCGGACGCCAGTAAATTTGGCATGGTGGCGCCCGTCAAGTTCGCGGACTTCCGTGACGCAACGATTATTACCGCAGGCGATGTCCCTGCCAAGTACCGGGCAATGGACAACGTCATCACGGTCTAACAGCAAGGGACGGGCTAAGACCAAAACCACCACAAAGGTGCCTGTCCCCATTGTGGTGGTTAGTAACGAAAACCGAGTAGTTTTCTCAATAGAAAAGCGGCAACGTCCATCACGGGCGTCGCCGCTTTCGTTGTCTGCTGGTTTGTCTAAGTCTGTAACAACTGGACCGTTAAAAGTGGGCTAGGTGTTACAGATCGAGATACTTACGAACCGCGCCGTCCCTTTGTCTCAATCTGTAACATCTGGGACTGATTTTGCCGAGTTACTGTTACAGATTGAGATTATTCCCTTGAGGGGATTCGAATGTCTCGATCTGTAACAGATAGACCGCAAAATGGGCTTTTAGCTGTTACAGATCGAGATGTTTGGGAATCCGGCAGAGCCATCGCGGCAAAACCACCACAAAGGTGCCTGTCCCCATTGTGGTGGTTTAGGGCTCCCAGGGGCAGGGGGCTTCGATGTGGATGTGCTCGCCGGTTACGGGATGCGTGAAGGACACGCTGTGGGCGTGGAGCATCAGGCCGCAGGGACGCGGCGTTCCGTACAGGTCATCGCCCACCAGGGGATGGCGCTCGCTGGCCAGATGTACGCGGATCTGGTGCTTGCGGCCGGTGAGCAACTCGACATCGATATACGAGCGCGTGGGCAGGCCACGACGGCTCTTAAGACGTTTGAGCACCTTCACGCGCGTTTGAGACGGCTTGCCGCTGGCGCCGACGCGCATCTTGCGGCTGTCGTGACGGTCGCGGGCGATGGGCTTGTCGATGAGCTTTTCGTTCCAGTCGATCTTGCCCTCGGCGAGCGCCAGGTAGTGCTTTTCGAACGCGTGGTCGATGATCATCTGGTCAAAGGCGGGCTGCGTCTGCTTGTCGAGTGAGAACAGCACCACGCCGGTGGTGTCACGGTCCAAGCGGTTGAGCGGCTGCATGTCGGTCGCGGCAAAGCCGTCGCCCATCGCCAGCAGCAGGTCGCTGGCGTAGTCGGTGAGCGTACGCTCGCCGGTGCCATCGCCGTGGACGATCATGCCGGCAGGCTTGTCGATGGCCATGAGCCAGGCGTCGCAGTAGAGGACTTGAGGTTCTTCGTTCACGTGTAAGCCTTTCGGTTAGCTAATTCCCACAAACATGCAGCCCGAGGTCGCCCCGCGCAGGCGGGCGGCCGGCTTGCGGCCGGCTTGAGCCGCCTCGACAGCGCGACGGACGCGAGCGACGGCACGGCCAATCTCATCGGCCTCGAGCAGCGTTCCGTCCACCATGAGACGACGGACGCCGGCGTCGAGCAGCTGTGGTACCTGCGGCGTAAGGTCGATGGGGTAGGCGTCGTACAGGCGTGAGCGGCCGTGGATGTCGGTACGCACCGGCATGACCTTGCCGTCGATATTCTTGAGCGAGAGCTTGCGGGCACGCAGGCGGCAGTTGGCACAATCGTGGATGCAGCCGTTGGCAACCTGCAGAATGCAATGCTCGCTTGTCATGACGCGCGGGCGGCCAAAGACGGTGATGCCCAGAGCCGCGGGCGTGGCGGTGCCGAGCGAGACAATCTCGTCGAGCGTGATCTCGGGCGAGAGCCAAAACGCGCCGGCTCCGCGCTCGGCGAGTGCCTCCATGCAGGGCGCGTTGTGCACCGGCAGGCAAGAGCGAATCTCGGCCGTGGCGCCAACCTGGGCGGCCAGGGCAAGCTCGGAGATATTGCCGACGGCGACGGTGGCCCCGGCATTGATCCAGGGATCGACGCGCTCGTGGTCGACGGCGCGGCAGACCTCGTCGAGTACGGGCACGACGCCCTGCTCAAACGTATCGACGGGGGAGAGCTTGGCCGCATCGAGCGCGTCGGTGGTCATGTAGATGCGCGTTGCACCCTCCGCCCGCGCTGCCTCGGCGGCCTCGAGCGAGGTGACGGTGGCGCAGATCTGCGGCTCGTCGCGGTAGTGCTCGGGCGCGGGGCGGGAATCACTGGTGACAATCGCCGGCAGCTCGAGCGTTTTCGCGCGCTCCGCGTACGGCGCCAGAATGGCCTCTTCCAGCGCCTTGCAAGCGGCGGCGCGCACCTTATGTACGGCGGAGAAACCCATGCCACAGCCCTCATCGAGCGCCACCTCAAAGCTCGCAGCCTCAAAGGGAGAGGAACCCATGCGGCCGACGTGCTCAACCAGATCGGACGCCTCGACCGCACGGGTCTTGGCGGCTTCGACGGTAAAGCCCGTGGCCGTGGCCGTAAGCGAAGGGTCGTCGCAGCAGGTGAGCGTAACAGTAAACGGCTCGCCCAGGCGCGCCACGACGGACACGTCAACAGCTCGGCGGCGCAGCACATCGCGCTTGAGCGCGGCGCCGGCGGCGTCGATGGCACGCTGACTGCGAATCACGCGGACGCGGCAGCCCTCGGGCATGCTGCGGGGCACGCGACATTCGATGATGTCACCGGCGGCGGCATCATCGGCGGCAATGGTGGTCAGGAACTGGTCAAACTCGTTATCGTGGCGAAGCTCCAGCAGGTCGCCCTTGCCCACGGGCTCAAACAGCTCAATGCGGGCGATGGCGGCGCGGCGACGGCGGTCGTCGGGCTTGAGTCCGCGTACATCGCGGTTGGCCAGACGGCTGCCCAGCACCGTGCCCACAATCTGGCCGCGGTTGTTGGAGCGCTCGTAGCTCATCATCTCGTCGCCCGAGGCGCCATCCTGGTAGGCGTGCGTAAAGTCGCGATTAAAGCAGCGCTTGAGCTGGCGCTGGCGGGCGGCTTCCTCGTCCTTGGCAACGGTGGCTCCGGATAGCATGTCGTCAATTTCGTGACGGTACACATCAACGATGGAGTACACGTAATCGGGCGCCTTCATGCGGCCCTCGAGCTTGAGCGATGCGGCGCCGGCGTCATGCAGGCGGCGAACAAGCTGCGACGTGTTGGTGTCGCGCGGGCACAGCGCGCGCTCGCGACCGGCAGGGGAGAGTGAGCGGCCGTTCTCGTCGATCAGCTCGTAAGGTAGGCGACAGGGCTGAGCGCACATGCCGCGGTTGGCCGAGCGGCCCGCCATGGCAAAGCTCGACAGCAGGCACAGACCCGAGTAGCAAAAGCAGATGGCGCCATGGCTAAAGACCTCAAGGTCCACATCGGGCGCGGCGTCGTGGATGGCGGCGATCTCGTCGATGGAGAGCTCGCGCGAGAGAGTCACGCGGTCGGCGCCCTGCTCACGGCACCAAAGGGTTCCGCGGTCGTCGTGGATGTTCGCCTGGGTCGAGATATGTGTCTCGATGCCGGGCATGGTGCGCTTGACCTCAAAGAACAGACCCCAGTCCTGGATAATGAAGGCATCGGCGCCCAGCGTGGAGCAGCGATGGATGAGTTGCAGCGCATCGCCCATCTCGGACTGCTTGATGACGATGTTGACCGTGACGTAGACGCGCGACCCGGCTAGATGCGCGGCGCGGCAGGCCTGCTCAAAGGCCTCGTCGGTAAAGTTGGTTGCCTTGCGGCGGGCGTTGAAGCTGCCCATGCCACAGTAGATGGCGTCTGCCCCCGCGGCGAGTGCGGCGGCAAAGGGCTCGGGCCCTCCGGCGGGCGCCAAAAGCTCGGGCCTGCGGTTGGTGGTTCGACTGGCGGTTGCGGTCATATCCTGCCTTTCAAAATGCTCAGATATTCAAAAGTATAGTGGTGCCGTTGCGGCAGGCGATGCCCGTGCTCCAAGCGGGATAAAGTCTTCAGCAGCTTGGGCTGGCTGACCCTGTGGAGAACCGTTCAGCGGTTCGGGGAAACCGTTGGGCGATAAAATATTCTCGCAAGCTGATAATATTCTTGCATCAAACGGAAACCTTGAGTACTATCCCAATCAAGCGCGGTGTTCAGACCGAACTGTGCCTCCCGGTGTGAACGCCGCGCTCACGCTCTCTATTTGATCGTAAGGAGAAAAACATGAGCAAGACCGTCGTGTCTTCCGATAACGCACCTGCAGCCATCGGCCCGTATTCCCCCGGCATCAAGGCCGGCAACATGGTGTTTCTGTCCGGCCAGCTGGGCATTGACCCTGCAACCGGCAAGATGCCCGAGGGCGTCGAGGCTCAGGCCAAGCAGTCCCTCGCTAACGTCGAGGCCCTGCTGACCGCTGCCGGCGCCACGTTTGCCGATGTCGTCAAGACCACGGTTTACCTGGCCGACATCGCCGACTTCGCCGCCGTGAACGAGATCTACGCCTCCAAGTTCGAGGCTCCGTTCCCCGCGCGCAGCGCCTTCCAGGTTGCTGCCCTTCCGGCTGGCGGTCTGGTCGAGATCGAGGTCGTTGCCGCTCTCTAAGGCGTTGGCAACAACTAAACATGACATGCAAAAAGACCCTGCAGCGCGTGCGAGCTACAGGGTCTTTTGTCAAGCGATGCGGCAAAATGATCCGTTTTCCTCCGTCCCCAAGGGATCAGTGGGTTAGCCCTCCTTGCGAACTTTTTGCAGGTAGCGGTAGACGCTGGGCTCCGAGATGCCCAGCGCGGTGGCGGCGCAGGCCACGGCGCCCTTGAGCATGAACACCCCGTTGCCGTTGAGGTGGCGAATGACGTCCACGCGGTCGCTCTGACCAAGCGACGCTACATCCAGCCCGCGCGCGCTCAGCAGCTCGGCAATGCTGCGGTCGATGAGCTCCTGTGTGGACTCCGAAAGGCTTTCGACCTCGATAGACGCGGGCTCTGTCCGCGTCGGCGCCGCGTCGAAGCACGCCATGAGCTGCTGCGCCATGGCGTTGATGGAACGCACGGTCGAGAGGTCGGTGTTGACGCAGAGCATACCGACGATCTCGTCATTCTCGCGGATAAAGTACGTCGCTGACTCCAACGTCTTGCCGCCGGCGCCGCGGCCCTCGTAGCCCGTAATAAACGGCAGGTCGCGATACTTGGCGTCGTGCATGATCTTGAGTGCCAGATCGGTGGCGGGGCCGCCGACCTTGCGGCCGCTCACGATGCCGTTGCGAATATCGACGATGGCGTGGTCGGGATCCGAGAAATCGTGCAGCACGATTTCGCTGTTTTTACCGAGTATCTGCTCCAGGAAATCGACCATCGGCAAAAAGCGACGTACGGTCTCGTTCACGGGCAACTCCTTTGGGTGAAATCGGAAATGTTCATAACAATTTTTTCTCATGGTAACACGCTGCCCGTCATCTCGTATATCCGCAGGTACATTGCGTAATACAGACGAGCGGTAGGAATTTGGCGGTAAACGGTCGACCAAAAGAAAAGTTAGATGTTAGTTTGACCAGACACTTTCCTGACCTGCGGAAATGCTTTGTCTCAGCTCAAGAATAGTCTGATAACAAAAAATTATTATTGAGAATGAGAATCATCTTTAATACGATATGCAACGAAGGCACAACCTCAACCCCGCACTGCGTCACAATAGAGCGTTAGATGCGAAAACAACTACTTCGAGGATTGGTGGTCAAATGACCCAGGAGACGGTTACGAACGGCACTGAAGCCCTGTTCACTCGCGAAGGCATGCCTCCCGTTAAGGAAATGATCCCGTGTGCCCTTCAGCACGTACTGGCATCGTTTGCCGGCATCATTACCCCGGCGGTCATCATGGCCGGCGTCTACGGCTTTAATAGCCAGCAGAGCACCGACATCATCCAGGTCGCGCTCATTCTTTCGGCGATCGATACGGCCCTTCAGGCCTTCGCTCCCTTCCGTCGCATCGGCGGCGGCCTGCCCATCGTCATGGGCGTTTCGTTCGCGTTCCTGCCGGCCCTGCAGGCCATGGGTGCCTCGGGCTTTAGCTTTGGTGCGCTGCTGGGCGGCGAGATCGTCGGCGGTGCCGTCGCGGTCCTCTTTGGTTTGGCCTACAGCAAGATCAAGTGGCTGTTCCCGCCCGTCGTGACCGGTACGGTCATCTTCTCCATTGGCGTCTCCCTCTATCCCACGGCCGTCAAGTACATGGCCGGTGGCATGGGCACGCCGCTGTGGGGTACCCCGCAGGCCTGGTGCGTCGCTCTTATCACCTTCGCCGTGGTCTTCGCGCTCGCCAACTTTGGCAAGGGCACGCTCAAGCTGGGTTCCGTATTCTTTGGCATGATCGTTGGCATGATTGTCTCCATCCCCTTTGGCATGATCGACTTCACCAGCGTCGCCACCGCTCAGGTCTTCGCCCTTCCCAAGCTCATGCCCTATGCGCTCGAGTTTGATCCCGAGGTCTGCATTACCCTTGCCGTCGTGTTCCCCATGGTTGCCATCCAGGTTATCGGTGACGTCTCCGCCGCCTGCCTGGGCTCCATCGACCGTATGCCCACCGAGCGCGAGCTCTCCGGCGCTATCGTGTCCCAGGGCCTCACCTCTATGGTCGGCGGCCTGCTGGGCGGTCTTCCCACCAGCGCCCTTGGCCAGAACGTGGGCATCATCTGCTCCAACAAGGTCGTCAACAAGTGGGTCTTTGTGATCATCGCGGCCGTCTTTGCCATCGCCGGCCTGTTCCCGCAGCTCTCTGCCGTCCTTTCCGCTATCCCGCAGCCAGTCATCGGCGGCGCGACCGTCGGCGTCTTTGGCACCATCACCATGAACGGCGTGCGCATGTTCACCCGCGAGGGCCTCACGCAGCGCACTACCACCATCGTCGGTACCTCCGTCGTCTTTGGCCTGGGTATCTGGATGGCCAGCGGCTGCCTTGCCGGCGAGGGTATGCCCGCCTGGGTGTCCACCGTCATCGGCTCCAATGCCGTAACCCCCACCGCCATCATGGCCATTGTCCTTAACCTGATCCTTCCGCAGACGCCGGTCGTGGCTCAGCACATCGATGCTGCCAAGGACGCTGCCGTGGATCTGGTCTTGCCCGAGAGCAAGAAGTAACCAATTCGGTGCTATTCGTCGGCGGACGCATCGCCTCGTCCGCCGGCGCCATGCGGCGCCAAGCCGCACTTCAAAGGGTTTGTCCCTTTGGTGAAGCGTTGACGGGAGAGGGCCCGTTTCCGGTGTAGGCCGGCGCTTCGCACTTCCGCCATGTCAGAGGTGTCAAACCCCGCCCCTGATGTTGAAGGGAGCATTCATGCTTCTGGTCGCTAACGGTTCCGTCTTTACCCGCAACGCTCAGACTCCGTTCATTCCCAACGGTGCGGTCGCCATTGACGGAGATACGATCGTCGAAGTGGGCCCCGAGCGCGAGCTCAAGGCCAAGTACTCGGATGCCGAGTACGTCGATGCCCAGGGCAACCTCATCATGCCCGGACTTATCAACTGCCATACCCACATCTACTCGGGTCTGGCTCGCGGCCTTGCCATCAAGGGCTGCAACCCCACCAACTTCCTGGAGAATCTTGAGCAGCAGTGGTGGAAGATTGACGACAACCTGACGCTCGACGGCACCAAGGCCAGCGCCTATGCCACGATTCTTGACTCCATCCGCGATGGCGTCACCACGATTTTCGATCACCATGCGAGCTTCTGCGAGATCCCGGGAAGCCTCTTTACCATTAAGGATGCAGCTCAGGAGCTGGGCATGCGTTCGTGCCTGTGCTACGAGGTCTCCGATCGCCGCGGCCGGGAAAAATGCGACCAGGCCATTGCCGAGAACGCCGAATTTGCCCAGTGGGCCGCCAAGGAGCGTCGCGATAACGACAACCACATGATCGCCGCCATGTTTGGCGGACATGCCACCTTTACGCTTTCGGACGAGACCATGGACAAGATGGCCGAGGCCAACAACGGTCTGACCGGCTTCCACATCCACGTGTGCGAGGGCATGAACGACGTGTGGGATTCCCGCCTCAACCGCGGCGGCATCAGCCCCGTCGAGCGCCTGCTGCAGCACAACTTGCTGGGTCCCGACACCATGCTGGGCCACTGCATCCACGTGACGCCCGCCGAGATGGATATCGTCAAGGAGTCCGGCACCTGGCTCGTCAACAACCCCGAATCCAATATGGGCAACGCCGTGGGCTGCGCCCCCGTGCTCGAGTTCTTCCGTCGCGGCATCCCCGTGTGCATGGGCACCGATGCCTACACCCACGATATGCTCGAGAGCCTCAAGGTCTTCCTGATCATCCAGCGCCACAACGCCGCCATGCCCAACGTGGGCTGGTGCGAGGCCATGACCATGCTGTTCGAGAACAACGCCAAGATGGCGAGCAAGTACTTCGATCGCAAGCTCGGTGTGCTCGAGGCCGGCGCTGCCGCCGACGTCATCGTTATGGACTACAAGCCCTTTACGCCGCTGAGCGAGGAGAACATCGACGGCCACATGCTCTTTGGCATGATGGGCAAAAACTGCCGCACCACCATCATCAACGGCCGCGTCCTGTACAGGGATCGCGAGTTCGTTGGGATTGATGAGGATAAGATCAACGCGTGGACCATGGCTGAGTCCAAGAAGCTCTGGAGCACGCTCAACGATCGCACCTACTAATTCACAAGTAGATTCACGCGCGTCGGGTGTTTCGCCGCATTCGACGCGCGTATAGGCGGCCTCCGCGGGGTCGCCGGCGCTGTGCTAGCGCTACACCGTATTTGCGCCCGCCGCGCGGTCTCGCCGGGCGTTACAGAGAGGAGCTCATTATGAGCGACATCATGAGGCCGATCCCGTTTTCGCAGCTGATGAACTGGATCATCGAGGAGCACAAGACCCAGGGCGCCATCTTTGGCGTGCGCAAGATGGTCACGACCAACCAGGAGGGCGCGCTTCCCATTTTTGACGAGTGCATCGAGACTCCGTTTGGCCCGGCCGCCGGTCCCAACACGCAGCTTGCCCAGAACATCGTGGCATCCTACGTGGCCGGTTCGCGCTTCTTTGAGCTCAAGACCGTTCAGGTTATGGACGGCGAGGAGCTCTCCAAGTGCGTGAACAAGCCCTGCATCGTGGCACAGGACGAGTGCTACAACTGTGAGTGGTCGACCGAGCTCGAGGTTCCGCAGGCCTTTGCCGAGTACGTGAAGGCATGGTTTGCCTGCCACCTGATTGCCCGCGAGTACGGTCTGGGCAGCCCGGACGGCTTTGTCTTCAACATGTCCGTGGGCTATGACCTGGAGGGCATCAAGAGCCCCAAGGTCGACGCCTACATCGAGGGCATGAAGGACGCCAGCGGCTCTGACGTCTGGAACGAGTGCCGCGCGTGGGCGCTCGCCAACCTGGACAAGTTTGAGCATGTCGATGCCGCATTTGTCGAGTCCATCCCGGCGCGCGTCTCCAACTCCATCACCGAGTCCACGCTGCATGGCTGCCCGCCGGCCGAGATCGAGCGCATCGCGACCTATCTGATCACCGAGAAGGGCCTCAACACCTACATCAAGTGCAACCCCACGCTGCTGGGCTATGAGTTTGCCCGCCAGCGTCTGAACGAGCTGGGCTTTGACTACATCGTCTTCGACGATACGCACTTCCGCGAGGACCTGCAGTGGGCCGACGCCGTGCCCATGTTCGAGCGCCTGATTGCCCTGTGCGCCGAGCGCGGCCTGGAGTTTGGCGTCAAGCTGACCAACACGTTTCCCGTCGATGTGACGAGAAACGAGCTGCCCTCCACCGAGATGTACATGTCCGGCCGTTCGCTGTTCTCGCTGACCATCGAGGCCGCCCGCCGCATTACCGAGCAGTTCGATGGCAAGCTGCGCATCAGCTACTCCGGCGGCGCCACGGTCTACAACATCCGCGCCCTGTACGATGCCGGCATTTGGCCCGTCACCCTGGCGACCGACGTGCTCAAGCCCGGTGGCTACGAGCGCTTTAGCCAGATGGCCGGCGAGTTTGCCGACCTGGATGGCAAGCCGTTTGAGGGCGTCTCTCTCGAGGCCGTGACGGCGATCCAGACCGACTCGCTCACCAACCCGCTCTACAAGAAGCCGCTGCGCCCGCTGCCCGACCGCAAGGTTGCCGGCAAGAGCCCGCTTTCCGACTGCTTTACCACGCCGTGCCGCACGAGCTGCCCCATCCAGCAGGACATTCCCGCCTACCTGGCGGCTGTTGACGAGGGTCGCTACGAGGACGCACTCAACATTATCATCGAGCGCAACGCCCTGCCGTTCATCACCGGCACCATCTGCCCGCATCCCTGCGGCCGTGCCTGCGAGCGTGCGTTCTACGAGCCCGAGGGCGCCCAGATCCGCGCCAGCAAGCTCAAGGCTGCCCGCGAGGCCATGACCGCCGTGCTGCCCAAGCTGCTCGCCCAGGCCATCGCCAACGACGGCGAGCGCAACGTTGCCGTTATCGGCGGCGGCCCTGCCGGTCTGGCGACGGCGTTCTTCCTGACGCGTGCCGGCGTGCCCGTCACCATCTTTGAGGCCCGCGACTCGCTCGGCGGCGTGGTCCGTCACGTGATCCCCGAGTTCCGTATCGCCAGCGACGATATCTCCCACGACGCCGAGCTTTGCCTGGCCTTTGGTGCCAAGGTTCAGCTCAACGCCCGCGTGGAGTCCATCGACGAGCTCAAGGCCCAGGGCTTTACCGACGTGGTCGTGGCCACCGGCGCCTGGATGCCCGGCTCTGCGGGCCTGGGCGAGGACGCCGAGCTCGACGTGCTGGAGTTCCTCGAGGCCGCCAAGAAGGGCGAGAAGCTCGAGCTGGGCGAGGACGTCGTGGTCATTGGCGCCGGCAACACCGCCATGGACGCGGCTCGCGTGGCCAAGCGCCTGGCTGGTGTGAAGAACGTGCGCCTGGTGTATCGCCGCACCAAGAAGCAGATGCCCGCCGACGAGGAAGAGCTCGATCTTGCTCTGGCCGACGGTGTTGAGTTCTGCGAGCTGCTGGCGCCCAAGGCGCTCAACGGCGCCGTGCTGACTTGCGACGTTATGGAGCTTGGCGAGCCGGATGCAAGCGGCCGTCGCAGCCCCGTCGCCACGGGCGAGACCGTTGAGCTTCCCGCCACCACGGTGATCTGCGCCGTGGGCGAGGGCATCGATGCCAGCCTGTACGATGCCGCGGGCGTCGAACACGACCGTCGCGGCCGCCTTGCTGCCACCTCCACCGGCGTCGAGGGCGTCTGGGCTGCGGGCGACTGCCGTCGCGGTCCGGCCACTGTGGTCGAGGCTATTGCCGACGCCGCCGAGGTCGCCCGTGCCATCGCCGGCGTGGACTTTAACAAGTACGCCGACTGCAACGAGCAGGCCGGCCGCGAGGACACCTGCTACGAGCGCAAGGGGTCGCTGTGCCGCGACAAGCGCAACTGCACCAAGACCCGCTGCCTGGGCTGCGGTTCGGTGTGCGAGGTTTGCTGCGACGTGTGCCCCAACCGCGCCAACGTTGCCATTAAGGTGCCGGGCCTGGCCAAGCATCAGGTGGTACATGTCGATGGCATGTGCAACGAGTGCGGCAACTGCGCCGTGTTCTGCCCCTACCAGGAGGGTCGTCCCTACAAGGACAAGCTCACCCTGTTCTGGAGCGAGCAGGACATGGAGAACTCCGAGAACGAGGGCTTCCTGGCCGTGGACGAGGATCACTTTAAGGTCCGTGTTGCCGGCACGGTCCGTACCGTCTCGGTCGATGCCGTCAACACCGGTCTGCCCGAGGCCGTTCGCCTGACCATCAAGGCCGTGCGCGACAGCTATCCGTACCTTCTTAAGAAATAGGCGAGTCTCTTATGGCCAAATCCATTCAACATAACGTGGCCTACGTTGCCTGCGGAAGCGGTTGCGCCTCCGCAGGCGGCGATGCCCGCTGCAGCGAAGGCTGCATTGGCTGTGGCGCCTGCGTCACGGCCTGCCCCCACGGCGCCATTGCGCTGGTCGATGGCATCGCCCGCGTGGATCGCTCAAAGTGCACGGGCTGTGGCCTGTGCGGCATGGCGTGCCCGCAGCGCGTGATTGCCTTCGTTCCCGGCTACCAGAACATCCTGGTGCGCTGCAACAACACCGATAAGGGCGCCATTGCCCGCAAGATCTGCGACACGAGCTGCATCGGTTGCGGCATGTGCGCCAAAAAGTGCCCTGCAGGCGCTATCCGCATCGAGGACAACTGCGCCCATATCGACGGCGCGGACTGCCTGTCGTGCGGCATGTGCGCCGTCGTCTGCCCGCATGGCGCCATTCACGACCGCACCGGCATCGCCGCCGGCGTGTAGAAGGGAATCACCATGGCACAGGAATTCACTTTTACCGTTAACGGTGTCGAGCACACGACGACTCAGAACAAGCCGCTGCTGCGCTACCTGCGCGACGACCTGCACATCCATTCCGCCAAGGACGGCTGCTCCGAGGGCGCCTGCGGCACCTGCACCATTCACGTGGACGGTGCGGCCGTCAAGGCGTGCGTGCTGACCACCGCCCTTGCCGCCGGTCGCAACATCGTGACTGTCGAGGGCCTGCCCGAGGACGTGCGCGAGGCCTTTGTGTACGCCTTTGGCGCCGTGGGCGCCGTGCAGTGCGGTTTTTGCATCCCCGGCATGGTCATGGCGGGCGCGGCGCTCATCGCCGAGGACCCCGAGCCCACCGAGGAGCAGATCAAGTACGCCATCCGCGGCAACGTCTGCCGCTGCACCGGCTACAAAAAGATTATCGAGGGCATTTCGCTGGCCGCTGCGGTGCTCCGCGGCGAAAAGCAGATCGACGAGGACTTGGAGCGCGGCGACGACTACGGCGTGGGCAAGCGCGCCTTCCGTATCGACGTGCGCAAGAAGGTGCTCGGCGAGGGCAAGTATCCCGATGACATCGACGAGCTCGATCAGCCGGGTCTGGCCTACGCCAGCGCCGTGCGCTCCAAATATCCGCGCGCCCGCGTGCTCTCCATCGACACCTCCAAGGCCGAGGCCCTGCCCGGCGTGGTGGGCATCCTGCGCGCCGAAGACGTGCCGGTCAACCAGGTCGGCCACCTTATCCAGGACTGGGACGTCATGATCGCGGCGGGCGATATCACCCGCTGCGTGGGCGATGCCATCGTGCTGGTGGTTGCCGAGGACGAGGCGACGCTTGAGAAGGCCAAAAAGCTCGTAAAGATCGATTACGAGCCGCTGGAGCCCGTGCGTAACATTGTCGAGGCCAGGGCTGCCGACGCCCCGTGCCTGCACGACAGCTTCTTTGCCTTTGGCAACACGGTGGAGCTCAAGGACAACGTGTGCCAGAGCCGCCATGTGACGCGCGGCGACGCCGCCAAGGCGCTGGCAGAGAGCGCGTTTACCGTGACGCAGCGCTTTACCACGCCCTTTACCGAGCATGCCTTCTTGGAGCCCGAGTGCGCCGTCGCCTTCCCGTACAAGAACGGCGTCAAGGTGCAGTCGACCGACCAGGGTGCCTACGACACGCGCAAAGAGTGCGCCCACATGTTTGGCTGGGATAACGAGCCCGAGCGTGTGGTCGTCGAGACCATGCTCGTGGGTGGAGGCTTTGGCGGTAAGGAGGACGTGTCCATCCAGCACCTGGCCGCGCTTGCTGCCTATAAGCTCCAGCGTCCTGTGAAGTGCAAGCTCACACGTGCCGAGTCGCTCGCTTTCCATCCCAAGCGCCATGCCATGGATGGCACATTTACGCTGGGTTGCGACGCCGAGGGCAACTTTACCGGTCTGGACTGCGAGATCAACTTTGACACCGGCGCCTACGCGTCGCTGTGCGGCCCGGTGCTCGAGCGCGCCTGTACGCATGCCGTCGGCCCCTACAAGTACCAGAACACCGACATCCGCGGCTTTGGCTACTACACCAACAACCCGCCCGCTGGCGCGTACCGCGGCTTTGGCGTTTGCCAGTCCGAGTTTGCGCTCGAGAGCCTGATCGACTTGCTGGCAGAGAAGGTCGGCCTGGATCCGTGGGAGATTCGTTACCGAAACGCTATCGAGCCGGGCGAGGTATTGCCCAACGGCCAGATTGCCGACTGCTCCACGGCGCTTAAGGAGACGCTGCTCGAGGTCAAGGATGCCTACTATGCGCATCCCGGACACGCCGGTATCGCCTGCGCCATGAAGAACGCCGGCGTGGGCGTTGGCCTGCCCGATGCCGGCCGCTGCAAGATTCGCGTCGAGGATGGCGTGGCCGTGGTCTATGCCGCCACATCCGACATCGGCCAGGGTTGCAACACGGTCTTTTTGCAGGACGTTGCCGAGGCCTGCGGCCTGCCGCTTCACTGCATTGCCAACGGCGAGTGCTCCACCGAGAACGCTCCCGACTCCGGCACCACGTCTGGCTCGCGTCAGACGGTCGTGACCGGCGAGGCCGTGCGTGGTGCCGCCTTCCTGCTGCGCGATGCCATGCTTGACATCGAGGCCGGCAAGTCTGCGCCCGCCGCTCCCGTGAATGCGCATGGCGACGGCGTCAAGATCGAGTACGACGACGGTCGCGCCTATCAGCTGCACACGCAGGAGCTCGTCGCCGGCCAGGGTATGCATCCTCAGGATCCCGCGGCCACCATCAAGGCGCTCGAGGGATGCGAGTTTGGCTACGTGTATCTGGAGCCGACCGACAAGCTGGGCGCCGACGTTCCCAACCCCAAGAGCCACATCTGCTACGGCTTTGCCACACATGTGGTCATTTTGGACGATGACGGCCGCGTGAGCGAGGTCTATGCCGCGCACGATTCCGGCAAGGTGGTCAACCCCATCTCCATCCAGGGTCAGATCGAAGGCGGCGTGCTCATGGGCATGGGCTATGCGCTTACCGAGGACTGGCCGCTCAAGGACTGCGTACCCCAGGCAAGGTACGGTACGCTCGGGCTGTTCCGTGCGCCCGAGATTCCGGATATCCACGCCATCTACGTGGAGAAGGACGAGCTGCTGCCCGTGGCATACGGCGGCAAGGGCATCGGCGAGATCGCCACGATCCCCACGGCGCCCGCCGTGCAGAATGCCTACCGCGCGTTTGACGGCAAGCTGCGTCCGGATCTGCCCATGGTGGATACGCCGTACAGCCGCGTCCGCAACCGCGGGTAGGGTAGGGCGCGGACGGCCATTGCTGACTGCTGTCTGCGCTCAGCATCAACTGTATATGCTGCGCCTTTGGCCCCAGCTCCATCGTGAGTCGGGGCCTTTTGTTTGGAGCACCTCCGCATACGGAAATTGCGTCCCAGATTTCGGCTCCAGAATGGGATGCGCTTTCCGGTTGGAGCTTCAAACGGAAAGTGCATCCCGGAATCCGCGCCTGGAATGGGACACACTTTCCGGTTGTCGTTCACTTGGAAACTGCATCCCAGTTTGAGCGTTCATTCTGGGACACGCTTTCCGTTAGGCCTACCATCCGGAAAGTGCATCCCGTTTTGAGCGTCCAGACTGGGACGCGCTTTCCGCCAGCGTGGCTGCTGGGAAAGCATGTCCCAGATTGGCAAGATGCGACGCGGCGAGTCGCCGTTCAGCGGCCCCTACAGCTCCACGTCGTTAAGCCATGCCGGTAGCGCGGTCTGCCGGATGCCTGCCGTCTGCAGCTTTTTGGCGAGCATTCCTGCCGAGCGGACCTCGTTCATGGTAAAGCGCAGCAGAGGGTGACCGTAGAGCGATAGGTGCGCCTCGCGCTGTCGTTCGGCAACGAGCGCCTCGGCGGTGGTGCGTCCGGCCAGCATGGTCTGGTCGGTATATTTGATGAGCCCGTCGAGCTCGCCCAGCGTGAGTTCCCGCGTCTGGCGCTCCCAGGCAAAGTCCGTTCGTATGGGCTTGGCCGAATCGAAGGGGTCCGTCAGCTCGTATTGAAGCCAGTCGGGCGCAAAGCCCGTCTCGATCATGACGGCTCGGGCGACCGATTCTCCACCGCTCTCGGCGCGGGCGTCGGCATATCGAAGTGTCGTGAGGGCAGTGCGAATCGCGCGACCATTGCGGGCGGTCGCTCGTTGTTCGACGGCCTCCATCAACTGCTCTCGCGTAAGGCCGAGCTTTGAGATCGCCGAATCGGCAATGGGCATGCCGTCTGCAAAGCCAGTTTGCAGCAGGCAATCTGTAGCCGTTTGGATGGGCGGCGTTACTGATGTGCCGGATAGACGGATTGCTCCGGCCGGCTCGATCTGATGCCGCTGAATATGCGCGCCCGGGCGAGCCGACGGCTTTGTCGAGCTACAGACATGCACAACGTTCAGATGTCGCCACGAGACCTCGAGCCCCAGCAGGCAGGCGGCCGAAAACGAGCAGAACGTCCAATCGGGGTGGATGATCGCAAGGGCGCGGAGGATTTCGCAATGGCGTTGCGCTCGGTTGAGTTCATCCCAGCGCGTTTTTCGCGCAAACAACCCCGGCATGGGCGAGACAACCGTGCCGCCGGTGCGCCGAAGGAGCGCTTTTCGGATCGCCGTGCTCGGGGGAATCAGACAGCGCCCCTCTTGTTCGGCTTGAGTGAGCAGTTGGTCGATGAGCTGGTCATTGCAATGGGTCATGAGCTACCGCCTCCTTTTGGGTAGCAAAAACGTATCAGCTGGAACTTGCCGCTCAGCTGACCAAAAGCTGACCAAAATCTAACCATGCAGGTAGATGGCCTGCTTTTGGCGACATATTTCTTGTTTGAATCGGTGGGCGGTAATCGGCGACCGTGAACGGTAGCTGGATATGAAGTCTTGGTAAGTTTCGGGACGTGTACTTTTTGAAAAAGAGCATTCTATCTGCTGTTTTGTGTTTCTGGATCGCATATTTGAAGGCATGTGATAAGGCCGGCGGACTGTCGCCTTGTATCTGCGGAAACTGTGACCCGGAATTGCCACTCGGAATGGGACGCGCTTTCCGGACAGCCCTCAACCGGAAACCGCATCCCAGATTTCGGCTCCAAACCGGGATGCGCTTTCCCGGCGGCGTTTCTGGCGGAAATTGCGCCCCGGAATGAGCGCTCAGAGTGGGACATGCTTTCCTAACGAGGCCGCATGCGGAAACTACGTCCCGGATTCGACGCTCAGGACGGGATGCCGTTTCCGATAGAGGCATGGGGTGGAAAGCCTCCCATTTCTAATGTTCAAGAAATGGGAGGCAGCTCATCGCGAGTCGGGGCCTTTTGTTTGGAGCGGAGGCAGCATCCCGGAATTCGGGCAATCCGGTGGTCAGGGGTTGAGCGAGCGTCGCGCTAAGGATGCCAAGCATAAAACCTTCAATGAGAATGGCGTAAAAACTACATTGAAAGTAGCGTAAAATCCGCATTGAGAATGGCGTAATTTCGCATATCGCATGATCGCCCGAGCTTGCACACGGCCTTTTGCGAGCTCTTGCCATGAACGAGAGCCAGGCTGTCACGTACAAGACGCTCATGAAGGATGCCTCGTACGGCGAGGCGGGTCCCGACGAGAGGACCATCGCTGCGTACCTGGACCTCTTCAACAGGCTCAAGCTGACCGAGGACCTGTGCGGATGGGAGCCGCCCATGCGCTCGAAGGCCCGCGTTCGCGTGCGCCCCAAGCGCTACTTCTGCGACCCGTTACTTGCGGCGACGTTGCTGGGGGCTACCCCTGAGCGGCTGCTTGGCGATATGCAAACGTTTGGGATGCTCTTTGAGAACCTCGTTCTGCGCGACGTGCGCGTGTTCCTTTCCACCTACGGCGGTGTCGACAACAGTGTCCATTATTTCCGAGATGAGAAGGGCCTTGAGGTCGATCTGATCGTTGAGCACGACGGGCGCTGAGGAGCCATCGAGGTCAAGCTGAGCGATGCGAAAGTAGACGATGGAGCGAGAAATCTCAAGGCGCTGGAGAGGAAAGTGCTCTCCAATCCTGACGCCCAGAATGCCGCGCCGGCGTTTTTGCCGGTCGTGGTTGGAAAGGGGAGCATTGCCTACACACGCGACGACGGCGTGGCGGTGATCCCCGTGGCGGCACTTGGGGCGTAGTGTTTTTGCGGGCGTGCCGTGCTTCCTTTACCGAAAATCCATTTGGTAAACCCGGTGCCCGTGGGTAAAATAAGGTCGACGGCAGCCCAAGTAGTGAAGAGCTGGGCAGCGCCGTTGCTTGGATTAAGGGGTCATCGCCTTAGCGGCGTCGACCCCTCTTTTTATGCTTCGTATGCTGCTTGAGTGCCTCGGTAAGTCCGATAAGCGCCGTGAGGAGCGAGACCAAAGCGGTCAGGAGCTTCACAAAATCAGTCAGATCGGTCATGGGCATCACCTCCCGTCGCATGGAGGGCGCTGCCCGGCACATGGAACTGCCGTCAACAATAACCAGTCTATCAAACTGCAGCCATAAATACGAATATATGTTCGATAATAACAGCGACGTGACCATCTCAAAGCGCAGCTTTACGCAAGGATGCCGGAAAGCTGCACTGTGCGATTTCATGTCCGCACGGGCAGCTACACTTGCTGTGATATGACCGTTCGAGAAACGAGCGGCAAGCAACGGAGAGAGGCCCTAACCGTGTCAGCTGAAAAGATGCCGGGTGTCTCGGCTATCGATACGACGAACTTTGCGCGCCAGATTGTGCTGGACTTTGAGTTTGCGCCGGTGCCAAAGCAGCGTCAGCGCCGTGGACTGTGCAATGAGATTATCGAGGCCGGCACCGTCAAGCTCGATTACCACGGCAACGTTATGGGCGAGTTCTCGCAGTTTGTACAGACGGAATTTACCGAAGGCGTTGCGTTCCCCGTTCGCGAGCTCACAGGGATATCGGCCGTGGGCACCGCGATGGCCGATCCGCTCTACATGGTGATCAAAAGGCTCAGCGATTGGATCGGGCGCTACTCCGCCCAGGTGGTCTGTTGGAGCGGGGCGGATCGTCGACAGCTTTTGATCGAGTGCCAAGCAAAGCACATCGATCTTTCCGCATTTCCTACGGACTGGGCCGACCTGCAGGCGTTTTACACCTCGATCATGGACATGAGCAGCCACGGGTGCGTCTCTTTGAGTGACGCAGCGACGTGGTTTGGCATCGAGTTCGACGAGTCGACGGGTCACGCCCACAGCGCTCTGGCCGATGCGCGCGTGACCGCCAAGCTGCTCAAGCAGATGATGGACGGGGACTACCGCGTGAGCCCGCGCGCCCAGGAGGTCCGTCAACGGTGGGGGATGGGCGAGCGAGCTCAGACGCGCCTTTCCAGCAAGTGCTCCGAGCTGGGCGACCTGCTGCTAAAGCTGAAGGCGGAGGGGGTAGGCCTTTTGAGAACGCCATTCGGTTTGGCATGGCGGGGCTGTAAGCGCGAGCCCGCCCTGCTGTTTGAATCGAAGCGTCAACCAGTATGACGAGCTGTCTGGCCTGTCTGCCTACGCCCCCGCAATCCCGCGGGCCGCACTCAACAGCTCATACTCCCTCTGGCTCCACTAGTACAGCTCGGCCGTGCGTACGGCGTCGCGGCACAGGTCCAGGAATGCCTCGGCTCCCTCGCAGAAGCACTCTCGGGCAAAGGCGCCGGATCCGTCCGCAACGCATATGCCGTCAGCAAAGAGCTTCCAGCTAGACGGCTCGCGAGAGTCGTCTCCAAGCAGCTTGATCTGCAGCACGTGCGGGCTGCCGGCGGCGCAGAGTTCTTCCTAGAGCACCTGCACCGTAAAGCGCATCTGGTGGGAGAGGCTGCTCTTGATCATGGCCGAGGCGTAGCCATTTGGCTTATCCAGAAGATGCATGTGATTCGGTTTGACGATCAGGTTGTGGAAGTTACGCTCGCTGCGCACGGAGAAATTGTCCATACGGACTCCTTTCATCGATGTTGGCAGGGCCACCGTGCCTCTTGGCCGGTTGGCGTCGGGATCGTGGAGCCAACTCTCTACCCCGACTCTGGATAAAATGCGCCCGCTCCTTGCGGGCAAGAGGAAGTCTATCAACGTGTACGGACAGAAATCAAGCGCCGCCTGCGAAATGACGCGTGAACGGCGTTGGTTTCCCAAGTGATTATTCGGCTTTCATCCGGAAAAGTGTCGAAATCAGCCGTGTAAAAGTACGGAAAAGTGTCGAAATAGGCACCTTAAAACTTCGGAAAAGTGTAGCTGGATGACAAAACAGCACTTAGAAGCCGGTGCTGGATGCGGGATCCTGCGGCCGCCTTCAGCTCTCGCTACTCATCGTCTCCGTCGTTGGGGTCGCCCTTGAGGGTGTTGATGTCCAGGTACTGGTTATCGTCCTCTTTTTGCTGGGTTTCCGACTCCGCTTGGGTGGGGCCGCGGAACAGCTGGAATCCCTCAAACGCAATGACACCGAGCAGGGCAATGATAATGGCGATAAAGGCAACCTTGACTGCCTGCGGAAATTCCGAGAAACGCGGCGCCTTTTCCTCGGCGTAATAATCGGCGAAGCGCTCTTCGCCCGTGCTTTTGGTATACGCCGGTGCGGACGCGGCCTCCGGGTCATATTCCGGTGCAGGTGTGGCAGTGTACGGATCGTTGAGATAATCGCTCGATGCGGTGCCATAATCCTCGGTCTCGATGCGACCGTTGCCATCATAGTCATCGGAATAATCGGAATATGCCGCACCGCCCTCATAGCCCGCGGCGCTCGTGTTGGCGGCAAAAAGCGGGTTAACTGGAACGTCGAGCGCCGGCATGCCGGTAGAGGTCTCATCCAGATCGGCTGCAGCCCAGGAATCGTAGGCAACCTGACGGGCAACGGGCTCATCGAGCCTTGCGACCGGAGGCTTGCGTGCCGCAGGAACGGGCAACTGCTGGGCGCTGTACATAACGGTGCCGTCGGCCGATTTGCCCTGCGTCGCCGCAGCGAGAAATGCCGCTGTCTCGGACGGGTCGCTTGCGGGGCGGGGAGCGGGCGTGGGCGCCGAAGTGGGTGCGGGCGTAGGCGCGGGCGTCGAAACAGCCAACTGCGCAGGAGTCGGCGCGGATGCGGGCTTAGGCGTAAGTGCGGGATTGGGGCTTGACGGGCGAGCCCCGCCGCCCATGAGTTCGTCGGCGGTCCACGGGCGATCATCCATCACGTCGTCAAGGCTCAGCGAAAACAGGTCGTCTTCACCCTCATCGAACGTGCGGTGCACATGTCCACCAATTGCCGGAATCAATCCACGACCGGTGCATGATGCCTTGCTCAACGCCATTCTGTTCCACCCTTTCGAAATACTAATGACATCGATTATATGGAACTTCCCAAGCGGCTCGGTCTTGGATTCGTGCTTTCCAGAACTTGCGCCCAAAAGGGGAGGGGCAATCCAGGCGAGTGCCTACTTATCGCCGGCGGCAGCCTTTGCCTCGTTGAGGTAGCTATAGAAGCTGTACTTAGAGATGCCAAAGAACTCGCAGGCGCGCTCGCTCGACTTGGAAATGAGGAAGGCGCCGCGACGGTCGAGGTAGCCAATGGCGCGAATGCGCTCGTCTTTGGTCATGAGGGCTGCGGGCTTGCCCACAAACTGCTCGCACTCGTGCAGCAGGTCCTCGAGCAGGTCGCCGATGTTCTTGGTAATGGGCTCGGGCTCGGTGTAGCCCGTGCCGCCGGTGCCGGTAAAGGCGTCGAGCGAACGCTCAAAAGCCTTCATGAGCGTAATGTCAAAGTTGATGCCCAAAATGCCGACGGGTTTGCCCTCGTCGTTGCGGATAAAAATGGTCGAGGACTTGAGCAGCTTGCCATCGGTGGTTTTGGTGAGGTACGGCTCGCGGTCGTGTACATCGGTGGCGCCCTCGTGCATGGACTCAAACACAATATGGCTGGGGCCGTCACCCAGTTTGCGCCCGCTGACGTGGCCGTTTTCGATCACTACGATGGAGTGGTCCACGTCTTCGGTCTCCAGATCGTGGACGACGACTTCGCAGTTGGGGCCAAATTGGAGCGCCAGACCGTGTGCGAGGCGCTTGTAGAACTCAATCTGTGCGGGGGTCATGGGTGCCTTCCTAAAAATCAGTTTGGGCTCACTGTGCCATAAACCACACCTGTTCGCAAACAAATCCATCAACAAGGCAATTCATGACCGTTCGGCGCCGAAATAGTACCGATTACGGCAACAAACAATTCGTTAGGTATGCCAATCAAAAAGTGTGATAGAACATTACTAACAAACTTTTTGTTTGGCATCCACATAAAAGTTCAGTCGCATGAATGGGAATGGGCTGAAACGCGTATGCGGGGGCCGGCAAGAGAGAACTTAAGGAGTTCACCGTATGGCCGATAAGATCCAGTGGGCGGGCAACACGATGCCCAAGAGCGATGACAAGCACTTGGGAATCATGAGTCTCGACCACGTGAAGAAGGCCCGCGCCTTCCACCAGTCGTTCCCCCAGTACACCGTCACTCCGCTTGCCCGCCTGGACGGCCAGGCCGCGCGTCTGGGCCTGTCCAACCTGTGCGTTAAGGACGAGAGTTATCGCTTTGGCCTCAACGCCTTTAAGGTTCTGGGCGGCTCGTTTGCCATGGCCAACTACATTGCCGACGAGACCGGCAAGGACGTTGCCGACTGCACCTTCGATTACCTGACCTCCGATCAGCTGGCCAAGGACTTTGGCCAGGCCACCTTCTTTACCGCCACCGACGGCAACCATGGCCGCGGCGTGGCATGGGCTGCCAACAAGCTGGGCCAGAAGGCTGTCGTGCACATGCCTAAGGGTTCCACCAAGCCCCGCTTCGATAACATTGCCGCCGAGGGCGCCACGGTGACCATCGAAGAGGTCAACTATGACGAGTGCGTGCGCATGGCCGCCGCCGAGGCCGACGCCTGCGAGCGCGGCGTCATCGTTCAGGACACCGCCTGGGAGGGCTACGAGAAGATCCCGTCCTGGATCATGGAGGGCTACGGCACCATGGCTTCCGAGGCTGCCGAGCAGCTGCGCGAGATGGCTATCAACCGCCCGACGCACGTCTTTGTCCAGGCTGGCGTAGGCTCGCTCGCCGGCGCCGTGGTGGGCTACTTCACCAACCTGTATCCCGATAACCCGCCCACCTTCGTCGTGGTTGAGTGCGCACCGGCCGCCTGCCTGTACAAGGGCGCTGCCGCCGGCGACGGAGATCCGCGCATCGTGGACGGTGACATGCCCTCCATCATGGCCGGCCTGTGCTGCGGCGAGCCCAACATCTTGGGCTGGGATATCCTGCGCAACCACACCACCGCCTTCGTGTCCTGCCCCGACTGGGTCACCGCTCGCGGCATGCGCACCCTGGGCGCTCCCGAGAAGGGCGACCCGCGCGTCATCTCCGGCGAGTCCGGCGCAGTGACCACCGGTCTGGTCGAGACCCTCATGCTCGACCCCGAGTACGCCGAGCTCAAGGAGCTCATCGGCCTGGACAAGACGAGCTCCGTGCTCTGCTTCTCCACCGAGGGCGACACCGATCCGGATCAGTACCGTCGCATCGTCTGGGAGGGCGAGTACCCGACTTGCTAGCAGGCTGACCTGTCCGGGTGGCGGAGCATATGTTTGCTCCCTGCTCGAACAGTCCTGCGCAAGACGGAAAGCACATTAAGTGCTTTCCTTTGCGTGCGGAACTCGCGACGGAGCAAACATATGCTCCGCCACCCTACGTTTACTTGCTTGTGGGGTGCTCAACCTCACGCTGCTTGGCACAAGTGATCTATCTGAAATATCTACCTGTAGGTAAACCCTTGTAGAAAGGTTGACTGTTATGACTAAGGAACTCGATTTCGAGGCAATTAAAAACGCTGCTGAGTCCCATCGTGCTGATATGACTCGCTTCCTGCGCGCTATGATCTCCCACCCCTCTGAGTCTTGCGAGGAGGGCGAGGTTGTCGCTTGCATCAAGGCCGAGATGGAGAACCTTGGCTATGACGAGGTCAAGGTCGACGGCCTGGGCAACGTTATGGGCTTTATGGGCGAGGGCGACAAGATCATCGCCATCGACTCCCACATCGACACCGTCGGCATCGGCAACATCGAGAACTGGGATGCCGATCCCTATGAGGGCTACGAGACCGACGAGATCATCTACGGCCGCGGCGGCTCCGACCAGGAGGGTGGCATGGCTTCTGCTACCTACGCTGCCAAGATGATGAAGGACATGGGCCTCATCCCCGAGGGCTACAAGATCATGGTCGTCGGCACCGTCCAGGAAGAGGACTGCGACGGCATGTGCTGGCAGTACATCTACAACAAGGACGGCATTAAGCCCGAGTTCGTCATTTCCACCGAGCCCACCGACGGCGGCATCTATCGCGGTCACCGCGGCCGTATGGAGATCCGCGTCGACGTTCACGGCACCTCCTGCCACGGCTCCGCTCCCGACCGCGGCGACAACGCCATCTACAAGATGGCCGACATCATCGCCGACGTCCGCGCTCTCAACAACAACGGCTGCGACGAGTCGACCGACATCAAGGGCCTCGTCAAGATGCTCGACCCCAAGTACAACCCCGAGCACTTCGAGGACGCCCGCTTCCTGGGCCGCGGCACCTGCACCGTCAGCCAGATCTTCTACACCAGCCCCAGCCGCTGCGCTGTCGCTGACTCCTGCGCCATCTCCATCGACCGTCGCATGACCGCCGGCGAGACCTGGGAGTCCTGCCTGGACGAGATCCGCAACCTGCCGGCAGCCAAGAAGTACGGCGACGACGTGAAGGTCTCCATGTACATGTACGACCGTCCGTCCTGGACCGGCGAGGTCTACGAGACCGAGGCTTACTTCCCCACGTGGATCAACAAGGAGACCGCTCCGCACGTCAAGGCCCTCGTCGACGCCCACAAGGCCATGTTCGGTGACGAGCGCATCGGCTGCGAGCCCAGCATGGACAAGCGCACCGGTCGTCCGCTGTGCGACAAGTGGACCTTCTCCACGAACTGCGTTTCCATCCAGGGCCGCTATGGCATCCCCTGCGTGGGCTTTGGCCCGGGTGCCGAGTCTCAGGCTCACGCTCCCAACGAGGTCACCTACAAGGACGACCTGGTCACCGCTGCCGCCATGTACGTGGCTGCCCTGAACCTCTACGATCCGAGCAAGGCCGATGGCGACGCCACCGTGTTCCGCGCCGGTCTGACCAACAACAAGATCGATTAGTCCCATTCCTCGATTTTGTTGAGCCGGGGGCCGCTCGTGTCCCCGGCACCTCCTGTTGACTTGGGGCCCGCAGTCGTTATCTCCCATGCTTCCTCAACGGTAGCGGGTCCTCGTCATAGCGCTCTGCATGTTCTAGCCACACGCGCATGCCGGAGCACATCTACTCATTGCAATCGTTTCATCTTTGGAAAGGATATTTACATGGACGCCAAGTTTACCGAGCTCGTCGAGCAGCTGAACGGCCTCGATTTTAAGGGCATGTACGGCAGCGATTTCCTGCACACCTGGGACAAGACCACCGATGAGCTCAAGGCGCTCTACATCGTCGCCGACGCCCTGCGCGAGCTGCGTGAGAACAACGTTTCGTCCAAGATCTTCGACTCGGGCCTGGCCGTCTCCCTGTTCCGCGACAACTCCACCCGTACGCGTTTCTCCTTCTCTAAGGCCGCCAACCTGCTCGGCCTTGAGCTGCAGGACCTGGACGAGAAGAAGTCCCAGATCGCTCACGGCGAGACCGTCCGCGAGACCGCTACTATGATCTCCTTCATGGCCGACGTCATCGGCATCCGCGATGACATGTACATCGGCAAGGGCGACGCCTACATGGCCGAGGTCTCCGAGTCTGTCCAGCAGGCCTACGAGGACGGCGTTCTGGATCACCGTCCCACGCTCATCTCCTTGCAGTCCGACTCCGATCACCCCACGCAGTCCTCTGCCGACATGCTCTACCTCATCAACGAGTTTGGCGGCCTTGAGAACCTCAAGGGCAAGAAGGTTGCCGTCACCTGGGCCTATTCGCCCTCTTACGGCAAGCCGCTGTCCTGCCCGCAGTCGCTGATCAGCCTGCTGCCCCGCTTTGGCATGGACGTCACCCTGGCTCACCCCGAGGGCTACGACCTCATGCCCGAGGTCGTCGAGCGCGCAAAGGGCTATGCCGCCGAGTCCGGCACCACCTTTAAGCAGGTCAACACCATGGCCGAGGCCTTCGAGGGCGCCGACATCGTGATTCCCAAGAGCTGGGCTCCGTTTGCCGCCATGGAGAAGCGCACCAACCTGTACGCCGAGGGCGACGACGCCGGCATCGCCGCGCTCGAGAAGGAGCTGCTCGCCCAGAACGCCACCCATCAGGACTGGTGCTCCACGACCGAGCTCATGGAGAAGACTGCCAACGGTCAGGACACCATCTTTATGCACCCGCTGCCTGCCGACATCTCCGGTGTCTCCTGCGAGCACGGCGAGGTCAACGCCGACGTCTTCGACATGCACCGCGTGGGCATGTACAAGGAGGCCAGCTACAAGCCGTACGCTATCGCAGCCATGATGTTCCTGCAGAAGGTTGCCGATCCCGCCGCTACCCTCAAGGCCCTCGACGAGCGCAACACCGCCCGTTGGTTCCAGGCCTAAAGCCGGGTTGAGGTAAGCCATGTAAAGGGGGCGCTCTGCCAACCGGCGGGGTGCCCCTTTTTTGCATCGCGGGCGTGCGGGATAAGCGCCTTCGATGTGGATGCCCGCGGCGCGAGTTATGGGTACGATGGTTTCAGGGGAGGTATCACCATGAAACTTGGTTGCGTGATTATGGCTTCGGGCGAGGGCAAGCGGTTTGGCTCTAACAAGATGCTTGCCGATATCTATGGCGAGCCGCTGATTGCCCGGACCATCGATTCGGTTCCCCGGGGCTTTGACGTTGTGGTTTCGACGCGTTGGCCCGAGGTCGCCCAGATTTGCGAGGACAAGCATTGCCCGTATGTGCTGCACGATGGCAAGCTCAGGAGCGAAAGCGTCCGTGCGGGCCTTTCGTGGGGGGTCGATCGCAACTGGAAAGGCTGCCTCTTTTTGCCGGGCGACCAGCCGCTCGTGAGTTCGGATTCTTTTGAGGCCATGGTTCGCGCGTTTGATGAGCGTGGCCGCAAGTATCCGGTGCGTCTTGCGTGCAACGGTGAGCCTTCGAGCCCGGTGCTCTTTCCGGCGGAACTGTTCGATGCACTTATGTGTCTTGAGGGTAAGGACGGCGGCGGTTCGATCCTCAAGGACCGTACCGACGTGGTGCTGGTCGAGGCGCGTGCCTACGAGCTGTGGGACGTCGATACCGTCAAGGGACAGCGACGCATAACGGAGCATATCGCCGCCTGCTCGTATTTTGATCGCGTGGCCAACTGCATCAATCAATAAGGAGCAATTATGATTATCATCAAAAACGGCGCACTCGTGACGCCCCAGGGGCTTCGCCGCGCCGATCTTGCCATGGATGGCGATAAGATCGTACGGATTGCCGCGGCGATTGAGCCGGCCGAGGGCGATACCGTCGAGGATGCTGCGGGCTGCTGGGTGTTCCCGGGCTTTATCGATGGGCACACGCACATGCAGTGCTGGACCGGCATGGATTGGACAGCCGATAGCTTTGAGACCGGCACGCGCGCGGCTGCCTGCGGCGGCACGACGACCATTGTGGACTACGCGACGGCCGATCGCGGCGTGACCATGCCCGATGCCTTGGTCGAGTGGCATCATCGCGCCGACGGCACCTGCACCGCCAACTATGCCTTCCATATGGCGCTTGCCGAGTGGAATGAGCGCAACCGCGCCGATCTTTCGGCCATGCGCGAGGCGGGCGTGTCGTCGTTTAAGACCTACTTTGCCTACGACCATCTGCGCCTGGACGATGCCGAGACGCTCGAGGTGCTGGAGGAGCTCAAGCGCGTGGGCGGTATCCTGTGCGTGCATTGCGAGAACGGCACGTTGGTCAACGCGCTGCAGAAGCGCGTGTTTGATCAGGGTATCCACGGGCCCGAGGGCCATGCGCTCAGCCGTCCGGACGTGTGTGAGGCCGAGGCCGTGAGCCGCCTGCTGTATCTGGCGCACTTGGCCGGGGACGCTCCGGTCAACGTGGTGCACCTTTCGACCAAGCTGGGGCTCGAGGCCATTCGCGCTGCCAAAGCGCACGGGCAGAAGAACATCTATGTCGAGACCTGCCCTCAGTATCTGATGCTCGACGACACCTGCTATCTGGAGCAGGGCGAGGACGGCTTTGCGGGCGCCAAGTACGTGATGAGCCCGCCGCTGCGCCATGCCGGTGACCGTGCCGCGCTGCGCGAGGCGCTTGTGGCTGGCGAGATCGATACTATTGCGACCGATCATTGCAGCTTTAACCTGCACGGGCAAAAGGACCGAGGACGCGATGATTTCCGCGCGATTCCCAACGGCGGGCCCGGCGTGGAGCATCGTCCCGTTGCGATTGCCACGAGCTTTGAGGGACAGCTGGGTCCCGAGGATCTGTGCCGCTTGATGAGCGAGAATCCGGCGCGCGTTTTTGGCATGTATCCGCACAAGGGCTGTCTTGCCGAGGGCTCCGATGCCGACGTGTGCGTGTGGGATCCCAAGGCGCGCTGGACGATTAGCGCCGCGACGCAGCATCAGGCCGTGGACTACACGCCGCTCGAGGGCTTTGAGGCACATGGCCGCGCCAAGGCCGTGTTTGTGAACGGCGTGCTGGCGGCACGCGACGGCGAGCCCACCGGAGCCCAACCCGGCCGCTACGTCCCCCGCTAGCAGCAAAGATGCCGTGTCCCCTCCGCAGTTGTGGTGAAATAGTTCCTGTTTAGCCGCCAAATAGGCCGTTTCAGGAACTATTCCACCGCAACTTATAGGTCTGGTGGGGCAGCGCCGGCTACTTGAGGTTGGTGGCGACGATGGGGCGGTCGAGAGCTGTCTCGAAGCGGTCGGCCATCGTGGGGTCGCTGAGCGTGTCGACTTGGTTGAGCATGACGCGTGCGGTGCAGAGTCCCAGCGCCTGCATCTCGGCATTGAGCACCTGGGCGACGCGCCCTGGGGTGGCAGTGTCGGTGGGCTCGCAGCCGCAACGCTCGCAGAAGAGCTCGGGGCGGTGGACAACCTCGGCGACGGGCTTGCCCAGCCCCGAGGCGCCGACGACCCAGACAACGTTTGCCGTGGCGGCTGGAATTACCGGCTCCCAGGCGGCATGCGCCTTGAGCGGGAGTCGCTTGCTGCCATCTGCCTCGGCCAACACATAGTCAAAGCGCCGTGCCAGCTCGCCGAGCGGCTCGGCGGGGGCGGAGAGCTTGCCTGTCTCCGGGTCCAAAACACCTGCCTGGCAGATGCCTCCGCGGACAAGTCCCGCGCATGCCTCGCAGGTGCAGCCGGGAACATGCAGGGCCCCCGGCTTCCATGGCGCGGCGTCCAGGCGACGGCTCGACCCGTCCCATGGCACGCCGGCGACGGGAAACATGTGCGTGGTAGTGCAGAGGAGCACGCGGCCGCCAGCGCGCATAAGCTCAAGGCCCAGCGTCTTCAGCAAGGTCGACTTGCCGCCACTGCCGATAATTGCGGTTATGCCCGGCTCGATCTTGAGCGCGGAGGCAAGGTTTCCGCTCGTCGTTTCCATCTGTTCACCGCCGTATAATACTGTGATAATAAATAATCATCAGAGTAGCGGTCGAACCGCTTTTGCTCTGATCAAACCGTAGCACAGGGAGGTGCCCCGGGAATGCTCGTTTATGTTCGCGGCGCTGGCGATATCGCCACGGGTGTCGCTGCCCGTTTGGTGCGCGCCGGCGTGTCGGTTGTCATGGCCGATATCGCGGTTCCCACGTGCATCCGCCGCACAATCAGTTTTTGCGAGGCCATTCGCCTGGGTGAGGTCGAGGTCGAAGGCATTCGCGCTCGCTTGGCACGGACGCCGGCTGAGGTGCTTGCGATTACCGAGGCTGGAGACGTCGCCGTTGTGGTGGACCCCCAGGCCAAGATGCTCGATGAGCTTAAACCCGCGGCTGTGGTCGATGCGATTTTGGCCAAGCGCAACCTGGGCACCACGCGCGACATGGCGCCTGCCGTCATCGCCGTGGGGCCGGGCTTTACCGCGCCGGTTGACTGCGACGCCGTGGTCGAGACCATGCGCGGGCATTTCCTGGGCCGTGTCATTACCCAAGGTTCGCCCCAGCCCAACACGGGTGTGCCGGGCTTGATCGGCGGCTATGGCAAGGAGCGCGTTATCCATAGCCCCGCCGCCGGCGTGTTTCGGTCCGACCGCGCAATCGGCGACATCGTGAGCGCCGGAGACGTGATTGGCTACGCGGGCGATACGCCCATGTATACGCAGATCGATGGCTGTCTGCGCGGGCTTTTGGCGAACGGCGTGCAGGTGACTGAGGGCTTTAAATGCGCCGATGTCGATCCGCGCGGCGACGCCAGCTACATCAACTATATTTCGGACAAGGCGACATCGGTCGGCGGCGGCGTGCTCGAGGCACTCGCTATGCTCACCGATGTCTTTAGAGGATAGAAGGCGGCAATGGAAAAGCTCGATGTTGTGAATGCGGCGCTTGCCGCCCTGCGTGCTGGCGAGACGTGCGAGCTCGTGGTCGTGGCCGGTACGGCGGGGTCATCACCACGCGGCGTGGGCGCTTGGATGGCCGTCTTTGCCGATGCCAGCCAAGCGGGCACCATCGGCGGCGGCAAGATTGAGCTTTTTGCGCTGGACGAGGCGCGCGAGCTGCTGGCCGCAGGGCAATCGCGTCTGGTCCGCTACACCATGGGCGGCGAGAACTCCGATACCGGCATGATCTGCGGCGGAGCCATCTGCCTGTGCTACCTGCATTTGGATGCGACTCAGGCACCGTTGTTCCAGTCGGTTGCCGACGTCTTGGCCTATCGGCGCATCGGCGACTTCGTCATCGACTTTGAGCCGTTTATCGCGAGCGCGCTCGAGGGCGATGTGGCCGAGTACCATGGCGAGGAATCGCGCCGCACCATTGCGGGCTGCCCCGGGCTTTCGCTGGTGGAGGAGGGGAGTAAGGTCACCTACACCAACGCCGCCTCCGAGATTCCCGCGGCGCATATCGAGACGCTCTGCCCCGAGGGCCTGACCTATATCTTTGGCTGCGGCCACGTGGGCGCCGCGACGGCGCGGGTGCTCACGGCGGCGGGTTTTGCCGTCGTGGCCTGCGACGACCGCCCCGGCACGCTGACCCCCGAATGGGTGCCCGGTGTCTACGACCGTCGTCTGGTCGACTACAAGAACCTGAGCGAGCAGTGCCCCATCGGCCCGCGCGACCTGGTGGTCGTTGCCACAGCAGGCCACAAGTCCGATATCGACGTGGTGATTCAGGCCATGCGCGCCAAACCCGCCTATCTGGGCTGCTTGGGCTCGCGCCGTAAGACGGCCTTTGTGCGTGCCCGCCTGGAGCAGGAGGGCTTTACGCAGGAGCAAATCGGCGAGCTGCACCTGCCGATCGGAGTCGCCATCGAGGCCGAGGACCCCGAGGAGATCGCTATCTCCATCGCTGCCGAGATGATTCACCTGCGCCGTACCAAACTCGTCCCCCGTAAGCGCTAATCGCATCCCCATTAATAAGTTGCGGTGAAATAGTTCCTAGATAAGCCTGACGGGCGGTCAGCCAGGAACTATTTCACCGCAACTGCTGTTTGACCCCGGGGGATGCAGGGTTGCGGGTCAAAATGCTACCTGTGCCATATGCCCTATAATGTCCGACCGTTGAGCGGCATGGGGCCGCTGCCTAGGGTATGGGAGGCGCAAATGGCAGAGTCGGCAGCAGGGGATGCCCTGTTCGAGCGTACGGGAAAAGTTTCGTTTGTGCAGGTATTACCCCATGCACTGCAGCATGTGCTGGCGGCATTCGCGGGTATCGTCACGCCCGCCATCATTATCGCGTCGGTCTGTGGCTTTACCCCTCAAGAGGAAGCCGCTGTCATCCAGGCATCGCTGGTTCTCTCGGCGCTCGACATTTTCCTTCAACAGTTCCCCATAAAAGGCGTCGTCGGTTCGGGCCTGCCCATTGTGATGGGTGCGAGCTTTACCTTCGTGCCGGCGCTCAAGGCAGTCGGTCTTGAGCTTGGCTTTGAGGCCGTGCTGGGCGCCCAGGTAATCGGCGGCGCGCTCGTCGTGCTATTCGGCCTACTGTTTAGGCGCGTGAGTTTTCTGTTCCCGGCTCCGGTGCTTGGCACCGTCATCTTTGTCATTGGCCTGTCGCTATGCCCAGTGGCAGTTGCCTCCATGGCGGGCGGGGAGGGCGCGGCCGATTTTGGCAGTGTCACCAACTGGGCCGTCGCACTTGTGACGTTCGTCGTCACCTTTATGGCTGGCAACTACGGCAAGGGCGCGCTTAGGCTGGGCAGCATCCTGGCTGGTATCTGCGCGGGCTTTGTTTTGGCTGCGGTGTTGGGCATGGTCGATTTCTCGGCCATCGCGACCGCCAGCTGGTTCGCCCCGCCGGCCCTGGGCGCCCATCGCCTGGTGTTCGACCCGGCCGCGTGCGCCGTTGTGGGCGTTGTCGCCATTGTCAACGCAGTACAGGTCATGGGCGAGTTTGCCGCCGTGTCCTCTGCTGCGCTCGATACCCCTGCGACCGATAGCCAGATCTCGGGTGGCCTGATCGCCAACGGCCTGGTCGGTATGCTGTCGGGCTTTTTGGGCGGCGTCCCCACGGCAACCTTTGGCCAGAATGTGGGCATTATCGCCGAGAACAAGGTCGTCAACCGCATGGTCTTTACGCTTGCCGCCGTCATCTTGCTCATCGCGGGCCTGCTGCCCAAGTGTGCGGCGGTACTCACGTCCATTCCGCAGCCGGTAATCGGCGGCGCCACGATCGGCGTGTTCGCGACCATCGGCATGAACGGTGTGGTCATGTTTGCCCGCCACGGCTTGTCTCAGCGCGATACCACGCTCATGGGTCTCTCTATCGCCTTTGGCACGGGCATTGAGCGCACGGCCGGCGCGCTTGCCGGCGCTGGATTCCCCGCATGGGTTGGCACCGTCTTTGGCGGATCCTCCATTGCCGTCGCCGCGCTCGTTGCTGTGATCCTCAACCTGGTCCTCCCGCGCCAAAAATAACGCCCCATATATGAGTTGCGGTGGAGTAGGGACTGTTTAAGCTTGTTAAGCCATCATACAGTCTCTATTTCACCGCAACTGCCATTTTCCTCCGTCCTCTAGGGATCAATTTGTGCGGGGGAGTTGTGGAGTTGTGCAGGCAGACGAGGTTTTTCTGGAAATACGCTCCCGATGCGCGTATAGTACCGATTGTTTTGTCGGCTCCTGCTGCGTCGAGTCCAAACCGCAAAATGCCATGAGCGGTGCGGATGCAGTCAGGAGGCACGAGGACAACCCACCGTGGCCACGCCCCGTGCTTAAAACCCCAAGAAGGAGTGAACAATGGCAGAAGAGAAGTATGTGCCGCGTCTGAAGACCAAGTACAACAACGAGGTCAAGCAGCAGCTTCAGGACAAGTTCCAGTACGAGAACGTCATGATGATCCCCAAGTTTGAGAAGATCGTCGTGAACATGGGTGTCGGCGAGGCCGCTACCGATTCCAAGGCCATCGACGGTGCCGTGCGCGACCTGCGCGCCATCACCGGCCAGCAGCCGATGATCACCCGTGCCCGCAAGTCCATCGCTACCTTCCGCCTGCGCGCTGGTATGCCGATCGGCTGCAAGGTTACCCTGCGTGGCGACCGTATGTGGGAGTTCTTCGATCGTCTGACCTCCGTCGCGATCCCCCGTATCCGCGACTTCCGCGGCATCTCCGCCAAGAGCTTCGACGGCCGTGGTAACTTCTCCATGGGCGTCACCGAGCAGCTCATCTTCCCCGAGATCGACTTCGATTCCGTCGATCACCAGCGTGGTATGGACATCACTTTCGTGACCACCGCCAACACCGATGAGGAGGCCAAGGCCCTTCTGGACGCCTTCGGTTTCCCGTTCAAGAAATAGGTTCACCTGCCCTATAAGCGCCGTTCCCACAAGGGGGCGGCGTTTGGGGCGAACAATACTCTATGTGAGGAGGATATAAGTGGCTAAGACATCGATGATCGTCAAGTGCAATCGCAAGCAGAAGTTCTCTACTCGTGAGTACACGCGCTGCCAGCGCTGCGGCCGTCCGCACTCTGTGTACCGCAAGTTCGGCCTGTGCCGTGTCTGCTTCCGTGAGCTTGCACTCAAGGGCGAGCTTCCCGGCGTTAAGAAGGCCAGCTGGTAAGTCACAACCAGCGTTTCAAGCATCCGTTTGGAACAGGGAAAACGCGCTAGTTAGGCTTTGCCGTTAAGGGCGGCGAAGAACCAAGAGCACGTGTTCATCAAGAACGAAGGAGAATCTGTATGAACCTTACAGACCCGATCGCAGATATGCTTACGCGCATCCGTAACGCTAACTCTGTGAACAAGGCCACGGTCTCCATGCCGAGCAGCAAGAAGCTCGTCGAGATCGCTCGTGTTCTGCACGAGGAGGGCTACATCGAGGGCTACGATGTCGAGGACACCGTTCCCCAGAAGACTCTGCACATCACGCTTAAGTATGGTCCCAAGAAGGCTAAAGTCATCAACGGCATCCGCCGCATTTCCAAGCCGGGCCTGCGTAAGTACACCGGCGTTGCCGACATGCCCCGCGTCCGCGGTGGCCTTGGTACCGCCATTATTTCCACCAGCCATGGCGTCATGACCGACCGCGATGCTCGCAAGCACAACGTCGGCGGCGAGATCATCGCTTACGTCTGGTAATTCGCTCGGTAGGTAGAAGGAAAGGAGATCACCGTGTCTCGTATCGGTAATAAGCCTGTCCAGATTCCCGCCGGAGTCGAAGTGGCAGTCAACGGCAACAACGTTGTCGTCAAGGGCCCCAAGGGCCAGCTCGAGCTCGATGTCTTTGAGAAGCTCGCTATCAACATCGAGGACAACGTCCTCACCGTTTCCCGTCCCGACGACGAGCGTGAGACCCGTGCCCGCCACGGCCTCACCCGCGCCCTCATCCACAACATGGTGGTTGGCGTTTCCGAGGGCTTCGAGAAGAAGCTCGAGCTCGCCGGCGTCGGTTACCGCGTGCAGCAGAAGGGCAAGAACCTCGAGTTCTCCCTGGGCTTCTCGCACCCCGTGATCGTCGAGGCTCCCGAGGGCATCACCTTCGAGGTTCCCGACAACACCCACGTGAACGTCAAGGGTATCAACAAGCAGCAGGTCGGTCAGATCGCCGCTGAGATCCGCGGCCATCGTCCTCCCGAGCCTTACAAGGGCAAGGGTATCCACTACGTTGGCGAGCACATCCGCCGCAAGCTGGGTAAGGCCGCCAAGTAGTCGTAACCGACTCACTCGCATAAGACCAGCACCCCGTCAGGTGCTGGCAAGATCAACCTTTTTAGGAGTTTACGTATGAACAAGCATAAGGCGAAGCTGGAAGGCCTCAAGCGTCGTCAGCGTCGTGTTCGCGGCAAGGTCTCGGGTACCTCCGAGCGTCCGCGTCTTCGCGTGACCCGTACTAACGCCAACATCTATGCCCAGATCATCGACGACAGCAAGGGCTCCAGCCTGACGCTCGTCTCTGCCTCGACCCTCGAGGCCGAGTTCAAGGGCACCCACACCTCGAACAAGGAGGCTGCGGAGAAGGTCGGTCAGCTCGTTGGCAAGCGCGCCATCGAGGCCGGCATCACCAAGGTCGCCTTCGATCGCGGTGGCCGTATCTACCATGGCCGCGTCAAGGCCCTCGCCGACGGTGCTCGTGCCGCCGGTCTCGAGTTCTAGGAGGTATGTAGCACATGGCTCGTAATCAGAAGCAGCAGCGCGAGGCCTCCGAGTTCGAGGAGCGCGTCGTTTACATCAACCGCGTGTCGAAGACCGTCAAGGGTGGTCGTCGCATGAGCCTCGTCGCTCTCGTCGTCGTTGGCGACGGCAAGGGCAACGTCGGCGTTGGCATGGGCAAGTCCGCTGAGGTGCCCCTGGCCATCTCCAAGGCGTCTCTCGATGCCAAGAAGAACATGTTCCACGTGCCGGTGACCGAGCAGGGCACCATCCCGCACGAGGTTCTCGGTCACTTTGGTGCCGGCCGCATCATCATCAAGCCCGCTGTCGAGGGTACCGGCGTTATCGCCGGCGGCGCTGTGCGTCCCCTCTTCGAGCTTGCTGGCATCAAGAACGTCCTGTCCAAGTCCCTCGGTACCGACAACGGCCTCAACATCATCAAGGCTGCCGTCGAGGGCCTCAAGGAGCTCTCCAGCCCTGAGGACGTCGCGGCTCGCCGTGGCCTGACGGTCTCCGAGATGTTCGTCGGTAAGGAGAACTAAGCATGGCTGACACCATCAAGATCAAGCAGGTCCGCAGCACCAACGGTTGCAAGCAGGACCAGGTCCGTACTGTCCGTGCCCTCGGTCTCCACAGGATCCGCGAGGTTCGCGAGATTGCTGACAACGAGTCCGTCCGCGGCATGATCTTCAAGGTCAAGCACCTTGTCGAGATTGTAGAGGAGTAGCAAATGCAGCTTCACGATCTTACTCCCGCGCCCGGTTCCACCAAGAACCGCAAGCGCGTCGGCCGTGGCAATTCTTCGGGTCACGGCACCACTTCTGGCCGCGGCCAGAAGGGCCAGGGTTCCCGCTCTGGCGGCACCAAGGGTGCCGGCTTCGAGGGTGGCCAGACTCCGCTGGCTATGCGTCTGCCCAAGCTTCCGGGCTTCCGCAACCCCCGTCGTATCGAGTACACCGCTGTTAACGTTGAGCGTCTCGAGCGTAAGTTCGAGGACGGCGCCGTGATCGACGGTGCCGCTCTTAAGGCCGCTCGTATCACCAAGAGCGAGTTCGAGCCCGTCAAGGTGCTCGGCAATGGTGAGCTCACCAAGAAGTTCACGGTCAAGGTCGACAAGGTCAGCGCTTCTGCGCAGGCCAAGATCGAGGCCGCCGGCGGAAAGGTCGAGCTGCCGTGCTAAATGGTCTTAAGAATGCTTTCCGCATCAAAGAACTGCGCGAAAAGATTCTTTTTACCATAGCTATGCTCGTCGTGTACCGCATTGGTGCGCACGTTCCTGTGCCCGGCATTCCCTTCCAGGGGATGCTGGGCCTTTTCTCGACCGATAACAATTCGGTCGCCGCAGGTGCTATGGCCCTCCTGAATCTTTTCTCTGGCGGCGCGTTGAGCTATGTGTCGGTGTTTTCGCTGGGCATCATGCCTTACATCACCAGCTCGATCATCCTCCAGATGCTCCAGGCCGTCGTGCCTTCCCTGCACGAGCTTGCCCGCGAGGGCGAGGTCGGTCAGACCAAGATTACGCAGTATTCGCGTTACCTCACCCTGGCTCTGGCAATCCTCAACTCCGTGGGTTACCTCTTCCTCTTTAAGAGCTTCGGCATTAGCTTCAACGGCGCCGGCGCTCCCGAGATCATCTTCGACCTCATGGTCGTCGGCACGCTCACCGCGGGTGCCATGCTGATCATGTGGATTGGTGAGCTCATCACCCAGCGTGGTATCGGCAATGGCATGTCGCTGATCATCTTTGCGAACATCATGGCCGGTCTGCCGCAGGCTATCTTCTCCAGCACCGAGGGCAATGCCGGTGGCATCATCACCATGGTGATCATCTGCGCCATCATCCTGCTGGTTATTCCGCTGATCGTTTTCCTTGAGCGCGGCCAGCGCCGCATCCCGGTCTCCTATGCCAAGCGCGTTGTTGGCCGTCGCATGATGGGTGGCCAGACCACCTACCTGCCCATCAAGGTCAACACCGCGGGCGTCGTGCCGATCATCTTCGCTTCGGCGCTGCTGTACTTCCCGGCTCAGATTGCCGTGTTCTTCCCCGGCATCGGCTGGATCCAGGCAGTTGCCTCTGCGCTTTCAACTGGTTGGCTCAACTGGGTGCTTAATGTTGTCCTCATCGTGTTCTTCGCGTACTTCTACACCTCCATGGTGTTCAACCCCGATGACACGGCCGACAACCTTAAGAAGCAGGGCGGCTTTATTCCGGGCGTGCGTCCGGGTAGGGCTACCGCGGCCTACATCAAGAACGCGCTCAACAAGATCACGCTTCCCAGCGCTGTCTTTTTGGCGCTCATCGCCATCGTGCCTTCGATCATCTTCTCCTTCACGGGTAACCATCTGATCCAGGCATTTGGCGGCACGTCCATCCTCATCATGGTCGGCGTCGTGCTCGACACGGTCGACAAGCTCGAAGGCCAGATCAAGATGTATGATTACGATGGATTCTTTAAATAGGCTAGAGGAGGATTGCTCATGAACCTCGTATTGCTCGGAGCTCCGGGTGCCGGCAAGGGCACCGTTGCACAGGAGCTCGTCGCCGAGTTCGGCGTCGCTCACATTTCCACGGGCGACCTGCTGCGTGCTGCCGTCAAGGGTGGCACCGAGCTTGGTATTCAGGCTAAGAAGTACATGGACGCCGGCGAGCTCGTTCCCGACCAGCTCGTGATCGACCTTGTCAAGGAGCGCCTTGCCGCCGATGACGCCCAGCAGGGCTTCATCCTCGACGGTTTCCCGCGCAACACCGCCCAGGCTGTGACGCTCGATTCCGAGCTCTCCGCCATGGGTCGCGAGATCGACTGCGCCCTTCTGGTCGACGTGGCCCCCGAGGTCATCATCGATCGTCTGTCTTCGCGTCGCACCTGCCGCGCCTGCGGTTACACCGGCACCGCTGCCGATGCTACCTGCCCCAAGTGTGCCGGCGAGATGTATCAGCGCGACGACGACAAGCCCGAGACCATCAAGAACCGTCTCGACGTCTACGAGAAGTCCACGAGCCCGCTCGTCGACTACTATCGTGGCCAGGGTCTGCTCAAGTCGGTCAACGGTGACCAGGCTCGCGAGACCGTGTACGGGGATGTCAAAGAGGCTCTCGGTCTATGATCAAGATTAAGTCTGCAACGCAAATCGAGCAGATGAAGAAGGCAGGAGCGCTATCTAAGATGGCGCTCCGCCACGTTGGAGCCATGGTGCGC
The DNA here is from genome assembly GCA_905214385.1 of uncultured bacterium. Taxonomy (GTDB): domain Bacteria; phylum Actinomycetota; class Coriobacteriia; order Coriobacteriales; family Coriobacteriaceae; genus Collinsella. The sequence goes on from CAJMMF010000006.1 coordinate 70,686, forward strand.
CCCGGCGTTTCGACTTTTGAGCTCGATCAGCTCGCGGAGCAGATTATCCGCATGCATGGCGGCACCCCGGCCTTTAAGGGTTACGGCGGGTTCCCGGGAACCATTTGCGCATCGATCAACGATGCCGTGGTCCACGGTATTCCCAACCCCGACATGATCCTGCGCGATGGCGATATCATTTCCATCGATACGGGAGCCGTTGTCGACGGTTGGGTCGGCGATAACGCTTGGACGTTTTTCGTTGGCACCCCAACGCCCGAGGCCAAGGCCCTGTGCGAGGTTACGCGCGATTGCCTTAAGGCTGCCATCGAGCAGGCTGTCCCCGGTAACCATATCGGGGATGTTGGTTATGCCGTTCAGTCTCTCGCCGAGTCTCACGGCTATGGCGTTCTTCGTGACTATGTTGGCCATGGCATTGGCCGCGTGATGCACGAGGACCCCAACGTTCCTAACTATGGAAAGAAGGGGAGGGGCGTTCGCCTCCAGGCCGGCATGGTCATTGCCATCGAGCCGATGGTTACGATGGGTTCCAACCATGTGAGCACGGGCTCCGACGGTTGGATTGTTACGACCAACGACCACCTGCCCGCCGCGCACTACGAGAACACCGTCGCCATTACCAATGACGGTCCGGTGATTCTCACCACGGATGCCCAAGGTGCTTGGTGTTCGCTCCAAGGCGGAGAAATGTAACAAGTTCCACTTAGTTGTGGAGCCATTACGAAGTTATTACGATGCGTGCATACGTGTTGTAAAATACTCAATCGCTGTCGTTTTCTAGAGAAAGATGATTGCTTGTGAAGAAGGAAGACGCAATTGAGCTCGAGGGTACGGTAAAGGAACCGCTGCCCAACGCCATGTTTAAGGTCGAGCTCGAGAACGGTCATTCGGTTCTGTGCAACATTTCTGGCAAGATCCGAATGAATTACATCCGTATTCTCCCCGGTGACAGGGTTGTCGTGGAGCTTTCCCCGTACGACCTGACCCGCGGCCGCATCACCTATCGCTACAAATAGCGGCACGCATACACGCACTCCATTTCCGACTGCAGGCTTAGCTCAACCTACGGTCGGATTGTGTGTGAAGACCAGCCATAGTTTTAAACGCCTGCGGCTGGGCGAGTAGATAGTAGGGAAGTAGTTTGAGCGCTACCGAAAGGAAGAACGATGAAGGTACGTCCTTCGGTCAAGAAGATGTGCGATAAGTGCAAAATCATTAGGCGCCATGGCAAGGTCCTCGTCATTTGCGAGAACCCCCGTCATAAGCAGCGCCAGGGTTAAGAGAGGAGACTACGTTGGCCCGTATTAATGGTGTCGACCTCCCGCGTGAGAAGCGCGTTGAGATCGGTCTGACCTACATTTACGGCATCGGCCGCACCACTGCGACGAAGATCTGCGTCGAGTGCAACGTTAACGTGGATACGCGCGTTAAGGACCTCACCGAGGATGAGGTTAACGCCATCCGCGATTATATCGATAAGAACCAGATCATGGTTGAGGGCGACCTCCGCCGTGAGCGCAACCAGAACGTCAAGCGCCTTATGGACATCGGCTGCAACCGCGGCCTTCGTCACCGCAAGGGCCTCCCGGTCCGCGGCCAGCGCACCCACACTAACGCTCGTACCCGCAAGGGCCCGAAGCGTCAGATCGGTGCTAAGAAGAAGAAATAAGGAGCGCTAGATAGATGGCTACTGCTAAGAAGAACGTTCGCGCTGCCCGTCTGAAGCGCGCGGACCGTAAGAATATTTCCGTGGGCCAGGCTCACATTCGTTCTACGTTTAACAACACGATCGTTTCGATCACCGATCCCCAGGGCAACGTCATTTCCTGGAAGTCGGCTGGCCAGGTGGGCTTCAAGGGCTCCCGTAAGTCCACGCCGTTCGCTGCCCAGATGGCTGCCGAGGCTGCTGCCAAGCAGGCCATGGAGCACGGTATGAAGAAGGTTTCCGTCTTCGTCAAGGGCCCCGGCTCCGGTCGTGAGACCGCCATCCGCTCCCTCCAGGCTGCTGGCCTCGAGGTCTCGAGCATCCAGGACAAGACCCCCATCCCGCACAACGGCTGCCGCCCCAAGAAGCGTCGCCGCGTGTAACTGAAAGGATCGTATCAATATGGCAATCGACAGGACTCCTGTTCTTAAGCGCTGCCGTCAGCTCGGGATCGATCCCGCTGAGCTCGGTTACAGCAGCAAGAAGGAATCTATCCGTCAGCCCAAGCGCCGTCGCAAGGAATCTGAGTACGGCATGCAGCTGCGCGAGAAGCAGAAGGTCAAGTTTATCTATGGCGTTCTGGAGAAGCAGTTCCACGGCTACTTCAACAAGGCCCGCAAGATGAACGGCGTCACCGGTGAGAACCTCATGATCATCCTTGAGTCTCGCCTCGACAACGTTGTCTTCCGTCTTGGCTTCGCCCGTACCCGCAAAGAGGCTCGTCAGTCCGTCCGTCACGGTCACTTCACCGTGAACGGCAAGCGCGTGGACATCCCGTCCTACCGCGTCAAGGCCGGCGACGTCGTCGCTGTCGGCGAGAAGTTCCGTGACCTCCTCCCCATCAAGGAGGCCCTGATTTCCTCCGAGCGCTTTGAGGTCCCTGGCTGGCTCGAGGTCGATATCGAGAAGCTGTCTGGTAACGTGCTCGCTCTGCCGACGCGTGAGCAGATCAGCGGTGATATCAACGAGCAGCTCATCGTCGAGCTCTACTCTAAGTAGTCCATCCGGGCTGCTGAGGCTGGAGGTAATACATGTCAGAATTCATTAGGCCTCAGGTTCAGGTCGAAGAGATCAACGAGACGTCTGCTCGTGTCTCCGTCGAGCCGCTCGAGCGTGGTTACGGCGATACGCTGGGTAACTCCCTTCGTCGCGTTCTTCTGTCCTCGCTCGAGGGTGCCGCCGTCGAGGCTATTCAGATCGATGGTGCGCAGCACGAGTTCATGACCATCCCTAACATGGTCGAGGATGTCACCGACATCGTCCTGAATGTCAAGGGTCTTGTCTTCAGGGCTCTCGGCACGACCGACGAGGCGACCGCCACCATCTCGGTTGACGGCCCCTGCGAGGTCACCGGTGCGGACTTCTTTATTCCGTCCGAGTTTGAGCTGGTCAACCCCGAGCAGCACATCGCTACGCTCACCGAGGGTGGCCATCTCACCATGAGCATGCGCATCGGCTATGGCCGCGGCTATGTCTCTGGCGAGGCTAACAAGCGCGACAACGATCCCATCGGTGTGATCCACGTCGACTCGCTGTACTCGCCGGTTTCCCGTTGCGCCAAGCTCGTTGAGGCTTGCCGTGTCGGTCAGCACACCGACTACGACCGCCTTGTCCTCGAGATCGAGACCAACGGCTCCATCGCCCCGCGCGACGCCGTGGTCCAGGCTGCCAATATCATCAATCAGCATATGGCCGCCTTTATGAACCTTGCCGAGACCCCCGAGGTTGAGGAGGAGGCTTCGATCTTCGCTCCCGAGGTCACCAACGACAACGCCGAGCTGGACAAGCAGATCGAGGATCTGGACCTTTCCGTCCGTTCTTACAACTGCCTTAAGCGCGCCAGCATTCACTCGGTCCGTCAACTCGTTGAGTTCTCGGAGAACGATCTGCTCAACATCCGTAACTTCGGTGTTAAGTCGATCGAGGAAGTGAAGGACAAGCTTGAGTCCATGGGCCTGAGCCTGAAGGCTTAATGCTTCGCATATTTGAGGAGAAACTAGACCATGCGTCACAACGTTAAGAAGGGCCTGAAGCTCGGCACCGATGCGAGCCACACCAAGGCCATGAAGAAGAGCCTTGCTAAGGCCCTCTTCGAGAACGACCGCATCAAGACCACCGAGACCCGCGCTAAGGCGCTGCGTTCGGTCGTCGATCCGATCATCACTTGGGCCAAGAAGGGCGACCTGCACTCTCGTCGTCTGGCTATCGCCAAGCTCGGCGATAAGCAGCTCGTTGCCGAGATCTTCGACAAGGCTGCCCAGGGCATGTGGCAGGACCGCAACGGCGGTTACACCCGCATCATGAAGCTCGGTAACCGCAAGGGCGACAATGCTCCCATCGTTATCATGGAGCTCGTCACCGAGCCTTGCACGCCTAAGGCCAAGAAGGCTGCTCCGGCCCCCAAGAAGGCCGCTGCTCCCAAGAAGGTCGAGGCTGTCGAGGAGACTGCTGCCGAGGAGGCTCCTGCTGAGGAGACCGCTGAGTAGACATTCCGTCTGCATAGGCTATATTCGAGGGGTACGTTCGCGTACCCCTCTTTTTTTGTCGCGATACCGTTGCTTGTTTGTTGGGAGCGTCCATGACTGCGCCGTCTGATTTCAATTCGATTTCCGAGCTTGACGCCACACTCGTATTTCGTGTGGCCTATGATGGCTCGTCGTATAGCGGATTTGCCGAGCAGCCGAGACAGACGACGGTTGCTGGTGAGCTACGTCGAGCCATCGAGACGCTGCTTCGCCGCCCGATCGATCTGACGTGCGCGGGGCGTACCGATGCCGGCGTGCATGCCGTGGCTCAGTACATCAGCGTGCCCGTTACGGACGCTGAGCTCGCTTGTACGCGCCGTAGGTGGCTGCGGGCCATGGATGCCCTGCTGCCCAAAGATATCGCCATTAACGAGGTCTACAGGGCCCGTAAAGGCTTTTCTGCACGCTTTGACGCGCATTCCCGTACGTATACATACCGTATTGCCGATCGCGATGCGCGCCCCGTGCTGTCCCGCGGTGCCGTGTGGTGGCATCGCTATCCCTTGGATGTTGAGGCTATGTCTTCTGCCTGCCCCGCGCTGCTGGGCGAGCAGGACTTTAAAAGCTTTTGCAAGGTTGCCTCGGCCGTTGGCAAGCCCACGCATCGCTGCGTGATGCGTGCCGAATTTGGCCATGAGGTTGCGTTTGGCGAGGACATCCTGACGTTTACCATCGAGGGCAATGCGTTTCTGCATTCGATGGTCCGTACGATCGTGGGCACGCTTGTCGAGATTGGCATGCATCGCCGTGAACCCGAGTGGATGCGCGAGGTTATCGATGCTTGCGACCGTACCGCTGCGGGCCCCACGGCTCCTGCCTGCGGCCTTACGTTTATGGGTGTGGATTACGGCCCCGACGAGCTTGTCGTTCTCGACTAGGGGAGTGCTCGGCGCGTCTGTGCCTTGCACATACTATGTGTGAGCTGCGCGTGTGCAACATCTGTTCTTGGCGTGCAACATGTTAGGCGGCTCGTTGCTTTTATAGCTCGGGTGTACCATGAACGACAGTTTGATTTGGTGCTATCGAGAGGATGGAAAACTTGGTTCGACGTTGTTCGCATCCGCGACTTTCGGTGATCCTTGTGGTAGAAGGTTCGCCCAGCTATGCGATGCGTGCGCTCGAGAGTATCCAGAACCAAGACCTCTATGATTTGCAGATTGTCGTTGTCTGCCGCGATGCTGCGCCCGGTGTGCGCCATTCGCTTCAAGTTGCTGCCGACAGGGACATCCATATTGATTTGATTGACGTCGAGGACGCGAAGCGCGGCGCTTGTCTTCGTGCCGGTTTTGATGCCTCGCGCGGCTCTCAAATCATCGCCATGAACGCCGATGAGTGGTTTGCTCCGCAGTCCCTTTCCAAGATGGTCGATATCGCGTGCGATACTGCGGCAGACATAGTGTTCCCCACGGTGTCGCTCGACCGCTATGATGCACATCGAGAGCGCCATTCGCGTGTCTTGGATGCTGCCTCTATTGTCATTGAAGACAAGTCTTCGATGGTGGCCGGGCTGCCTCAGTTGATTTTAGGCGGCTTGGTTGCTCAAGTCTCTGGCGTGATGTACAGCCGTCCACTGTTTGAGGCATGTCTTTTGTGCGATAAGACGTTTCGCACGGTTGGGTTTATGGCGTGCGCGCTCTCGCAGGCACAGCGCGTCTCCGGATGCGGCGACGCTTGTTTCCACGCGGCGGCGCCTAAGCTTACAGATGCCTTTGATCCCACCATGTATGCCAAGGTATCCGATGACACCCGGGCGCTCGACGAGCTTGCGGACTCACTCTCGGAAGCAGATAGCGGTGGTCGGCTCAAGCTGGCAAGCCAAAAGTTCTACTTTGCCGGACTGGTCGCCTGCATCGAGAATTTGTGTCTGAGCCCGCATGGAGTGTCGTCAATCGAGCGTTCCGCCCGCATGCGTGATATGCTCGAGGCGCCTCGAACCCGTCAGATGGTCGCCGCGCTCAAGGACAACCATCGGGGACTGGGCCTGTTGTTTGGGCCGATCGCCAGCGCTAAGCCCGCGCGCTGCGTGATGTGTACGCATCTGGCAGCTTTTCTTAACCGGACGGGCGCAAAAACCGCCTAAACGGCTCATTACGAAACAAACTTGCATAGAATTGTTTCGAAATGCGTTCTTATACACAAAAGCCTTCAAATAGCGTTAAACTATTCAATCACTGATTGATTGTCTCCGCCATCTTTTGGAGAGAGGGTTTGTATGGCTAAAAAACGCAATGGGCGCCAGGATGCCATTAGAGATATTGTGCGCAATAAGGATGTCCGCACGCAGCGCGTGCTGGTTGATGAGCTCCGTGCTATGGGCTTTGATTGCACGCAGGCGACTGTCTCTCGCGATATTGCCGACATGGGGCTGCGTAAGCTCCCTGAGGGCATCTATGTTCTGGCAGAGGACTTGCACCTGCAGCGTATGGTTTCCGAGCTCGTAACGGGCGTTCTGCGTACCGATAATCTGGTTATGATCAAGGCTCAGCCTGGCACGGCTTCCGGCATCGCCGCCGCCGTTGATGCGGCAGAGTTGCCCGATGTGCTTGGCTCGCTTGCCGGCAACGATACGATTTTGGTTATTGCCCAGACGGCCGAGGACGGCGAGCGTCTCGAGGCGCTGATCAATAAGTTGAGCAATTCTCGCAAGTAGGTGTGCGGGTCGTGCGCTCGGCATTGCGTGCGCTGACATAGTGGCTTGTAAGGGGCATCGACGTTGGTCGGTACCCCTTTTTGTTTGCCGGTATAAAGACCGCCCACCAGGTCGCTTCAAACTAAAAGGCCCCGAGCAGTTCAATAAGCTGCTCGGGGCCTTGTTGGCTTTAGTCGCGTACTTCTTAGCCGACCGTATCGTCAGGCGTGGGCGAGGGGTCGGGAGTGGGCGTAGGCGTAGGCGTGCCGCCATCGCCGCCGGTCGAGCCACCAGTGGAGCCGCCCGTCGAGCCACCAGTGGAGCCGCCCGTCGAGCCACCGGTCGTACCGGTGCCGCCGGTGGTGTCGCCGCCCGTGGTCTCGGTGGTCGTGGTCGTCGTGGTAGTTGTTGTGGTGGTTTCCTCTTCCTCTTCGTCCTCGTCCTTGTCGTCGTTCTCCGACTTCTTGGTGTTGTTGGTGCCGTAGAACTTCCAGACGCTGTTGTTCTTGTAGGTGGGCGCCGTTCCGGTCGCAAACTCCTCGCGCTCGGTACCGGTCAGAACGGTGTTCATAAACCGCTTAAAGACAGGCAGGTTGGTGCTGTCGCCCAGCAGGTCCGTGCCGTACTTTTGGATGGGGATCTCGCCCGCGGAATAGCCGGTCCACAGGGCGCACGCCAGCTGCGGGGTATAGCCGCAGAACCAAAGGTTGGTGGTGTTGTCGGTGGTGCCCGTCTTGCCGGCATAGGGCTGGTTGACACTCAGGGCGCCGGCAGCACCCGTACCGCTGCCCTTCATGACGCCGGACAGAACATCGGTGACCGCGGCGGCCTCGCCCTCGGTAAGCACCTGTGAGGGATTGTCGGTGTGCTGGTACAGCACCGAACCGGTACGAGAATCAATCTCGGTGATGGCGATCGGCTGGCGATAGTAGCCGCCGTTGGCAAACGTCGCGTAGGCGGCGGCCATCTCGAGTGGCGAGATCGAGCCGGTGCCGAGCGTCATGACGGGAACGTCCTCGATGTTGTCCTTGGCGGGGTCGATGCCGAGCTTTTTGACGAGCGAGATGATCTTGCTGTTGCCGACGGCTTCCGCCACCTGGATGTAGCCGGTGTTGGAGGAGTATGCCGTCGCCTGCTTAAGCGTGATGTTGCCGTAGCTCTGGTTGGCGTAATTTTGGACCTCGGTCGTGGTGCCCTTGGCCTTGAGCGGCGAGTTGCAGTTGAGGGTGACGTTGGGGTTCATGCCGTTTTGGATGGCAGTTGCCAGCGTAAAGGCCTTAAAGGCGGAGCCGACGGGACGCTTGGCCGTGGCATGGTTTACGTGGTTCTCGTCGGCGTTGTAGTCGTAGCCGCCCACCATGCACTTGATGTAGCCGGTCTTGGGGTCGACGACGACCATGCCCATGTCCAGGCCGTCAAGCGAGAGCGTGTCGAGCTGCTCGCGGACGGCATTCTCTGCCACCTGCTGCATCGTGGGGTCGATGGTGGTCTTGACGGTCAGGCCGCCCTTAAAGAGCACGTCGGTCGAGAACTCCTGCTCCAGCAGCTGCTTGACGTAGGAGACAAAGTAGGGCTGCGAGTATACGTCGACGCCGCTGCCCGAGATTTCGGTCACATTGAGGGTGATGGGCTCGGCCTGTGCGGCATCGTGCTCCTCCTGGGTGATGTGGCCCAGGCGCAGCATGTTGTCGAGAACCTTGTTGCGGCGAGACAGTGCCAGATCGGGATTGACCGTGGGGTCGTACTGCGAAGGCGAGTTGGGAAGGCCGATGAGTAGCGCGGCCTCGCTCAGGGTGAGGTCGGCGGCGCTCTTGGACAGATAGGTCTCGGCTGCGGCCTCGATGCCGTAGGCGCCGTGGCCGTAATAGATGGTGTTGAGGTACATCATGAGGATCTCGTCTTTGGAGTACATGTCCTCCATCTTGATGGCGATGTAGGCCTCGCGCACCTTACGCTCAATGGTCGAGTCGAATTGCTCCTCCTGCAGGATGGTGTTGCGCACAAGCTGCTGGGTGATCGTCGAGGCGCCTTCGTGCCCGCCGCCGAGGGTTGCCACCGCAGCACGCGCGATACCCCACAGGTCGATACCGCCGTGCTCGTAGAAGCGCTCGTCCTCGACGTCAACGGTGCCCTGCAGCACGTAGGGGGAGACCTCGTCCTTGGTGATGGACTTGCGGTTTTGCGTGTAGAAGCTCGCGATCTTGTTGCCGTTACAGTCGACGATCTCGGTGGGCTCGCTCACCAGATACGCGTTGGCGTCGGTGTAGTCGGGCAGATCGGACAGCCAGCGGTTGACGTTGCCGACCATGCCGATGCCAAATGCCACGCCCGCAATCAGCAGAAAGCCCAAAAACGAGAGCAGGATTATGGGCAGAGCATGCGTCTTTGAACGGCTGCGTCCCTGTCGTTGGCGAGGACCCATATATTGACCTCCAGGTATGTCGTGCCGGACGGTGGATGTGCCGTCGGGGCAGGATGGACATAAGTTATTACACGATAAACCAAACGGGGCGCGCGAGGCCTCGTGTATGCTGGAAGACGGCATTTTTCAGAGTGAATGCATACCTTGGTAAGGAGTTTGTCGATGGCGATTCGGACGATGGGGCCGAGCGGACAATACGAGACTGGATTGGATGCTGCCGGTGCGGCGCTGCCCGAGCTGCTGGCGCCGGCGGGCGGACTCGACCAGATGCTTGCGGCCATCGCCGCGGGTGCCGATGCCATCTATGCGGGGTTGGGCGGCTTTAACGCCCGTGTGAGCGCCCATGGCTTTACGGATAACGAGTTTGCGCGCGGCTGCGCCGTGGCGCATGCCCATGGCGTGCGTGTGTACGTAACGCTCAACGTGTTCGTGTTTGACGATGAGTTGTCCGACGCGGTGGCGTTGGGAGCTCATGCACTGGAGCTGGGCGCCGATGCTCTGATTGTCGCCGATGCCGGGTTGGCCTGCGCGCTGCGCGCGGCGATTCCCGGGGTCGAGATTCACCTGTCCACGCAGGCGGGCGCTCATAGCGAGGGTGCCGTGCGGCTTGCCGCCGATGAGCTGGGGGTCGAGCGCGTGACGACGGCACGCGAGCTGACGGTCGACGAGATTGCGGCGCTATGTGCCACGGGCGTGCCCATCGAGGTATTCTGCCACGGTGCGATTTGCATCGGCTATTCGGGGGCGTGCGAGTTCTCGGCCTTGCGGCGTGGGCGCTCGGCGATGCGCGGCGACTGCACGCAGCCGTGCCGTCTGGCGTACGACCTAGTGGACGAGGCGGGGCAGAGTGTTGTTGCCGTCGAGGGAGACCGCCTGCTTTGTCCGCGTGACTATCTGGGTATCGCGCACCTGCCCGAGCTTGTTGCCACCGGCGTGGCATCGCTCAAGATCGAGGGACGCATGAAGAATCCCGATTACGTATTCAACGTGGTGAGGGTGTGGCGTCGGGCACTCGATATGCTGTGCGACGGCGCGTGGGACTCCGGTGCCGTGGAAGAGCTTGAACGCGAGCTGGGAAGGTCGTTTAACCGTGGGTTTACCGATGCTTACCTGCGGGGTCGTTCGGGTGCCGAGCTCATGAGCTTTGAGCGCGCGATCAACCAGGGCGTGCGCGTGGGCCACTTGGTGGCGGTGGGTCACGAAGAGGTGACGGTTGAGCTTGATGCCGCCGTGGCGGCGGGCGATACGCTCGAAATCCGATTTTACCCGGGTGCCGACGCGCGTCCCGATGTGCCCAAGCGCTGGCCACAGGTGCCTTGCCCCGTGGATGCCGCTGCGGGGGAGCGCATCGTCGTGCATTGCAAACGTAAGGTGGACGCGGGCTGCGAGGTCTATCTGATTCGCAGCGCCGGCGTGTTGGATCAGACGGCGGCGGTGTTGGAGCGCATGCGGGCCGAGGCGGATGCGATTGCGCCCGTTGCGCGTGCCGTTGAGGTGCTGCCCTTTGAGGGCGCTGCGGTGGATGGCGGTGCGTCGACGGAGTTGGCGGGGTCGGCAAAGCGCGAGGATTTTGCTCGTATGGTCTTTGCCTGGGAGCTGATGGATGTGGGTCCGCGCGATGAGCGAGATCTGTCCGATACAACGGTGGTGCTCGACGAAGTGTGCCGCGCGGGCGACGCCGAGCGGACTCGGGCGCTTATGCAGCGTGCCGGGCGCGTCGTCTGCCGCAATCTGGGACAAGTGGCGATGGCCCGCGAGCTGGGCACAACGTTTGACGTGGCGGCGCCGGTGTTCTGTGCCAATCGGGCCACGCTTACCTGGCTGCGCGGACTCGGTGCGGGGCGGGTGTGCTTGTCGGCCGAGTTGCTCGGCAATGATGCGGAGCGTGTTGCCGAACTTGCCGCTTGCCCCGGTGTCTTGGGGCCTGTCGATGCCGACCGTCCTGAGCTCATGGTGTGCGAGCACTGCTTGCTGACTGCCGAGGGCGCCTGCGCCACGGATGCAACGGGGCAGGTCCGTTGCCGTGACTGCTCGCGCCGTCAGCAGGCGCGCTTTTTGGTCGAACGTGACGGCACGCGTTTGCCGGTCGTTATCGACGCGTGCGGCAGGACGAGGATTTTCCTGTCGTAGGTGCCGCGTCGCGCTGTTTTGGTTATTATTAGTGGGTTTATGAACTTCCAGCACCGCCGTATCCGGTGAGGGTGCTATAGCAAAAGGAGGATACCCAATGCTGTCTGTTGACGAGCAAATGCGTATCATCACCTCGGGTGCAGCGCAGATCGTCCCCGAGGCCGACCTTCGCAAGAAGCTTGAGAAGGGCGAGCCCCTCAACATCAAGCTCGGCGTCGATCCCACCAGCCCCGACCTGCACCTGGGCCATGCCGTGCCCCTGCGCAAGATGCGTCAGTTCCAGGACCTGGGCCACAACGTCACCCTTATCATCGGCAACGGCACTGCGCTGATCGGCGACCCCTCGGGCAAGAACTCCACCCGCCCGCAGCTTTCGCAGGAGCAGATCGAGGCCAACGCCGAGACCTACGTGAGCCAGGCCATGAAGATCCTGGACCCCGAGAAGACCACCATCGTGCACAACGGCGACTGGATCCTTTCGATGGACCTGGCCGGCCTGCTGCAGGTGTGCTCCAAGTTCACCGTCGCCCGCATCCTTGAGCGCGACGACTTTACCAAGCGCTACCAGTCCCAGACGCCGATTGCCCTGCACGAGTTTCTGTACCCCGTGATGCAGGCCTTCGACTCCGTTCAGATCAAGGCCGACGTCGAGATGGGCGGCACCGACCAGCTCTTCAACCTGCTCGCCGGCCGCGAGCTCATGGAGAAGATGGGCATGGAGCCGCAGATTGCGCTTACCATGCCGCTGCTCGAGGGCACCGACGGCGTGCGCAAGATGTCCAAGTCCTATGGCAACTACATCGGCCTGACCGACGCTCCCAAGGATATGTTCGGCAAGACCATGTCCATCCCCGACGAGATGATCGGCAAGTACTATCGTCTGGCCAGCTCGCTCGCCCCGGCCGAGGTCGACAAGATCGATGCCGCCCTGGCCGATGGCTCCGCCGACCCCTACGAGCTCAAGCGCGCTCTAGGCCGCGACCTGTGCGACACCTACCACGGTGCCGGCGCCGGCGACGAGGCACAGGCCGAGTTCGACCGCGTGTTCAAGGAGGGCCAGCTTGCCGACTTCCCCGAGAAGCACGTTGAGCTGACCGTCAACGACGAGGGCCAGATTTACCTCGCCGGCTTGCTCAAGGACCTGGGCCTTTCGGCCAGCGCCGGTCAGGCCCGCCGCGACATCGACGGCGGCGGCGTCAAGATCAACGGCAAGGCTGTGGCTCCCAAGAGCTACAACATCGATCCGAGCGCCCTCAAACTGGGCGACACCCTCTCCGTGGGCAAGCGCAAGGGCTTTAAGTTGGTTTAGTTACGCGGTTTTACCAAACCGCGTAACCGGTTGACGCTGCAAACCCGCCAGAGCGGCAATCTGCCTTTCAACTTCGGCGGCATGATCAAAAGATCAATGCCGCCTCGTTTCAAGGCACCTTGCTCGCTCTGGCGGGTTTTCGCTGTCGTTGCCAAGACATCGGCGCTTCCGTTGTTGTAGGTGGCAGTTAGGTGCACTCATTGGGGACAGACTTAAATGAGTGCCCACAGAATGAGAGTGGATAATCTTCCGTTTTTGGCCTGCTTTGGGGTTCAAAGTGGGAGATTATCCACTCTCATCATTTTGCGGCACTTGGGGACGTTCCTTTTGTGCCGGCACTTTGGGACACTCCTTGTCATTGGTGCAAAGTAACCTGTCCCCATTGCGCCAAGCGGCGTGTGCCGTTAAGCGGACGGGGTGTTAGCGGGACCTTCTTTTGGGCATACAATTGCTATTGGCTTGCTGCGGTGAAGGCCTGTCCGCTCCGCAGCTTTTTTCTACGGTTAAAGGAGTATGTATGTCCGTTGAGGTCATGAGGTCTGTGATCGAGGCCGCCGAGGGGCGTGTTCCCGTCGACACGCTGTTTGCCAACGCGCAGATCGTCGATGTGTACGGCCAGCGCGTGGCGCCCGGTAGCGTTGCCGTTAAGGATGGCGTGATCGTCGGTGTGCTCTACGATGGTCGCGACGATGCCGCCGGTACGTATGAGGCTGCCGAGGTCATCGATTGCCAGGGCCGCTATCTTGCCCCCGGTTTTATTGACGGACACTTGCATATCGAGTCTTCGAACATCCGCCCTGCCGAGTATGCGCGCATGGCGGCGACGCGCGGTACCACCACCGCTATTGCCGACAGCCACGAGATTGCCAACGTGGCGGGGCTCGATGGCCTGCGCTTTATGATCGAGGACGGTCGTCGCGCTCCTATTTCCATTAAGTACATGATGCCCTCGTGTGTGCCCGCACTGCCCGACGAGCAGGCCGGCGCCGTGATTACCGCCGCCGATATGCAGGCTTTTTTTGCCGAGCATCCGGGCGATGTCTTTGGCCTGGGCGAGATGATGAACCTGCCGGGCGTCTTTATGGCTGATCCCGAGACTTGCGCTCGCATCGACGCTGCCAACCAGACGCCGTCCAAGCAGGTCGACGGTCACGCCCCACTCGTTGCCGGCAAGGATCTCAACGCCTATGCCGCAGCAGGTATTATCGCTGACCATGAGTCGACGATTCCCGAGGAGGCGCTCGACAAGCTGTCCCGCGGCATGTATGTGATGCTGCGCGAAGGCACGTGCAGCCATGACCTGGCCAACCTGTCTCCGATGCTGCTGGAAAACCCCGCTCGTGCCCGCCGCTGCTGCTTTGCGACTGACGACCGTGCTCCCTCCGATGCGCTTTCGACCGGTATGATCGACAACGCCTGCCGCGTGGCTATCGAGGCCGGTATTGACCCCGTGGTTGCCATCTCTATGGCGTCCCTTTCTACGGCCGAGGCGTTTGGTCTGGACCACGGTTGTCGCGACCCGCACGAGCTCCGCGGCGCAATCGCCCCGGGCAAGCGCGCTGACCTGCTGTTGCTCGATGACCTGACGTTTGCTAAGGCTCCGCATCGCGTATATGCCGCCGGTGCCCTGGTGGCGCAGGACGGCACCTTTGTGGGCGAGATTGCACCCGAGATGGCCGAGGTTGCGGCCCTTGCCGATGAGCTGCGTGCTTCCGTTAAACTGCCGAAGCTATCGCTCGACGTGTTCGACTATGCCTTTAAGCCGGGCGAGGCTGTGATTGACGTGGTGCCGGGTAAGGCCATCACGGGTATGGTTCGTCCTGAGACTGACGAGGACTTGCGCCGCATTATGCTGATTGAGCGCCATGGCCGTGGCGTGTCGCTGCAGGCCGAGGGCGCCGACGGCGACGGCCCCGCGGGTCTGGGCTTGGTCGGCAAGCATATCGGCCGTGGTTGGGTGCGCGGCTTTACCATCACGGGCGGCGCCATTGCCTCCACGATCGGCCACGACTCGCACAACGTGTGCGTGGTGGGCGACAATGCGGCGGATATGATGGCTGCCGTTGAGGCCGTGGGCCAGGGCGGCCACGTGCTGGTGCGCAACGGCGAGGTCGTGGCGCGCATTCCGCTGGCGCTCGGCGGCCTGATGAGCGAGGGCGCTGCCGAAGACGTTGCGGCGCAGCACGACGACTTTATGGTCAAGGCGCGCGCCATGGGTATTGAGCCGCCGCTCGACCCCATCATGGGCATCATCTTCCTGCCCCTGCCGGTCATCCCGACGCTCCGCATCCGCCCCGAGGGCATGTTCGACGTCACAACCTTCACCTACGCCGACTAGTCATCGGGGACGTTTTTAAACGACTGGCCGTCGGGGTGGCGTGTCGCCTGACGCCGCGACCGTAGGGCCTCTGGCGCGCGTGAGCTATTTGCCAGGTCCTTGTAACGTTTGCGTCCGCGGAGTCTTATTTGAGCTCCCTTTGGGTACGGTGATTTTGGATATACATCCGATTCCATCAAGCCCGAAGGGAGCTTTTCTATGTTTAAACTGATTGCATCCGATATGGACGGCACGCTGCTTGACGAAAACGGCCAGGTGCCTCCCGAGACCTACGAACTGATTCTGGCGCTACACGAGCATGGCGTGCATTTCGCCGCATCGTCAGGTCGTCGCTACGATCGCCTGTGCGAGTTCTTTGCGCCCGTTCGCGACAAGATGGACTTTGTCGCCGCTAACGGCGCCCAGGTCTACGCCGACGGCAAGATGGTAGACCGTGAGGTGTATTCGCACTTGGCGATTCGAAGGCTCGCCCAAGCCGTCAGGACGTTTCCCAATCTGCATCTTGCGCTCTTTGACCGAACCAAGTCCTTCTTGCTCGATGATGAGTGCAAGTTCGTGCGCGAGGTCGATAAGGACCTTCCCAATGCCGAGCGCATTTGGGAGCTGCCCGATCCCAGCGTAAATATCATCAAGGCGAGTATCTTTTGCGATGACTGTGCCGTTATGGACAGTGCGTACGTGCTACAGCGAGAACTCGGTCAGCTCTTTACCTTTGCGCCTTCGGGCAACGCGTGGATCGATGCCATGCAGCCTGGTGTGTCGAAGGCCTCGGGTATCGCGCAGCTCGCGGAGCATTACGGAATTGGTCGCGACGAGGTCATGGCGTTTGGCGACTCGATGAACGACTACGAGATCATTCGCTTTGTCGGCACAGGCTGCGCGATGGAAAACGCGCGCCCCGCGCTCAAGGCGGTGGCCGATCGCGTCGTAGGCTGCAACCGCGACCACGCCGTTCAGCATGAGCTCCGTCGCGTGCTGGAGAGTCTTGCTTAATCCAGCAGTTAGGGACGTTCCTTTTCTGCCGGGTTGCTGCTGCTAGGCGAGGGCGGCCATGATGGTGTGGGCGACGCCGTCGTGGTCGTTGTCGTATCCGGTGACGGCGTCGGCGGCCTCGCGGTCTTCGGGCTCGGCGTTGATCATGGCCATGCCGTGGCCCGCTGCCTGCAGCATGGGGATGTCGTTGATGTTGTCGCCGAACGCCCAGGCGTCGGCGAGACGCTCGCCCAGGTGCTCGCATAGCCACGTGAGGGCCGTTCCCTTGGTGGCGCCCTCACCCATGACCTCGATATTCATGGCGTAAGAACGCGTGACCTCAATGCCTCCGAGCGTGTCGAGCTCAGCCGCGATGGCGTCGCGATCGACCGGGTCGTGCCAGTACATGGCGATGCGTTCGAGCGTCTCGACCCCGTCGATCTTGCTGTCGATATCCATGTCGATCGGTGTTCGTGTGCGCTTGAGCGAAGCCGCGATGTGGGGGTCGCCGCCGCAGAATTCGTCCAGGCGCGTGTAGAGCGAGCGGGGGAGGAAGCACTGCCCATCCGCGAAGATATCGAAGGTCACATCGTGGCCGGCGGCGATGCGATGGATGCGGTGGGCAATGCCACGGTCGAGCGGACGGCTCAAGATGCACGTGGCGCGCGAGGCGTTGGTGGGCGTATCCTCGTCGAGCTGCCAGACGCTGGCGCCATTGGCGCAGACGGCATAGTGCACGGAGGGATGGGCGAGGATGGGCTCAAAGATGCCCGACAGCGGACGTCCCGTGCAGGGCACAAATTCAATTCCGCGTCGAGCGAGTTCGTCGAGCATCGACCAGGTGGCATCGCTCATTTGCTTATCGCTCGTCAGCAGCGTTCCGTCCATATCGGAAAACACAATCATTTGATACAGCCCTTTCTGCTGGCATAAAAAGCGTGGCCGAGGGCGGCGATGCCCTGGCCACGCTCGAGTTCTATAACGGTTCGCGTCCTAGCGGTCGGCGAGCGGCTTGTACGCTAGCGGCTCGATCACCGGACGATAGGCCGGGCGAATAATACGGTGCGCGCAGAAGAGCTCTTCCATGCGGTGCGCCGACCAGCCGGCCATGCGGGCGACGGCAAATAGCGGCGTAAAGAGCGTCTCGGGCACGCCGAGCATCTTGTAGATAAAGCCCGTGTACAGGTCGATGTTGGCGCAGATGGGCTTGGTCATGCCGTGATCGCGCATCACTTGCGGGGCCAAGCGCTCGATGCGCTCGATGAGCGCGAACTCCTCGCCCAAGTCCTTCTTGGCGGCAAGCGTGCGCGCGTAACGGCGGCACACCTCGGCGCGCGGGTCGCTCAGCGTGTAGACGGCGTGGCCCATACCGTAGATGAGGCCGGTGCCGTCGAAAGCCTGCTTGTCGAGGATCTTGCCCAGGTAGGCCGCGACCTCGTCCTCGTCCTCCCAGTTGGAGACATGCGCGCGGATGTCTTCGTGCATGGACACGACTTTGGCGTTGGCGCCGCCGTGGCGCGGACCCTTGAGTGAGCCGATAGCCGCGGCGTAGGCAGAATACGGGTCGGTGGCCGAGGAGGACAGCACGCGGCAGGCGAACGTGGAGTTGTTGCCGCCGCCGTGCTCTGCATGCAGCATGAGCATCACGTCGAGCAGCATGGCTTCGTCACGGTTGAATGCCATGCCGCCGCGCAACACCTGCAGGATGGTCTCGGCGGTGGAAAGGCCGGGCGTGGGGTGCGGCACATGAACCTCGGAGCCGCGGCGCTTGGCGACCGAGGCCATATGCGCGAAGGCGGCGATGCGGGGGAGACGGGCGAGCATGGAGATGGCGACGTCGATTTCGTGCTCGGGCGTAATGACGTCGGGTTCGGCGTCGAAGGCGTAGAGCAGCAACACGGCGCGCTGAAGCACATTCATGATGCTCGACGACACCGTGGTCATAGGGAACTCTTTGACGTACTCGTCGCTCAGATGTCTAAAGGCGCCCAGGCGCTCGCAAAAGCCGTCGAGCTCTTCCTTGTTGGGCAGCGAGCCCGTGATGAGCAGGTAGGCGACCTCTTCGTAGCCATAGCGATTCTCGGCCTGGGCATTGTTGACCAGATCCTCGATGCTGTAGCCGCGAAGCGTGAGCTTGCCCTGATCGGGCACGACCTTTCCGTCGACCTTGTTGTAGCCGTGCACATCCGAGATGCGAGTGAGGCCCGCGACCACGCCCGAGCCGTCGGCATTGCGCAGGCCGCGCTTGACATTGTGCTCAACAAACAGGCCCTCGTCATAAGGGTCGGTCGGCAGGCCGTGGTAGAGGCTTTCGCTCTCAGGCGAAATCTGGCGGCTTGCTTCGTAATCCAGAACCAGGCGGCTCAAGTGGTCATCGAAGCGGTAATAGATTTTCTTGGCGTCGTAGGCCATGCGCGCTCCTCTCCGGGCCGCATCGGGGTGACTTGCATGGGCATGCGCGCGTCAGGCTATCCCCAGCGGCTTGCTCGCTACAGGCGGTACATAAAGTTGAAGACGTCCTCGCGCTGGATGGACACGTTGACGCCCGAAAGCTCGCCGGCCTCGGCCAGCGCCTTCTGCAGCTCGGCGAAGTCGAGCTTGGACTCGGCGGTATCGGCCAGCATGGTCATGGTGAAGATGTCCTCGATAATGGACTGCGTGATGTCGCGGATGTCGACGTTGGCCTCGCCTAGGACACGGGTGACGCCGGCGACGATGCCGGGGCGGTTCTTGCCAAGGACGGTGATGACGATACGGGAGGACGAGATCTCGGCCATGGGAAACCCTTTCGCGTGATTGCGGCGCGCGCGGGGCGCTCCGCTACGGTACAGTGTTCATCATTGTACCTGTCTGGCGCAAAAAAGGCGCGCTCGCTGCGGCGTTACATGCCTGCAACATGAGCGTAAGGGGGAAGGCCGTACGGGGAAGAGCCGTCTGGCGCGTGTCCGGCTCGTGTTGGGTTGATTTCCGATCTCAGCCGAACACATTGAGCGGACAGGCCGTTCCCGCAGTCAGCCGAACGCCTCCGACGGCTGATTCCGAACTGGAAGCGGAGGGCATCCCCGCCCTTCGGTAGGGGATACCGCTCCGCGGCGCATGCCGCGGGCGGCGCCCCTATCGGACCACCGTGACCTCAGTTGGGATGGGCCCAGCACTGCCGCGTACTCGGTGAGCTAGAGCCAACTGTTCGTCTTCACGTCGCGTATGGCGATATTTCGGTCGTCCGGCTCGGTGATGCCGTAGCCGAACGCCTGGAGCGTCTCGATGGACTCCTGGATCCTCTGTTGGAACATGGGACCCGGATCGACCCTCGGCCCGAGGTGCCCGCGCCAAAGGCACGGCGTGGCGCGCAGCATGTTATGGATTTTGGAGATGGGCTCGATGTCGGCGTAGACGTTGAGCGTCGCCATGGCGTCCTTGTGGCCGAGGATCGATTGGAGCGCCTTGATATCGCCGCCTTGGCGGATCCACTGCGTTGCGAACGTGTGGCGAAGGCCGTGGAACGTGATCAGCTCGTCGTTGGTGCCCATGAGGCCGTTGGTCTCCGAGAACGTCTTGAACGCCCTGCGGATATAGCTTGTCGTCGCGAAGGTCGCGCCCGGCTCCGACAGGATGTAGCAGTCCCCGATCTCGACCGCCCCGGTAAGGCCGCGCAAGCGCAGCTTTCCGCAGTCGATCTCGTGGGTCTCCTTCAGGAAGGGGGGTAGGCCGACCGGGTCGATGGGGATACCCCTGGCGTCATGGGTCTTGGTGTCCTTGATGAACGAACCCATTCCCTTCGCGTACGCCACCGAGTGTCTGATCGAGATCAGGCCCGTCTCGAAATCCACATCGCACCACCGAAGGCCGCAGACCTCGCCGATTCGCATCCCCGTGTGCAGGGCGAGTACGACCGCCCTCTAATCCTCGGCGGACCAATCGAGTCCGAACTCCTTTCGGGCATCCTCTTCGCTCATGACTTCGAGAAGGTCTCCGGGTTGGCAACGAAGGGCGAGGCATAGCTGCTCGAGTGTGTTGAAGCGAATGCCGCGAATATGCCCTTTTTTAATACGGGACAGGTTCACGGGCGTGGTTCCAATCCTTTCGGCAAGTTCGTTCGAGGAAATCTTTCGCTCGGCCATGATCTTGTCGAGGCGAACAATTACGGGCATGGCGTTTCCTTACGCAATCTCGTCGGAGTCGAGGTACAGCTCTCGGGCGTACAAGAAGAGCTGGGAAAGCATGAACAGGACGATGCCGAGAACCAGAGAGGTCCAATCGAATGATGAAGCGATCTCTTGGGCGCCGACGGCCCCCTCGCCGCCAAACATCGAAACGGAGGTTTTGAGTGAGCCGGCGTAGAGGCTGGTGGCAGCTTGAACAACGAAGAGAATGCCGAGCACCTTCAAGCATGTCGCAGACCCTTTCTTGAAGGGGTCTCCGCTCTTGATCGTCCACACGAGAACGGCGCTGAGGATGGTCGTAGCGATACCGATGACGGCAGGGACCAATGTCGAGATCGCAAGGGCTGGATACGCGGGGGAGTCTGCAATTACAGGGTTGTCGAGCACTTCGATTGCTGGCTTTAAGGAGAACGCCACTTGTGCGATGGCGGTGGCGCAAAGGGTCGCAGAGGCTATCGCACATGCGATGCGGAAGGA
Source organism: uncultured bacterium (assembly GCA_905214385.1). Classification (GTDB taxonomy): domain Bacteria; phylum Actinomycetota; class Coriobacteriia; order Coriobacteriales; family Coriobacteriaceae; genus Collinsella. The sequence goes on from CAJMMF010000006.1 coordinate 91,356, forward strand.
ATGAAGCCGGGGAGTGCGATTGTCGGAACTCATAATAACCTCCGAAGAATTTAAAAAACTCAGGTTACTTTTTAACAGTTTATGTTAAATTGACTTTGCCTGCAAGTAATCACAGCATGCTGCAACCGAAACCCCTCTAGATTGGAGAGGATTATGTTCAGTACTGTTAAGTCGTGTAAGCTCTTGGTTTTCCTCGGCCTCGCTCTTTGTCTGTTGCTGCCGGGAGCCCCCGCTTTTGCGGATACCCCGATGCCTCCTTCCCAGGAGAGCAGCCAGTGTGCCCTCGTTGAGCCCCTCGGGTATACGGACGACGTCGTCGATACCTACTGGAGCTACAGCTGTCCTCGCGGCGTAAGCGGGCACAGCATCTCGATGTTCAACATCTCTTACAAGACGATCTCCTACCGAAATGGCTATCGCCGATCCGCGCATCATAGGGAATCCCGCCTCGCTGCAATGTGCTCCTGTGGTGTTCTTGGCACAACTGATAAATGGCAATTTGTCTATAGCACCTACTAGATGCGAGGAAGGGCCGAGCATTTTGTTCGGCCCCTCTGTTCCGACTGGATGAGGTTAAGGTTGGCGATGAATATGCTCAAAATCTCGAAGGCGATCTTTAGGTCGCTTCTCTCCTCCAGGTCGCTCTGTGTTGTCGTTGTTGCGTTGATGGTTCTTTGTGCTCTGCCCGTCTTCAGGAGCGCGGCTGGCATCGACGGACGGGTCGAATACCTCGAGTCGGGAATAACCCGTGTTGAGCAGGAATTGTCAGCATCCTATGCGGATGCGCTTGTGAATGCGGGGGAGGACGGTGTCTATACCTCTTCATCAAGCATGCCCGCGCTTCTGTACCCTCTTGCCGCGGGACGTCTTATCTTGGCACCGCTCTCTCCCCTACTTCCGTTTCTGCAGATATCGGATGGAGAGTACACCTATTATGACGGATCGAAGGAGTACTTGCTTTGGGTCGCAACGGCCGTTGCCGTCTCGTTCCTTGCCGCGCGTCTTAACAAACGTGAAAAGCTCATCATCCAGGCACCGATGGGCGAGCTGGGTAGACTTGTTGCATCGAGCGTATGGGCGAGTGTTTTTGCAATGCTTGCCGTCCTCGCCATCAATCTTCCAGGGATAATCGCCGCGCTTGTGAAGAATGGCCCGGGCTCGCCGTTCTATCCGATAGGCTACATTCAATATGCGACTCCGGTTATCAAACCGGCTTGGCTGGTGTTCGCGCAGACGGCCATCTTGCAATTCTTGGTGGCAGCGTTCATCTCGCTTGTCGTTCACCTTGCCGTGAAGATTGCCAATAACCCTACGCTTGGAATCGTGTTCGTATGTGCCCTGATGGGGGTGACGATGGTTCCCGGGTATTACGGAAGATCCATCGCTTTACGTGAGTTCGCCCTGTTGAATCCCCTTACGTATGCGAACACTGAGTTGACCGTCGGCGCCTATAGCCCGTACCCGACAACGCAGATAGTGAATCTGCCTGGACTTTGCTTCGAGCGTGGCGCGATTGCCCTCGTATGCGCAATCGGGATCGAGGTGCTGGCAATTAGCCTGCTTTGCGTTGCTGGAAAGAGCGGCTGCGCGTGCCCGATATCCCCGATTTGTCTTGAGAGAGGTTCCTTCACTGCATCGAGAACGGCAACTCGTTCGAGCGCTTGTGCCTCCGCCGTTGCATACGTAAGAACGATGGGGAAACTGCTCCTGCGTTCTCCTACCCTCGCCGTATGCGCGATTGCAATGTCGACGACGATGCTGGCCCCGGCTCTGGTCGAGATGTTTCCTGACGCTGATAACGTTTCCGCTGTTCGGTATAGGGATGGGGAGCTCCGTTCAATAGATCGGTATCTAGAGCAGAACGCTGCGAATATGGACGTCGAGGGCAAAGCGGCCCTGGAAGACATGCGGGATGCTCTTTCGGGTTTCGTGTACGCGCCTATGCCTGCGGAGGGGTTTCGAAGCCTTGCGACGTACGAGCGCGCTCGAGGTGAGCTGGGCGCGGCAGATGCGACTCTCCTGCAATCGATCGGAATCGAGCCGGAGACTCCTTCTCGTGCGGAGGCGCGCGCCCTTCTGCTTGAGTCGATCGCGAGCTTGCCGGACCCCAAGGTTTACGAGTTAAGTACGAAGATGCCCCCATTAATCCTCCTTTCGTATCTCCAGGCAGCGCTTCCCTCCTTATTTTTGCTGTTGCCCGTGGTTGTCACATCGCTCGCGTGCACCCACCTGCAGTGTCGTTCCCTTCTGGTTCTCCAGATCCCCGCAACAGCGCATGTGCGTTTTCTGACGGCTGTTGCGCTGGCTCTCCTGCTTGGCTTGGTGCTGCTTTTGGTGTCGATGGTTCCCGCTGTCGTTGTGTCCGTGATTAAGAACGGTGCGGGTGGATCGGAGTATCCCGTCGCTCTCATTCGGGCGGGAGCTTCGACAACGTCCATGGTGGGGGAGGCGGTGTTGTGCAGTATTCCGTTGCTGGTCATGGCATACGGCGTGATTTCCGTCGTCGCTGCGTTGACAGCAGCGATTAGCCGCAACCCCGTTGTCACTGGAATGGTTTGCGCGGTTCTCTTGGTGTTGGGTTCGTTGAGCGCTCATGTTGAAAGCGTGGGCATGGGCGTCGCGCTGCTGGCTCCATTCGCCTCGTTTGATCCCGCTTCCCAGGTGGGGACGATTGGGTTCCTTGGGCGAGGGACGAACGCGATGCCTTTTGGAGAGGTCGTCGGCGCATCGGGCGCTCTGCTGGTGGTCTTGGGCGCCGTATCTCCGTTGATGGTGCGCCTGAGTGTTCCAAAGATCGAAAGGGGATGATCTCGATGATTGACCTTCAAACGCTGACGATCTCTTATGGAAAGAAGGTGCTCGTAGATTCGGTGAACGCTGAGTTTGCCCCGGGTACGGTCTACGGTCTCGTCGCTCCGAACGGGCATGGAAAGACGACGTTGCTGCGTGCGATGGCAGGTTTGCCGGGTCCTCGCGTGGACGGGAGCATCGTTCTGGATGAGGTGCAGGGTACGGGTGCGAGAGAGGTCCGTTCTATGATCTTCTATGCACCTGGTGAGGGGACGCTGCTGTATCCCGGATTGCGTGCGGAAGATCACCTCAAGATGGTTTGCGATATGTGGCCGCATGCTCGCGATATCGAAGAGATAGTGGAACAAACGCAGATAGGCGAGTTCGCGAAGATGAGGATCCGCACTCTGAGCCAGGGCATGAAGCAGCAGCTTACCCTGGCGATTGCGTATGCGACGGGCGCGCGGTACCTTCTATTAGATGAGCCCATGAACGCGCTCGACCCCAGCAGGGTGGACTTGCATTCCGAGATTCTCAGGAAGCTGGCCGATTCTGGTACGTGCATCATCATGTCATCCCACATCTTGGATTCGGTCGATAGGCTGTGCGATGAGATTCTGTTTTTGAAGGATGGGAGGCTCATTAGAAGCATTCCGCAAGATGATGCTGCGCCGAAGTCTCCTGGATCCCATTTCGCAAAGCCTGCCGGACGCGCCGAGGGTGCGCTAAGCACGTATCGGCGACTCTACGAAAAGGGCGGGTAGAAATGCAAGTTAATAATCTATGTGGTCGATATGCCGTTAAACCCGCATATCGATACCGCTCAGCCATTCGCCTCGCCCCCGTCGCACGTATCTTCATCCGGTCTGTTACTTTTAATCTAACGATTCTTTGAGGAACGTAGGTGCTTCTGAATGTACTGTCGACTTCTTCTCAAACTGATCCTAAGAGACAGGGCCGCATGGATTTGTACGCTCGTTCTCGCTGCAGCCTTTTCCGTCCCCATTGCGTTCAATTCACCCATCTACGGGCCCTTCTTTATGAAGCAGGGCAT
>CAJMMF010000007.1:0-84025 GCA_905214385.1 uncultured bacterium
TCGACACCGCCGAGTTCGCGATCCCCGGCCTTGACGACGAGTTCCGCGTCATCGTGTCTCCGTGGATTCTGACGGTGCTCGTTACCGACCGCCTGGCTCGCTACTACGAGACGGTCACCAAGCACAACCTCAAGTATCGTCGCTACTATCACCAGTTCGACTACTAAAGAAGACAGGTGCGGGAACGCGCCGGGCTATTGAGAGGAACACAGAATGAGGCAGTACATCATCGCCAGCCATGCGCACTTCGCTACCGGCATCAAGGAGAGTGTCGAGCTGCTCTCGGGCGCTCGCGACAACGTCCACGATCTTTCGATGTTCGTCGATGACCGCATGGACGTGGCCGAGGAGGCCCAAAAACTGCTGGCAGGCATGGCTGCCGACGATGATGTCGTTGTCTGCACCGACCTCTTTGGCGGCAGCGTCAACAACGAGTTCACCAAGATCGTCCAGACGCGTCCCCGCACGTACCTCGTTACCAACATGAACCTTCCTCTGCTTATCCAGCTGCTGTTCTCTGACGAGTCGGCGCCGGTTGAGGAGACGATTCGCGCCATCGTCGCTGCGGACGATACGCGCGTGAAGTTTGTCAACGATCTTTTGGTCGATGACGAAGAGGAAGAAGAGTTCTAATCCGCAGCACCTACTGACACGCCGTAAGACGGCACAAGACCTTTGGGGGGTCACATTATGATTCAGCTACTTCGCGTCGACCATCGCCTGCTTCATGGCCAGGTCGCGGTCTCTTGGGTCCAGGGCCTTGGCTCCAACTGCATTTTCTGCGTGGGCGATAAGGTCGCCAACGACCCGGTGTGGAAGACGACGCTCAAGATGGGCAAGCCTGCCGGCTGCAAGCTCGTCATCAAGGATATGGCGAATGCCATCGAGGCCATTAACTCGGGTGTGACTGACAAATACAAGATGATTATCTGTGTCGCCACCATCGCTGAGGCAAAGCAGCTTGTTGAAGGCTGCCCGCAGATCAAGTCGGTCAACCTGGGCAACACCAAGCCCAAGGACGAGAAGCGCCCCGATGCTCGTCAGGTCTCTCGTCAGATCTTCCTGACTGCAGCCGAGGAGGCCGATGTGCGTGAGATGCTGAACAACGGCGTCGAGGTCGAGATCCGTCCTCTGGCCGATGACCCCAAGGTTGACTGCGCAAGCGTGCTCTAGGCGTTCAATTTCGAAGAGTCTGAGCTCTTCGTAGTGTCCTATTAGGAAAGGGGGATATATGCTTACCCAAGCAATCCTCATCGGACTTATCGCCGCATTTGGTAAGTTCGACTTCCAGCTCGGTACGCTCTATGCGTTCCGCCCCATCGTCCTGTGCCCGCTCGTGGGCCTGGTGCTGGGGGACCTGCAGACTGGCCTTGCCGTTGGCGCCAGCCTGGAGTTGCTGTTCATGGGCTCGATCTCCATCGGCGCCTACGTGCCGCCTAACGAAACCGTCGGCGGCGTGCTCGCCTGCGCGTTTGCCATTCAGCTCGGTCAGGGTACCGAGACGGCCATCGCGCTCGCCATGCCCATCGCCGTCCTTGCACTGACGATCGGCAACATTACCAATGCCTTGTTCCCTGTGTTTGTCGATATGGCAGACAAGTTCGCCCTCAAGGGAAACCTCAAAGGCATCTACGCCGTTCATTGGGGAATTGGAATCTGGGGCTGCGTCGAGTACTTCCTGCTGTGCGGCGGCGCCTTCTATTTGGGTTCCGACGCCATCCAGGGCCTGCTCGACTTCATCCCGCCCTTCATCATCGACGGTTGCGGCGTTGCCGCCAACATCCTGCCGGCCATGGGCTTCGCCATGCTCGGCCGCCTGGTGCTCACCAAGCAGCTCGTGCCCTTCTACTTCCTGGGCTTCCTGCTGTGCTCCTACGCCAACGTGCCCGTCCTGGGCGTCGCCCTGATCGCCATCATCATCGGCATCGACAAGTTCGACCTGCTCGGCCTGGGCGGAGCCCAGCCCCAGCTCTCCGCGGAAGGGGATGAGGACGATGACTTCTAGTCCCGAGAACAAGATCACGCGCTCCGACCTCGTCAAGAGCGCCGTCAACGTCGGCGCCCTGGGCATGGAGTTCTCCTGGACCTACTACAAGCAGATGAACATCGCCTTCTGCCTGATGGTCGCCAACATGCTCAAGAAGATCTACGCCGGCCGCCCCGACGACTACGCCGAGGCCCTGCACCGCCACTGCGCGTTCTTCAACATCACCGTCCAGTTCGCCCCGTTCGTCGGCGGCATCGCGATGGCCATGGAGGAGAAGGTCGCCCGCGGCGAGATCGAGCCCGAGAGCGTCAACGACGTCAAGGCCGCCCTCATGGGCCCGCTGTCCGGCATCGGCGACTCCATCTTCCTGTCGACGCTGCGCGTGGTCGCCGCCGCGGTGGGCATCAGCCTGTGCCAGGCCGGCAACCCCTTCGGCCCCATCGCCTTCCTGCTCATCTACAACGTCCCCGGCTTCGCGCTGCGCATCTGGGGCGCCGTCAAGGGCTACGAGCTGGGCGTGGGCTTCCTGGACGAGGCCCAGAGGACCGGCCTCATGCAGAAGATCATGACCTGCGTGGGAATCGTGGGCGTCATGGTCGTGGGCGCCATGTGCAAGGACATGTTCTGGGCCAGCATCCCGGTGGCCATCGGCTCGGGCGACGACGCCCAGACCCTCCAGGACATCCTGGACGGCATCATGCCCGGCATGCTCGGCATGATCGCCTTCTGGCTGTACTACTGGCTGCTGTCCAAGAAGATCAACCCCATGGTGCTGATCGTGGCCACCATGGTCGTGGGCATCGTCGGCGCGTTCTTCGGCGTGCTGGCGTAAGGGCCCGGCCTATTATTTGCCCCCAAGGGAAACGGCGACCCATTGCGGTCGCCGTTTTTTATTACCGAAAGCTAGCTGGAGGTGCTTCGTGATTCGATCTGACAATCCACCCGATAATGGCGTGAGCGGGGCGATGTATCTATTTGGCACGGCGCTCTTGTGGAGTTTTATCGGCATCCTCGTTCGCGCCAATTCGCAGTCAGCTCTTTTGATCGGTGCCGTCACGGCAATATTTATGGCGCTCTTTATCCTGCTCGTCGGCAGACCCGTCCTTCGCGTCAGCCGTCTTATTGTCCTTGTGGCCGTCTGCAACTTCGTGACGGGCACCACGTTTAACTTTGCCAACCAGCTCACGACGGTCGGCAACGCGATCGTTCTGCAGTACACCTCGATGATTTTCGTTATCGTGTATCAATCGCTCGCAACTCGCACGTTGCCCTCGCCTGCGAAGATTGCCTCCGTGGTGGTTGCTTTTACGGGTATGGGACTTTTCTTTTTAGGTGATTTGAGCGCCGAGGGCATGCTCGGAAATCTGCTTGCCGTCATTTCGGGCGCCACCTTTGGGCTGTGTTTCTTTTTAAACTCTCGCCCCGATGCGTCGCCCATGGTGTCCTCGCTCATCTCCTGCGGCATCTCGATACTTCCGATCGTCTATTTTGCCGGCGACCTAGGCTCCGTGAAACCCTTTGAGTGGGGGCTTATGCTGGTGCATGGCCTTTTTTGCAGCGGCCTTGCGAGTGTGCTGTATGCCAAGGGGATTGCGCGCACCAACGCGTTTGCGGCCAACTTGGTTTGCATGAGTGAGGTCGTGCTCGCTCCCTGCTGGTCGGCGCTCCTCTTTGGCGAGGTCTTTAGCTGGAACGAGTTCTTGGGCGCGGCGATGATCGTTTTGGTGATTGTGGCCAACTTGGCATCCGATGCTTTTGGCGACGGCTTTCTGGTGGCGCTTGTCCGCCATCGAAACAAAGAGCGTGCCTAATGGGATGCGCCTGCCGTTTACGGTAAAAAACACCCCGCTGAGCGACTGGTATTAAATAAGGCGAACCTGCATACCTATAATTGGTATCAAATCATTTGTGCCTGGTATGGGTGTTAGCAGCACGCCAGGTGCGGTTCGGACCGTGTGGTCAAACTCCCGGATTGATATCAATAACGCGCGCGACGGGAGTGACGACGGTTCGAGATTCCTTATTGGGAGGAACTATGCTTGTCCAAGCAATCCTCGTCGGCTTAGTCGGAGCTTTTGGATGTCTCGACTACCAGCTCGGCACCCTCTACGCGTTCCGCCCCATCGTCCTGTGCCCGCTCGTGGGCCTGGTGCTGGGGGACCTGCAGACTGGCCTTGCCGTTGGCGCCAGCCTGGAGTTGCTGTTCATGGGCTCGATCTCCATCGGCGCCTACGTGCCGCCTAACGAAACCGTCGGCGGCGTGCTCGCCTGCGCGTTTGCCATTCAGCTCGGTCAGGGTACCGAGACGGCCATCGCGCTCGCCATGCCCATCGCCGTCCTTGCACTGACGATCGGCAACATTACCAATGCCTTGTTCCCTGTGTTTGTCGATATGGCAGACAAGTTCGCCCTCAAGGGAAACCTCAAAGGCATCTACGCCGTTCATTGGGGAATTGGAATCTGGGGCTGCGTCGAGTACTTCCTGCTGTGCGGCGGCGCCTTCTATTTGGGTTCCGACGCCATCCAGGGCCTGCTCGACTTCATCCCGCCCTTCATCATCGACGGTTGCGGCGTTGCCGCCAACATCCTGCCGGCCATGGGCTTCGCCATGCTCGGCCGCCTGGTGCTCACCAAGCAGCTCGTGCCCTTCTACTTCCTGGGCTTCCTGCTGTGCTCCTACGCCAACGTGCCCGTCCTGGGCGTCGCCCTGATCGCCATCATCATCGGCATCGACAAGTTCGACCTGCTCGGCCTGGGCGGAGCCCAGCCCCAGCTCTCCGCGGAAGGGGATGAGGACGATGACTTCTAGTCCCGAGAACAAGATCACGCGCTCCGACCTCGTCAAGAGCGCCGTCAACGTCGGCGCCCTGGGCATGGAGTTCTCCTGGACCTACTACAAGCAGATGAACATCGCCTTCTGCCTGATGGTCGCCAACATGCTCAAGAAGATCTACGCCGGCCGCCCCGACGACTACGCCGAGGCCCTGCACCGCCACTGCGCGTTCTTCAACATCACCGTCCAGTTCGCCCCGTTCGTCGGCGGCATCGCGATGGCCATGGAGGAGAAGGTCGCCCGCGGCGAGATCGAGCCCGAGAGCGTCAACGACGTCAAGGCCGCCCTCATGGGCCCGCTGTCCGGCATCGGCGACTCCATCTTCCTGTCGACGCTGCGCGTGGTCGCCGCCGCGGTGGGCATCAGCCTGTGCCAGGCCGGCAACCCCTTCGGCCCCATCGCCTTCCTGCTCATCTACAACGTCCCCGGCTTCGCGCTGCGCATCTGGGGCGCCGTCAAGGGCTACGAGCTGGGCGTGGGCTTCCTGGACGAGGCCCAGAGGACCGGCCTCATGCAGAAGATCATGACCTGCGTGGGAATCGTGGGCGTCATGGTCGTGGGCGCCATGTGCAAGGACATGTTCTGGGCCAGCATCCCGGTGGCCATCGGCTCGGGCGACGACGCCCAGACCCTCCAGGACATCCTGGACGGCATCATGCCCGGCATGCTCGGCATGATCGCCTTCTGGCTGTACTACTGGCTGCTGTCCAAGAAGATCAACCCCATGGTGCTGATCGTGGCCACCATGGTCGTGGGCATCGTCGGCGCGTTCTTCGGCGTGCTGGCGTAAGGGCCCGGCTGCATAGACTGTCATTGCAACCTGGTAAGGGGATGGAGCGGGCCTATGCCCTCCATCCCCTTACTTGTATAGAGGGAGTTCGTATGTTCGCGAAGGATCGCGAAGCAATGCGCCTGACGCCGGCAGAGGTCAGGCTGATTCTTATTGAGTCCCTGCAATGGTGCGCCAACAACGCGGTGTACTTTTTAGGGCTTATCGGCGCGGCGACGTATGATTTGGCTGGCACGGCCTTTTTGGTTGCTGCCATTACGCTCGTACGCAATCTTATGACGTCGGCGGGCAATATGGTGTCGGGCTCGGTCATCGACCGCTTTGGACCGCGCCGGACGTCGTTTGTGACGTGCGTGATTACGGCGGTGCTGTCGCTTGGAGTGGGGTTGGCGCCGTTGTCTGTCCCCGGGCTTGTGTTTGCCGCGTGCGTCTTGGGGCTTGCGGGCGGCTTTATCAACACCTGTACGCATGCGTTTCCGGGATACCTGGAGTCGACCACCGAGGGCCGTACCCGCGTGAACGGTCTCATGGTGTTCTACAGCAATATCGCCTATACCGCTGGCCCGCTGCTCGGTGGTGCCATCGTGAGCTGTTTTGCCACGCAATCGGTCTATCTGCTCATGGCGGGCATGATGGGTGTGGCGGCCGTGCTCTCCTTGGGCTGTCACGAGTGTGTTGCTCCCGCAAAAGGGGAGAAGCCGAAGGGCGGCATTCTGGGCGGCATGGCCGAGGGCGCGCGACTTACGTTTCGCGACCACGACCTGCGCCTTATCTTTATCTCGGGCTTTCTGGGCTTCTTTGCGTTTGGCGCGTTCGATTCGCTGGAGTCGTTGTTCTATCGCGATGTGCTCAACGTGGATATCGTCTGGCTGGGCTGGCTGTCCTCGGTCGTGGGCCTCACTTCCTCGGTGGGCGCGTTCATCCTGACCAAGCTTTCTGCCCGCCATGTCAACCTGCGATTGCTGCTCGGCGCGCTCATGGCCGTGGGCATTGGGTCCATGGTGTACGTGGGCACCGATATGCTGGGGGTCGCGATTATCGGTCAGGCGATTAACGGTCTGGCCTGGGGATTCCTGGAACCGCTGCAGATGATCTTGATTCAGGAGCGCGCTGACATCAAATACCTGGGGCGCATTACCGGCTTTGTGCGTTTTGGCCTGATGAGCGCCGGCGTGCTGCCGCTGCTGGCGGCTCCGTTTTTGGCGGAGGCTTTGGGTGTCCAGACGGTACTGTTTGGGGCATCGACCATTATTGCGCTGGTAGGAACGCTGTTCTTTGTCACACAAGGGAGGCGCCAGAGGCGTTAGCTATACATTCAATTCTAATTTAATACCACTCACCAGAGAATTCCGACCGTTCACCGAGGATTGGAGCAGATTGATAAGTGGTATTAAAAACACATTAGGTGTATGTCTATAATTGGTATCGAAAAGAAACGCGATGTATAGAGTTGCGTGCAGGACAGAAAGGAAAAGCCATGAAGGAAACCGAGAAGAGCGAGATCATGCACTTTAGCCAGGAGGGCTACGTCGAGGACGGCAAGAACGTCTACGAGACCGGCAAGAAGATGATTGAGCTCGCCGACAAGGTCGCCGACGAGGGCTACGACGCCGTGTTCCTGATGGGCGTCGGCGGCACCTGGGACGAGCTCATGCAGCTCGAGTACCTCATGAACAAGTTCGGCGACCGCGACCTCGAGGTCTACCTGATCCACGCCGCCGAGTGGAACGTCTCCGGCCACAAGCGCATGACCGAGAAGTCCGTCGTGCTCACCGCCTCCGAGTCCGGCACCACCCCCGAGGTCCTCGAGGCCGTCAAGAAGATGAAGGAAAAGGGCATTCGCGTCTACGCCATGACCAAGCCTGAGGGCCCCATCGGCCAGGCTGTCGGCGCCGAGAATTGCGTCAAGATGGCTTCCGATCATGGTAACGGTGGCTGCGAGATGGGCTACTACCTCGCCGACTGCTTCGGCCTGCGCCTGCTCAACCGCCGTGGCTGCTTCCCCAAGTTCGATCTGTTTATCGAGCAGACCAAGGACGTTTGGACCCACCTGGTCGACATCCGCAAGCGCTTCGAGCCGCGCGCCGAGGAGCTCGCCAAGAAGTACGCCCTGGCCCCCTACACCATGTTCATCGGCTCCGGCGCCCTGTGGGGCGAGACCATCCTGTTCTCGATGTGCATCCTCGAGGAGATGCAGTGGAAGCGCACCCGCTACATCACCTCGGCCGACTTCTTCCACGGCACCCTCGAGCTCGTGGAGCCCGGCGTCCCGGTCTTCCTGTTCATGGGCGAGGACGAGAACCGCAAGCTCGACGAGCGCGTCCGCGCCTTCCTGACCCGCGGCGTGACCGGCGACACCGACATCAACGTCATCGACACCGCCGAGTTCGCGATCCCCGGCCTTGACGACGAGTTCCGCGTCATCGTCTCCCCGTGGATCCTCTCCTCGCTGATCACCGATCGCCTTGCCGCTTACTACGAGACGGTCACCAAGCACAACCTCAACTACCGTCGCTACTATCACCAGTTCGACTACTAAGAGCAAATAACGTTTGTGTAATCGGGCCTCGCTCCTATATGGAACGGGGCCTCGCTTGGGTTGGAGAGTAATTATGAGCTATCCCCAGCTTGCCGTCATGAATATCAGCCATCGTTATTTTGACCTTGAGGAGTTCTTTTCTTCGGCGTCGGCTTCGGGCTACACGTGTTGCGAGCTTTGGACCGGGGCGATGCATCTGTATGTCGATTGCCATGGATACGATTCGCTCGAACGGGTACGGGAGCTGTCGCAGCGGTATGGGGTTCGGATTGTGGGGCTTTGTCCCGAACAGAACAACCCCAAGCCGTGGAATATCGCGGCGCGCGGGAATGAGGCGCGTGCCCGCACGCTCGCGTACTTTAAGAACGTTGTAGATATCGCGGCGGAACTTGGAGCCGAGCAGGTCATGGTCTCGAGCGGCTGGGCATTTTTGAACGAGCCGATCGAGGACGCGTGGGGTCGCAGCGCCTCGATGCTGCGTGCGATTGCCGAGCATGCGGGAGAGCGCGGCGTGCGACTGGTGCTCGAGGCCCTACAGCCGGTTGAGTCGATGATCGTGAACTCGGCGGCCGACACGAAGCGCATGATCGAGGCAGTTGATCATCCGGCACTTAAGGCGTGTCTGGATTTGGGCGCTATGGCGGTGGCAGGGGATACCATCGACGATTATTTCGATCTGCTTGGCGATGATGTCGCCCACGTGCATTTTGTCGATGTTGCGGCAGATGGCACGACGCATCTTGCCTGGGGTGACGGCGACCGCGATATGCGCGCCGACCTGGATAGGCTGGTGGCGCGCGGCTATCGCGGAGTTGTTTCGGCCGAGACCTATGACTGGCGCTATTTTGCCGACCCCGCAGCTGCCGATGCGCAGGTAATGGCAGAGTATCGTCGTGCGATTGGCGTCTAGGTGGGGTTGGGTTGCGACAATCCGCTCCTATGTTTCCAAATGAATACGGTGTGAGCCGAGGAGGACGATTCTCCCCGCAAGCACTCTAGTATGCTAAAGTACCCAGAAGACCGGCGGAGCTATGCCGGTCTTCTGTTCTATATGAAACACAGCATGAGGAGGCTCACCAGATGACGGCCACACCGTGGGGATTCCGGGACATATTGCCCGAGGAGGCTCAGGCGCGCGAGGAGATCGCATGTACGGTGAAGGGCTGCTTCAGGGAGCATCATTACCTTCCGGTCGAGACGCCTCTGCTCGAGGACAAGGGTTCGCTCGAGGAAGGCGGCCGCATTGCGGACACGCCGTTTAAGCTCTTTGATGACGACGGTCGCCTGCTGGTGGTCCGTCCCGACAACACGCTGCCGATCGTGCGCTTGGTTTCGACCCGCATGCGCGCGGCCGACCTGCCCCTGCGTCTTCGCTACGAGGCGCCGGTGGTTCGTGAGTGCCAGCGCAATGCCGGCGGCTCGCGCCAGTTTACACAGCTGGGCTTTGAGCTTATCGGTGCGGGAGATACCGCGGGCGATGTCGAGATTGTTTCGCTCGTGGCTGAGGCCGTGCGCGAGATGGCACTTCCCGATGCGCGCATTATCGCAGGTAGCGTGCGTCCGTTTAAGGAGCTGCTCGCGGCGTGCGAGGATCGCGAGCTGGCTGCCGAGGCCCTGCGCAGCGTGCACGCCAACGACTTTGTGGGCCTCGATGCCCGCGTGGCGGCAAGCGCCGAGTCCGATGCCGTCAAGGTTGCCATTAGCGAGCTGCCGCGCTTGCACGGCGGCGCCGAGGTACTCGACCGCGTCGATGTGCTTCTGGCGGCGGCGGGCATCGTCGCGCCGCTCACGAGTGAGCTGCGTGCTCTGGTCGAGGGCCTGGCTCCCGGGGACGCCCAGGTGCTGTCGTTCGACTTCTCCATCATGAACTCTTTCGATTACTACACGGGCCTGGTCTTTAAGGCCTATGCCGGCGGTCTGCCCGACCCGGTGGGCTCGGGCGGTCGCTACGACTCCATCTTTACCGGCGCATTCGGCGACGGCATCGAGGTGCCGGCGGCTGGCTTCGCTTTTTCGCTCGAGCGTCTGGAGGCAGCGCGCACCTCGGCCGAGGATGCCGCTTCCGATGGCGATCACGCCGCGGGCCGTGGCGCCGAGGGTCCGCTGCGCATCGCTGTGCCCAAGGGCTCGCTTAAGGCCGACACGCTCGACGTGCTCGAGGCCGCGGGCTTGGACGTCTCTGAGCTGCGTGACCCCGGCCGTCACCTGATCGTGCGCGGCCGCGACACGCGTGCCGGCGAGGGCACGGTCGGCGATATCGAGTTTGTCATCGTGCGCCCCAGCGATGCGCCCGCCTTTGTGGGCTGCGGCGGTGCCGACTGCGGCATCTGCGGTTGGGACTCGCTTATCGAAGCAGACCTCAACTTGCTGCAGCTGGTCGACCTGGGCTACGGCCTGTGCACGTTTATCGAGGCGGAGCCCGCGTGGCGCGCCGGCCAGGCCGAGCGCAACTATGCCCGCCGTGGGTCGCTTCGCGTGGCCACCAAGTATCCGCGCATCGCGAGTGCCTGGTATGCCGAGCGCGGCGTGAACGCCGATATCGTCTCGCTGCACGGCAACATCGAGCTAGGCCCCATCGTCGGCATGACCGATCGCATCGTGGATATTACCGCCACGGGCGCCACGCTGCGCGATAACGACCTGGTCATCACCGGCCGCATCATGGACTGCACGGCCCGCTTCTTTGTCAATCCGGGCGCCGCACGTCTGGATCCGCGCGTACGCAATCTGGCAGATCGCTTGGCGGCAGCCGTGAAGGACAAGCATTTTGAGCCCGTTGCGGGCTCGGCACAATAGCGCGAGCACGCACGGGCGCCCCAACGTCCGGGCGGCGGGCCGACTGACGCCGCCGCCCGGTCTCTCGTTTTTCGAACAAAACCTCGATCGATAGGGGATACCGATATGAAGACTATCAAGCTTGCTTCCGGTGAGCGCCTCGTTACCAACCAGCTCAACCGCAAGGGCGTGCTGCCGCAAAACATCGTCGACGCCGCCTGCGATATCGTGGCCAACGTGCGTGCCAACGGCGATGCCGCGGTGCGCGATTATTGCCAGCGTTTTGACGGTGTTGAGCTGCAGAGTTTTCGTCTGCCGCAAGAGCAGATCGATGCTGCGCTCGAGGGCCTCGATCCTGCCTTTGTCGCCGCGTTGGAGAAAGCCGCACGCCAGATCCGTGAGTTCCACCAGCGCGAGGTCGAGCAGAGCTGGTTTACCACGCGCCCGGACGGCACGATGCTCGGCGTTAAGGTGACCCCGCTTGCCGCTGCCGGCATCTACGTGCCGGGCGGCCGCGCGCAGTATCCCTCTACCGTGCTCATGAACGCCATTCCCGCCAAGGTCGCCGGCGTCAAGCGCGTGGTCATGGTGACGCCGCCGCAAAAGGATGGCCTGATCAGCCCGTATACGCTCGCGGCCGCCAAGCTCGGCGGCGTGGACGAGATCTATATGGTGGGCGGCGCCCAGGCCGTGGCCGCGCTGGCGTACGGCACCGAGACCATTCCGCGCGTCGACAAGATCACCGGCCCGGGCAACGCCTTTGTCGCCGCGGCCAAGCAGATTGTCTCGGGCGACGTGGGCATCGACATGGTCGCCGGCCCCTCCGAGGTCTGCGTGCTGGCCGATGCCACGGCCAAGCCCATGGTGGTTGCTGCCGACCTGATGGCGCAGGCCGAGCACGATCCGCTGGCTGCCTGCTACCTGGTGACCTGCGACGAGCAGTTTGCGCGCGAGGTCGAGGCGGGCATCGATATTCTAGTGGCGCAGTCGCCGCGCGCCGAGATCACGCGCGCCTCGCTCGACAATGAGGGCACCATCGTGGTGGCCGCCGACATGGCTGCCGCCGTCGAGGCCGTGAACACCGTGGCGCCTGAGCACCTTGAGCTGCACTGCAAGGACGCGATGGGCCTGCTCGGCGGCATTCGCAACGCCGGCGCCATCTTTGTGGGCGCTTGGAGCTCCGAGCCGCTCGGCGATTATGTTGCTGGCCCCAACCACACGCTGCCGACCGGCGGCACGGCCATGTTCTCCAACCCGCTTTCGGTCGAGGAGTTCGTCAAGCGCTCGAGCGTCATTTGCTATACGCCCGAGGGCCTGCTCTCCGACGCTCCCGCTACGCAGCGCCTGGCCGAGGCCGAGGGCCTATGGGCGCACGCGCTTTCGGCCGCACTGCGCCGCCGCGTGCTGGAGCAGGGCGAGGATGCCGTGAGCGCCGAGTCGCTCGCCGCGGCCGACCTGACCAAGGTTGCCTGGCCGGGCGACGCCGTGGCGACGGTTGCCGAGGGCGTGGACCTGACGGCGGCTGCGGGCGGTGTCGTTGGCGCGGTCGTCGAGGAGGCCTAATATGGCCGAGCTGACGCCCCGCATGAAGGAGCTCGTCCAGCCTTACCTGGCCGGTATTGAGCCCTACGATCCTAACTTTACGCCCACGCGCATCAATCTTTCGGCCAACGAGAACACCTATCCCGTGCCCGCTGGCGTGCGCGAGGCGATCGACGCTGCCTTGGCTGTCACACCGCTCAACCGCTATCCCGATCCCATGTCGAACGACCTACGCGACGAGCTTGCTGCCTGGCATGGCATGACGCGCGAGAACATCTGCGTGGGAAACGGCGGCGACGAGCTGCTCTATAACTATCTGCTGGCGTTTGGCGGAGCGGGGAGGACCCTGCTCAACTGCCCGCCGTGCTTTAGCGAGTACGCGTTCTTTGCGTCGCTCTGCCAGACCGAGGTGCGCGACGTGTGGCGCGACCCCGCGACCTTTGAGCTTGACCAGGCAGCTGTGCTCGCGGCAGCGCCGGCGTGCAACCTGGCAATCGTGACCTCGCCCAATAACCCCACGGGTGACGTGGCACCGCTCGACTTTGTCGCGGCGCTGTGCGATGCGTGCCCCGGCATGGTCATGGTCGACGAGGCCTACGTTGAGTTTGCCGACGATTCGTTTGGCGCGGCCACCACGGCGCAGGGGCTTATCGCCGAGCATCCCAACCTGGTGATTCTGCACACGCTGTCCAAGGCGTTTGGCGCCGCCGGCACGCGCCTGGGCTACGTGATCGCGGCGCCCGAGGTTATCGAGGTGTTCGCGGCGATTCGCCAGATCTATTCGGTCAACGTTCTGAGCCAAGCCGCCGCTCTTGCCTGCGTGCGTGCCCGCGATGCCTACGCGCCCGTGGTGGCGCAGGTCGCATCCCAGCGCGAACGCGAGCTGTGCGCCCTGCGCGCGATGGCTGCCGAGGGCTTGCCCGTGGAGGCGTGGCCGAGTGCGGCGAACTTTGTGCTCGTACGCACGCCGCATGCCACGCGCGTGCGCGAGCGTCTGCGCGATGAGTATTCGATTTTGGTGCGCGATTTTAGCTATGCGCCGGGGCTCGTGGACTGCCTGCGCATTACCGTGGGTACGCCGCGGGAAAACGACGAGGTGCTGGCTGCGTTTGCCGCGCTGGTGAAGGAGGAGATGTAGATGGGCCGTTATGCCGAGGTAACCCGTAAGACGGGGGAGACCGACATTGTCGTAAAGCTCGACCTGGATGGGAGCGGCGTGTGCGATATCTCGACCGGCGTGCCGTTTTTCGACCACATGCTCAACGCCTTTGGCCGCCATGGTTTGTTTGATCTGACGGTGCACGCAGTGGGCGACGTGGAAGTCGACGCACACCACACCGTCGAGGATACGGGCATTGTGCTGGGCGAGGCGTTTTGCCAGGCGCTGGGCGACAAGGCGGGTATTACGCGCTTTGCCGATGCGGCAATCGCCATGGACGAGGCGCTCGTGATGGCCGCCGTGGACATTTCGGGCCGCGGCCAGGCCTATTGCGAGCTGCCCGTGCCGACCGAGCGCGTGGGCACCTTTGATACCGAGCTAGCCGTCGAGTTCTTCTACGCCTTTGCGCGCGATGCCAAGCTCACGCTGCATGTGCGCGAGCTGGCAGGCGGTAATTCACACCACATTATCGAGGCCGCCTTTAAGGCCGTGGGCCGCACGATGCGTCGCGCCTGCGAGCTCGATCCCCGCGTGCAGGGCATCCCCAGCACCAAGGGCTCACTGTAACCGCCATATAGGCAGAAACCACCACAAAGGTGCCTGTCCCCTTTGTGGTGGTTTTGGACGAAGAGAAGGGGAGGGTCGCGTGGGCGAACCGAAGATCGTGGTGGTCGACTACCACAAGGGCAACTTGTCGAGCGTCGTGCGCGGGCTTGCGCGCGCTGGTGCTGCCGCCTGCACATCGGACGATCCGGAGCAGATTCGCAACGCCGACGGCCTGGTCATCCCGGGCGTGGGCGCGTTCTATGACGCGATCGCCTTTATGCGCCAGAGCGGCGAGGCGGACGCGGTGCTCGACGCCGTTGCCGCCGGAACTCCGCTGCTCGGCATCTGCCTGGGCCTTCAGCTGTTTTTTGAGCGCGGCGACGAGGGCGTGCCGGCGGACGAGGGTGCGGACGCGGACGACGATGCCTCCGAGCATGCCGGTGGCCCCTGGGTCGATGGCCTGGGCATCATGCGCGGCTCGTGCACGCGCCTGGAGTCGAGCCGTCTGAAGGTCCCGCACGTGGGCTGGGATCAGGTGCACATGACGCCCGCCGGTGCGGCCGATCCGCTGCTTGCCGGTTTTGCCGAGGGCGCCAATATGTACTTCACCCACAGCTACGCGGTGGCCGACGACGTCGATGCCGCCGATGTGTTGGCGCGCACGCACTATACACGGAGCTTCCCGTGCATCGCGCGCCACGGCAACGTTTGGGGATGCCAGTTCCATCCCGAGAAATCCTCCGCGCTGGGTCAGCGCATCCTTAAGAACTTCGTCAACATCGTTGAGGAGGCCGGCCTATGATTCTGTTTCCCGCAATCGATTTGATCGGCGGCAAGGTCGTGCGCCTGGAGCGCGGCGATCGGAGCCGCTGCAAGGTATATTCCGACGACCCCGTTGCCGTTGCCCGCTCCTTTGCCGAGCAGGGCGCGAGCTGGGTGCACGTCGTCGACCTGTCCGCCGCTTTTGGCGAGGACGAGGACGCGTGCGCTGCCAACTCGGCGGCGATCGAGGCCATCTGCGGCGTCGACGGTCTGTCCGTGGACGTGGGCGGCGGCGTTCGTTCGCTCGCGCGTATCGACGAGCTGGCCGCCTGTGGCGCACGTCGCATCGCACTGGGCACGGTGCTCGTGACCGAGCCGGGTTTTGCCGAGGTGGCGGCTCGCGGCTTTGGCGAGCTGCTGGTGGCTGACATTGCCGCACGCGACGGTCAGGTCAAGGTGAACGGCTGGCGTGACGGCGCGGGCGTGGCACTCGACGACGCTGTGGCGCAGCTCACCGAGCTGGGCTTTAAGCACCTGGTCTACACTGACATCGCGCGCGACGGCATGCAGACGGGCATCGATGTGGCGGCGTATCGTCATGTGGCCGAGGTCGCGGGCTTTCCCGTCGTGGCGTCGGGTGGTATCTCGACGCTCGACGATATCCGCGCACTTGCCGCGGTGGGTGAGGACGTCATCGAGGGCGCCATCACCGGTCGTGCGCTCTACGAGGGCAACTTTACGCTGGCCCAGGCGTTGGTCGCCGCTCGAGGGGAGGAGTAGCCCATGCTTACCAAACGCGTGATTCCCTGTCTGGATGTTAAGGACGGCCGCGTGGTCAAGGGCGTCAACTTTGTGAGCCTGCGCGATGCGGGCGACCCGGTGGAGCTGGCCCGCGCCTACGACCGCGAGGGTGCAGACGAGGTCGTTTTTTTGGACATTACCGCGACGAGCGATAACCGCGCAACGACCATCGAGATGGCGGCGCATGCGGCCGAGGAGCTGGCCATTCCCTATACCGTGGGCGGCGGCTTTCGCGACTTGGCGGGCATGCGAACCATGGTTGCCGCCGGTGCCGACAAGGTGTCGCTTAACTCTGCCGCCGTGCGCGATCCGTCGTTGATCAGCCAGGCCGCCGCGGCGTTTGGCAGCCAGGCCGTGGTCGTGGCGATCGATGCCAAGCGCGTCGGCCTGCCCGGCGAGCCAGGTGCCGACAAGTGGGAGGTCTTCACGGCGGGCGGTCGCAACGCCACGGGTATCGACGCGGTGGCGTGGGCCGAGGAAGCGGCTCGTCGCGGCGCCGGTGAGATCTTGCTCACCAGCATGGATCGCGATGGCACCAAGGCCGGCTTTGACCTGGCGCTCACCCGTGCCGTGGCGCGCGCGGTACCGATTCCCGTCATCGCGAGCGGCGGCGTGGGTACGCTCGAGCATTTTGCCGAGGGTGTGATCGAGGGCGAAGCCGACGCCGTGCTGGCGGCCAGCGTCTTTCACTTTGGAACCTTCAGCATTCGCGAAGTCAAAGAATATATGGCCAGCCAGGGCATCCCTGTCAGATTGGATTTTTAAATGGAGCAAGTGACAACTGCGTCCGAGCTTAAATACGACGCCAACGGGCTGATTCCTTGTGTGGTTCAGCAGCATGACACCGGTGAGGTGCTTATGGTTGCTTGGATGAACGAGGAGTCGGTGGGGCTTACGCTTAAGACCGGCACCACGTGGTTTTGGAGCCGCAGCCGCCAGGAGCTCTGGAACAAGGGCGCGACGAGCGGCAATATGCAGGTGGTCAAGGAGCTTTGGGCCGACTGCGATAGCGATACGTTGCTGGTCAAGGTCGACTCTCCGGGCCCGGCTTGCCACACCGGCAACCGTACCTGCTTCTTTAAGAAACTCGCGTAGGGCGGGCGCTCGATTAGACGCTCGGTTACCAGAAAGGATTGAACTATGGGTGTACGCACCGCAAATGTTCAGGATGGAAATATCGGCGAGACGCTGACGGGTCTGGCCGAGGTGATTCACGGTCGTCGCGATGCGTCGCCACAGGAGAGCTATACCGCTCGCCTGCTGACCGATGTCGAGGACGAGCTGCTCAAGAAGCTTGCCGAGGAGGCGAGTGAGGTGATCATGGCCTGCAAGGATAACGACCACGATCACATCCGCTACGAGGCTGGCGACCTGGTCTACCATCTGCTCGTAACGCTCGAACGCTACGGTATCACCCTCGACGAGCTGGCCGGCGAACTCAACGCCCGCCGCCACTAGTCATTGGGGACGTTCTTAAACGACTAGTCTTAGGCGAGGGGCGTGGGTTCCCATTCGCCGGTGGGGTGGGGGATATCGAAGGTTCGGTAGCCGCAGTCGTAGGCGTGGGCCTGGGCCGCGCGGATGTTCCAGCAGATGTCGCAGGCGCGGTGTGCGTCCGAGCCAAAAGTAATCGGCACCTCGGCGTGGGCGAAGCAACGCAACAGCTCGGTCGCGGGATAGTAGTCGTCGAGGCCCTTGCGCGGCGCGGCGGTCGAGACCTCAACGCGGCGGCCCGTGTCGTGGGCGCATTCGGCCATCTGCTCCCAAAACGGCGCCGGGTCAAAATCGGGCGCGAAGCCTTCCTTCGAAAAGCGCATGACCAGGTCGGGGTGGGCCATCACATCAAAGTTAAGCGAGCTTTCGCAGGCGTGGCACCAGTCGTCGACATAGCGCTCCCATACGCCGCGCACGCCTAAGTTTTCCCAAACATGCAGATTGGTGTTGTCGTCGATCCAGCCGCAGCGTGAGCCGGGCGTATCGGGGCGCGCGACGTTTTCCGTTCCCGCCGTACCCGCGGCACCTGCCATGATATCGCCGGGGTCGCCAATCCAGTGCACGCTGCCCAAGCGCACCACGGCGTCCTGGGACCAGCGCTCTACCAAGGGCTCGCAGCCTTCGTACCAATCGCATTCAAAACCGTAGATAAAGGCGAGCTCCGGCGCAATCTGCGCGGCGAGTTTGCGGGCGTCCTCAAAGGCCAGACGATGTGCCGGCAAGTCGCCCTCGACGACCTGCATCTCGCAGTTGGCGTCCATACTGGCGGGCAGAGTGAGGTGGTCGGTCGAGACCATGACACGGCATCCGGCGGCGGCAGCAGCGCGGACGTTGTCCTCAAACGAGGCATGGCCGTCCGAAAACGAAGTATGGGTATGACAATCGATCAGAGGGCATGCGGGCACGGCGACTCCTTTGCATTTGGTGAATCCGCTCCATTGTAACGGCGCTGTCCCCGACGCGCCGGGCACGTCGGGGGCCGAAATCGACCGGAAAGGGCAGGCGGCGCATGAGGTTGGAGAGCCGTCCCGCTTGCGTTTTCAAAACGTGTACATCAGCCTCCAAAAGCTGCAAAAAATGACATGTTTGGAGGCTGATGTACATGTTTGGATAGGGGCGAGGGCGGCGATGGACGAAAGTCACGTCTGCGCCATGTCCGATGTGCTAGCGTTTGGGTGAACAAAACGAGCCCGCGCGGAAAGGATCCGGACCGTATGCCATGCGATAGCAAATCCCCGCTGTCCCGCGAGACCGATGCGCCCGAAACCATCGTCAAGCTGGAATGCGACATCGACGACGCGTCGCCCGAGGTACTCGCCTATGCCGCCGACCGCCTGCGCGAGGCGGGCGCCCGCGAGGTGCATTGGCTGCCTCTCTACTGCAAAAAAGGTCGCCCCGGCTGGCAGCTGCAGGTAATCTGCGCCCGTGAGGACATTGACCGCCTGCAGACGATCATCTTTTTGGAAACCACGACCAACGGCATCCGCCGCCAGGTTATGGAGCGCGTCTGCCTGCCGCGCCGCTTTGAGCAGGTGGCGACGCCTTGGGGTGAGGTGGCCGTCAAAGTAGCCACCCTGCCCGATGGCAGCGAGCGCGCGGCGCCCGAGTACGAGGACTGCGCCCGCCTTGCCCGTGAGTGCGACGTGCCGCTCCAGCGCGTGATGCAGGCGGCACAAGCCTCGGCGCTGCGATTTGAGTAACGCGGCCGGTGGCACGCCACGTCCAGCCCCATCAACCCCACCCGAAAGGACCACCATGAAATACCTCATCGCTTCTGACATTCACGGCTCGGCATATTGGGCCGAGCGCCTGGTCGCCGCCATCGAGTCCGAGCAGCCCGACCGCATCGTGCTGCTGGGCGACCTGCTCTACCACGGCCCGCGCAACGACCTGCCGCGCGACTACGCCCCCAAGCGCGTGATTCCGCTGCTCAACGCCCTGGCCGACCGCATCATCGCCGTCCGTGGCAACTGCGACGCCGAAGTCGACCAGATGGTGCTCGACTTCCCCGTCATGGCCGACTACGCCACGCTGTTCGACGAGACCGGCCGCGAGCTGTTCCTGACGCACGGCCACGTTTTTGGCGCCGGCATGCACAACAGCGTCGACCACGCGCCCACGCTGCCCGAGGGCTCCGCGCTCGTCTACGGCCATACACACATCAAGGTTAACGAGGAAAGCGCCGCATACCCGGGCCTGTGGCTCTTCAACCCCGGCAGCGTGAGCATCCCCAAGGACGGCACGCACAGCTACGGCATCTACGAGGGTGGCGCGTTCCGCCATGTGATCATGGAGGAGGACTAACCATGGCCGAGCATATGGCTCAGCAAAATGTCGAGGGTTCGCGCGATCTGTCCACGCTGGTCGACGCGTCGGCCGAGCTGCAGCATCTGGTGCAGACCATCTGGCGCCTGCGTCAGCCCGACGGCTGCCCGTGGGACCGCGAACAGACGCATCAGAGCATTGGCAAGAACATGATCGAGGAGGCCTACGAGGCGCTTGATTGCATCGAAGCCGACGATGCCATGCATCTGCGCGAGGAGCTCGGCGACGTGCTCATGCAGGTAGTGTTGCATGCGCAGATTGCGGCGGACGCCGGAGAGTTTACGCTGGTCGACGTGGCACACGATATCGACGCCAAGCTCATTCGCCGTCATCCGCACGTGTTTGGCGATGCGGATGCCGATAGCTCCGACGAGGTACTCAAGATTTGGGACGAGGTCAAGCTTGCCGAGAAGGCCGCCAAGGACAAGGCCGTGGCGGCAGGCGAGGCCGCGCCCGAGGGACTGCTCGACGGCGTGCCTACGCATCTGCCGGCGCTGATGCAGGCTCAGAAGGTGTCGCGCAAGGCGGCTGCCGTGGGCTTTGAGTGGGAGACGGTCCAGGACGTGTGGGACGAGGTCGCCGAGGAGCGTGCCGAGTTTGAGGCCGAGGCTCCCGGCTCGCCCGAGCGCGAGATGGAGTTTGGCGACCTGCTCTTTGCCCTGGTCAACGTTGCGCGCAAGGAGGGAATCGACGCCGAGAGCGCCCTGCGTGCCAGCACGTCAAAGTTCCGCCGCCGCTGGGCCGCGATGGAGCAGATGGCGGCCGACGCCCACGTGGATCTGGCCGAGCTTTCGACCCACGGCCTCAATGACCTCTGGGATGCCGCAAAGGCAGAGGAGTAAGACTGCGGGGGCGACGGGACGGACTTTCTCATCGCCCCTATTATTTTTCAAAAAGATTGTATCCCTTGGCTAACTTAGGGCATAATGCAAAAAGTGCGATAAGGCTAACTTATGAACCTGCGCGCCACTGTAGTGTGCAAGCCGTGTCGCCAAGCATTCAACCCGTTTCCAAGTGAGAGGGAGACAACATGAGCGATATTTTGGATGTCTACGGTCGCGAGGTACTCGACAGCCGCGGCAACCCCACCGTCGAGGTCGAGGTCGTGCTCGAGGACGGCAGCTTCGGCCGCGCGATGGTGCCTTCGGGCGCTTCGACCGGCGCCTTTGAGGCATGCGAGCTGCGCGATGGCGACAAGGGCCGCTACCTGGGCAAGGGCGTTTCGCAGGCCGTCGAGCACGTCAATAACGAGTGCGCTAACGCCGTCGTGGGCCTCGACGCCTTCGACCAGCGCGCCGTCGATGCCGCGCTGATTGCCGCGGACGGTACCCCCAACAAGACCAAGCTCGGTGCCAACGCCATCCTGGGCGTGTCGCTGGCCGTCGCCCGCGCCGCCGCCGAGTCGGCGGGTCTTTCGCTGTACCAGTACCTGGGCGGCGTCAACGCCCATCTGCTGCCCACGCCCATGATGAACATCCTCAACGGTGGCGTGCATGCCGACAACAACGTCGACTTCCAGGAGTTCATGATTATGCCCGTGGGTGCTCCGAGCTTTGTCGAAGGCCTGCGTTGGTGCGCCGAGGTCTACCACACCCTCAAGGGCGTGCTGCACGAGGCCGGCCTGGGCGGCGGCGTGGGCGACGAGGGCGGCTTTGCGCCCAACCTCAAGACCAATGCCGAGCCGTTTGAGTACATTACCAAGGCCGTCGAGAAGGCTGGCTTTAAGCCCGGCGTCGACTTCATGTACGCCATGGACCCGGCTTCGACCGAGTTCTACAACGCCGAGACCGGCATGTACGAACTCAAGGGCGAGGGCGTGGAGTACACGAGTGCCCAGATGGTCGATTACTGGGAGAAGCTCGTCGACACCTATCCCATCATCTCCATCGAGGACGGCATGGCCGAGGAGGACTGGGACGGCTGGGTCGAGCTGACCCGCCGCATTGGCAACAAGGTGCAGCTGGTGGGCGACGACCTGTTCGTCACCAACACCGAGCGCCTCAAGAAGGGCATCGAGCTGGGCGCCGCCAACGCGATCCTGGTCAAGGTCAACCAGATCGGCACGCTCACCGAGTCGCTCAAGGCCATCGAGACCGCCAAGGAGGCCGGCTACGCTTGCATCGTGAGCCATCGTTCCGGCGAGACCGAGGATTCCACGATCGCCGACCTCGTTGTGGGCGTCAACGCCGGCCAGATCAAGTCGGGCGCCCCGTGCCGCAGCGACCGTATTGCCAAGTACAACCAGCTCATCCGCATCGAGGACGAGCTCGAGGGCAGCGCGCGCTACGCCGGCAAGGCCGCGTTCTACAACATTCGCTAGGCAAGCGGCGTGTGCGGGGGCGGGGCTGACTCGGATTCGCCTCGCTCCCGCCGGGCACTGTTGAGCACCATTGGGCGCTGGGCCATATGGCTCAGCGCCTTTTTTATGTCGAGCAAGGGCCGCCGGAGGCGGTGCACGCACTCGTGCTATAACTAAAGAACTTAGCGCAAACAAACCTCAACCGCACAAGGCGCACATGGATCAGATTTACGACAACAGGTATTATTCCGCCGGTTCGCGCGAGCCGTCGCTGCACCGTGCGCGCACGGTGCAGCTCGGTGGGTCCGCCTACGCCGGCGTCGGCCGCCCCGCGCAGCGCCCGACAAGTACCTCGCGCCCCAATGCCCAATCAAATACTTTGGCAGATGGATCAGTGCGCCCGGCGCGTTCGTCGCATGCATCGCGTCTCTCGACTCAGGCACACGACAAATCGAGCAGACCCTCGAGTCGTCTTTCGGGCTCGGACTTTATGCATTACGCCAACGACAACGCGGTGGTCAAGGCGATCTATGACTTTACGCATGGCTCTCTGCGTCCGCTGTTTATCGGTATCGTGGTGGCGCTGGTGCTCGTGAGCCTGTATTTTCCCGTGCGCGATCTGTACGTGGCAAAGCGTTCGAGCGATATCTTGGCCAAGCAGGTCGAGATTCGCCAGCAATACAATGATGAGCTGCAAAAAAGCGTCGACAAGCTGCTCTCGGAGGAGGGTATCAAGGACGCGGCGTCCGAGGACCTGGGCCTGGTGATGCCCGGCGAGAAGAAGATTGACGTGCTAGGCTTGGACGACGATTCGGACTCGTCGTCGAGCAAAAAGTCCTCAAACGCCAAGAAGGCCAGCGAAGTGGCCAAGGAAATCGAAGAAGTCGGCAAGGACGCGCCGTGGTACATCCAGGCGCTCGACATGCTGTTTGGGTTTAACGGCGTCGAGGGTCAGACGGTCGTGTCCAACGGCAAATAGCGCCCGGAGGGGAGCCCGCAATGACAAATTGCAAACGCTATAAGGTGGCCGCGATCGACCTGGGAACGGTGTCGTCGCGACTGGTGTTGGCCCAGGTCGAGGGCGGAGCGATTGTGGAATCGTCCAAGCATACCGAGATTACCGACCTGGGCGAGGGCGTGGACGCGACGGGGCGCTTCTGCGAGGCGGCTGTCGAGCGTGTGCTCGCTGCGTGCCGCATGTTTGTGGACGAGGCCCGTGCCTTTGGGGCCGTGTGCGTCTGCACCACGTGCACGAGTGCCGCGCGCGATGCGTCCAATGCCGCGCTGCTGCTGGACGGCCTGCGCGAGTTGGGGCTCAAACCACAGGTGATTCCGGGCGAGGTCGAGGCGCGCCTGACGTTTTTTGGCGTGGCGCACGACTTTGCCGGCGAGCGCATCATCGTCGCGGATTCGGGCGGCGGGTCCACGGAACTCGCGACGGGCGTATACGCTCCGGAGCGCGGCGTCTTTGCGCTGGAGGGAACGCGCTCGCTGGACATCGGTTGCCGTCGCGTGACGGAGCGCTTTTTCTCTGCGTTGCCGCCCGCGGATGGCGAGCTTGCTGCCGCTGCCGCGTGGGCAGGCGAGCAGTTCGCCGCCTATTTTGAGGGCCTGCCTGTCGACTTTGAGCGCGCCGAACGCTTAGTCGCGGTGGGCGGCACGGTGACTACGCTGGTGGCTCTGGTCCACGAGCTGGAACCGTACGATTCGAGCTTTGTGCACCTGCGCGAGCTTTCGATGGAGCAGATTTCTGCCGCTATCGAGCGCATGTCCACGCTGGACGTGGAGAGCATTGCCGCGTTGCCAGGCGTGCAGCCCAAGCGCGCGGGCGTGATTCTGGCCGGCGCCGTGGTGATTCGCGAACTCATGCGCGCCGGTGGCTACGATGCGCTCACCGTAAGCGAGAACAGCCTCCTCGCCGGCATGGCCGCCGCCATCAACGAGGTTCTCGACGGCGCGACTCCCACCATCGCCTGGACCCCGAGCCTGAGCGCCCTTTAACCATCCCCTCATAAGTTGCGGTGAAATGCGGACTAAAATCGCCCTTTCGGGCCCCAACCAGTCCCTATTCCACCGCAACTCAACAGCCGGCACCTAGGGACGTTTTTTCTGCCGGCACCTGGGGACAGTCCTTGCTGAGCGCCTCCGCAGCCTTTATGCCAGTTTGTCGATTTGCCCAATTTCCCAAAGCGGAATATTGACGAGCGTGTCCTCGTCTCTATATGCCGCCAGAGAGCTCCTCACGCAACGCTCGAGTTTGAATTTTTCGCAGGCTATTTTCAGACTCTTCGCTTTAAGGTTCTCTGCCGCCTTGACCTCAAGCGGAAGCACGGTTCCCGCATGGTCGATGGCAAAGTCGGTTTCGGCATTGCCAGAGGTAGAGGACCAATACACGGGAGTTTTGTCTTGGAGCAAAAGCTCCTGCGCGACGTATTGTTCGGTCAGCGAACCTTTGAACTCGGTAAAAACAGCGGATCCGTTAAGAACGATGGCCGGAGAGAGACCGGAGAGCGCTCCGAGGATGCCGGTGTCGATGCAGAACAGTTTGAAGCCCGAGAGGTCTTCGTAGCTCGAGAGCGGTGCCTTTAGAGCGGAAACACGTGGCGCCTTATGAACGATTCCGTAGTCCGTGAGCCACTGGAGGCTTTCCTCAAAATCGCGTGCGCGCGCTCCAGGGCGAAGGGCGCCATAGACAAACTTCTTGTTCTCCTTGGCAAGCTGGCCGGGAAGGGATTTCCAAACCAACCTCATGCGCTCGACGATGCGGGCGGGTGCATGTTTGCCAAAATCGGATTCGTAAGCCTCGATGATTTGCTGCTGAAGCCTTCGGGCTTCAATGAAGTCGCGTGTCTCGGCGAAAGCGGAGACAACTTCGGGCATACCACCGACAACAAGGTATTCCTTGAGCAAGTGCACGAGCTTTTCGGTGACGTTTGCTAGAAGGTTCATGTCTGCGGCAAGGATGGCGTCGGCGAGCGGGTTGCCGTCGACGGCGCGAACGAACTCGGCAAACCCCATGGGACGCATGGTGAGCTGGTCGATTTTGCCGACGGGAAATGACTCGTTTTCGCGTCGGAGCGCGAGGCCCATATAGGAACCGGCTGCTACGATGTGGTATTCGGGTGCAAGCTCGTTGAAGTACTTGAGCGAGGTGATCCCGCGTGGCGCCTCTTGGATCTCGTCGAAGATGATGAGCGTGTCTGTCGGCGTTACGGTTTGGCCACGTAGGAGCTCTATCTGGGAGATGATGCGCTTGGGGTCGAGGTCCCCATCGAACAGCGAGCGTGTGCTCGGCTCGAGCATAAAGTCAAAACGAATGACGCTTCGATACTGCTGGCTTGCGAATTCGTTAAGAAGCCAAGTCTTTCCTGTCTGGCGGGCTCCCTTAAGCAAGAGAGGTTTGCGATTCGCCCTTGATTTCCAAGCGATAAGTTCACTCATAAGCTGTCGTTGCATATTGCCTCCCAACCCTCTCGGCTAGTATAAGACCATTTGGGCGTTTCCATCGGAAAATGTGCGAGACAACCACGTTTTTCCATCGGAAAATGTGCGAGACAACCACGTTTTTCCATCGAAAAATGTGGGAGTGCCAATCTAAGTTGCGGTGAAAAAGTTCTTAAATGAGCTGGTAACCAGTCAAAACAGGAACTATTCCACCGCAACTTATCATCCGTGTCGGCATCCACAAGAAACGAGCCCGCGTCTCCGGGGGACACGGGCTCGTAAACAATGCGTGGTAGGGGCGGTGGGACGTCTGCGAATTTGCGCAGCAAATACGCACCGGCCTCGGTCGCCTGCCGGCGCCCTCGCCGGCTCGCTACAAACGCTCCGCGTTTGCTTAACGCTCGCCCCC
Source organism: uncultured bacterium (assembly GCA_905214385.1). Taxonomy (GTDB): domain Bacteria; phylum Actinomycetota; class Coriobacteriia; order Coriobacteriales; family Coriobacteriaceae; genus Collinsella. The sequence goes on from CAJMMF010000007.1 coordinate 25,706, forward strand.
TCGCGGGTTCGAGCCCCACCGGCGTGCAAAAGAAACGGGCCCGCATCCCTGGGAGATACGGGCCCGTAAAAGCCAATGGTAGGGGCGGTGGGACTCGAACCCACAATCCTTGCGGCGAGAGATTTTAAGTCTCCTGCGTATGCCAATTCCGCCACGCCCCCGTGAGACTAGAAGTCTAGCACAAGCCGCCCGTTACGCGTTGACAGCCATCGAGTGCTGGCCCGACTTTTCCAAGTACTCGGCAAACTTGGCCTCGTCGCCCTTGTTCTTGTACTGCAGGGCCAGCAGGTATTCCAGGCGGCAGCTCTTGACCTTGTCGTCACCGGCCTCTTCGAGCATGCGCTCCAGCTCGGGAATGTCGTTGTGGCGCTTGAGGATCATCGTGTCGTACATCAGCTGGCATTCGTGTGTGACTGCCTCGGCCTGACCGCCCTCAAAGCCCTTGATCTCGTGCAGCAACTCCTTGGACTTTTTGCGGTCCTCCTGGCCAACGTAGTAGTTAAAGGCTTTGATCACCAGGTCGACGCGCTGCATCTTGGGCAGGTTGAGTCCCAGCAACAGGTCGAACATCTCGTTGGCGTGTTCGTGGTCCTCGCGCAACAGATAGGAGTTCAGGCGCAGGTAGTCGCGGTTGTAGCGCGGGTACAGCATGCTGGTGAGTTTGCCGTCGAGCAAACGATCGAACTCGTCCCACTGTTTGGCAGCCATCAACTGCTGCAGGCGCTTAAACGTGGTGCGTTTTTTGATGCTAAAGAACACCGACACGGCGATACAGATGATAACGACGGCGGTCCAGAGTGTGCGGGAATCGGGCATATTAGGGTCCTTAGTCGCTCATAAAGCGAGCGGTATGACAACACGTACTGGATGTATTATACGCAGCGCGCAAGCAAACTGGCATAAAAGCTCATCGAGGCCGAGTGCCATCGCTCGCTGCGGTACACTTACCTAAAGTAAACCATGAAGGGAGACATTACCTATGAAGAAAATCGTTTTGGCTTGCGGTGCTGGCGCTGCTACTTCCACGCTCGTTGCCCAGAAGGTCGCCACCCTGCTCGACGCCAACGGTTACGCCGACAAGTATGAGATCGTGCAGTGCGCCATCTCCGAGGCCAAGGACGCTTGCGACGAGGGCGCCGACCTGCTGATCGCCACCACCGTTGCCCCCGAGGGCCTCACCTGCCCGTACGTGAGCGGCGTGCCCTTCATGACCGGCATGAACCGCGTTGCCGCCGAGAAGGCCGTTCTTGACGTCATGGCTCAGTAGGCGCTGCCTGCATGAGTGAGCAGAACGCCAATCCGGTAGAGCTCTTTGGTATGCGCGTTGCCCATGTGGGCATTAACGCCGCCGACCCGGCAGACGCCTTGGAGATCGCGGAGCTGTTCTCGACGATGATGGGCCTGCCCGTTATCGAGACCCCGGTTTCGTACTTTAACGATTCGCTGGTCGAGGTTATGAAGCAGAACGGTCGTGGCACCAAGGGCCACATTGGCTTTGCCGTCAACGACATCGATGCGGCCGAGAAGTGGTTTGCCGAGCGCGGGCTCGAGGTCAACGAGGAGTCGCGCGCGCTGCTGCCCGACGGTAGCACCAAGCTCGTGTACTTTAAGCGCGAGTTCGCCGGCTTCGCCGTGCACCTGTGCCGCGAGTAGCGCACGAGCTGCTTTAGTTAGCAAAAAGGGATAGGGCCGTATGGCCTTATCCCTTTATTTATGCCGAGGGATCGACTTTTGCAACGGTCAAAAAACCGAAGTCTAATACTTTTCCGAGAAGTGAACGAGACAAATCAGCCCCCCGAAGCATCGACACTTTAAGGGCATCGTTTCCTGCAGTTTCGATGCTGGAATCCTGCGATTTTGCGGCCGAAAAATGCGGATGCTTCGGGGGTCCGAATATGGTCGTTCACTTCTCGGGAAAAGTATTAGACCTCGATCCACGAGGGGGCATCCCTACCGTGGCAGGCGAATCGTAAAGCGGCTGCCGACCCCTTCGACCGAGGTCACACCGATGACACCGCCATGGCTGTCGACGATCCACTTGGCAATGGCAAGCCCCAGACCCGAGCCCTGTGCGCCGGCATCGCGTGCATTGTCGGCGCGGTAGAACCGTTCAAACGCGTGAGCTGCGGATTCCTGGTTCATGCCGATGCCCTCGTCCTCAACACTTATGTCGATCGTGCCCAAGCCCGCATTGGGCGTTATGCCAAATGTGACGGTCGTTCCCGCATCCGAGTACTTGGCGGCGTTTTGCACGATCACGCGCAGAGCCTGCTTCACGAGCGCCACGTCGACGGGCGCGTCGCAGCGCGGGTCGCTGGCTAGCAAGGCGTCAAAAGCCAGCCGATACGTGTGCTCGGCATCGATCATCTGCGACTCCTCGCATACCTCGCCGACCAGTGCGGCCAGGTTGGTATTCGCATGCCGCAGGGCCGTGCGTCCGGCATCGCCGCGCGCCAAAAACAGCAGCTGCTCCACGAGCTCCTGCATGTGCTCGCTTTCGGCCTTGAGCGAGGCGATGGACTCTGCCAGTACGTCCGGGTCGTTTTTACCCCAGCGGTCGAGCATGTTCACGTAGCCCTGAATCACCGCGATGGGCGTGCGCAGCTCGTGGCTCGCATCGTTGACAAAGCGCATCTGCTGCAGCTTGGCCTCTTGCATCTGGCGCAGCAGGCGGTTGAGTGCGACCTCGATGCTTGCCAGGTCGGCGTCGCCGGTGGTGACGCTCGGCGAGTCGACGCTTGCGCGCTCGATGGCCTGCTCCAGCGTTTCCATCTTGCCGCCGGAGAGCTGCATACGGCCGAGCTCGTCCACGCGCAAGGCAAGGTCGTTGAGCGGCGCCATGGTGCGGCGCACGCGGCGGGCGCCGCCGAGCATGTTGAGCACGCTGATGACCTGCCAACCCACAACGACAAGGTAGAGAGGCCATAGCGCGACGAGGTCCTGCGCGAGGGGGAAAGTCTTGGTGGTACGCGCAAGCTCGACGGTATAGGTGAGCGTTGTCAGGTCCCAGCCGCGCGCAGGCGTCAGCGACATGTCGTGAACGGTGGCGCCGGGGATCCATCCTGCGGTAAACGCGCCGTCGGGCAGCGTCTGGTTGTATCCATAGACGAGGATCGCCGCCGCAATCACCATCAGCAGCAGATCGAGCCAGACGCAACTCATCAGGCGGCGCCACATATAGCTCCAGTTGATGGCGCGGGCGATGGAGGTGACGCGCTTGGCCTCGGCGTTACGCACGGCAGACATAGCCCACCCCGCGTACGGTTTGGATGATGCGGGCGCCGCCGGCGTCTTCGATCTTGGCACGCAGGTGCGCGATGTGCACGTCGACGTTGTTGGTGTCGCCCACGTATTCGTAGCCCAGCGCCTCGTGCGCGATGCGCTCGCGCGTGAGTACGGTTTCGGCGTGCGCCATAAGCAGGGCGAGGACATCGAACTCGCGGGCCGTGAGCGCGATGGGCGAGCCGGCGACTGTGACTTCGCGGCGGTCGGGGTCGAGCACAACCGAGCCCACGGCGAGCGTGGCAGGGGAGGGCGAGGCAGGGGTCTGGGCCATGTCACTGGCCGGGGGCATCGCGGTGGCCTTCTCGCCCGCGACGCCCGCCATGCCCGCTCCGGCGCCGACGCCAGCTACGCCCGAAGCCGCCCGCACGGCCTCCGAGCGCTTCAGTGCCACGCGGATCCGTGCGAACAGCTCCTCAATCGCAAATGGCTTGGTCAGGTAATCGTCGGCGCCGGCATCGAGCCCGGCCACCTTGTCCATCACGGCATCGCGCGCGGTGACCATAATCACCGGCACATCCTTGTGCTTGCGGACACGTCGCAAGACCTCCATGCCGTTGAGCTGCGGCAACAGTACGTCGAGCAGAATCAGATCGTAGTCGCGCTCCAGCGCCAGGTCCACGGCAGTGCGGCCATCGGCGGCGTGTTCCACCTGGTAGCCTTCGTGCTCCAGCTCGAGCGTCACAAAGCGGGCGATTTTCTCCTCGTCCTCTACGATCAGGATCCGTGCCATGCGTGCCCCCGTCTGCGATTACTTGTCGTCGTTGAGATTTTGCTTGATGTCGTCCGCAGCGTTAGCAGCGCTATCCATAAGGTTGTTGATGCTGCCGGGCACGTCGCCGTCGCTGTCGATGCGGTAGCGCATGCCAAAGAACAGGCCAATCAGCATCAGCCATATCGTGGCGCCCCAGGCAAACAGCGCGACGATGGGGATCAGGATGGGGATGTTGAGGATGATCGCATCGCGGCGCGTGGCGATAAACTTGGTGTCCAGACTCAGGCGGAAGAGCTTTTTGAGGTACTCCCACACGCTGTCCATCTTCTTGGAGAAGTCGGTCTTTTCGCTCGACTTTTCGTAAGCGACCTGCGCGGCGACCATCTCGGCAGAGGGCTCATCGACTGGCGCGGACTCGGTGGCGGCATGCGCCGACGTGGTCTGGGTCTTGCCCTGCGACTCGAGCCAAATGATGGCATCCAAAACGTTGCCGTCGGCAGCGTCGAGCGCCGCCTTGGCATCGGTGTAACTCACGTTGCACTTGGTGCGGATGGTTTCAACTTTTTCGAGGTCGTCCATGACCTGTCCTTTCGTTCGATGGGCGCGACGCCGGGCAATTTGCTCGGGCGCGAGCGTTGCGTTCGGCGGTTTGCGTTGCGCCGCCCCGCCCTTGGTCGAACTCTATAGTGCAGGTTATAGATTAAGCGATTCTTGAGCCAAGATTAATGTTGGATGAGTTTTTGCGCGGCGGTGGGGGATGGTGAGCGGATGATAAACCGGCGGCAAAAATGAGATAAGCGAGGCGTGCCAATCATACGGAATTAAAATCACGTTGCAAAAGTATGAAAATATCCTACAATTGCAGCATGAAGTACTTTAGCAACATAACGGCGATAAGCGAACTTTCCGAGAGCGAGGGCGTGTTCACCACAGCCCAGGCGGCTCGCATGGACATCTCTCGAGATGCGCTGGCACACTCATGCCGTGCGGGGCGTCTTGAGCGGATATGCCACGGCGCCTACCGGATGTCTGGAACACAGCGCCGAGACACCGACGAGCTCAACGCTTTTTGGAAGCTCACCAATCCCTCCCTTTGCGCGTGGGAGAGAAAGCGTCAGTGGGATGGCATCGCCGTGAGCGGTACGACTGCGGCGAACCTGCAGCAAATGGGCGATTTCTACCTGTCCCCCTACAGGATGACCGCGCCCGCGCGTATCAATACAAGAAACGAATCCCTTTCTTTTGTAAAGCGCGAGATCGCCGAGCAGGACATCGTTTGGCTCGACGGCCTGCCGGTAACTAAACCCGAGCGCACGCTTGTCGATCTTTGCCTCGATTGCGAGGACCCCTCATTAATTATCGATGCCTATAACGACGCGCTTGGGCGAGGGCTCGATATACAGCGGCTGAGAGGTCTTGTAGAAGAGAACTCTAAAACCGCCAAACGACGCGAGCTGATGGCGCCTTTGCTGACGGTACTGAACGGGTAATGCGAAACGGAGGACATGGTGAAGTACAAAACGCCTGCCGCATTGGAGATGGCTGTTAGGAATGCCGCAAGAGAATCGCCAATGGATACCAATCGGGCAATCGTCGGTTTCTACTTTCATCGCTTCCTATGTCGCGTTTTTTCAGAAGATGACGGCAGCTTTGTGCTCAAGGGCGGTCAAAGCGTCCTGGCGCGAACACTCGATGCACGTGTCACAAGAGATATTGACTTGGTTGCTCAAGAGGAGAGTCTCGAAGAGGCTATTGTCGATCTGGTGCAGGCTGCTTCGATTGATCTGGAGGATTTCGTTTCGTTCGTCTTTGATCGTGCAGAGCAAATCAAAGAAGAAGATGAGTATCGGTGCGGTGCGAAGGTGTGGTTCACCCCCTTTATGGGAACCAAGAAGCTACAGCCAATTTCAATTGACTTGGTAATTGATGAAGTGCGGGGACTTGAGCCTGAGGTTCTTGCGCCGATCGATCGTCTGAATATCGAGGGGCTCCCAGTCTGCGACTATCGAGTATGCCGAGTGGAGAGTGCCCTTGCAGATAAATTGCTCGCAATGATAGAGATGCATGAGGGCCGTGCTTCATCGCGAATCAAGGATATAGTCGACATCTTGGTGTACGCGAAAACTTGCTTCGTCGATGGGGCTACGCTTGTCGAGAGGGTCGAGAAAGAAGCGTCTGCCCGCAAAGTGGCAATGCCGGAAGAGTTCGTGGCGCCTCTCTGGTGGAAACAAAATGGTTCTGCACAGTACGTAAAGATGGCGAGGCAGGCGGGGGTACTTGATCTCGCGGGGAACATTGCTGGGGCAGAAGAGGTCGTCAATCGGTTGTATACACCGTGCTTTAATCATTCGGCGAATGTGTGCAAATGGAATCCTCAGACCACGGGATGGGAATAGGCTAGATAGTTAAGCCGGCGGCAGAATTAGTTCCTGTCGCCGGCTTAAGACGTTTCTACTGCCTATGCGCTATTCGCAGGTCTGGTCGACCACCTGGGTGACGGCCTTTTTTGCGCCTTCGAGGTCGCGCAGGGCTTGGGCGACAGCGGCCTCGGCTTGTTTCTTTGTCCTTACGACCTCGGCAAAGTGATTGATGGACTCGCTGTACTCGCGTGTGCGCGGGTCGAGCGCCGGCGGGACTTCGATCTCAAACAGGTCGCTAGGACGGATGGCGCGGATGCTGGCTGCTTCAGTTAATGCTTGAATCAGCTGCGCCCCGTGGCCTTCGGTAAGGTATCCAACAATTATCTCCGAAAACACTACGCGTTCATCTTCGGTCATCGTTTGGAATGACGGGCGAATGACGGTGGTGTTATGCGAAGCAACCAGATGCTGCTTAGCGTCATCGGAGCTGACGACGAGCAGGTTGGACGCGCCGTAGCGACCCAGCATGCGCGGCATGACGATATCTCCAGCGCGGAGCTCATAACGATCGAGAACGCTGGGGTCCACCTTTACGAATTTAGAATCCGAGCTATTTTGATTATCTGAAGCATCTACGGGCAGAAGATTGCCGTCCTGAAAATCTTGAGATGAGATTCGGCGCACCTCGACTGCGTCAATGTCGTTCGATGTCGTGCTCTCGCGGGGCATGAATGGCGCGACTCGCGTAAAAGAGTCACCGAGTGTGGCGCTGTAGTTTCGGGTGATGGCGATGAGGCTGATTTTGCCTTTTGAGAGAGCGGCGTGGTGTTGGAGCAGCTCGCGCGTGGCAAAAGTGGACGTTTCGATTGGCGTCGATCTTGGCGTATTGGTATCAATGCGGGCCCAGTCAGGAGAGATAGAAAAGGTGATATCAGAGTAATACGATGTTTTAGTCACATATTGAAAACGCGGTCCGGGCTCAATTGCGCTGCGAAATGCAACGCTGCGATTTCCTGAAGACAGTATGAGGAGCGCGCTTGTCATGTAGGGCCTGGGCTCGGAAAGTGGCAAATAAACGACGCTCTCGATGAGCCCTTCGCGTATCAAAATCGTGCGTGCTTGTTCAGCTTTATCAAGTAAATCGGCGGGAAGTACCACGGCTGCTCGAGTGCGGCCCGAAAGGGCGAGAGCATACAGGCACCAAATAAAAGGACCCCAGTCGCAAAAATCAAGGTAGCCAGGCTCCAAATAATCGATGAGCGCGGCACTGTCTTTTTCGATATCGTGCTTATTTGCGCGGTAGTAGTTTGATGCATCGACAAACACCGGCGCTGCATCATCATCGCTTGCATTCTGCTTGCCGGGTTCAAGCTCACAAATATCGGGCACGCCGTTACCGTTTAGGGTAAAGCACTTAGCGAGATCTTCGGCATCCACAGCGCCAGGCAGACGGACAGTGAGCAGGCGACTGCCTTGTTCCAGGTTAAGCGCGCGTGAGAGGGCGGCGGCGGTGAGACGTGGCAATGATGTTGTTTCACGCATGTATAGAGACCTTTCTTCTTAGTGGGTTATATATTAGCAGAATAATTTGATAATTTCTAATGACGAGAACAGCGCACTGTGCTATCCTCGAAGCAATCCAAAACCAACTCAATATTAACTGCTTGATACAACCGCTATACAGCCTTTAGGCAAACTGCGCTATCGAGCAGGGCAATTTCACTTACGAAGCAGCATGTTAGGTCAATAACTACTACCTATGCCTCAGAACATTCTAAAACTTAGAACAAACTTACCGACAAACATTTGCAACTGGACAGGAAGAAGCATCCATGAAGAACGAAGACAACATTTATGAGGTATTCCTCAACACGCTCGACGAAGACCTCCGTGGCATGTGCGAAAAGAACGTGAAGGCAGAGAAGCCGTTTCCGTATCCGTACTGCGGTGAGGAGAACGTTGAACGCCTCGCTAAGGCGCTTGTTGGCGTACTGGAAAAGCATTCACCCGATATTCCCGGGCTGGTGCCCGAGCAGTATCGAGACGATGTGCACGAGGCTCGCGAGCTTTTGGCCGCGGCGGCGCTCGCTTTGCTGTCGCTGTACTTTCCCCAGCGCGATAACTGTGTGCACTGCATGGCCATCTTAATTGGCATGTTTGAGCACGGAAGCAATCCGCGCTTTAAGTCGAGCGGCGTGCGCATGTTCGAGCAGGTTACGACAGGTATGAAGTACTCGTCCGAACAAGGTGGATATATTCTGTCTCGCTTTGTGCGAAGCATCGACTACAAAAGACCCTGCGACCACGTGCATCGCGATGGGTCGCGCGGTTTTACGGCGGACGAGGACGATGCCGTCATGTTTTATAAGCGCTATCTCAAGGTGCAGAGACGCGTCTTCGATACCAGCCCGCGTTTCAACTTTGAGCTATGCGTCAAACGCCCGTTTGAGGCGCTTTCGGACAATCGGGAGAACTTTTATTGCATGGAGGAAAAGATGGAAATCGATTTGGCAACTAAGGTACGGGAGCTCCAGGACCGCTACACCCTCAACTTCGCTCAGGCCAAAGAGTATGACCTGCTCGACAAGCTGATGATTGATGCATTGCTTGCATATCTGCGCGACGGGTCAGTCTCAATCGCGGCGCGCGAGAGCTATGTGGCGCAAACGGAGCGTCTGATTGACGGTGCGGTCAAGTTGCCGTGTGCGACGAGCCCCAAGGAGGGCGCAGACGTCGACCGTATTTCCTAGCAATCACGCAGAACTATCGACAAGAAAGGGGCCGTGCCATGTCGGTCATTAAGATGTACGGCTACGAGGCCGCGCAGCAAACGGAGTACCAAACCAAGAAGTGGGCGACCAAGGAGGAGATGCAGGCGCTGTCGTCCGGCGACGAGCAGCGCGATGTGATCCTGGCTAAGGGTGCCACGGTGGCGTTCTACGAGGACGACAAACATTGGGAGACGAGTGTGTCTAACAATGTCTTTGCCTTTGGAGGCACCGGCAGCGGCAAAACGGCGAGTTTCATTTTGCCCAACCTGCTCAATCACCACGAATGCTGTTATGTGGTCACAGACACCAAGGGTGAGTTGCTGCGCCGTACGGGGAAAGGCTTTGAAGAGGACGGCTACGAGGTAACGGTTCTCGATACTGTTAATCCCGAGCAGTCGGCCGGATACGACCCTCTGCGCTACGTGATGGATGTCGAGGATATTCCCACCACAGTGGCGGCAATCATGGAGGGGGTCGATCCTGACGGCCGTAGCCTTAGGTATGATCCGTTCTGGAATAACGCGAGCGACCTGCTGCTTCGAGCGATTGTTGGAATCCTGTTCCTCCTGGAGACCCTTGCCGGCACCCTTACGCCGGGTGAGGACCCCAATGCCCCGCGCCGCTACCTTAAGATGAACAACGTCTTTAAACTGGCTGCGCTCATCAAGGTTACGGGAGATGGTGAGGGACGATTCCCGTTGGACTATCTTGTAGAAGAGGTGGAGTCCAGGGAGTTTCTCGATAAGTTTGGTGCGAAGAACGCTGATCTGTATGGCGTTGAGCAGTATCGCGATTTTCGAGGTGCGGCAGATAGGACGCTTAAGAGTATTCTGATCACGCTCAATGCAACTATCTCGCGGCTTAAGACGCCCCAGCTCATGCGCGTTTTTGAGAATGACGAGATGCGTCTTGATCGTATTGACGAGGGCAAGCGCGTGATCGATCTCAAGGTGAGCGACAACGATTCGGCTAATGCATGGCTTGCGAATGTTGCCCTTAAGCAGCTGTTTAACCTTGCCCAGCGCCGTGCCGATGCCAGCCCCAGCGGCCATTTGCAGCGTCGCGTGCAGTTTGTGCTCGATGAGTTTCCCAATGTGGGACGCATCCCCGATTTTGAGCGCAGCATTGCGACCGTGCGCAGCCGTGGAATTAGCTTTTTGATGTGCGCGCAGTCGTTGAGCCAGCTCGATGGCGTGTATGGCAAATCCACGGCGCTTACCATCCTCGATAACTGCGATAGCTTGGTCTATATGGGTGGCGGCAGCAACATCGCGACGCAGAACTACATAAGCGAACTGTGTGGCGAGTCGGTTTTGGGCACCAAGTACGTGGGCGCCGAGCGCACTGCCGTAGATGTGCGCGGTTGCGTGATGACACCAGGCGAGGTTGGGCTTATGCCTCGCACCGATTGCCTGGTCAAGGTGACCGGCATGCGCCCCTTCCGCGCCAAGAAGTACTTTTGCGACGACCATCCCAATGCCGCCAAGTGGCTGAGGGATTAGTTCCTGCAGCTTTGTGTATCCCATCTTGCATGTTTTGTCGCACGGCTTCCGTTAGTCGTAAGCCGTGCGGTCCAGTTTTTGCCTCCTTACCGATTCCGTTTAGAAAGGAATTACCATGCCCGTTATGTATCGTGAGCCCAGCATCATAAAGAAGTCCAAGGACGGCCGTGTTGCCGCTGTCGATATGGCAAGCGAACTGCTCAACAGTCGTGTGCTGCTGCTGGAGGGCGAGGTCAACGATGTGACCTGTAACGGCCTTATTAAGTCCATGCTGGTGCTGGAACATCAAAGCGCGACCGAGCCCATCACCCTCATCATCAACAGCCCGGGCGGCAGCGTTACGGCGGGGCTGGCGCTCATCGACACCATGCAGTCGCTCGACTGCCCCGTGGTCACGGTAGGCGAGGGCGTCGTGGCATCGATGGCCGCGGTGATCCTGGCCTGCGGCGACCACCGCCAGGTGTACCGCCACACGCAGGTGCTCATTCACCAGTTGATGGGCGGCACAGGCATGGCGCAGCAGACCGATATCGAGATTGTGGCCCAGCATACGGCAGCCATGCGTGCCGAGTTGGACGAGCTGCTGGCCGAGCACGGCAACCTGAGCGCCCAGGAGTTCCATGAGCTCACCGAGCGTGACTGCTGGTGCAACGCCAAACGCGCTTTGGAGCTGGGCCTGGTGGATGAGGTGATTGCGCCCAGCAAGAAGGCGCTCTAGCGGGGCGCATGCCTTACAAGTACGTTGTGCAGGGCGAACAAGTGCGTAAATTCACAGCCAGAAAGAGGTTGAACATGAACAGGATTTGGGACGTCGATGGCATTGAGTGGGAAGACCTGCCCACCGTGAGCGACCTGCTGTGCGCTGCGGACACAAAGATCCTGGCGCGTGAGGTTGCCCTTCGATACGGCGGCAAGCCGGACGGCCGCGGCCGTGGCGATAGCGAACGCAGCCTAAAGCGCGCCCGCCGCAAGGTCAAAAAGCTGCGGAAGATAGATCCCGAGCCCAGCGACAAGATCATCCTGTTGCCCAAGCATGTCATCAATCGTCGCGATGCGGGCCACGGTTTTGGCTATTACGACGTGGAGCCGTGCATCTTTATGCGCGACGGCGTGCAAAGGCTGGGGGAGGACGCACTCGCCAATGTGCTTCCGTGGGAATTGATCCTGATGGATGATGAGTCCGCGAGCGAAATGCTGGGCTTTCGCGTATGGCTCGAAGGCGAGTGGGATCTATGCGAACGTTATCGCTTTTTGGCCGTGGTGTGTGTTCGCATGCTGAACAACATCTGGGCGCAAAAGGAGCTGCGCAAGTTCCTCGAGCAGGGCGATGCGGCCTGCGATATGGACGAGGACGATGTAGTTGAGGACATTCGCCGCGACGTGCTGTATCCCGAGGAAGTAATTAACGCCAAACTCGGCGGCTATTGGGACGCGAGTTTGGGACTCAACCTGCCCTGGAAGGACGAGCATCGGCAGACTTGCACGCGGATTGACAGGGCTATCGATGACCTGTTTGCCGAGGAAACGAAGCGCTGCGCTGCGGAGCTTGGGAAGAAGCTCGAGCGCGGGTATGAGGAGCGCGGGGAGTTACTGAACGGGATGTCCTTGTGAACGGTTGCCGACGGTCCGATAAAAATCTGTCCGGACGAAATGATAGAACGATAGCGTAAATAGCATCTGCACTTTAAGGAGTTAACAATGGGAATCGCCTATAAGGAACTGTTTCGTGTAAACCGTCCTATCTGTGGGCCTGGACCAGGAGGTTTCTTCATTAAAAGATTCAAGGAAGGCGGCTACAGTGAGGCTGAATTGCTCGATTTAATTTCGGGAGTGGACTTTTCTCTTGGTGAAGTGGATGAGGACATTAGCCTGAAAAAGAAATGCGAAATAGTCGAACAGGCGGTGAGTGGGGTGCATTATACGAGTTGGGCCCCCAGCGTGATCAGCATGATCATCTCACTTACGGTCGGAGGGTGTCTGTCTGCATGGGCGGGCAACAATTCAATCGCTGCCGGGGTTTTCGTGACGCCATGCCTGATTGCCTTGGGAATATATGCATGGTTTCGTTTATGCTTTGAGCGAAATCAAACGGTACTGTTGGGTGCGCTGAACCACATAAAGACACTTCAGCCGTAGTTGCATGAAATCGCCGATCGCCTGCCGTGGGCCCTCGGGACCGCCCTCGCGGCGCCCTTCCCGCTCTTTCCGGACATGGCGTCCTCCGATCTCCCGGGGCCGGCCGACCCGGCCCTCAGGGTATCGGATTCCCAAATTCATCCGTACATGTACGGATGAATTTGGGAGGTGTTCGGATGAAGTTGATATTCAAGGGGTGCGGCAGTTGGCAGGAATCTCAAGCGCCCAACCGCCAATCTCCACATTTCTTTGCTAAACTAGCTTTGCGCGGGAAACCGTGCATAGTTCGGGAGCATGTCCCCCAACTGGATCTAGGTTCGGATGCCGTTGCCCGGACTATTGGTGAAGGTTGGGGGACTTCCTACTTTCCATAGCGCAAGAAGTCGTAGATGCGGACGCACTTCCGATAATGCGAATCTTTCAACAGAGCCCTCTTCTTGGCAGGGTCGTTTCCCACGTCAGCCAGTGCCCGCTTCAGCAACGCTTCCAAGTCGTCGACGTCCATCTCTTCCTCTGAAAGGCACGGGATGAACGCGAACGGGCTCTTTGGCGCGCATGCATTCGCAAGGCCCTTTATGCTCAGCGACCCTTCGAATCTGCGACGAGTCGCAGGCATCGATTTGCGGAACGTTTCGCTTCGATAGCTATCAATCGAGGTGAGCGTTGGGAGATAAGTCGCTATGTCCTTACCGACCTCTCCACCGAGTCCGCGCGTGTACTTGAAGACAGGCATGTTGTTGGGCCGTTGGCGCACGTACATGTTGAGGTAGTTCTCGACGATGAACTTTGGGTCATAGCGAAGGTTATCGAGCACGATGTCCTCGAAGATATCTTCAGGTGAAATCGGCTTTCCGATGCTACTTGGTGACACCGACAGGCCGATGACGATCTTCTGGTCCGGGTCAAGGTCGTTGAGGACATTGTCTATCCCTGAGACGATGATGTCGGAACTCGGGTCGATATGCTCCGCAAGCCTGAACACGCTGCCCCTCAACTCGCGGATAAATCGCGTGCTATACATTTTCCGGAAGCTGCGCATCGCATCGTAGATCGACTCGAAGTCATCCGTGGTGATCTTCGTCATCGAAAGCGTACGGCCACCGAAACTCATAGCAATCTCGCCAACAGAGGTGTCGGTTGCGTGCTGAACGAAGATGAGCCGCTTGCCCAGCCGTTTGAGCTTGTCATCTGGTAGGCATTCGCAGATGTCACCCAGTATCGACCTGATGTTCTCGTCTTGAATCGAATAACCGAGGAAGATGACGGGATACTCGACGAAGAGGGTGAGCAGCTTCGCCGAGAGATACTTCCTCTTCTGCGCGAACTCCGCATAGTCAGCGCTGGTCAGGACGATGCTTCCCGCCCTCGAGACTGAGCCATGGATCTTGTATATCTCCTGAGGGAAAGCCTGGTCAGAGAACAGGAGGTCGCTTTCTCCGACGTAGGTCGTGAAACCAGGGAATAGGGTCTCACACATACAGTCATAATTCGTGGTGATGATGCCGGCAACTTTTTCCCTGCCCGCCTTCGCCAGCTTCTCAGTTTCGGCGCTCTCGACGAGACGAGCTCTCGCGATCTTATCTGCGACGTAGATCTTCATGGGCGAAGCGTCCCCGGTAAGCTCGTCACTGTGATCTTCGCGGAAGGCAGCGAATTCATCCGATGCAAAGAGCTCGTGGTTTACTTCGCTTTCCATGAGCGTGGCAACGTACGGCAGTTCGGACTCGACCTTGCCGTTCTGGACAGCAATCTTCGCCTGGCTCTTGAAGCGCGCGAAGGCATATGGGTCGTCAAGCACCTCGGCGCAGATATCCGAAAGCAGCCCCTCCCATCCCGGCGTGCCGCAGTAACGACGGGAGAGGCCAGAGCCGATGAAGAGAAACGGATAACGCCCGGCATCATCAACAGCTTTGTGGATTATCGATTTGATTCTCTCGTCCATAATCTTTCCTCCTGTACCAATCGACATGCTCGTGAAATGTTATCCCACCAACTTCGGCGAGTGCGGGCTGAAAGCATCGTTGCCGTTCTGCCCGTCGACCAATCCGCACGCGAGACTCAGCGGCACAACTGCAGCGTTCTCGACCTCCACGCTAAGCACGTAGTGGAAGTCCGCCCCCTGGCTCCCACGATTCCGCTCGTAACCAATGGCGGCCAGCCGGTCGGCTAGTTCGTCTCTCGAAACCAGCTCGTTAGCCTTCACCTTGCAAAGCATGGGTTCAAGTTCGTAAGTGTTTGTCTCGCTGATTGCGTTCCTGTAGAAGCGGAAATGGGTCGTACGAAAGAGATCTTTATGATGGGAGTACACGTGCCCGTCCTTAATGGCGTAGAAGTAGAAAAGGAACTCACCGCCCTCGTTTAGCCTGCCGCTACTTTCAAGGAAGCGGTAAATTTGTGGCGCTACAACGGAGAGCCGATTACGCTTCCGAAGCGATTTGCCCCACGAGCTGAGTTTATTGAATACCACAACGATATGATATTTAAAGGGTAATTGGACTATCTCCCGACCAAACGAGGATTCGGATTGGCTTGCTGAAATGTGGCAGTGCCCTGTTCTAAGCAACGTATTTGCGATAGAGTCGCGCGGGAACGGTGCTCGGGGCCGTTGCACCAGTAGCAAATTACTTATATCGAGCGATGTGATGCTGCGATTTCGGAAATGCTTGCCTGGTTGCGGCGCCGACTTCGAAAAGCTGGTTTTTATTTCCATTACAGCTGAAACAGGCCGTCAAAATTCATGGAAGATCTTTTCGATAGTAATGGATGAACTGAGGAGGTTTGTCTGGAGGGTGGATCGAGGTTCAAGATTGTTGCGCTCTGAAACGTTTCAGCTGAGGTCGGAGAGCGATCGCATGAGTCGATTTATATTTCGGCAGCGTTGCATCCATAGAAGAGAGAGGGATGCGTATTCGTTTGGCAGCGAGGGCGTGAGTGGGCGGAAACTTCGTGGCGTACAGCAATAAGGCTATACCTAAAAGCCTTTGTGTTGAACGGGTTTTCGCGGGAGCGGAGGGTGCGTGCCGCGAGGGACGGTCCGCGGCACGACCGACCCGGCGCGGCATCCGGAGCGGACGCGGATGCGGCGCGGACGGCCTCTGACGGGCGAGCATGCGACAGTGGTTGCCCTGCTGGGCGGCAATAAGCTCGAATCGAGCACGAGCGATTCTTGTCCGGGCGAAGCGTTACAACTGGATTTGTTCTGTTGCCGACTGATCTTGAAGCATGTTGGAAGAAACGGAATTATAATTATTTATTTGTCTGTATCTATCGAAATGGAGACCGAGCGCGTGGAAAACGAGAGGAACATAACGGCAGTTGACCTTTTCGCCGGCTGCGGCGGAATGTCCCTCGGCTTCGAAAAGGCTGGCGTCAATGTTGTGGCTGCCTACGACAATTGGGACGCTGCCATTGATGTCTATCGCGCTAACTTCCAGCATCCTGTTTTCAAAAGGGATCTCTCCGACGTTTCCGTATCCGAGGAAGTTGCCGGCTTCGCTCCGGATATCATCATCGGCGGGCCTCCTTGTCAGGATTTCTCGCAGGCCGGCAAGAGATCCGAGGATGGTGGGCGCGCAATCCTCTCTGTTAGATATGCCGAGATCATCGCGAGGTGCAAGCCTCGCTTCATCGTTATGGAGAACGTCCCACGCGTTCGAACGAGCAAATCCATGGAAGCGATTCGGGCCACCTTCAAAGCGCAGGGTTATGGCTTGAGTGGGCGAGTGATGGATGCAAGCCTGTGCGGGGTCCCCCAAGCTCGCAAGAGATACTTCTTGATCGGATGCCTTGGGGCGCCCGACGGGTTCCTCGACCCATATCTTGAGAAGGGCCTTTCTGACCATCAGATGACAATTCGTGAGTATCTCGGTAACGAGCTTGGAATTGATTACTACTTCAGAATTCCGCGAAGCTACACGAGGCGGGCCATCTTCAGCATCGACGAGCCCTCGGTCACTATTCGTGGTGTGGACAGGCCGATACCGCCGAACTACAAGCTTCACCCCAACGACGCGGCGGACCTCAGTCAAGCCCGGTGCTTGACTCCAAAGGAACGCAGTAGGATCCAGACTTTCCCGGAGTCTTTCAAGTTCTTTGGGAGTAAGACGGATATCAACCAGATGGTGGGCAACGCCGTACCGGTAAACCTTGCCACCTACGTTGCACGAGCGCTACTAGAGTACAGGAGGGATGTGAGCGATGGACTGCGTTGATCTTTTCTCGGGATGCGGCGGTATGTCGCTCGGATTCCAGAATGCGGGCTTCAACATAAAGGCGGCGTTTGATAACTGGCAGGCGGCTGTCGACATCTATTCGGCAAACTTCGACCACCCGGCATTCAAATACGATCTTTACGATGCGGAAGCGGTCCCGAAAATTGAAGAGTATTCGCCGTCGATGATAATCGGTGGCCCCCCTTGCCAGGACTTCTCCATTGCGGGCGCCAGACAGCGCGGCAAAAGGGCCAATCTCACCATCCGATATGCTGAGATAGTTCGGGACGTCAGACCCGAGTGGTTCGTCATGGAGAATGTTTACAATATCGAGCGGATGGACGTCCTGCCCGAGGCGCTGGAAATATTCCGCAATGCTGGATACGGTCTCACGAGGCGCGTCCTCAACGCCAGTCTATGTGGTGTGCCTCAGATTCGCAGGCGCTTTATCCTTGTCGGTCATCTTGGTGATAAAGATGACTTTCTCGGCGAACTCTTGGATTCAAGGCTGAGCGACAAGCAGATGACCGTCAGGGATTACCTTGGCGATTCGCTCGGCACGCAATACTTCTACATGCATCCACGCAACTTCCAGCGTAGGGGCGTCTTCACGATTGACGAGCCAGCGGTAACGGTACGAGGCACCAACCGTCCGATACCGCCAGCATATAAGAGGCATCATGCCGACAAGGCTGATATTTCTGAAGGTGTGAGAGCCTTAACATACAAGGAGCGCAGCTATCTGCAAACCTTCCCCGAAGAGTTTGAGTTTGTCGGGTCCAAGACAGACATTGAGCAGGCGATTGGCAATGCCGTGCCAGTTAAGCTTGCTGAGTACGTTGCTAGATGCATAGCTGACTATGCAGCAGATTAATTGTGGTGGTTGCCATGTCCTTTGTCGATGAATGGAATTTGAGCTATCCCATTCCGAATTCTATATATAGCGAGAATACGCTATCCGTTCGCGGGAGAACAGTTGGACAAGGTGGTGCTGGACAGTACGAACTCAAAGGTTCAGGCTCTCTTGCAAACGGGGATACGCTGACTGCAGTTGACATTATCGGACACGCAATCATCTTGGAAGTAGTCGTACCCTCTACTGGGCAAGTTGTCTCCCTTGGCACGCGTTATCCCGTTGCAAAAAAAGGCGGAAAAGTACGTGTGCAAATACAAGGAGACGGGGCAAAGCGTCCAAATGTCGGCAACTTGTTTGCCGCACTGCTGTTGTTGCCAGTGACGGGCAAAGTAAACGATTCATCGCCGTTGCAAGAGGACGGTTTTGCGGAAAGGACATTCTGGATGGATGCAGCCGAAGTAAAGCCTGTGGGCGTCTCCGAAGATGCATATATCTTGGAGCTAACGAAACTCTTCTTCGCCACTGGAAGCAGATACAAAGACGGGCAGTTTTCGGGTGCGATAGATTACGACTACAAGTCGAGAATTGACGATCTTATTGCCCTTTGCAATCGCGGATGCAAGATGAGGGCTGGTAGCCTGACCACGGCATTCAAGTATTTCGCTGACGTTTACGCAGGGAAACTTGAGTTTGATTACAGCGTGGCTGAGTTCATGCGAAACCTCATAGCGAGCCAATTGATTGCCGAAGAGGGCATCGACTACGAACAAGGCGATGACGTGCTGCCCGCAATGCATCAACTAATCGACCTTGCTGCAAAGAATTCATCGAAAGCATCAAGCAGAGAGAAGAGGACTTTTCAGCTAAACAACCTTCCAGCTGAATTTAAAACCGACTTCTCCAGGCGCTACATCACGTCACTACTGGCAAAGCCCTTTGTCATCCTTGCTGGCAACAGCGGAACAGGCAAGACGCGGATTTCCAAGCGTTTTGCAAAGTACCTTGAGGTCTTGGATGAAGACGGGGAGCCAAACTGGTTGCTCGTCCCGGTCGGTGCCGACTGGACCGACAACACCAAGGTGCTGGGCTTCTTCAACCCGATTGCAGACGGCGGCAAAGGCGCGTACGAAGAGACCGGCATACTGAGACTCATCGAACGGGCCAACGCTAACCCCGAGGTTCCGTATTTCCTTATCCTCGACGAGATGAACCTGAGCCATGTCGAGCGGTATTTCTCAGACTTCCTCAGCCACATGGAGACCATCGGCGAGGATAACCTCATCGTGCTTGATGGGTACGGCGATGGCGGTGCTGGCAGGCTGCCCTATCCGTAGAACCTGTTCGTTGTCGGCACCGTGAACATCGATGAGACCACTTACATGTTTAGCCCCAAGGTGCTCGACAGGGCAAACGTCATAGAGTTCAAGCCGTCGAAGGCCGAAGTCCTCGCAGGGTTCAAAGCCATCGAGGATGCGCCGGACGTTGCCGTCGCAGCTTCCGGCGTCCCCCAGGCTTTTCTGCGTCTCGCCAAGGACATATGGGAGGGAGCCAATTACATCAGCGAAGATGATGCTAACGCCATCTTCGAGAAGTTCGGCAAGCTGTATGAAGAGCTGGAGAAATGCGGCTATGAGTTTGCCTTCCGCACCGTGCGCGAAGTGCGAATGTACGTTAATGCCGCGCACGAGCTTGACGGCGAGAACTACGAACTCGAGCGTTCTGTCGATGAGCAGATTGTCCAGAAGGTGCTGCCGAAGCTCCATGGTAACAAGCGTGAGATCGGCAATCTGCTTAAAAGCCTGAAAGACATATGCGATGGCGAGCTGAGCTCCGTTAAGATAAGCCAGATGGCAGCGAAACTCGATAACGTGCAGTATGCGAGCTTCATCTAGCCTATGGACGGCAGCATCGGCGCAATCCGCTTTGCAGCGGATGGAAGAACAATAGCCAGGCTCTACCAGAGCGGTGCGCATGACCGAGTCGATTGGGACGAGGAACAGCAGACCGGGCTAACCGGGCTGACGTGTTTCGGTCTCAAGCCGGAAGCATCCCAGAATGGCGCTGGTTCAACACCAGCCTTCGCCGTCAAGGACGGTCTTGACGGGAGTCCCACGCTTCGAATCAACGAAACCACATGTTATGTGCTCGAATACGAGCGGACCCCTGATGGTGGCCTGCATCCTCGCGCCTCGTTCCAAAACGAAGGCAAGAATATCAGGTGCGACAGAAACGGCAATAGTGTCACCTTCCAGTTCGTGAACTATCTCGGGCGTTCGAGGATTCGATTCGGCGAGGAAGCTGATGCGCCGATGCTACAGTTCGAAGTCGTCCCGCTCAAGATTGGCTATGAAGACGATTACATCGAGCTCACCGAGGAGCTTGCCGCAAGGTGCGCTGCGCTGCTCCTTGACTACTCGGGCTCCACGTCGAACGTTTACAAGCAAGCCGACGAGAATCGCGAGACGCTGCTTGAGCAGTTCGTCTTCCTGCGGCAGTTCTGCTACGAACCGAACCTCCAAGCCCTCTTCGAGGCGATAAAGAGGAACCCTGATAGGACGCTGGATCACGAGGACGAGCTGCGGTCGGTTGGGGCTGGCATGCCGTCCCGGAGGTTTTATACGAACCCCTTCTCGAACAGCCGGATGTGGACGCGCTTGAACTGCGGCGGCGATGCGGGAGGCGTCTACCTCCCCCAGATGGTCAGCGTCACGCGCAAGTACGACCTGCTCGACACGCCCGCCAATCGGTTTGTGAAATTTGCCCTGCATGAGATTGACCGGATCTGCACCTCTCTGATGACTGTCCTGGATGCCGAGAAGGGCGATACTCGGCAGACGGAGTGTTATCGCGAAGCCGCCGCGCTGCACGCCATGCTGGATACGATACTCAGCGACGCCTTCTTCGACGATGTCGGCACCCTGCAGATGATGCCTCAGAACAACCAGGTGTTGCAGAAGCGCGAGGGATACTCGCAGATCTTCTTCGCATATTCCATGCTCGATATGGCGCTGCAGCTCGACTGGAAGGGCAAGGATGACATCTACGAGGGCGAAGCGAAGAATGTGGCCCTCCTCTACGAGTACTGGATCTTCTTTGAGCTGTACGACATCGTAAGGGGGATCGAGGGGTGCGAGCCGATAAGCACCGATGACCACCCATTTATCGGGACGAATCCCGACGGTGGGCTGTCAATATCCCTCAAGCAGGGCGTACGCTCCTGCCAGTCATTCCAGATTGCGCAGTGCGGCGCGAAGGTAAACCTCTACTACAACCGCACCTTCTCGCCCCGTGACTTTCATGCCACTCGTTACGAGGGTTCGTACTCGAGACCGTTCAGACCCGACTACACGCTCGCGATATTCCCGGATGCTTATACAAACGAGCGAGCCGCAGTGCAAGATGGAGCTGTTGCATTCGTCCACTTCGACGCCAAGTACCGCATCACCGACTTGACGGGGCTTGTCGGCAAGGATGTGGGCACCGAGGAGGCAGAGCGCGAGGAACTTAACGAGGAGAAGGCGGCCTCCACCACGAACACCTACAAGCGCGGTGACCTGCTGAAGATGCACACGTACAACGACGCGATACGGCGCACGGTTGGCAGCTACGTGCTTTATCCGGGGTCGGGCGAAACGGGCGAGAAGGGCCAATTCCGGCTCTTCGAGGAGATTTTGCCGGGTGTCGGCGCTTTCGCCATGAAGCCGAGCATCAGCAGGACGGCAGAGAATGCGTTGCGCGATTTCATAGAGAAGGTCATCGGCGAGAACACGGCAAGCAATACGCGGCTGAACCGGCTGAGCTACTTCACCGAAATGGTTGTGGCTGAGCCTCCAAGCGCGGGTAAGACGGATAGCGACTCCTACGGGCATGGTGGCGAATCGTTCGTGATTGGCTACATTCGAGGGGACTCTCCCGATGACTACTATCACTTTCTCGAAAGCAGCGGCAGGCTCCGCAAGGGCGGGCGCTTTCTCTTCTACTTCTATGCCATTAAGGACGGGCATGTCTACTCGCACCATAAGGATCTCTTCCGCACGTCGTGGTTCCGCTTCTATCGGAACGCCATAAGCCAGACGAACACCTACGAGATCGAGCCTGTGGCGTGTCGCATAACCTCGAATGAGCTGGTTTCGAGGGACGAGCTGGCCGACCGCCTGGCCGACCTTGGCTACGTGCGGGATCGTGGGAATCAGGGTGCCGACTTCTACTATGTCCTGTCCGTGCGGGTGGAAGATGACGCGGCAGAACCCTTAAGCCTGGGGCGCAGGGCGGTGGATGAACAGAACGGCAACGATGCGTTCAGCCCCCACTCGCCAAAGATTGTTGGGTGATCATCTGGTCATTTTCAGAGTAGCGGTAACACCTACGGGCGCGCGAGGGGCAACGCATGAGGCCAATCGTCTACAACGGGGTTGACCTGTCGGGCGTGTGCTCTGCCGAGGTCATCGAGAAAGTTGCCCTGCCCGTGGAGGCGGAGACCCTGGCGGTGCCGAGGCGTGCCGGCGCACTGCTGGTGGCGGGGCGGCTGTCCCCCAGGCTAGTGCGGGCGCGGCTGTTCATGGACACCCGCCCGCGCCTTCAGGACGATGTTCGGCGACAGGGACGACGCAGCGGCGCTGCCACGTCGCGCAGGTAGCGGAGGAGGGTTGCTCCCAATGGCCCGCGGCGTCCGCGCCCCGGTGCCACCCCGTGACCGGCGGCTTCGCTCGAAGCCGCTACATCAGGCTCGTTCCCGCTTTTCCGGGTCATATCCCTTCGTATACACGGTAAAGCTAAGGCTATCTATCGTGCCGGTGCTGTAGACGCATGCGTCGGGCGCGCTCCGTGTGCCTTGGGCGGTCGGGTCGGTCGAGACACAATCGTCCCTATCTATTCCAAGCAATGGAATGGGCTTTGCCACCTGGTCGGCGCTATTAATTTGCGCAATGATCTCCAACAACTCGTATAACTTGATAAGCCATGAGCTGTATGGGTGCTCGCCGGGTCCCTTGTGCTTCAGCGTGCACTTTGATTGCGGGCTTTCGGCGAGCTGGCTCAAGCGTTCAAAAAGCGCCGGGTACTCGGCTTCGGGAAACTCGACTTGTACATACTGTATGCCATTGAGGATGAATCCGTACCACAGTACGGGGTATGGAAAACCGTTCCTATCTGGTCGCCTGATTTTTGTCCTGCAATTGGGCTGGTTGACGATAGACAGCCATGCCGCATAGAGCTCGTCGGAAATTAGGTCGCTCGCTTGGTATGTTGGGCCAAGACCATCGAGAACAAAATTGCCAAGGCTGTCAAAATAGTGGGCACAATCCGTTAAACCCTTTTCGTATGCCGTGTCGGCTTTTCTCCGTATATTGAGTGCGACGTCGCGGGGTGATTTGCGACCAAGATGTTTTTTGGCGTTGTGCCGCGGGTTGCAATAGAGCTTGGTCGCCGCGTTATATCGATCGCAGTACTTGCTGTTAGGGCCGGTCGGAAAAAAGAGCGAACCACAGGTTTGGCATGTTATCGGCATAATGCCGCACAGCAGCAGCTCGTGGAGGATGCGGGCATAAAGGCTTGCAAAGGAACATTCCTCTTCGGTGAAGTAAAGCTCTCCTGCCTTTGCAATAACAGCTTGAAGCCTTACGAGCCTATTGAGGTTTTCCTGGTCGTTAAGCTCTGCATGCGTATGGAAGTCTCCATTTGCGAAGATCTGGTTCTCGCGCATAGCTTCGAGATAGTTTTTACGAAACGCCTGCATAAAGGGGGCGCTGTTCATGCGCTTTATTCCATTCAAATGCTCTTCGAGCTTTTGGGCCGTTTCGTTTCCGGGCAAGTGTTTTTTGGCTGCGTATACAAAAGCTTCGCCAAAGCGGATGATTGCCGGCAGCTGCTCATCGAATAATCGAAATTGTCGCGGGTCGCTTGTTTTGATGGCGGCTGGGAAAAACTCTTCGTTTTGCGCGAGCAGGCTAGGTGCCTCGGTGTTTTTAAGCAGCGGGGTAAGCTCCAGACATTCCTGATAAAAAACAATGAGAAGCGCTCGAAAGAGATCGATATTGGTGCAGACGCAAGCTGTTTCTATCTGAGATTTCGCCTTGGGAAAGTTGCGTATAGGATTGTCGCGGTCATACGGCACCGGTGCTGTTAGATTGGTCTCGCCGTTGGTAGCGTTAATGCTCATGTCGTTCGACTCGAGCTGGAGATAGGAGCTGAAGAGGGACGCCATTTCTTGCTTGTTGAGTTGGTCCGATGTTGTAATCACCGCGCGGTACAGGCGGTTGATCTCGTCGCACTCAATAGCGTTGTTGTTCATCCAGCAGCTGTAATAGCGATAGTCGGGAATCGCCGTGATGTTCATGACACACTGTCTACAGACATTTTTAAGGAGATATCTGGCCATGCCGGAAATCTCTCCGTGTGCATGGCTTGTAATGGCTTTGTCGAATATCGGAGCAAAGAAATCGAGGTCGCGTTCCTTTTGTTTTTGAAGGTTGATAGCGATTTCAGCTTCGTTCAATTCTGCTTGGGTGGGCTCTTGGTCGGGATCGTCTGGATCGAGCCGATCGTCATAGTCTTGCTCGGCTGCACAGTCTATCGAAGCGTGTTGCGCATGGTGGAGAGCAGCAGAGGACTGGCGCATGGCGTTCTGCAAATCAATATAAAAGCGCTGGTTTGCTCGCTTACGAAAGTGCCCCCCGATTTCGTTGAAAAGCGAGCTTAAGTCGACGCGCAATAGGTCGTTGGCTATGGAGACGAGACTCCATGCGCTTGCATTGCCGGATGTGTTTCCGTCGCCGGCACAATCAATCTCCGGCGTCCTGTTAAGAAGTAGCATACGGGGATTGACAGGGGAGCGAAGAAAACCAGCCTCAAAACCCCAGCTAAATGCTTCTTTTTCGGACTTATGCATTGATGCTCCAAACAGCCAAAATTTAAAACGCGATAAAAGTCATATTACGCGGCTGTTTGCGGTTGTTCAATGGAGTCAAGCGAAAAGGGTTAAAACCAGGGAGGCCGTTATGTCCGATCGCATCGAGCTCAACGAAGGAAACATTGATGTATGCGAGCGCGAGGTTATCGCTCTTCGCGAGATTATCGCCGCCGCCATGGGTCGCTTGCATCAGATGCGCAGGCAGTGCGAGCGAGGCTACGCGTCTTCGGAGGATTTCGAGAATGCGTTGGATGTTTACGGAGTGATCCGTGGGCGAGTCGATGAGCTTGACCAGCTTGGTTTCGAGTTCAGATGGTCGTCAGTTCCCGATGCAGGGATCGATGAGTGCGTCGGGCTCGAATGGATTGAGGACGACAGCTCTCCACGAGATCGCGGTTTCGATATCGCTTGTTAGTGTGTCCGCACGACTTGGTATCAATGTGGGCGAACAATCTCTAATCGGAGCCGACTAGAGGCTTCATCCTAGTTGCCGGCGATTCCGGTTTGATTTCTGTTGAAAGGAAAAACATGAACACTTCTATTCAAATTTCGTCCAGCGCCGTTGAGCCTGCGTCCCGCACCGCCAAAGACGAGGTCGTCAAACTCGTGCAGGGCGCGCTGCTCGTTGCCGTTGCTGCGGTTGCCGCTGCCGGCACCGCCTCCGTCGCCGCCCCGTTTTGCGTCTGGAAGGGCGAGGTCGCGCTGTTTCTGAACGAGTCGTTCCATGCTGCCTTCTCCATCTCCGCGATTGCGGAGTACGCGTCGGCTGTGCCCGGGTCCGATTGGGCGTCGCTGCTCGTGGCCGCGCTCATCGCGGCCTACCCTGCCTACCATGCCGCCTGGCGTGTTCGCGAGGGCCTTGGGCTCAGCTGCGAGGCTCCGGTGTTCAGCGGGCGCGTGTCGCGCTCTCTCGCCGCGGTGAGCGCCTGCCTGCTGCTGGCGATGCTGTTCATGGGCTATGGAACGGCCTGGCTCGTCAACGGCAGCGCGGTGGGCGACCAGAGCCTTGTCGAGACGGGGCACAATGCATGGACCGTTTCCATCATGATGATGCTGGGCTGCGCCCTGATGTGCCTGTTCAAGTGGTTCCTTGCCAAGGGCCCCGGACGCAATTTCGGCAGCGGCTTTGCCGTCGAGCTGGTCCGCCTCGCCGACGTTCTGCTGAAGCGCGCGAGCTCGAACCTGGTGTTGTGCTACGTGGCCGAGCTGCTTGCCTGCCTGCTGGCGCTGGCCTTCATTACCGTGGCCTATGTCGTCGTGAGCGTGGCCATCGTGCTTGCGTTCGCAGCCGTGGCCTTAGTGGTGTGCATCGCCGGGCTTCCCGTTATCCTTGCCGCCTCGTGGCGCAGGTAGCGGGGCGACCATGCAAGTTCTTGTCACCGCGTGAGAAAAACTTGCAAGAATCGCAAGTTCTTTTCATGCGATGAGAAAAACTTGCAGGTTGGTGCGAGGACGACGGTCCTCCGCGTGAGCGCGGTTTCGATATTGCTTGTTAATGTGTCCGAACGATTGATTGGAGACAAAATGTATCCGGGCTATGAGTGCAACAACTATCCCATAAGCATTACGGATGAGGATGGTCCGTTCCTTATCATGGAGGCGGAGCTGTCTGGTGACGTCGAGCTCAATGATGAGTTTAAGAAAGACACCAGCTATAGATATTCGTGTGCGACTGTTTCTGCGGCGATTAATCTTTGCAGGTCGATGACGGACGGCGATGCCGATCCCTGGTATGAAAGCTGGGAGAAGGCAGCTGAGCGTTATCCGCTCGAGAAATGCGAGGAAGCGACAACGCTGTATTGGATTGAGCCGACCGATCCGCACAAGGCGCTGTGCGCCTTCCATCCCCATCCCGATCTTGAGCAGTATGTGGCTGAGACAATTGAGGCTGTTGACACCTATCTGTTGGAGTGCGAGTACTGTCCCTTTACGGTCAGCCACTTAGATCTAAAGGACGTTGACGTCCTGCTCAGCGCTGCTTGGGGATTGGCTCGAGTTCTCAAAGAAATTTGGGGAACTTGCGACCCTGATGTTATGGAAAAGATTGAAGATGCTACGTACAGTGCGTATATAACGGTTAGGGACCTGATCGCGGGCGAAGAGGCGGCCAAAGCCAGTTCGAAGTCTGTTGAGGATCTCTAGCTGCTGCGCTGAACGGCGTGCCTGATCGGCAGACTGTCGGCAAAAGTCCGGACAGTCTGCCGGCCTCGGTCGCTACATCGTTCCCTTGCTCGCAGCGTAATGTTCCGCCTGCTTAAGGGCGTCCTCGTAGGCGCGCTGCTTTGCTTCGTACTCTAGCGCGTAGCGCTCCTGCTCCGCTCGCCCGGGAACAGGCACGGTCATGCTTCGCAGGTCCATTGGGGCAAGTTGCACAAGCGCGTCTCCGTGCGAGGTGTCCGCCAGTTTCTTCTGCCCCTCATCGGACGACAGGTATGCCAGGACAAACTGGGCAAGCAGCTCGTCCTCAAAGGTAGCGCAGAACATGGCGTCGCAGGGGACAATGCTCTCAAACAAAAGACCGCGCTCCACGGGGCGCTCAGAACCGACAGAAAAGTGGCCTGGCGTGATGAGGGCAAGCTTGAATGGAGGCCCGACGCGTGATATGAGAAGGCTCGCCTCGCGGGCGTCGATCGGTTTGGCCTTCCGAAAATCTTCGTAGTCTACACGGCTTACATCGTAGATATCTGTATCGGGGACACGCTCAAGTACATCTTCTGCGGCAATGATTGCGCCATCATGAAGATGCTTTAGCGACAGGTAGTAGCAGTCGTGCTGTTGGTAACTGTCTGTCGGATCTGATTCGGGCAGTTTGGTTACAACGCTGCGGGCGGTGCCGCGGTAGATTGGCGCTAGCGACCCAAGGGGGATGAACATTCTCTCGTCGAACGATCCGCTCTTTGTATTGGGTAATAGGGGATAGATGCCGTTGCCCTGATCCTCGAGCCGATGCCAATAGACTGGATTCTTTTGATCGCCGTAGGCTCGGTCGACGGAATCGAGGAGCTGGTGCAGAATCTCATCGGTCATTTGCTTGTCGTCAAAGCTCCTGCCGTCAAAAAGGAAATACGGATCATTGGGCTCGCCGTCGCCAATAAAGAGCAGCGCGCGACCCTCGGCCTTTTTGGCAATGGTGTTGGGAAGAAGCACAATGCTCTTTAGCAGGCCGAGGTCACAAAGAAGGCGACGTCCATCTACGGCTCGCGCCAGATTGAACAGACGGTCCGAAATCTGAATGACGGCCGTGGCATGGGACTGAGAGCAGGCAATGGATGCCGCAAGAAAGATGTAGTACCACTCAGTGACCGAAAGCAGATCGGGGATGCCTGCGCTGCGTTGCAGCTGCTTCGAGCGCGTTCTGAGGAAATCCAGGACTCGCGCATTTGCCGCATCGATAGATGCCGGGAATTGGGATAGCGGTCGTAGCTCGGGGGGCCTGCAGTAAATGAGTGCTGATTCGTACGTGTGAGAGGCTGCGTCCTGCTCGTAGTCGTATAAAAAGATATTCTCTTCGATGGCAGTAAACGTCGACGTCGGGACTTTGACTCGGTTTTTGCAAACGCAAGCGGGCACATAATCCCATTCGTCGGTTGCTTCGTTGTAAACGCGGTCCTCAAACTCAAACGAGGCGGCCGAAGGTCGCTTGAGGTCAATCCCCAAAACAGACCACGAGGGGCCATCGACGTGCTCGCTCGAAAACTCAAAATCGCGACAGCACAGTTCAATGAGCCTTTTCGTTCTCGACGAAGGCTGATATTTCTCGACCATATGAGACACAAGATCCGATAGATATCGGCTCATATATGGCTTGAGATCTTCGTTTAAGCGAAGAGTTGCAAATTCTGCTTTAGTTTTGAGCATGCGCACCTCCTGCATATTCCCTATATTGCGCGGTTCGCTGACTGGCCCGTCGCGGCTCAATTGCCTTCAGTCTACAAGAAGAGCAGTTGCGGCGTTTTTCAGACGGGGCACTCAAATGAAAAAGAAAAAAATCGAATGGTGCGTATGAGGCCGTACGCATTTGGGTAATATTTCGCTAGATACTAACACTAAGAGATTTGCATATCTCCTAGTTGTATCAAGCTACAGTGGATAAACCAACTAGTTGTTTCAGCAACGAAAGGACAGCTAATGAACGGATACAACACGTATAGGATCGAGCCAGACGCTCTCAAGAAGCCAACAACAGTGAATATTTTCGGCATGATTCTGCAAACCCTCTTTGCGGTTGTGCTGTACGTTGTCGCCGTCGACATGATGTGCTTGCTGACGACGTGGCTCGGCGGCTTTATGTTCGAGATTGGCGAGGGCAACACGGTGATTCCGCTCCATTCGTGGCGCCTGGTGGCGTTTAGGGCGTACTGGGTTGTGCTGGGCGTGGCGGTCGTTGCGGCGCTTGCCCACAAATGGATTGTGCTGTTAACGGGAGAGCGCGAATCCGACATGTGCGAGCTGCTCGGTGCAATTGAGGGTGCGGGCGCATTTGCATCCGTCGTCTGCGCGATCGTCTGTTTGCTGGGCTGTGCCGCCGCATTTGATTGGTGGGCTGGCGTTACCGGAAAGATGGCTTCGGATTCCCGCGCCAATGATTATCTGCTTTGGGCTGTTGTCTTAACAGTCGGAACGATTGTCGAGTGGCGAATTGTCGAAGGAGTTCTCAAGGCTTTATTCCCTCATGAGTGCTTGTTCCACGGGCTTCGCTTTGCATCTGCCTGCGTGGTTACTCCTCTGCTCGCGCTTGTGCCCACAGCACTGGTCATCGTCGTGTGCGCGGTGGTGGTAGGCCTTTTTGCCGGGATTGTGTTCGCATCGCTTGCGATCCCCGTGGTTATCACGGTTATTGGCATTGCCATCGCTATGAGTCGCTAACCCACAACGCAATCCAAATATCTCGCATAAAGAAAGGAACGACCATGTCGGTATTCTCTAACGCTCAAAAGCTTCTGCTGCTTGCCGTACTTACCGCTCTTATGGCTGGTGCCCTGATGTACGAAGTGTTGCATCCCACACTGTTTCCGCTGCTCAAGCAGGGCATTTTGCAGCTGCTCTACCACATTCCGGTCTTTACCCAGCCGGGCAACGTGATCTATCTGGAGTCGGCGACATCGCTGGCACTGTAGTGGTATAAGGGCTCGGCCCACATCGAAGGAAAGAAAACCAATATGGAAAGGAAGGCGCCCATGACTCAGAAGCAGTATCGAAACATCGATCGCTACCAGGACTTGCTCAATCGAATTGCGCCTACGCGTCTGGTGGAGCAGACGCGTCAGAGTGTTATTGGCCACGAAGGAAGCTTGGAGGCCTTTGTGACGGCGCTGAGCTTTGAGGTCAACCGCTGCGTGATGTTGGCACGCGGCGCCGACCCGCGCGACGTTCTTTCGCCCGCTGCCATTTTGGTGATGGGTTCTACCGGTACGGGAAAGACCCACACCATCAAAGCCGTGGCGGATGCCGCGGGGCTCAAGCTGTTCGTGTTCGATGTCTCCACCATGACGGGCGAGGGCTGGCGCGGTGCCAGCATGAGCAACTGCCTGTCGCAGGTCGCGGACTATCAGGCTGCCAATCCCGGCGAAATTTGCTTGGTGCTCTTTGACGAGTTTGACAAGGCGGTTCGTGCCGAGCCCGATGGGGGCGAAGTTGCATCGAGCTTTAGTCCATCGCAGTCGTTCCTTAAGCTCTTGGAAGGCGGGGAGATGCCGTTTGAATGTGATACCTCCAAGAGTGCGGCTATTAAGACGCTCAACCTCGATCAGGTTGTTTGCATTTTGGGCGGCGCCTTTATGGGCTTGGATGCTCTGGTGCGCAAGCGCCTGAGTGACAAGTCTGGCACCACGGTCGGCTTCGGATCCTCGTATGCCGCCGTGCGCACCGCCGCAAAATCGGCAAACGAGCTGCGAGACAGTGCGACCATCGAGGATGTTGAGACTTGGGGTATTATGTCCGAGCTGTGCGGGCGCATTGGCTCGGTGATTAACTTTAACGTCTTGAGCGTGGACGATCTGGTCCAGATTGCGTATGAACAGTACCTGCCCAAGTACAACAACATGATGGGAAATGGCGCCAAGATGGAGCTGATGGCAGATGCTGCTCGCCTTGCGGCGAAGCGCGCGGTTAAGGAAGGTGCCGGCGCGCGCGGCATGCTCCGTCAGCTGCGTCCCCTTATGATGTACGCCTGGAGGGACATGCGGGAAGATACCTATATTTCCCGTGCGACCTTGGTCGTGAGCGACGGGGAACTTGCGGTTGCGTACGAGCGCTCTCATGAGCCGCGGGGCTTTTTGCAGGAAGAGATGGGGGAGAATTCGCCCTTTCTGAACGGGAGGGAGATTGAAGCCCTGACGCTGGTGAACAACTGGATGGAGCATGAGGACGAGGATGAGCATAAGCCGTATCAGCCTGAGTTTGCTTGGCTGGCGGATTTGGTGGACGGCTCGGCGCTCGACAAGATCGTGCAGGGCGGCAAGGCATTCGATCTTGCTGGGGTGTTGTTGCGCGGCGTTCCGTTTGATGGGCCGGAGCGCATTGCCGCCCACGAGCTGCTTAAGGCGTGCGCCTGCTACAACGACGTGCTCTATGCCGATCAGGACAAGTATCGCAACCTTGCCCAGGTGCTTATGCTCACCAAATTGGTGTACAAAAAAACGCCC
The DNA here is from genome assembly GCA_905214385.1 of uncultured bacterium. Lineage (GTDB taxonomy): Bacteria > Actinomycetota > Coriobacteriia > Coriobacteriales > Coriobacteriaceae > Collinsella. The sequence goes on from CAJMMF010000007.1 coordinate 57,090, forward strand.
GATTGCTTGCTGAGCCCGCTCGATGTGGTTATGAACGGCACGACTACGGGCAACGGTTTTCAGGGTCTTGGCGAGTGGGTCGATGCCATGAGCAGGTCCGAAAAGCCTTCGTTGGAAAAGTGGCAGTACCTGGCGGCCGGGGAGGCCCTGCGGATTTACGACCACTTTAGCAAGCGTCCCGACCAGGTAAAGGAGCTTGCCGCCGATGTGTCCCTGATGCGTGTCGCCCTCGCGGTGATCGACGCTGAGGAGCGCGAGGCATTGGAGTGCGATCTTAAGAAGCTGCTCGCTTCGTGCGAGTAATCGCCGACTGTTTCTCTTTCTTTTCTTTCCCCTTCTCGGCGGCATAGACGCCGCCACCTCAACCACCTCGCGTGAGTTTTTGTCCGCACGGGATGGTATTCAACACATGCAACAACTAAATCGGAGGTTTGACCATGGCTACGTGGGAACTCAACTGTCAATCGATGCTGTCGTCTGCGGGCGACAAGGAGCTTGCTCCCTATCTTGCACGTCAAAAGGCGATGCGCGAGTTTTTTGAGCGTGCGCTGTTTGTTCCCCAGGATCAGGACGGCGCTAAGGACCAGGACAACAACGGCCTGTACTTTTTGGGCGCCACGACGGGCTCGGGCAAAAACTACACGGCCGAGCAGGTCACGGCCGACCTGATTGCCGGCGGCTGGGATGAGTCGGGCTGTTTTAACAAGTGTCCCGGCCGCCGTACCTTGGTGTTTGTTGTTCCGGGTAAAGACAATCGCGACAACTATGTTGCAAGCGTGCGTGAATTGTTGGCTGGCCAGGGCATGAGTTGTGATGAAGCGGCACGCATGGTGTTCGATCTTCCGCGAGCGGGCGAGAACATTACAAACTGGATCGATGCCAGGTTTGACAAGGGCAGCATAAAGCCGCGCGATATTTCTTGCCCCTTTGGAGCGAAGGACGAGGCCGTTCTTCGCGACATTACGCACGCGTGGAACAGCGCAATGGAGATCGCCGATGATCTTTTGGGCATTTTGGACAAGAAGGAGCGTCTGGGAAGTGTTGTCGACTGCCTGACTCCGGGGCTGTGGGATAAGCTGGCGTTGGCAGACGCGAGCTTGCGCCGAGCGGTGGGTCGTGGACGTCAGAGCATCATACGTGGCTTTGAGGTGATTCCCCAGATTTGGCCCTCGGCATTGCTCAACGATAAACGCACGCCGCATGTGATCGCGTGCACGCCGCAAAAGCTCGTCAATAGAATCGATACGGTGACAGGCGCGGGTGTCGTGTTCTTTAATGCATCGGTTGCCGATGAGTGTCTGTTTGTCTTTGACGAGATCGACCATGCGAAGGCCGACATGCTGTCGATGCTAGCGGCGGACCATATGAAATTCCAGCCCGATGAGATGTTGCGCATCCTTGACCGTCATTTTAATGGTGGCGTGGTGGATCCTTTGCTGCTGGGAAATCGAGGCCAGTGGATGGCGGTCTATACGCACGCCTCGACCTCGGGCGAGCACGAGGGGTCAAACGCGGCAATGGGCAAGGTTTCGCGAGCGAGCGTCGAGGAGACTGCCGAAGAGATTGCCAAGGGTGCCCAGCGTATTCAAAAGATGATCACTGCGTGTATTCAGGATATGGAGCTGCAGCAGCCTTTTGCCCTGTCTGACGAGGCGAAAGACGAGCAGCTTGCCGGTCCTCGTCTGTTTGGCAACGACGATGTCTCGGTGGGCGATGGCCTGTCGAAACCTTTGCGCTATGAGCTCGATGCTCGCCGCAACCGCAATGTGATTACGTCATGTGGGACGGACGAGCAGCAGACCGTCAACAAGGCGGTGCGCCGTGCGCGCGGCCTCGTTAGGATGGTAGTGGGCCATCTTGCCCGCTGCGCCACGCTTATGGACAGGCTGTACTACGGCAGCATTTCGTACAAGGACGATCTTTCGCGCAAGAATATCATCGATGCCCTGGGCATTAGGAACGACCAGACCAACGAGAAATACTTCTGGAATTCGCTGATGCTGGCGCTGTTCTTTAAGGATCGCAAGAACGACGAGATCGATGCCGTTGACGATTCGATGTACGCGCGCGGTGTTAACTACCTGGTGATGGAAACGACCATCGACCATATGTTAACCACGTACCTGACCAATCATGGCATTGAGCGCATGCCCGAGGCGTATCTTGCGTCCATTGCCGCCAAGGCTCCCTGCGTGTGCATGAGCGCTACCTGGAATGCGCCGACCATTAAGAACTTTGACCTTGATTACCTGGACGAAGTGCACGGCGTGGTTCGTAAGGATGCTTGGATCGACGAGCTGAACCAAGAGATCGTGCGACAGACCAAGCTATTCAACAAACAGGCGGCAACGGTGTATGACGTCGACGTCGTTTGGGTTGACGAGTCCAAGAAGCTTGCCGGCATGGCGGCCGTGGCCGGCGGCGCCTATGGAGGCGGTATCGTGTCGCCCGACGAGGTGTACGAGCGTGCGATGGAATTCTTTGACCAGATTGGCGTGAGCGAAGGGCTTGCGGTGTGCCTTCGCCGAAAGATTGCCGACAGGGTGACCACGAGCGATGCCGAAAGCATCGAGTTTGAACTCAAGCGTCTGAGCAAGACGCTCGTTGCCGTGAGCGCCTGGGCGCGTGGCGTGGCGCGCAGTGAGCAGCAGGCGGGAGCCATCTTTACGACACGACACATGGGAAACCATGGCGACTTTAATAGTTTGGCACTGGATCTTGCCCGAGAAATCGTTGCCGAACTGGTGATTAGGAACGTTAAGCACCCCGAGGCGTCGTACGAGAAGTCGCTCGAGGAGGCCAAGGATATGGTTCCGTGCTTTAATGCCTCCGGCTGGGAGGAGGGCTGGCGCGCCGCTCAGGAACGTCTGAAGAATGGCGAGCCGACCCTGATGTTTATCAACCTTGCCGCTGGTGGCTTTTCCAAGAATCTTAAATACGAGGTGCCGGAGAGCCTGCGCGACGCGGTGCGCCAGGTCGATTGTGGTTTTGACAACGCTGAGCGACACCCCAAGATGGACCTCGATTTTTTGTACGTGGAGTCGCCTACGAGCCGTTTGACCTGGGGAGTCGATATGAGCTCAAAGAAGTTTGACCAGCAGGCACTGCTTGGCGTGGTCGAACAGGAGGAGCTCGTGGCGCGCGGCGAGATTCCGTTTATCCAGAAGCGCCATCGCGTGCGCACGGTACTGGCGGGCGTCGGTGGAAAACTGCCGGTGCGCGACACCCTCTCTTACCAGGTCGAAGGCGCTCGCATCGTGACGCAGGCCGTGGGTCGCTTGATGCGTACGAGCGTAAAGATGCCGCACGTGCAGGTGATGCTCGATCGCGAAATCGCCGCCGATTGCGATTTTTCGTTCTTGCACGATTTGCCGATGGGCTACGAGCTGGAGCAGGTGGTTGGCGCCTGCGCGGCCGTCAACAATCACATGGCGGACAAGAAGCAACACGCTGCCAGCAAGCAGCAGAACCTCGCTGCCTTTAGGAACAACCTGGCAAAAGAGAAGCACGAAAAGCTGGCGTGGAAGGTCACCTCGCTCGATGCGCGCGAGGAAGACCTGGCCGCCTTCGATGACGAACGCGACTTTTATCTGCATCATTTTTGCCTGCCGTGGGAGGATCTCGCTAGCTATCCTGCGCGCAAAAGCACCGCACTGCACATGCCGTTCGCCGCGAGTGGCTATGCGTATGCGCAGGGCGGAGCGTGTAAAGTGCCGCATTTTGAGTTTCCCAGCTATGAGGGTGAACCTGTCGAGCAGATTGCTGCCCGCCTGGAGGAGCGCTGCCACTACGACGAGGGATTAAAGGGCGCGAAGGTTCGCCAGGTAAGCCAGGCGGCGGCCTGCGTGCCCGAGCTGCTGTCGATTCAGGAAGTGCGCGAGCGTTGGTCGCACGACGGGGTGCCTGCGATGCCGCAGCCGGCGGCGACGGCACACATGACGCCCTATATGTTCCAGGCGGTGTACCTGGGAGAACTGGGAGAGTCTGCCGGTAGGGCTATCTTCGAGGCGTATTACGATGGCCGGTATTCGCTTGCTCGTGGTGATGCGGCTCATGCCGAGACAGGCGGCGATTTTGAGGTGCTCGATGCCGCCGGTAACAAGACCGGCGTGTGGATCGATTTTAAGCACTATCGCATCGGCGCCTACGAGGCCTACAGGCGCTCCGGCGGCGAGACTACGGATGCCGAGCGCTTTAAGGCAAAGGCTCAAAAAGTTGGGGCGAAGCGCCTGTTGATCGTCAATGTTTTGGCCGATGAAGCGGCGCTGGAGCTCCGTCAAAAGCCGATCGGTGGCGAGGGGATGGTGTTCTCCTTCCCCTATATGGCAGCTGATGGAGCAATCAGTTTGGAGATGATGGAGGCGATCGGTCGTGCAATCGAAGCATAGCCAGCCGTGTGGCTTGGGAGACATCGCTGTGTCCGAGCTCGTATTGCAGCTCGATGCCGCGGCTGCCGAGAAGCGCTACTCGGTCTTTTGGTGCAACGTCGGCGATGCGGACAAGCATGCCGTGGCAAACTTTATGGCCGATGTGTGCCAGACAGGTAAGGTCGTCGCGCTTACGCAGCTCGAGGACAACCGCGTCTTTCTGATGGTCAAGGCGGGCGCGCAGACGGGTGACCTGAGCGCTTCGCTCGACCATGAGCAAATGGTTCCGATTAAAACTCATTGGAACGAGCTGGATGATTACATCGCATTGCGTCTGCTGTTCAACTCGTGCTCGCAATTTGAGGGGATCGAGGACGAGATTCCCAATGATACGGGGCACTTGTATGTTGTAAGCGCCAAGGGTGCTCGCCGCGACGCCATTGAGGAAGCTGGAACGGGCCCTGCCAAGATTGAGACGGTCGAGACCGTTATCAACGAGGATTGCACCTTCGAACTTAAGATCCGAACGTTTACCAAGCGACGGGTGCTCATCGGTCGTGCGGCAGGCGACAAGAAGGAGCTCGAGAAGATTAACAGCCAGGTTGGTTACAGGCTGTCGCCCGTGGCTTCGGTGGTGCTGGCTCACGGACAACGTGACGAGTACATCCTGCGCCGCGCCAAGGGCGATAAGCCGTCCAAGCGCCGTGATCTTACGTTTTCGGCCCAAGCGGAAAAGGTCGCCTATACCAAGAAGGGCATCCTGTACCGAGAGCTGCAGATTCTTGAGCGTCGGTACAGCGATTTTGCCCAGGTGTCGCTCAGAGAGTATCCGCGTAAGAGCTTCTACGAGGTTTTGAAAAGCGAGCAATATGCCCGCGTGGTTGCGGAACGTTCGGTGGGGCAGCGGGTCGTGGTGTCGTTTGCGCGCAAAGGGCTTGCCGGGGTCGCGCGCAAACTCGCCGATCGACTCAGCGATACCTCCTGGGATGTGCGCGCGTCGTATGACGGCGGAGTTGTTGATCCGTTGGCTTGGAATCTGGTTGTTGTGCCTAACGAGGTTGCCGAGAACGATGGCTATGCCCTGCACGCTGGGGTGGTGGAACAGCATGTGACGCCGGATGTGTGCGAGCCGCTGTTTAAGGCGGCGTCGAATGCAAAGGTGCGCGGCGCACAGGAGGGGATCCTGGGGGCCATGCTCAAAGAGCTGCTGGTTAAGCAAGATGTTGCCGACGGACGGGTGAGGGCGTTTGACCTTGGCTCTTTTGGCGTTGGGTCGGTGACGGTCTGCGGCGTGGCCAATGTTGCGCGCAAGGAGAAGGATAAGGTTGAGCTGGATGAGCGCCTTGCGACGTTGACGATCGGTGCGGACGGGGCCATGGACTACGCCTCACATCCGATCGAGGACGGTCCCGTGGACGAGATGGAGCTTGAGCTGCTGACGGCCGAGGGTAAGCTCGACAAGGACGCCTATATCTTTGACGTGCGGGCGGGCGGACGCGCTATGCTCGCACGCGTGCGGGATACGGGCTTGACGACCTTCTCTAGCGACTTCGTGAACTTGGTGCGCGATTACCAGCTTACGGGTAAGGCGGGTCGTAAGAAGGAGTTTTTCGAGAGTTACAACTCGCCCTATTACGGCATTGGAACGTTCGAACGCGCAGGGATGACCTGCTACTTTGTCGGCGTCAACAACGGCACCAAAGAGGATGTGGCAACGGCGATCCATGTACGCTCGATTGAGGTGCTCGAAGGTGATGATCTGTCCGAGCTGCTGGTTCAGCTGGTCAATGTGGGGCTTTCGCGCTACGGAGCTCCCTCCAGGTGGCCGATTCCGGTCAAGTATCTCAACGAGTGCGCTGCGCGTGAGGGCGCGGTGGGGGATGTCGGTGGCGGCAAGTGATGGTGTCGCGCAATTATCGCTCCTAGAACTTTTTGAAATTATGCTTGCATTGTAAAAGGGGAGAACATATACTGCAGCCATAGCACATCAGATGGGGTCTCAAAAAGAGACCAAGCAAATGAGTTTTCAGTTTATGTTGAGAGGTACTTGAGCATGACCAGCAGAATTTTCCCCCTTTACAACGACAATACCGACCATATCGATCTCAATACCATCTGCGGTTACAGTATTTGTTCTAAGGCCGAGAACTACATGTTTGCTCAAGATGATTCAGAGCTTAGCTCCGAAGATTATGAGTACATGAATGATATTGAGCGCGAGCGGGAGTATGAGCTCGGCATCCGCTGATGGATGTGGGCTTGTCTCCAACTCCTCCGATTTAATTACCCCGTTATCACCTCTTTTTAGCGGGGCAAGTTAGATCGACTATCTGTGTCAAACAACGGCTCACCGTGGGAAGGAATCGGCAATGAGCAAGAACATGAACAAGGACATGAACGGCAAGGCCTTGGGTAAGGCCAGGGCGGCTGGGCGCGTGGCGACGGTTGCTGCGGCGACGATTGCCATGACGGGCGGCTCGCTGCTGTCGCCTCTGACCGCGGCGGCGCAGGGTGCGGATGGCATTGGCGCCGCGGGCGCAACGGCTGCGGTGATGTCGCCGCTGACGAGCGCTGCGGCCGCCGGTACTGGCGCGGGTGCCGTGTCTGCAGCGCAAAAGGTCGCCGACCTGCAGGCTGCAGTTGATGCGGCGCGCGCTAAAGCTGCTACCGCCAAGGCCGATCTGGAAGCGGCTGCCGCTCCCTACGATGCTGCCGCCGTCAACCAGCAGCAGGCGCGGGGCGCCTATGACGCGGCCCGCGGTGCGAGCGATAGCGCGGCCTCCGCTGCTTCGGCCGAGCTGGAAAAGCAGCTGGGCGCTGCGCAGGACAAGGCCGATCAGGATGTCAAGGCGTTTGAGGACGCTCAGGCTGCGCTCGATGCTGCCAAGAAGGAGCTGGCGGACAAGGATGAAGCCCTGACTGCTGCCCAGAGGGCATCCCGTGATGCCCAGTCTGCGCTTGAGGCCGCACAGGCTGCTGCATCCGATGCTACGCCCGAGGCTGTAGCTGCCGCCCAGGCTGCCGCAGGGCAGGCTGCGAGTGACCTGGAACAGGCGAAGCAGCAGGTCGTTGATGCGCAGGCCAAGCTCTCGGATGCTCAAGACGCTGCCACTGCCGCCGCTGCCAAGCAGCAGGACGCGCAGGGCAAGCTTTCGGCAGCTCAGCAGGCAAAGGCCGCGGCAGATGCGGACGTGGATGCCGCGCAGACGAGCTATGACGCGGCCAAGGCCGATCTGGATCGAGCCGAGCAGGGCGCCGCGGGCCCGGAGTACGAGGCCGCCAAGGCAAAGGTGGCTGCTGCGTCCGAAGCGCTGACGGCCGCCAAGGCCGCGCAGTCGAAGTGCGAGAGCGAGCTTGCTGCCGCTGAGCAGGACGTTGCCGCCGCCGAGGGCGAGGTTCAGACTGCTCAGCAGGCAGTTGCCGATCAGCAGCAGGCCGCTGCCGATGCCCAGTCAAAGCTGGATGCCGCCGCTGCTGCCAAGACCGCTGCCGACGCCGCTCTTGACCAGGCCAAGACCGATCATGCCAGTGCGCTCACGGAGCTGGCCGATGCCCAGGCCAAGCTTTCGGCGGCCAAGGACGAGAAAGACGCTGCCGACAAGGCGCTCGATCAGGCGAAGGCCCAAAAGCAGCAGGCCGACCAGGCTGTGGCTCAGGCCCAGGCAAAGCTCGATGCCGCTCAGGCAACGGCGAATGCATCGGCGGAGAACTACCGCCAGGGTGCCATCGCATTCTTTAAGAGTGTGGGTGCCGACGATGCGGCGGATATCATCCTCAACTGCAAACTCGCTGGCTACAACAAGGTGGGCGAGGAAGTCGACGCGACGAGCCTGACCAATATGAAGCAGGCGGTTGTGTGGCTCAAAGCGTGCAACGAGTATCGCGCAAGCGTTGGCCTAGGCGAGCTCAAGGTGACATATGCCATGATGGCGACCGCCATCGCCGACGCGAACTTCTCCGATACGAAGGTCGCGCACGCTCAGCAGTTTAACGTGGGCGAGAATGTGGCGTGGAACTACGGAAGCAATCCGTTTAAGCAGTGGGTCGATCAGGAGAAGGCCATCTTTGATGCTGCCGCCGCCTCGCTGGGCGCGTCGGGCCTTACGGGAAAGGCCGCTTACGATTTCTATACAGCGCATAGCTCCCAGATTGATAACTACGCCGCACTGCACGGTGGACCAAACCCTTCGGTCGGACATTACATCAACGTGATCAACCCCGATTACACCGTGACGGGCATGGGCGTTTGCACGCGAGGGACGCTGTACGGGAGTACACAGGCGCAAACATTTGTATATTCTGGTCAATGGTATAAGCCGTATAACCTCAATCCGATGACGGTTGCAGAGTATGAGGCTGCGTTGAATGCGTGGTGTGACTCGTTGGCAAATCCCGAGCAGGGCGTGGATGCGGCACGCAAGGAGCTTGCTGTGGCGCAGGGCGTTGCCGACGATGCCGGCAGCAAGGTGAGTGCAGCATCGCAGGCCGTTGCAGCAAAGCAAACCCAGGTTGAGCGCGCTGCCGCTAACGTTGATGTCGCGGCAACCAAGGCCTCGGAGGCCCAGGCTGCCGTGGCGCAAAAGCAGGCTGCAGCTGACGCCGCCGCGCGTGCCGTCAGCGATGCCCGCGCCGATTTGAGCGCTGCCAACGCCGCTGTTGCGGCAGCGCAGGACGCCGTGGCCGCCAAGTCTGGCGAGCTCGACATTGCCAAGGGCAAGGTGGCTGCTGCCAAGCGCGCACTGGACGCCGCTCGTGCCGGTGTTGGCGACAAACGGGATGCACTTGCCGCGGCCCAGGATGAGCTAGCGGCGTACTCAGCCGATATCGCCGCTGCTCAGCGTGCGTTTGATGCGGCGTCGTCTGCACTCGAAAGCGCGCGTGCCAATCAGCGCGAGGCGGAGGCCGAACTTCTTGCCACCCAAGGCGATGCCGATCAGGCAGGCATCGATGCTGCTGCCACTCAGGTGGAGCTCGATATGGCGCAGCGGGCTGCAAGCGATGCCGACGCCGTCGTGGCAACGGCTCAGGCAAAATCTGATGCAGCTGCCGCCCGCGCCTCTCAGCTTAAGAATGCCGCCGCAGCACTTGCCAAGGCCACTGGGGACAAAGCGACTGCCGATGCCGCGCTCGATGCAGCGGCGATGGCCGTGAGCGATGCCGAGTATGACGTGGTGGAGGCTGACGATGCCGTGGTGGATGCGACTGTCGCGCGCGACGCCTCTGCCGCCGCGGTTGCCCGCCTGCGCAGAATCAATATTGCCGAAGCCATTGTCAACGGCAGCACTGACGATGCGGGCGAGGTACTTAACGCCAAGATCGCTGCGGCCCACGATGCCGCCGAGCGTGCCGCGACCGCCAAGGCCGAACTCGATGACGCCGTGGCTGCGACGGATGCCGTGGCGCCGGCATACTTGGAGGCGCTCGCCAACTACACCGCCGCCAAGGTCGAGCTCGACCAGGCTATTGCCGAGCTTAACGCCGAGATCGCTCGCCAAGAGGCCGCCGACCGCGGAAACGGCGAGCAGACCCAGCCCGTCACGCAAGTGACGTACCAGGCCAAGCATGCGGAGGCAAAGACCGAGGCCACGACTTGGCAGACGGCGATGCCCGCCACGGGCGATGCGTCCGAGCTGCTGGGTGAGACCTTCGTGATCGGCGGCACGGTCCTGGTGGCCGCCGGCGTATTCCTGTCCGATAAGCGCCGCCAGCTGATCCGTTAGGGACAGGGAAGCGCGCTGTTTTTGGCGCGCACCGCAGGGGCATGGGCTCTGCGGCGCGCGCCGCCTTTTTCTTCAAGATTGATTAAGGAGGGATATATGCAAATAAGAGGAGAGGCCGCGATCGCCTGCGGATTCATGGCGGGTCTGGCAACGGGGTTGCTGTTCGATGGATGTTTCGACAGCTATATCAATCGATTCTGCGATTTTGGTTTTTCGAGAGGCAAGCCTTGGAAAACAGCGCCAGCTCGTCAAGAGGTGGCTGCGCCCATCGAGCCCCGCAGTGTGGATACCTCAAAAATCAAGGTAATCGTCACTAAGAACGGCAAGATTTACCACCGTTCTACGGGGTGCAAAAGCCTTCCTCAAAACGCCATTAAAACAAGCGTACCATTAGCGGCTGCACTCAAGCGAGGCAAGACGCCCTGCCCAACATGCTGCCCGCCAACAGTGTGCTCGATCTAGTTTTTTGGGTGTTTGATCCGTTTGGATGGAAGAACGAAGGGTAAGCCCTAAGGGATACAGATGCCGGCCCGGCCTGCAATTTCTTCCATTGATTTGTCCAGAGTCGCACAGCACGGAGGTGTTGTTTGATGTCTATTTTCGTTACCGGAGACGTTCACGGTGTTGCCGAGTATGGGGCGAGTCGCTTCTCGTCGCGCGTTTGGCCATTGGGTCGAACGCTGACGCGCGATGACGTTGTCATCGTTGCCGGCGACTTTGGCTTTATATGGAGCGGCTCGAACACCGACAAATACTGGCTCGACTGGTTTGAGTCCAAGCCCTGGACCACGTGTTTTGTCGACGGCAATCACGAGAACCATCATCTGCTGGCGGGGCTGCCAATGCGTGAGTGGAACGGGGGCCTCGTTCACGAGGTTCGCCCGCACGTGCTGCACCTGATGCGCGGCGAGGTGTTCGACATCACGGGGACCACGGTGCTCGCCATGGGTGGCGCCGCGAGCCATGACAAACAGTGGCGTCAGGAGGGAAAGACGTGGTGGCCCGAGGAGATGCCGAGTGAGCGCGAGATCAAACACTGTCGCGCCTCGCTCGATCGCGCGGGCTGGAAGGTCGACTATGTTGTGACGCACGAGGCGCCGGTCGATTTGGCTGACGAGCTGTGCATGGAGTGCAATCGCGAGTTCTACGACGATTCGCTGCAGGCCTTTTTGGGCGAGCTCGACGGGCGGCTCGACTACCGCACCTGGTTCTTTGGCCATTACCATGACGATGAATGGCGCGATGACAAGCATCGCCTTATCTACCAAGATATCGTGCCGATCGAAGCGCGATGTGCCGATGGGCAGGATGAGACGGCGAGTGACTATTTTGAGCAAGAGCGTTAGGAGGTCCCCATGATCTGGTTTACCAGCGATACCCACTTTGGGCACGAGAACATGCTGCGGCTCGCCGACAGGCCTTGGTCGACTGGTGCGCAGATGAACGACGCCATGGTCGCCAACGTTAATAGCAAGGTCGCTTTGGACGACGAGCTTTATATTCTGGGCGACTTCAGCTTTAAGATGACGGTGCAAGACGCCTACGAGCTGCGTAAGAGCATTGCATGCAAGCACGTCCATCTGCTGCCTGGCAACCACGACAAAGACTGGACGCAGCCTGCGGTGGCGGATGCTTTTATCGTCGAGCCGCCCATTTGTGTGCTCAAGATCGACCGCCAAAAAATCGTGCTGAGCCACTATCCCATGGTCGACTGGCAAGGCATGTCGCACGGCGGCTGGCATCTTCACGGACATATCCACAGCTGCGGCGGCGCGTACAACACGTTCAACCTTAGGCAGGGGCTGCTGCGCTATGACGTGGGCGTGGACGCCAACGGCTACGCCCCGGTGAGCCTGGAGGAGCTCAAGTCGTGGTTTGCGCAGGTCGACGAGCCGGCGTGTTGCGTTAAATGGCCGTGGTGGGTCAACGCCACGGGCGACGAGCAGATCGAGCACGATCTCGAAGCCTATAAGAGGGAAGTGGTGATCCGATGACGGTTTATGTGACGGGTGATGTCCACGGTGGCATCGACATGCAAAAGCTCCGCGACTGGGAGCTTGGGGATAGTCTGACGAGCGACGACTATCTGATTATCGCGGGAGACTTTGGCTTTCCGTGGGATTTTTCTGCCGAGGAATGCGCCGATATCGCCTGGCTGGAGTCGCGCCCCTATACCGTGCTGTTCGTCGACGGCAACCACGAACGCTACGACCATTGGGCGGAGCGCCCCCTGGAGTTGTGGCACGGTGGACTGACGCAACGCCTGTCGGACACCTCGCCTATACGGCGCCTGACGCGCGGCGAGGTTTTTGAGCTTGGTGGGTCGACGATCTTTACCATGGGCGGCGCCACGAGTGTGGACAAGGAATACCGCATCCCGTATTCCAGCTGGTGGCCGCAGGAGCTGCCGGGCGAGCGCAACTTTGAGGAGGCGCGGGCAAAGCTCGATAGCGTGGGCTGGAAGGTCGACTACGTGATCACCCACACCTGCTCCACGCGCATGCTCTCGCCCACGCTTTATCCGGCGCCCGGCTGGAATTGCCCCGCCGTTGATCGGCTTACGGCGTTTTTCGATGAGCTGGAGGACCGCTTGGACTACAAGCGCTGGTACTACGGGCATTTTCATCGGGATGCCAACCCGGCCGAGCGCCATACCGTGCTCTACGACTGCATCGTTCGCCTGGGCGACGAACTCCAGCCCTGGGATGTTGCGTAGGGGTGGGGTGCCTGATTACTCAGCCGTTACGGTAATGTTCTCCCTGTGCTTGCGGATAACATCCCAGCTAAAATGCTCGACCAGCTGCTCGGCAGAGCGCGGCGTGGTGCCCGGCGCGATGCCTGTTTGTCCGGCGAGCCAACCCAGCAGCGCTTCGGGCGTGCCAAAGCGGGCGCGGAGTTCGCCCAGGTCCAGATCGCGGTCTCGTTTGGAAAGGCGGCGGCCGTCCGGTGCCATGAGCAGCGGAATATGTGCGTAGTGCGGCGTGGGCAGTCCCAACAGGTGCTGCAGATAGATCTGGCGCGGCGTGGACCCCAGCAGGTCGCATCCGCGCACGACCTCGGTGACGCCCATGGCAGCGTCGTCGACCACCACGGCTAGCTGATAGGCAAACACGCCGTCGCTGCGGCGCACCAAAAAGTCGCCGCACTCGGTGGCGAGTGCTTCGCATTGGGCGCCGTACGTGCGATCCACAAATTCGATCACGTCGTCTGCGAGGTCGTCGACGGTGGGCACGCGCAGACGTGTGGCCGGGGCGCGCAGGGCGCTGCGGCGGGCCACCTCCTCGGCCGAAAGACTTCGGCAGGCGCCACGGTAGATGGGCGTGCCGTCGCTCGCGTGCGGTGCACTCGCGGCGTGGAGCTCGGCGCGTGTGCAAAAGCAGGGATAGGTGAGGCCGGCGTCTTTCAGCCGGCGCAAGGCGCTCTCGTACAGGTCTAGGCGGTCGTGCTGGTAGTAGGGGCCTTCGTCCCACTCCAGCCCCAGCCAGGCCAGGTCGTCAATCAATTGGGCGGCAAGTTCCGGGCGCTTGCAGCGATCGTCCAGGTCCTCAATGCGTAACACGATGCTGCCGCCCTGGCTGCGGGCCGAAAGCCATGCGCACAGGCAGCTGAACACGTTGCCCAGGTGCATACGGCCCGAGGGCGACGGGGCGAAGCGCCCCACGACGGGCGCGGGAGCGGCCGGCGTCGTTGGCGCGTCGGCGGCGGTTGTTGCTATGTTGCGTGCGTTGATGTCCATGCGGACGAGTATAGCGCGGAGCGCGGTGGGGGAGACGCTGCCGTGGCCTGCAAGTTGCTGAGGCCACACGTTGCGCGTGCCGGACCACCGGCTCGGCGCCTTAATCGTCGTCAATCAATCTAGCCCTCAAACGACAGAAACCCCGGCAGCTCTTCGCAACTGCCGGGGTTTCCGCGGAAAAGGGGGACATGATCCTCAAGCGGACGGCAAAGGGGCAAACCGTTTTCGCTCAACTGCTTTATGCCCCTCAACTGGCGGCTCAATCAGCGCATGCCGCGCCCACACAAAGCCGCTACACCTGTGATGGAGCTATGAAGTGGTATCTATTGCCGGAGCGGGCTATGCCAAGGAGTGTCCCAGATTGCCGGCAGATAAGGAACGTCCCCAGGTGCCGGCGGCGGGCGTGACTTTTGTCCCGTTTTGACGCTCCGCTGACCTAGATGTTCGTCACATGAACTCGCAAACGTGGGACAATGACGCTACTGGTACCACAGACAAAGGATGTGCCTATGAACGCCCCCGTTGCCCAGCCCTGTCGGCAGCGCCGCCTGTTTGCGCGGCTCGCTTCCGTCTGCGCACTCGTCGCGCTTGCGTTGTTGCTGCTGCCTGCCGTCGCGCACGCCGACGGCTACTCCATGAGCCAAACCTATATCGGTGCCACGGTTGAGGCCGATGGCTCGCTGACCGTTGTCGAGGGACGCCAGTTCGATTTCGACGATGACATTAACGGCGTGTATTGGGATATCAATACAGGCTCTAACCAGCAAGGCAGCTCGGTGGTCGTCAATGTGCTGAGCGTCGAGGAAGACGACACTGCGTTTAACAAGGTCGACAGCGCAAATAAAGGCGACGACGGCGTTTACACGGTGGAGCAGTCCGACGACGGCGTAAAGATTAAGGTGTTCAGCCCTCACGAGAGCGGCGACAGCGCAATCTACTACGTGAGTTATTCCATGACCGGTGCGGTTATGAACTGGGCCGATACCGCCGAGCTCTACTGGAAATTTGTGGGTGACGGCTGGTCTGCGGACTCCGATGACGTCGAGATGGAAGTCTACTTTGCAAATGCCGCTGCCGGGACGGCTGCCGTCAAGGGCGATAACTTCCGCGCATGGGGCCACGGCCCACTGACGGGCGACGTGTCGCTCGATGCGGACGAGCCCATGGTCACCTATACCATTCCCTGCGTGCATGAGGGAGAATTCGCCGAGGCACGCATCGCCTTCCCCAACGACTGGGTGCCGCAGCTCGCCGCCTCGAGCGAAGAGCGCATGTCGACGATTCTGAGCGAAGAGAAGGAATGGGCCGACGAGGCCAACGCTCGCCGTGAGCACGCGCGTGCGGTTGCCGGCGCGATTGCCGTGGTGTGTGTTGTCGTGGCGGTTGCCTATACCGGTGTGATCGTGATGCTTAAGCTGCGCAGGCCCAAGCCCAAGCCGCTCTTCCAGGACGAGTACTTCCGCGATGTGCCCTCCGCCGATCATCCCGCGGTGCTTGCAACTCTTATGAGCTGGAACGACGTGCCCGATCAGGCATATATCGCCACGCTCATGAAGCTCACTGACGACCGTGTGATCAAGCTGGAAGAAGCGACCGAGACCAAGAAGAAGGGTCTGCTCCGTCGCGAAAAAGAGGAGCAGACGTATCGCATCACAGTGACCGACGAGGCCTGGAAGGCTGCCAAGAAGGACGGCATCGATCGCGACGTGCTCAAGGTCTTCTTCGCTGGCGTTAAGCCCGATAAAGACGGCGTCCGTTCGCGCACGTTTAGCGAGCTGGAGGAGTATGCCAGCGAGCGTACTGAATCTGTTGGCGACAAGCTCGAGGACTATCAGAGCACGGTTAAGGGCAAGCTGGAGGAGCGCGAGTTTATCGCATCGGATGGCACTATCGCGATGGTGGCCGGCCTGGTTCTCGGCATCATCATTGTCTTTGGCATTTTGGGCTCTCTGTTCTATACCGACTTTGCGGACGCCAACGTCGGTGCCGCTATGATTTCGATCCCCGTCACGATCGTGGGCTTTGTCCTGAGCTGCACCTTCCGCCGTTACACGCCGGAGGGCGCCGAGGTGGCGGCTCGCTGCAAGGCGCTCAAGCATTGGCTCGAGGATTTCACACGCCTAAAGGAAGCCGTCCCGGGCGATCTGGTGCTGTGGAACAAGCTGCTGGTGATGGGCGTTGCCCTGGGCGTTTCGAAAGAAGTGCTGCGACAGCTGGCCGAGGCCGTGCCTGCGGACCTGCGCAACAGTGACGATTTCTACGACAACTACCCCTGCTACTGGTGGTATTACCATCACTACGGCAACGAGTCCCCGCTCGATTCGTTCAACGATGTGTACCACGAGACCATCCGCGAGCTGGCTTCGAGTTCCGATAGCTCGAGCGGCGGCAGCGGTGGCGGCTTTTCCGGTGGCGGCGGTGGCGGCGTCGGCGGAGGCGGCGGCGGAACGTTCTAACGGTCGTAAATTATGGGATGGGCTTTTCTCGACAGCCGTCGGGGAAAGCCCATCCCCTTTTTACGCGCTACCTACGAAGACTGTCCCCAGCAACTAGTCATTTAAGAACGTTCCCAACGACTAGGTGCGGTTGCTGCCAAGGAGTGTCCCGGGGTGCCGGCACAAAAGGAACGTCCCTAGCTGCCAGGTTTAGGCTGTTAGGTCGAGTTCGTAGAGGAAGCTTTCGCGCGGCATGGCGTGGCGGCGCTCTTCGCGGTTGGCGCGGTGCGTGGCCGTGCGCTTAAAGCCGTGCAGCTCGTAGAACTTCCACGAGCAGTTGGAGTCGGTGTACAGGTGCGCCCTCGTCGCCCCGCGCGAGGAAAGGTACGAAACAGCGGCATCGAGCAACACCGAGCCAACGCCCAGGCCATGGACATCGGGATCGACGGCGAGCAGCGTGACCTCGTTGTCGTGCGGCAATGGGCTGCTCTCGAGCAGGCGGTTGTTGGTTCGGATGGTTGCGCGTACAAACGAGAGATACTCGGCGCAGGCATCGGGCTCCAGCTCACGCATCTGCGATAGCAGCGCGCGTTCGGTATCCATCCAATGTTCCTTAACGGTGGCGCCGGAGCTCTGCCCCGCACGCGCGAGCGCAATGCCACGCGCCTGACCGTCGATTACGGCAACCTGCGAAAACGTCGACGACGAAAGGCAATAGGCGAGGTCGCACGCGGCCTCAAGGCGGTTGTACTCATCGTTATCCGAATTGTTATGCCAAAGCTGCTGCAGAATCAGCGCGATGGCGTCGAAGTCTTCGGTGTCAAACGGTCGGTAGAGAACCCGCGAGACCATGGTGCCTCTTTCTTTTGCGGATGCATATCGAGCACAGTTCTACCACGCCATTGGCATCGAATTATGGTGCCCCTGTGTTCCATGAACTCACCGCGCCCGGTGCCGCGCCCATACCCTCCGCTCGCAAGCTTTTTCTGCACATGCGCCCGTTGCGGGGTGCATCGATGCGCTCGATGCGCTACATTAAATCAGTATTTTCAATGCCGCTGCGCGAGCGCTGCAGATCGACGTATCACCGACTCACAGAGCACGGCGGCGTACCAGACAGGAGGACTGCATGGGATCTGATGTGAAGATCGCACGCGCGTTGATCTCGGTTACCGATAAGACGGGCGTCGTCGATTTCGCACGGACGCTGGTCGATGACTTTGGCGTCGAGATCATCTCTACGGGCGGTACGGCTCGTGCTATCGAGGATGCGGGCGTTCCCGTAACCCCCATCGAGGAGTTCACGGGCTATCCCGAGATGATGGACGGCCGCGTTAAGACCCTGCACCCCAAGGTTCACGGCGCGCTGCTGGCCCGCCGCGATTCCGAGCAGCACATGCAGGAGGCGGCTCAGCACGGCATTAAGCTGATCGACCTGGTCGTCGTCAACCTGTACGAGTTCGAGAAGACCGTCGCCAACCCCGAGGTCACCTTCGCGGACGCCATCGAGCACATCGACATCGGTGGCCCCTCCATGCTGCGCTCTGCTGCCAAGAACGCCTCGAGCGTTACCGTCATCTCCGACCCGGCCGACTATGATGCCGTCCTGGCCGAGATGCGCGAGACCGGTGGCTGCACCACGCTTTCCACTCGTCGTCGCCTGCAGGTGAAGGTCTACCAGACCACCGCCGCCTACGACACGGCTATCTCCCGTTGGCTTGCCGCCCAGGCAAGCGACGTGGCGGACACCTCTGCCAAGCTCGAGATCTCGCTGGAGAAGGTCGACGACCTGCGCTATGGCGAGAACCCGCAGCAGAAGGCTACGGTCTACCGCTTTGCCGATGGCTGCGAGAACACCGCGAGCTCGCAGTTCCCGCTCGTGGGCTCCGAGCAGATCCAGGGCAAGCCGCTCAGCTACAACAACTATCTGGATGCCGACGCCGCCTGGAACTTGGTCCGCGAGTTCGACGAGCCTGCCTGCGTGATCCTCAAGCATCAGAACCCCTGCGGCTCCGCCGTTGCCGACGACATCACGGCTGCCTACGACCGCGCCTTCGCCTGCGATCCCAAGAGCGCCTTCGGCGGCATCATCGCCTGCAACCGCGAGGTTCCCTATGAGCTGGTCGAGCACTTTGCCGATCAGAACAAGCAGTTCGTCGAGGTCATCATCGCCCCGAGCTACACTGCCGAGGCGCTCGAGCGCATGGCCAAGCGCCCCAACCTGCGCGTGCTGGCTACCGGCGGCGTGGACCACGGCGCCCAGGTGGAGCTGCGCTCCATCGACGGCGGCATGCTGGTGCAGGAGGTCGACCACGTGACCGAGGACCCCGCGACCTTTACGTTCCCCACCGACCGCAAGCCCACCGACGCCGAGATGGCCGAGCTCGAGTTTGCCTGGAAGGTCTGCAAGGGCGTTAAGTCCAACGCCATCCTGGTCTCCAAGGGTAAGGCCGGCATTGGCATGGGCCCGGGTCAGCCTAACCGCGTTGACTCTGCGCTGCTTGCCTGCGAGCGCGCCGAGGACTTCTGCGAGCGCGAGGGCGTGGAGAAGGGCGGCTTTGCCTGTGCGAGCGACGCGTTCTTCCCGTTCCGCGACAACGTCGACGTGCTTGCTGCACACGGCGTGACCTGCATCATCCAGCCCGGTGGCTCCAAGCGCGACGACGAGAGCATCCAGGCCTGCAACGAGCACAATATTGCTATGGTCTTCACGGGCGCTCGCCACTTTAGGCACTAAGTTTCGCCTCGGGACAAAATAATCTCTGCAAAAGACGGTCGCTCCGTTTGGAGGGCCGTCTTTTTGGTATAAGAGGACGGAATGACTAACACGAAAGGTATGACCATGCCCCAGATTGATGATGCCGAGCTGTTTGGCAATGCCGAGGACCAGCGTGCGTACGAGGACTTTTGCGCCAATCAGGAGGCGGTCGAGAAGTTCACGCTCGACAAGCCCGCGCTTGTCTGCCGTTGGCGCATGTCCAACAAAAAGGTGCCCATGCTCAACCGCCACATTCGCGCGCTATCCGAGCGCCTGGTGCAGGGCGAGCCGCTTACCCATAACATGCTCAGCTGGGCCAAACAGCACGTTGAGTGGTCGCTTGCCGAAGGCGACTACACCGCACGCGACGGCGTGCTCATGCTGGTGATCGACATCAACGGCAACGCCGCCATGACGGTGGGGGAGTACGAGCCGCTCGCCGATACGTCGGCCAAGGCGCTGCGTGCCCGCTCTGCCGAGGCCCGCTCCGAGGCTGACGAAACTGGTGTGGCGCCCGAGCTGCTCGCCGCCGTCAACAACGGCGAGCTCGCCTTTGTGGCGCCGGCGGACGAGTTCCTGTGCGGCACGGCGACGCTCATCGAGCAGCTGGCCCAGACCAAGGGCATCCCGGTCACGCGCGTAGACATTCCCGCGCAGCTTAAGGGCGCGTTGTTCCTGGTGAGCGACGAGCACGGCGTGGTCCCCGCAACCGAGACGGACGCCGCCGAGGCCGATGCCGCGACGGTCGCCTTCTTCGCCGAAGGCTACGAAAAGCTCCGTGCCCGCTGCTAAATGATTTTTCTGGGACGGGGATTTAATAATCATTTGATCCCCGCGCCCGTTGCGAGCGAGGGGCGAGCCAACGCTTTCGTTCGCGAACAGTTCTGTCACCTTGTTGCCGCGCGAGGCGCGTACTTGCGGCTCCGCAGCCATAATGGTGGCAAGACAACCAAGAAGGGAGCGGAATCCATGGCGCTAATCTATATCGTTGAGGACGACGAGCCCATTCGTCGTGAGCTTGTCGACATCCTTGCCCGCGCCGGGTTTGAAATCGAGGCCTGCGAATCGTTCGAGCATGTCTCGCGCGATATTCTCGCCGCCGCGCCCGACTTGGTGCTGCTCGACCTGACGCTTCCCGTCAAAGACGGCCAGCACATCTGCCACGAAGTCCGTCGCGAATCCGAGGTCCCCATCATCGTCCTCACGTCGCGCACGACCGAGATCGACGAGGTCATGTCCATGACGCTCGGCGCGGACGACTTTGTTCCCAAGCCCTATAGCGCGCGCGTGCTCGTGGCGCGCATCAACGCACTGCTGCGTCGCACCGCGGCGGCAGGCGAGCGCAGCACGCTCGTCCACAAGGGATTGGAGCTCGACCTCGCCCGCTCCATGGTCACCAACACGCAAACCGGCACTAGCACCGAGCTCACCAAAAACGAGCTGCGTATCCTCTCGCTGCTTCTGAGCCGCGCGGGCAAGATCGTTTCGCGCTCGGCCATCATGCAGGACCTGTGGGACTCCGACGCCTTCGTGGACGACAATACGCTCACCGTCAACATCAACCGCCTGCGCACCACGCTCGAAAAAATCGGCATCAAGGGGTATTTGACGACGCATCGCGGCCAAGGCTATTCGGTCTAGGGGCCGGCTATGTCGTTTGGCAAGTTCTTTAAAGATGCGCTGCTTCCCGTCGCCGTGTGGACGTGCGGCGTGCTGCTGAGCTGCTTTGTGCTGACGGTCGCCGGCGCACCCGTTTCTATCGTGGTCGTGGCGGTTGGCGTGTCCTTTATCTTCGGTATGCTCGGCATCGTGATCGAGTACGCTCGCCGTCGCCGTTTTCTGCGTCAGTTGGAGCGCGCGGCAGAGGAGCTCGAGAGTCCCGCATGGGTGCAGGAGATGGTGCAATGCCCGACCTATGCCGAGGGCGAGCTCGAGTACGAGGTCTTGCGCCGGGTGGGCAAGGCGGCATGCGACGAGGTTGCCGAAGGCCGGCGTCAGACCGATGACTATCGCGACTATATCGAGAGCTGGGTCCACGAGGCCAAGCTGCCCCTGGCGGCGGCCCATCTGATTTTGGAAAACCTGGATGGCAGCGAAGACGACCTGTCGCGTGTGGATGACCTGGGTCGCGAGCTGGCTCGCGTGGAGCGCTATATCGACCAGGCGCTGTACTACGCGCGCTCGGAAGTCGTGGAGCGCGACTACCTGATTCGCCGTTGGGATCTCAAGACCTTGGTGACGGGCGCGATTAAAGCCAACGCGCGCGAGCTTATCGCGGCGCACGTGGCTCCGGTGTGCGAGAACCTCGACTTTGAGGTCTTTACCGACGAGAAGTGGCTCGAGTTTATTCTAGGCCAGCTTATTCAGAACAGCATCAAATATGCGCGCGAGGACGGCGCGAAGATCGTGTTTTCGGGCGCGTTGCTGGACGAGGGCCTGGCGAGCGAACGCATCGAGCTTACCGTCGCGGACAACGGCTGCGGCGTGAGCGCGGCCGACCTGCCGCGCGTGTTCGAGAAGGGTTTTACCGGCGACAACGGCCGCACCACCAAGCGCGCAACGGGCATCGGCCTCTACCTGGTGGCGCGCCTGTGCTCCAAGATGGGCATCGACGTCACCGCGGCATCCGAGCCCGGCGAAGGCTTCGTCGTAACATTCGCGTTTTCAACGAATAAGTTTCAATATTTCGAGTAACGCACGCGGCAGACGCCCACCCAAACAAAAACGTGCAGCCCAAACAAAACGTGCCACCCCAAACGGGGCGGCACGCCATCTTTTATCAGCCAACTCGCTGAAGTAAGGCTGCGAAGGCCGCGAGGCCGGGAGGGGTTTCCTAAGGGCACATCCCGCAGCCGCAACGCGGCGAGGACGTGCCCGTGGAAACCCCGCAGGCCCCGCGGCCGGTGGGAGCAACGCTACTTCACGACCAAAATGTCGCAGTCGGTATTGCGCAGCAGGAACGTCGAAATCGAACCCAGAAGCGCATACTTGATCGAGGACAGGCCGCGAGCGCCGCAGAGCACCAGGTCGGGCTTGACCACGTCGAGCATCTCGTCTTTGAGCGTCTCGCGAATACGACCGGCACGTATCATAACCTCGACCTCGGGAATATCGGGATTGGCCTTGGCCTCTTCGAGCTGCTTGGCGATGGAGTTCTTAAATGCCTCCTCTAGGCCGTTGACCAGATCGACCGGATAGGAACCGGCGCTCTCGAGCGCCGTGGAATCGATAACGTGGCCGATAATCAGCTTGGCGCCGTTGTTCGCGGCGACCTTGATGGCGCGTGCGAGCACAAAATCCTGCTGCTCAGTACCGTCGAGTGAAACAAATACCTTGGTGTAGCCCTCGTTCATGGTTTCCTCCTTGGTCTATCGCACGGGCGCGGGGCTCGTGCATCGGGCGGGCGCGGGCGCGTTGGCCGCCGGACACTTTATCTTGTTGCAGTTATACCCAAGGATTTCGGTTTAACTGCTCGCAATTCTGTGAACGGGCGAGTTTTTTGGTAAGGGTAGGCGCGGTCGCACCGCCAACGGTTGATAATGGGACATCGCCCGCATCGTCCGCAGAACATCTACCGGCGGGTGTCTAACGAGGGGGTCCCTTTGGATATTATCGAGCTTCTAAAATCTGCCTTCATGGGCCTGGTCGAGGGCATCACCGAATGGCTGCCCGTTTCGTCGACGGGTCACATGATCTTGGTGGACGAGTTCGTCAAGATGAACGTGAGCGAGACGTTCTGGAATATGTTCCTGGTCGTGATTCAGCTCGGCGCCATTCTGGCCGTCTGCGTGCTGTTCTTCCATGAACTCAATCCGTTCTCGCCCAGCAAGGGCAAGGAGGGCCGTCGCGACACCTGGGTGCTGTGGGGCAAGATTGTGCTCGGTTGCATTCCTGCGGCGGCGATCGGCCTGCCGCTCAACGACTGGATGGAGGAGCATTTCTACAATGCTCCCGTCGTGGCGCTGGCGCTCATTGTGTACGGCGTGCTGTTTATCGTGATCGAGAACTGGCGCGCAAACAAGCGCGAGGAAATGGCCGTTGCCGGTTCGTTTGGTTCGCGTGCTGTGGTGTCGGGTGGACGTCCCGCCGGTGCGCATTTTGCGGCGCCCGCCACGGCTACCGCTGAGGATGAGGACGATGACGAGAATCTGGACTTTGGTTCCATCGCCACGCTCGAGGATCTAAGCTGGAAGACTGCGCTGGGTATCGGCTGCTTCCAGGTGCTTTCGCTGGTGCCTGGTACGTCTCGCTCCGGTTCTACCATCATCGGCGGCCTGCTTTTGGGCTGCACGCGCTCGGTGGCGTCTAAGTTCACGTTCTTCCTGGCTATTCCTGTTATGTTTGGCGCGAGTGCGCTCAAGCTGGTCAAGTACTTCATCAAGGGCGGCACGTTCGGCACCAACGAGATCGCCATCTTGGGCGTGGGCTGCGTTGTGGCCTTTGTGGTTTCGCTCATCGCCATCAAGTGGCTCATGGGCTTCGTCCGCCGTCACGACTTCAAGTGCTTCGGCGTCTACCGCATCATCCTGGGCATCGTAGTGCTCGCGTACTTCTTCGTCTTGGAGCCGATGCTCGGCCTCTAACTTAGTCGACGCTGCGCGGCGGTCAGGGCGAACAAATTGGCATGAAAAGGGGGCGGCATAGACCTTTTGGTCATGCCACCCCCTTTGAATGACAAGTTGTTCGCCCTGACCGTCGCTCGCTGCTGCTGCCATGACATCGGTGGTTTCGTGATTGTCAATAGATTGGTGTAAAGTAATCTGACCCCATTGCGCCAAATCCGCTGGGGCGGGCCTGACGGTGGCGCACGGAGTCGTGGTGTGATTTGCGTCGGTGTCCGCGCGGCTCGGTATACTGGTACGGCTCAAACTATGGCGCTGCCCGCAGGCGCGCCGTCTGTCAGATGAGGAGTCGCCCATGACCCAGCCCTTGCCCTGGGAAAAGAACGCTGCGGTACCCGTGCCGCCCGCGCCGGAGCCCGTGCCGCTCGATGCATACACCGTCCCCGCCGCGCCGGAACCCGAGCTCGTTCCGCTCGACATCTACGACGCCCCGGCTCCGGCGCCCAAGCCCGCCAAGCCGTTCGTCGATATCGATAGCCTGAACCCCGCCCAGCGCGAGGCGGTCCTGACCACCGAGGGCCCGCTGCTGGTCCTTGCCGGCGCCGGCTCGGGCAAGACCCGCGTCCTGACCTTCCGCATCGCACATATGCTTGGCGACCTGGGCGTTAGGCCCTGGCAGGTCCTGGCCATCACGTTTACCAACAAGGCCGCGGCCGAGATGCGCGAGCGTCTGGCAGCACTCATCCCCAGTGGCACCCGCGGCATGTGGGTGTGCACCTTCCACGCCATGTGCGTGCGCATGCTGCGCGAGGACGCCGACCTGCTGGGCTACACCGGTCAGTTCACCATCTATGACGACGATGACTCAAAGCGCATGGTGCGTGACATTATGCAGGCGCTCGGCATTGAGCAAAAGCAGTTCCCCATCAACATGATCCGCAGCAAGATCAGCTCGGCCAAAAACGCCATGATTGGGCCCGAGGACATGCTCAAGAGCGCCGATAGCCCCAACGACAAAAAGGCCGCGCAGGTCTACCTGGAGCTGGAGCGCCGCCTGCGCGCCGCCAACGCGATGGACTTTGACGACCTGCTCGTGCGCGCTCTCGAGCTGCTGCGCACCCGCCCCGAGGTGCTCGATAAGTACCAGGAGCGCTTCCGCTACATTAGCGTCGACGAGTATCAGGACACCAACCACGTCCAATACGAGATCGCCAACCTGTTGGCCGCCAAGTACCAAAACCTTATGGTCGTGGGCGACGACGACCAGTCCATTTATAGCTGGCGTGGCGCCGACATCACCAATATCCTGGACTTTGAGAAGGACTTTAAAAACTGCAAGACCGTCAAGCTGGAGCAGAACTACCGCTCCACGGGTCATATCCTGAGCGCCGCCAACGCCGTGGTGCGCCACAACTCGCAGCGCAAGGACAAGCGCCTGTTTACGGCCGAAGGCGATGGCGAGAAGATTCAGGCCTTCCAGGCGAGCGACGAGCGCGACGAGGGCCGCTGGATTGCCGGTGAGATCGAGAAGCTGCACTCCAAGGGCACGAGCTACGACGACATCGCCGTGTTCTATCGCACCAACGCCCAGTCGCGTATTCTCGAAGATATGTTCCTGCGCGCGGGCGTGCCCTACAAGATCGTGGGCGGCACGCGATTCTTCGACCGCGCCGAGATCCGCGATGTCATGGCCTACCTCAAGATGATCGTGAACCCGGCCGACGAGATGAGCGTCAAGCGCGTCATCAACACGCCGCGTCGCGGCATCGGCTCCACCTCGATCCAAAAGATTGAGCAGCTGGCGCGCGACAACCGTTGCTCGTTCTTCCAAGCCTGCGAGATCGCGTGCGCCGAGACGGGCATGTTTAGCGCCAAGGTCCGCAATGGCCTGTCGAGCTTTGTGTCGCTGGTGCGCGAGGGCCGCCGCATGGACGGCGAGCTCAAGGACGTCGTCGAGATGATTGTCGATAAGACGGGCCTGCTGCAGGCGTTTCGCGCCGAGGGCACCATGGAGTCCGAGAGCCGCGCCGAGAACATCCAGGAATTCCTGGGCGTCGCCGCCGAATTTGAGGAGACGCACGAGGATATCGAGGGTACGCTCGAGAGTCTAGAAGAGCTGCGCGCGGCCGGTGTTGCCGACGTGCCGTCCGTCGCCGAGTCCGAGTCCGTCGTGGTGAGTGCGCCCGCGTCCGAGCCGGAGCCGTCCGCTCCGGCATCCTCGTTTGAGGCACTTGTCGGCGCTCGTGACGCCGCGGGCTCCAATCCACTCGATAGCCTAGCCGCCCCGGCGCTCTCGCCGCAGGATGCCCTGGCCGCCGCCATCGCGGGCAACGCGTATGCCGTGCCAACAGAGCTACCGGCGGGCGCCGTGCATGCCGACGAGATCGAGCGCACCTACGGTCCGCTCACCTGTAAGGCACTGCCGGCACTCATGGAGTGGCTGGCCCTGCGCTCCGACTTGGATTCCCTGGCCGGCGAGACGCATGCCATTACCATGATGACCATCCACTCCGCCAAGGGCCTGGAGTTCCCGGCGGTGTTCGTGGCCGGCATGGAGGAGGGTATCTTCCCGCACGTGCACGACTTTGGCGGCAGCGATGACCCGGGCAAGCTCGAGGAGGAGCGTCGCCTGGCCTACGTTGCCATCACGCGTGCCCGTAAGCGCCTGTTCCTGACCTATGCGGCCACGCGTCGCACCTACGGCTCGACCTCTGCCAACCCGCGCTCTCGCTTCCTCAACGAGATTCCGTTCGAGGATATCGAGTTTAGCGGTATCGGTTCTGCTGGTTTTGAGGGCACGGGCTGGGAGAAGCGCGGCGACCGTCACGGCACCTTTGGCTCGGGCATGGGCTCGGATATGTATGGCGGCAAGGTGTTCGGTTCGCATACGCGCTCGACCGGCGGCTCCGGATCGCGCGGCGGATCGAGCTTCGACGATTTCTTTGGTGGCAGCACCTATGGCACCGAGCGCCATCGCGGGGTTTCGCCCGACGCCGGCCGTGTTGCCTCGACCTTTGGTTCGGGCGCGCCGCGAGCTAAAAAGCCGTCGTCCAAGGTGTCGCCGACGGTGGAGCGCAAGGTCGATCGCGCCAGCGCGTCGCAGGACTTTGCCGCGGGCGATACCGTGAGCCACAAGACCTTTGGCACCGGTACCGTGATCTCGGTCGCCGGAGACATGATCGAGGTTCAATTCGAAAAAACCGGCCAGACTAAAAAGCTCATGAAAGGTTTTGCACCGATCGTCAAGCTGTCGTAATCCCGGCGGACCTGGGAGGGCGTATGGGGCAACATCGCCTGCTCGGGCAGTCCTGCGCAAGACGGAGAGCACATTAAGTGCTCTCCTTTGCGTGCGGAACTC
>CAJMMF010000008.1:0-84015 GCA_905214385.1 uncultured bacterium
GCCGATTCCTGGGCGTCTTCGGCGAGCCCACGGTCAACGTGCTCAAGGTGAACCTTATGCTGGACGGCGCGCTGTAGGTGAGGGAGTGGCGGATGAGGGCATGACTGACTATCTGAGCCCTCAATTCCACCCCGCCCATCAGTTGCGGTGAAATACGGACTGTTTTGGCTGTCAAAAGTCTCATCTACTCCGTATTCCACCGCAACTTTTTTGTGAGGGTCGGGATTGAAGGTGGGGAGTGCGAGCGAGTGCGAATGCGGCGGTTGCTGATACGATAGGTACGTCTGCAAGTGCCGCCGAGCGGCTTAAACGAAAGGAAGCCTGTATGGAGTCATCCGCCTACCCGATGCTCTTTAGCCCGATCAAGGTCGGTACGACCGAGGTCAAGAACCGCGTCTTTATGCCGCCGGTGTCCACCAACCTGGCCGATCATGGCTATGTGACCGACGACTTGGTCGATCATTACCGTGCCCGCGCCAAGGGCGGTGTGGGCCTCATCATCACCGAGGTCGTGACGGTCGAGCCCACCTATACCTATCTGCCGGGTGACATGTGCTGCTACGACGACACGTTTATCCCTGGCTGGGAAAAGCTCGCCGCAGCCGTCCACGAGTATGGCTGCAAGATCATGCCGCAGCTCTTCCACCCCGCCTACATGGCCTTTAACATTCCGGGCACGCCGCGCCTCATCGCCCCGTCCTTTGTGGGCCCGTCTTATGCCCGCGAGGCACCGCGCCCCATCACGGTTGATGAGATTCACGAGCTCACGCATCAGTTCGGCGACGCCGCCGTGCGTATGCAGAAGGCCGGCGTCGATGGCGTTGAGGTCCATGCGGCGCACGCCCATGGCATGCTCGGCGGCTTTTTGACCCCGCTCTACAACAAGCGTACCGACGAGTACGGCGGCTCGCTCGACGCCCGCATGCGCTTCTTGCTCGAGGTCATCGCCGAGATTCGCGAGCGCTGCGGCAAGGACTTCATCATCGACGTCCGTATCTCGGGCGACGAGTACACCGATGGCGGCCTGACCCTCAACGACATGATCTACGTCTCGCGCCGCTTGGAGAAGGCCGGCGTCGACATGATCCACGTGTCGGGCGGCACTACCATCAAGCGCGGCTCCGCCATTCCCGCCGCCGGTACGCAGCAGGCCTCGCACGCCGCCTGCTCGCGCGAGATCAAAAAGCATGTGAATATTCCCGTTGCCACGGTCGGCCGCATCAACGAGGCATGGATTGCCGAGGAGCTGATCGAGGACGGCGCCGCCGACATCTGCATGATGGGCCGTGCCAATCTGTGCGATGCCGAGTTCTGCAACAAAGCGGCTGCCGGCAACGCCGACGAGATCCGTCCCTGCATCGGCTGCCTGCGCTGCCTGAACGGCATTATGTTCGGCAAGCGCATCTCCTGCACCGTCAACCCGGACGTGGAGCGCGACGAGGCCGGCTACGAGCCTGCCGCAGAGGCCAAGAACGTTCTGGTCGTGGGTGCTGGTCCTGCGGGTATGGAGGCAGCCTACATTGCCGCCAAGCGTGGCCACAACGTAGTGCTCGTGGATAAGCAGGACGAGCCGGGCGGCGAGATGCGCATTGCGGCCGTTCCGCCGGCAAAGCAGGAGCTCACGCGTGTGATCAAGTATCAGTACCGTCGCTTGGCCGAGGCAGGCGTCGCGTGCGTTTTTGGCACCGAGCTCTCGGCCGAGGACATTCAGCGCGACTACGCGGGTTACGAGGTTGTCCTGGCTTATGGCGCTGAGCCCATCGCTCCGGCCTTTATGCAGGGCTTTAAGCAGGTTATGACGGCTGATGACCTGCTGGGCGGCAAGGCTTTCCCGGGCAAGAAGATTGTCATCGTGGGCGGCGGCACCGTCGGCTGCGAGACGGCCGATTACCTGGCCCCGTTGGTCAACGACCTGTCGCCGGCCAATCGCGACGTCACCGTCATCGAGATGACCAAGACGCTTGCCGCTAACGAGGGCGGCGCCGGTCGCGCGGTGCTCATCACGCGCATGCTCTCCAAGGGCGTTCACGTGCTGACCGAGGCCAAGGTGACCGAGATCACCGAGGACACCATCTCGTACGAAAAGGATGGCCAGATCCACACCATCGCCGATGCCGATACGCTGGTGCTTGCCATGGGCTATCGTCCCAATACCAAGCTTGCCGACGACCTTGCCGCTGCCGGTGTCTCCACCCACGTGCTGGGCGATGCCCAGAAGTGCGGCAACATCCGCGACGCCATCGGCGACGGCTACAAGGTGGCCTGCGAACTCTAGTCAGCCCCCTGGTGCACGAGGAGAGGCGTCTCTGCGCCATCCGATAGCAAAACAGCGGTGGTGTCCCGGGTTTCGGGATGCCGCCGCTCGCTCTTGCGGTGCTGGCGACGTGAGCACCGCCTCTTTCACCGCAATTGAGGGGATGGGGGATGCGATAGTATTACGTGGTATTCGACAAACCGTGAGCTTCATCCGAGGGCTTTAGCTTTATGGAACAACACCAGCATTATCAGAGCCTGCAAGATCAGGCATACAGCGCATTGCGCTCCAAGATTATCTATGCCGAGCTCAAGCCCGGCACGCGTCTTTCGGCGATTGGCCTGGAAAAAGAGACAGGAATCGGGCGAACGCCCATTCGCGAGTCCTTTGTGCGTCTGCGCGAGCAGGAGCTGGTGGAAACGCGTCCCAAGAGCGGCACCTACGTCTCCAAGATCAGCATGGAGCGCGCCGAGAACGCTTGTTTCTTGCGCGAGAAACTCGAGAGAAGTGTGCTCATTAAATGCTGCTCTGCCGCCACGCCCGAGCAAAAGCATCGGCTCGGGCAGATTCTTGCCGAGTCTGAGTCGCTCGACCATAGCGAAACGCGTCGCTTTTTCGATCTGGACAACCTGTTCCATGAGACGTGTTTTGTGATTGCCGGTCGTCACATGTTGTGGGATTGGATGAAGAGCATCAACACGCATTTTGAGCGATACAACTGGTTGCGTATGGTGTCGCAGGATTTGGATTGGGAGCCGATTCGTCGACAGCATCGCCGGATTCTCGAGGCCATTAAGAGGGGCGATACCGACGCGGCGAGCTATCTGGCAGAGATACACCTGCACCTGATGCCCGAGGAACAGGGCCCGGTTATCGCCTTGTATCCCGACTATTTCGAGCTGTCCAAAGACTCGTCTATCTAGCCCATCATCGCATCTGCTCGAGACGCAAAACGATGCTGCTCACCTACAGCGTTTTGCAACCGAAATTATTAAAAATGCCTAAAATGGCTCAGACTGCCGACAATGGGGAAACGGGGTGCGCTATGGCGCAGATGAGAATCAAGGACATTGCCGCCGAGGCGGGCGTGAGCCCGGCCACGGTCTCGCGCTACCTCAATAACCGCCCCGGGCAGATGACCGAGGAAACCCGCGCCCGCATCGCGGCGGTTATCGAGCGCACCGGCTATCGCCCGCGTGCCGCCGCGCGTAATTTGCGCAGCTCGCGCACCAATCTCATCGGCGTGATCCTGGCCGACATTGGCAACCCGTTCTCCAGCGCCATGCTTGAGGACCTTTCCGCCAGCGCCGCTGCGCGCGGCTGCTCGCTCATGACGGCCGTTAGCGGCAATGATCCTGCTAAGGAGGCCGAATCGCTCACCAGGCTTATCGATGCCGGCGTGGACGGCCTCGTCGTTAACACCTGCGGCGGCAACGACGAGGCGATCGCCGCGGCCGCGGGACGCCTGCCTGTCGTTCTGCTCGACCGCGATGTTGCCGCCGGCGGCATCGATCTGGTGACCTCCAACAACCGTGAGCTGGTTGCCGGCCTGGTAGACGCCTTGGCCGCTGCTGGCAGCGAGCGCCTGTGCCTGCTCACCGAGGCAAGCGATGACAGCCCCGTGCGTCGCGAGCGCGCCGAGGCCTTTGCCGACGAGCTTTCGCGCCGCGGCCTTGCGGGTGAGGTCGTCACCCTGGCCGACGGTGGTGCCACGGGCGTTGGCCGCTTGGACGAGACCATCCGCGGCTATGCGGGCAAAAAGCTCGGCCTCATTGCCGTCAACGGCCTGGTCTTTCTGCGCCTGACCGAGGCGCTGGCACAGTTGGGACCTTCGTTGCCGGCTGGCCTCAAGATTGCGACGTTTGACGATTACCCCTGGAACCATGTGCTCTTTGGCGGTGTGACCACGGCAGCGCAGGACACTCTTACCATTGCCGAGCGCGTAGTCGAGCGCCTGTCCGAGCGTATCGACATCGTTACCACTACGGTGGGCGATGCCGCAAAGCTCGCCCCCAAGCGCATCGAGATCCCCGGCCACATCGAACACCGCGCTTCGACCTCGCGCTAGCCGCTCGTTCGCAACGGCCTGCTCAAGCACGTTTTTTGAGCGCTTGATACGCTTTAACCCTGCGGAAACATTTTTCTGCGATAGTATCTGCGATATAGATCAGTCGAAACCCGCCCGAAAGAAAGGGGAGCGACATGAACCAGCAGAACATCGATTACGTACTCCGCTCCGTAGAGCAGCGTGATATCCGCTTTGTGCGTCTGTGGTTTGTCGACATTCTCGGCCGCCTCAAGAACTTTGCCATTAGCCCCGAGGACCTCGAGGTCGCTTTTGAGGAGGGTATTGGCTTTGACGGCTCCGCCATCGAGGGCTTTGCCACGCCCGAGGAAGCCGACATGCTGGCGTTCCCCGATGCTTCGACCTTCCAGATTTTGCCGTGGCGTCCGAGCCACAACGGCGTCGCGCGCGTGTTCTGCGACGTGTGTACTCCCGATCGCAAGCCGTTTGCCGGCGACCCGCGTGATGCCTTGCGCCGCATGTTCCGCAAGGCCGAGAAGGCTGGCTATCTGCTCAACGTGGGTGCCGAGCTGGAGTATTACTACTTCCCCGACGGGCACACCCCCGAGCCGCTCGACAACG
The DNA here is from genome assembly GCA_905214385.1 of uncultured bacterium. Classification (GTDB taxonomy): domain Bacteria; phylum Actinomycetota; class Coriobacteriia; order Coriobacteriales; family Coriobacteriaceae; genus Collinsella. Next base: position 4,902 of record CAJMMF010000008.1, read on the forward strand.
TGGGCTACTTCGATCTTTCGGTGAGCGATGCCGCCCGCGACCTGCGTCGCAACACGGTCCTCACGCTCGAGAAGATGTCCGTGCCCGTGGAGTACACCTTCCACGCCGCCGGCCGCTCGCAGCACGGTATGAGCCTGCGCCACGCCGAGGCCCTGAGCATGTCCGACGCCATCACCACGGCCAAACTCATCATTAAGCAGCAGGCCTACGAGAGCGGTTGCCACGCCTCCTTTATGCCCAAGCCGCTGGCGGGCGAGGACGGCAGCGCTATGTTCTTGTGCCAGTCGCTGTTCGACCACGACGGCAACAACGTCTTTTGGGGCGAGGATGACGAGAAGTATCATCTCTCCGACGTCGCCAAGCACTATATGGCCGGTATCTTGGCGCACGCGCGCGAGATCAGCGCCATCACCAATCCCACGGTCAACTCGTATAAGCGCATCACCACGGGTGGCGACTCCGTGCCGCAGTACGCCACGTGGGGCCTGCGCAACCGCGCGAGTATGGTCCGCATTCCGGTTTACAAGCCCGGCAAGCAGCTGTCCACGCGCATCGAGCTTCGCAGCCCCGACCCCATGGCCAATCCGTACCTGGTCAACGCCGTCACGCTGGCGGCTGGTCTGGACGGCATCGAGCGCAAGCTGGAGCTCCCGCCCGAGGCAACGGCCGAGACGCTCAAGCTTACCGACCGTCAGATGGTCGAGGCCGGCTACGCGCCGCTGCCGCGCTCGCTCAAAGAGGCGCTTGACGTGTTTGAGGACTCGCAGTTTATGAAGGATGCCCTCGGCGAGCACATTCACAGCTTCTTCCTCAAAAAGAAGCGCGACGAGTGGCATAAGTTTGAGTCTACGATCACCGAGTGGGAGATCAAGCACTACCTGGCGAACTCCTAATCGCGCTGGCTTGTTCCAGTACGATTGAGCTCATTTCTTTGGAGGCCGATATGTCCGAAAAGAGTGCCCTATTCATGGCGCGCACGACGCGCTTCCACGAGTTTGCCCGCAGCTTGACGACTACCCTGGGTGTCGAGGTGAGCCTGGCAACTCCCGATTCGCCAACTGCGGCGCACGACTTTGACCTGCTGATTCTCGATTCAGATGGCATCCGCAGCGACCGCATCGATCAGATTGCCAAGTGGCTTGACGATCGCGGCGGCGTCCCCATGCTGGTGATCGTCGACGACGAGGCACTCGGTACCTTGCGCCTGCCCAATCACGCGCATGCCGACTTTGTATGCCCCACGGCGACGCCCAACGAGCTCAAGGCTCGCGCGCAGCGCCTGATGGGCGAGGAGGAGACCGTTACCGCCGACGATGTGCTCAATATCGATAACCTCGAGATTAACCTGGCTACCTACCAGGTGACGCTCGATAACGAGCCCATCGACCTGACGCTGATGGAGTACTCACTGCTGAGCTTTTTGGCGACGCACCCCAACCGCGCCTACAGCCGCGAGGTGCTGCTGCACCGCGTGTGGGGCTTTGAGTACTGCGGCGGCACGCGCACCGTCGACGTGCACATTCGACGCATCCGCTCCAAGGTGGGCCCGCAGATCGCGGCGCACATCACCACCGTCCGCGGCGTGGGCTATCTGTTTAAGGACTAGATTTCCACCACAAAGGGGACAGGCACCTTTGTGATGGTTTTGACGCAGATGCGGGTTCCTCTCGAATCTGCAACAGAACTTAAGCCTTCCTAAAAGATTGCGTTCTCATACACTTGCGCCCGCATATTGGGGTACAACTCAACGTGAACAACGATGGCCCGCCACGTGTTTGGCGGGCCTTTGGTTATTTGACGAAAGGATCGCAGCCATGAGCGAGAACGATTCCCAGCGTCCCCAGGATGCGGGCAACGCCGGCGAGACCCAGCAGCAGCCGCGTGTGCAGGTGGAGTCGACGCCTGCCGACAGCAACATTCCCTACGTGCAGGCATACGACACGCAGACCGGCAAGCCGCTGGGCGGCCAACAGGTTGTAAACAAGCACACAGTGGTCAAGACTAAGACCAAAAAGCTGCCGATCTTTATTACGGCGCTCGCCGGCTGCGCCTGCGGAGCCCTGCTGGTCATCGCGCTCATTATGAGTGGCACGCTCAATATCGGTGGCGGCAAGAATGCCGTGACGGCGGGTGCTTCGGGTTCATCGACGCAAAAGATTACGATTGATTCCGAGGACACCACGCTGGCCGAGGCCGTTTCTGCCAAGGCCCTGCCCTCCGTGGTTTCCATCACCGCCACTTCGAGCGGCAGCCAGAATGGCTCGCTTTCGCAGTCTGCCGACGAGTCGGACAACTCGGGCAGCGTCGGTTCGGGCGTGGTGCTCGATACCGAGGGCCATATCCTCACCAACAACCACGTGGTCGATGGCTATGACCAGTACGTGGTTACCATGGATGACGGCACCACCTACGAGGCCGAGTTCGTGGGCAACGATGCCTCGAGCGACCTGGCCGTCATCAAGCTCAAGGACGCCGACGCCTCCAAGCTCACGCCGATCGAGATCGGTGACTCCTCCAAGCTCAACGTGGGCGAGTGGGTCATGGCGATCGGCTCGCCGTTCGGCAACGAGCAGTCTGTCTCCACGGGCATTGTGTCGGCGCTGTATCGCTCCACGGCCATGAGCTCTACCAACGGTAACACCATCTATGCCAACATGATCCAGACCGATGCCGCCATCAACCCGGGCAACTCCGGCGGCGCGCTCGTTAACGATAACGGCGAGCTTGTGGGTATCAACTCGCTCATCGAGAGCTATTCGGGCTCCAGCTCGGGCGTGGGCTTTGCTATTCCCGTTAACTACGCCAAGAACATTGCCGACCAGATTATCGACGGTAAGACGCCGGTGCACCCGTACCTGGGAGCTACGCTTTCGAGCGTCAACGCGCTCAACGCCCGCACCAACAAGTTGAGCACCGATAGCGGCGCGTACGTGGCGAGCGTCGTCGAGGACGGTCCCGCCGCCAAGGCCGGCATCCAGGAGGGCGACGTCATCACCAAGCTGGGCGACGATGAGATTTCGAGCGCCGATGGTCTGATCATCGCGCTGCGCAGCCACGAGGTGGGCGAGAAGGTCGAGATCACGCTCATGCGCGGCAAGGAAGAGAAGAAGGTCACGGTCGAGCTGGGCTCCGACGAGGAGCTGCAGAACCAGCAGCAGAACGACAGCGCGACCGATACCGGCAACGGCGGTATTACCGACGAGCAGCTGCGCCAGTATCTGGAGGAGCTGCTTGGCCAGCAGGGCCAGGGTCAGGGCAACGGTCAGGGTTTCTAACGAGCCGTTTCGCACATATCGAGCCAGAGGGGGCTGTTCCGCCAGCGCGGGACAGCCCCTCTTTTCGCGATGATCCCTTGGAGACGGAGGAAAACGGATCATTTAGAAACGGCAAGGGCATGGTTTAATCGCGCGATCTACCCCAGTCTGGCGGCTGCCGATTCGGTGCGGTTCGAAAGGGTTATTCGGCGCCATGGTGACCGGTGGTACTCTTGTATCCGTTTGAAATCGAGCGAAGGAGTGCCGCTATGGAGCAATCGAGCCTGTTTGGTGACGGTGTGGACATCGATACCGAAACGCCCGCGAGCGCGGATGCCGCCGCACCGACCGACGCCCGTGCCCAGGCGGCAGCGCGCGCGGCCGAGCTGCGCCACGAGCTCGATTACCACGCGTACCGCTACTACATGCTCGACGCGCCCGAGATCACGGACGCTGCCTTTGACAAAATGCTCGTTGAGCTGCAGGAAATCGAGGCGGCCTACCCCGATCTGGTGACGCCCGACAGCTATACCCAGCGCGTGGGCGGCTACGTGAGCGAGCAGTTTGCGCCGGTCACGCACATGGCCCGCATGTATTCCATGGACGATGCCATGGACCTGGACGAACTTGACGCGTGGCTCCAGCGCACCGAGGATGCGCTCGGCGCCGGTAGCGTCACCTATACCTGTGAGCTCAAGATCGACGGCTTGGGCGTCGCGCTTACATACCAAAACGGAACCTTCGTGCGCGCGGCCACGCGCGGTGACGGCACAACGGGCGAGGACGTATCGCTCAACGTGCGTACCATCAAAGATGTTCCCATGCACCTGTCCGAGCCTGCGCTCGCCCACATGGGTGCCGACCGCGAGCGTACCATCGAAGTACGTGGCGAGGTCTATATGCCCAAGGGCAGCTTTGTTCGTCTGAACGATGAGGCCGATGCCGAGGGTCGCGACCCCTTCGCCAACCCGCGCAACGCCGCTGCCGGATCGTTGCGCCAGAAGGATCCCAAGGTCACGGCACGCCGCGACCTGGCCACCTTTATCTACGCCATTGCCGATACCGATCCGCTGCACGTCCACAGCCAGCGCGAATTTCTCGACTGGCTGCGCAGCGCCGGCTTCAGCGTCAACCCCAACGTGGCCCGCTGCGCCACGCCGGCCGAGGTCCACGAGTTCTGTGCCCAGGCACTTGAGCACCGCGGTGACCTGGACTACGACATCGACGGCGTAGTCGTAAAGGTCGACAGCTTCCAGCAGCAGCTCGACCTGGGCTTTACCGCTCGCGCACCGCGCTGGGCTATTGCCTTTAAGTTCCCGCCCGAGGAAAAGCAGACCGTCCTGCGCGAGATTCGCATCCAAGTGGGCCGCACCGGTGTGCTCACGCCGGTCGCCGAGTTCGATCCGGTGACGGTTGCTGGCTCCACCATCGCGCGCGCCACGCTGCACAACATCGATGAGATCCGTCGCAAAAACGTGCGCGAGGGCGATACCATCATCGTGCACAAGGCGGGCGACGTAATCCCCGAGGTTGTGGGCCCGGTGCTCGACAAGCGCCCGGCCGATTCGGTCGACTGGCACATGCCCGAGGTCTGCCCCGTGTGCGGCAGCCCCGTGGTCCACGAGGACGGCGAGGTGGCCTACCGCTGCGTGTCCATCGATTGCCCCGCACAGCTCAAGGAGCGCCTGCTCCACTGGGTGAGTCGCGGCTGCATGGACGTCGACGGCCTGGGCGACGAGATCGTCGACAAGATGATCGCCGCTGGTCTTATCCACGATGTCGCGGACTTCTACCAGCTCACGGTCGACGATATCGCCGGCCTGGACACGGGCCGCACCTATGCCAGCTCCAATAGCAAAAAGGGCGTCAAGAAGGGCGACCCCATCCCGGTGGGCCTCAAGACGGCCGAGAAAATCATCGCCGAGCTCAACAAATCCAAGAGCCAGCCGCTCGGTCGCGTGCTGTTTGCCCTGGGCATCCGCCATGTGGGCAAGAGCGTGGGCGAGGTCATCGCCGAGCGATTCCTGTCGATTGACAAGCTTATCTTGGCGAGCGAAGAGGATATCGCCGAGTGCGAGGGCATCGGTCCCAAGATTGCGGCGAGCGTCAAGCAGTTCCTGGCCGTGCCCGAGAACCTTGCCGTGCTGGAACGTCTGCGCCAAGCGGGCCTTTCGCTCGAGGTCGACTTGGGCGCCGCTCATGCGCAAGCCGCGGCCGAAGCTGGCGTGGCGGGCGAGCTCGCCGACGCACAGCCGCTTGCGGGTCTGACCTTCGTGCTCACCGGCACGCTCGTCAACCGCACGCGCGACGAGGCAGGTGCGGCGCTCAAGGTACTCGGCGCCAAGGTTTCGGGTAGCGTGTCAAAGAAGACGAGCTATCTGGTCGCCGGCCCCAAAGCGGGCTCCAAGCTTACCAAGGCCGAGCAGCTGGGTGTGCCCGTGCTGGACGAGGACGCGCTCGAGCGGATCTTGGCTACTGGCGAGGTGCCGGAGGCGTAATGGATATCGAGAATCGCAATTGCTCGCAGGCGGAAGGGCGCGCGAGGCATTCCCAAGTGCAGGCAAAAGAGCGCTTAATGATGCGAATTTGCGTTGCCGAGCGCGAGCGCGCGGCGGGTGCATCTCGCGATGCCTTTGAGGCGTTGACCGAGTTAGAGGCGAGGCTCGGTCTAGCCTAGAGAGACCGGCACCGTGATCTGCGTCACGTAGGTTGCTGGGTCGTCGCTGATGATGTCGTCGATGAGGGCGATCTCGCGTGAGGGACCGGCGGGTGTCAGGCCGTGCTCGCGCATATAGCCGAGCAGCTGCTCGTAGCGTGGGGCTGCTTGCCCGTGCGTGCCGCGGAAGCTTATGGTCAGGCAGCGCGCGGCAGGTCGCGTCTCAACATCGCCCAAATAATCATCGGTGTCATCGAGCAGCAGAAAGACCTCGTCGTAGCCATCAAAATCGCCGGCGGCGAGGCGTTCGGGCGCGATGCCCACACCCAGATTGCCCAGATAGGCAAAGGTTTCGTGCTGCCCCTGCTGAAGCTGGCGGATATGCCATCCCAGCGAATAGGCGTCGGTGGGATTGACGCGCTCGTGCAGCGTGGCGCAGCGAAGTTCGGGTTCCTCGATTTCGCTAATGGTGTCGAGATCAGCATTCAAAGCGCCATGAAGCAAGGCAAGTCGCTGGTCAATCTTGCGCGACATGCGCTCCAGCTCACGCCGCCTGTGCTCAATTAACTCCTGTTGCTTGGTCAGTTGCCGTTGCATCAAATCCATATCGCGCGTAGTGACAAACTCGCGAATCTGGGTCAGCGGCAGGTCGAGAACGCGCAGGTTGCCGATGGTGTTGAGGGTGGAGAGCTGCCGCGATCCGTAGTAGCGGTACCCACTCGCCGGATTGACATATGCCGGCTCCAATAGCCCCATCTGTTCGTAATGGCGCAGTGTGCCCACGCTCAAATTGAGCAGGCGCGCCACCTCGCCAATGCAGAGCAGGCCCTCGGTGTGTTCGCTTGGCATGTCGGTCACAGGACCGCTCCTTTCGGTAAAAACAGGGGAGGAGCGCCAGGCTCGCGTTGCCCCGCTACGCCACCAACTTGTCAAAAGCCCCGCGGCGGTTGAGTACGGTAAATGCAATCACGCAAATGACCGCCGACAGAATGGACCCGCACGGCGAAGCGATGCCCATGGGAAACAACGTATCGGAATAGGCGTTCGACAGCAGCCACGCGCCCGGCACGCGAATGAGCGCCACCGCCAGCACGTTGTGCGCAAAGCCGATGTAGCTCTTGCCGTATGCAGCGAAAAAGCCGCTAAAGCAAATGTGGATGCCGGCAAAAATCGCGTCGAAAATGTAGCTGCGCATATAGCCGGTGCCGGCGGCGACTACTGCAGCGTCCTTGGCAAAAAAGCCGATAAACGCCGGCGCCACCAGCCACATCAGCACCGTGATCAGGCAGCCGTACACTACCGAGATCGTCATGGCGTCCTTGAGCACCTGACGCGCGCGGTCGCCCTTGCCCGCGCCGGCGTTTTGCGCCGTGAGTGCGCTGACGGTGGCGCCCATGGAACTCGGCACAATGAATAAAAAGCTGATCATCTTCTCGACCAGGCCCACGGCGGCGGCGTCGACGAGCCCTCGGTGGTTGGCGATGACGGTGATAAACATAAACGCCACCTGGATGCAGCCGTCCTGTACGGCCACGGGCACGCCGATCTTAAGAATGCTGCCGAGCACCTCGGGCTGGGGACGCAGGTCGCTGCGCTTAACGTGAATGTTCGTGCGGCGGCTCTTGAGCCACACGAGCGCAAGGGCAACGCTTGCCGTCTGGGCGGTTACCGTGCCGAGTGCCGCGCCTACGGGACCGAGTCCCATGTGGCCGATAAACAGAAAATCGAGTGCGATGTTGATGATGCATGCCACGCCGATCACGTACATGGGCGAGCGCGAATCGCCCAGGCCGCGAAAGATGGCCGAGAGGATGTTGTATGCGGCGATAAACGGAATGCCGACAAAGCAGATGCGCAGGTAGGCGGCAGTGCCTTCGACCGCTTCGACTGGCGTGCCAATGAGTGCCACGATCTGCGGGCACAGTGCGAGCAGGACAGCGGCCAGCACCACCGAGACGCCCATAAAGAGCGTGATGGTGTTGCCGATGGCAGCCTCGGCGCGGTCAAAGCGGCGCGAACCCACGGCGTGGCCGACGATGACCGTCGTTCCCATGGCCAGGCCCACAAGCGCCACGGTAATGATATAGAGCGTCTGCGCGCCATTGCCCACGGCGGTGATGCCGGCAGCGCCGCTAAACTGCCCCATCATGTACAGATCGGCCATGCCGTAGAGCATCTGCAAAAAGTACGAGAGCATATAGGGCAGGGCAAAGACCGCGATGGTCTTGAGGACATTGCCGCGTGTGAGGTCGTGTTCCATGGGCGGGGCTTTCTGGCTGGGTTTGTTTACGTACCAGTGTAGTGAAAACCCTACAACGATTGTAGAGTCAAGGTTTGTGCTGGCATCGGGGTGAAAAAGTCACGCTCCGAGCACAATGCTTTGACCTCTTCGTGCCCCTCACCTCGCCTCAAACCATCACAACATTCGACGTTTTTTGCCAAAAACGGGAAAAGCATCGAATGTTGTGATGGTTTTTCTACCACTCGACCGGGTGGAATCGCTTTCTTGCGCACGAAGGTGTGCGGACCCGTGGGCAGGGGAATAAGGTTGGTTATCCGACTCCATTGGAGGGCTCATGGACCTGCCGATCGTCCTGTCCCATAAGACTGCCTGGCTGTACCACAACGTGGCGCGCCCGTCCGAGCCGCTCTCGCGAGCAAGCAGTCTATACGATGAGGACTCGCTTGCTAACGAGGCGGAGCCGACCGCGAGCCTGCCCAAATTGGGACTCGATGCCAAGGGGCTGAGGGCTTCGACGGCAGTTGGGATCGCTACTGACTATCTGGTTTCGCTTGGTATTCCACGAGAAGAGCTCAATCATATCGATACGCTCGTCAACTTCGATTTTGAGCGCTCGACGCCGGCTGGATTTAGGTGCCATGTGTTTGGGGCGCCGGTACCTCCAGGGCATCTTATCGAGGTGGCAGAGGGCCTTCTGGTGGTTGATGAGGTCATGTGCTTTGTCCAGGCGGGTTCGTGGATGAGCGAGCCCGAGCAGTTGGAATATGGCTACGAAATCTGTGCCCGATACCATCTGAATCATCTGTCGACAGGCGATTATATCGAGATGGGGCAGAGGTATACCGTTGCCGACTTGATTGCCTATTGCAATGAGAACCGATCTCGTCAGGGGGCCATACGCGCGGCCGCCGTGCTCAAGCGCGTGCACGATGGCGCGCGATCGCCCATGGAGACGGCTACCACAATCATGGTCGTAGCAAAACGTTCCCAGGGCGGGCTAGGATACGTCAAGGTTGAGCTCAACCATCGGGTCGATGTTCCCAACGAGTTCAAGTATCTCGCAAAGGCCGGGTTTTTCGAGATCGACGTATATGCGCCTGCGAGCGGTACGGGGATTGAATACAACGGTTCGGACCATCTTGATAAACAGCGCAGCGCGTCGGATGCGGAGCGCATGACCGTGCTGAGCGCGCTGGGCTTTAGGATGATCGTTCTCACCGGGACTCAGTTTGCCCATCAGCTGCAATTGCACCGGGCGATGAACGCCATCGCACTCGCGATAGGCCTTAAGTGCGACCGAAGCGAAGCGTTCCAAAAGCGGCAGAACGACCTGCGAGAATTCGTGATTCGGCACTGGGACAGCGGTCTTTAGGGGCGCTTTGGTCCTTCTGCGGGGCGCTGCGGGTAGGCGTACCATCACAACATTCGACGTTTTTTGCCAAAATCGGGAAAAGCATCGAATGTTGTGATGGTTTGCGTGCTGAGGATGGGCTTGGGAAGCCGGTCTTGCTCGAAGCGACCTGTCCTGTCGTACGGGTGTCGGCAGGATTCTCCCGTGGGGTATTATGTTTTCCGAAGAATAAAACGCCGCGTGAGGGGAGGGCTGCGTGGACGGGCACGTGCAACATGACGGCTTTGGCCGCGATATCAACTACCTGCGCATTGCCGTTACCGACAAGTGCAATTTCCGTTGCATTTACTGCATGCCGGCCGATGGCGTGGCACCCCGCGCACACGATGAGCTTCTCAGCGCCGAGGAGATTGCCCGCTTTGTGCGCTTGGTGGCGGGGGAGGGCATTCGCCGCGTGCGCCTGACGGGCGGCGAGCCGCTGGTCAGCCGCCGTATCATCCCGCTTATTCGCGACATCCGCGCGATCCCGCAGATCGAGGACATCTCGCTTACCACCAACGGCGCCTTGCTGCCCAAGCTGGCGCCGCAGCTCAAAGACGCGGGGCTTAACCGCGTCAACATCTCGCTCGACACGCTCGACCCTACGCTTTTTGGAAAGATCACGCGCCTGGGTCGACTCGAGCAGACCGTGGCTGGCATCGACGCGGCGCTGGCTTGGGGCTTTGAGCCCGTTAAGGTCAACTGCGTTGTGGTGCGCCGACTCAACCAGGATGTGGCGGCTCTCGCGCGTCTGACTATCGACCGTCCCATTCACCTGCGCTTTATCGAATACATGCCTATTGGCGACGAGCACACGAGCTCGCATTGCGCTGTGGACCCGCATGCGCCCGCGCTCAATCCGGCGCTGTGGGATGCGAGCGATACCGTGCCGAGCGACGAGCTGCGGGCGCGCATCAATGCCGGGGCCGCCGCGGTGGGTCTGGGCGAGCTCGAGCCGCTCGACATCAACGACGCTCCTGCCGGTGCGGGCCCTGCGCGCTATTGGCACTTTCCGGGCGCGGTGGGAACGGTCGGCTTTATTAGCGCCATGTCTAACCATTTTTGTGCGAATTGCAACCGTCTGCGCCTGACGGCCGATGGCAACGTGCGTCCGTGCCTGTTCAGCGATGCCGAGTATTCGGTGCGCGACGCCCTGCGCCGTGGTGATGATATGCAGGTACTTTCGATTTGGCGCGATGCCGTCGCCCACAAACCGCAGGAACACGCGATAATTGAGGGCACGCAACGATTTATGTCCCAAATCGGAGGATGATCATATGGCCAAGAGCAGGTACGCCGATGCCACCAAGGCCGCTCGCAGGGCCGCGATGTCTGCCCGCAAAGTCACGGCTGCGGCTGGCGATGCTGTCACTGCCGCACAGCCGACTTCCAGCGCTGCAGCCGAGCCCACCCGTGATGCCCGTCGCGACGAGCTGACGCACGTGGACGCCAAGGGCGAGGTACGCATGGTCGACGTGTCCGACAAGGCCGAGACCCATCGTATCGCCATCGCCGAGGGCACCATCCTCATGCATCCCGAGACGCAAGCCATGGTGCTGCAGGACCGCGCCAAAAAGGGCGACGTGCTTGCCTGCGCGCGCGTGGCGGGCATCATGGCCATCAAGCGCACGAGCGACATCATCCCCATGTGCCATCCGTTGCTCATTACCAAGAGTAAGTGCGACATTGCGCCCATCGCGCCGGCGGGGACGCCCGTCGAGGACGTGCCCGAGGGCTGGGCGCCGTCGCGCGCGGACGGGCAGGTCGGCTTTCATGTGCTGGTCACAGCCGGCGTGACGGGCAAGACCGGTATTGAGATGGAGGCCCTGACCGGCGCGAGCGCCGCGTGCCTGACCATCTATGACATGTGCAAGGCCGTCGATCGCGGCATGGAGATTGTCGACGTGCGCCTGTTGCACAAGGAAGGTGGCCGCTCGGGCGTGTGGGATCGTTCAGAGCGTCAGGCCGCTGCTGCTGAGGCCGTGGCCGCTGACGGTGCCGCGATCGCGAGCGCACCCGTCGCCGTCGCGCCTGCGGCCCTGACCCCGGCCGTCCCCGCGATCGCGTTTATCGGCTACCAAAACTCGGGCAAGACCACGCTCGTCGAGAAGGTCATTGCCGAGCTCACCCGCCGCGGCCTGCGCGTGGGTTCGCTCAAGCATCACGGGCACCACGGCTTTGATATCGACGTGCCCGCTAAGGACACCTGGCGCCATCACCAGGCCGGATCCAAGCACGTGGGCCTCATCTGCGCCACGCGCTGGGCGGAGTACGCCGACACGCGCGAGGAGGACGAGATGCCCGCGCGCGAGCTGCTGTCACGCTACAACGATGTCGACGTGGTGATCATCGAGGGCTACAAGACCGAGGGCTTCGACAACATCGTCGTCGCGCGCTCCGGTGTCGACCGTCTGCGCGGCAAGAGCTCGCTCGACCTGGTCGACGGTCACACGCTAGCCCTTGCCTGCAACGAAGCCCTGGCACGTCAGGCCTTCGACGCCGGCTTTGCGACCCGAGCCATCAACATCAACGACGCCCGAGCCATCTGCGATCTTATCCAAGACCACCTTTAAGGCTTGACGCTGCGCCGGCCCCAAGCACTCCATCTCGCCCCTCAAGCCGTCGCTCGCGTACCAAAGTACGCGTCGCTCCTCTTTCGGGGCGACCTGGGGCACTTGGAACCGGCTCGCTGCGCTGCCATAACATGCCAAAAAGGGACAGGTTTATTTTGGCAGGTTTTATCTGGGCAAACGTCATTTCCACCACAAAGGGGCCAGGCACCTTTGTGGTGGTTTTTGCTTTGGTAGATGTGTGGGACATGCCTTACAATCTACCAAGTAGTTCATGACGGGCGAAAAACGGAGAAAAGGGGCTTGATGTGTCCTTAACGTTTCATGCGGATAGATTGATTTGACAGACGGTGGCGAATGCCCACCGCCCGTATTCGTATGAAACAAGGAGTCTCCATGCTCGCATCTCTTTTCTCAAAGCCTCAATCGTCGCTGTCCGTGCAGGCCAAGCGCCTGGTGGCAATGCGCTTCCTCATCTACACCGGTTTTCAGACCAGCTACTTTATCGGCGTCATCGGAACGCTCACCTATGCAGACGATGCCTCAGTCGTGGCGACATCGCTGGCCGTCCTGTTTATGAATGTATTTGTGATCCTGGGGTCCTTTGCGGGCGGCGCGGCGTTCGACGCCTGGGGTCCGCGCCGCCATTTCTTGCTGAGCATCATCGGCGCTCTTGCAACTGGCGCGGCAATCATCGCCTTTGGTAGCGCGACCGGCGTCGTCCTGCTCGGCGCGGTGTTTCTGGGCTTTACGATGGGATTCGCCCAGCCCATCGCCACGTCCTATCCGGCCTACCTCACCGACGATCCTGTCGAGCTCAAAGACATCAACTCCGCCATCGCCATGTTTTCAAACGTGAGTATCATCGTTGGCCCCACGCTGGGCGGCTTTGTCGCGGCGGCTGCGTCGTCGCGCGCGGTGTTCGTGCTTATGATGCTCTTTACCGTGCTGGCGTTCGTCGTCGGTTGGGGCTTTAGGCCGCAGACCAGCCATATCGTCGGGCATGCGGATACCGATTCGACAGAGGAAGGGGAGCGTGCGGGACGAAGCTCCAACCCTAGCACGCCCGCCCGCGCCACCTTCGCAGCCAGCATCAAGACGGTCTTCACCAACAGCGTCCTCGCGCTACTTTTCTGCATCATTTTTCTTTCGAACTTTGGCTACGGTGCCTTCGATCCGCTCGAGTCGTTTTTCTATCGCGATGTTCTGCACGTTGGCGTTGAGTGGATGGGCTGGCTCTCGTCTGCCTGCGGTGTCGGCGCGGTGCTGGGTGCCGTGCTCGCGCTCCGCTTGCCGCCGCACCTGGTCAACCTTAAAACGCTGCTCGTGGCGCTTATGTCCGTGGGCCTGGGAAGTCTGCTCTATGTGGGGACACCGTACGTGGGCGTGGCCCTTGTCGGCCAGATCGCCCTGGGTATAGCTTGGGGTGTCGTCAACCCGCTCCACAACACCATTGTGCAGACGACGGCTCCGCTCGAGCAGCTTGGTCGCGTCAATTCGGTCATGGGCTTTGGCAATATGTTCGCTGGTGTGGCCCCTCTGGCGATTGCCCCGTGGCTGGCGGCAACATTTGGCGTACAACGGACACTCGTGGGGGCAGGCATGGTCGTGACGGCGGTTCCCGCGGCACTGCTGCTGTTTGGACGCAATCACTTGGAACGTGCCGTAAAGCAGTAAGAAACCATCACAACATTCGGTAAAAATCGCGATTCTGCCGAAAAACGTCGAATGTTGTGATGGTTTGGCCCGTAGACGCCGCGATCACCACAAAGGGGCCAGGCGCCTTTGTGGTGGTTTTTGCTTTGACAGGCCGCGCCTGCGCCTTGGTATACCATGTACACCATTTCTGACCTCATCCAGCACCGCCGCACAACTCAGAAAGGCTCCCATGGACACCACCTTCAGCCACATCAAAGCCGTGTTCTGCGATATCGACGGTACGCTGCTCACGAGCCAGCACACGGTGTCCCCGCGCACCGTGGCGGCGATCCGCGCCCTGCGCGAGCGCGGCGTGCTCTTTGGCCTGTGCACCGGGCGCGACGCCCACGCGACCGAGGCCATGTACGAGCTCTGGGGCATCGAAGGCCTGGTGGACGTGCTGGTGGGCTGCGGTGGCGCCGAGGTCATCGACCGCGCGCACGACATCAACGAGCTGAGCTATCCGCTGCCGGGCGAGACCATCGCGCGCATCTGCAAGCACATGGCGGACCTTCCGGCAACACCCGTCTGCCCCCGAGACGGCGTGTTCTACGTGCCCGAGAGCAACGCGTGCGTCGAGCACCTGTCGCGCGTCGACGGCGTGCCCTACCAGGTGGTCGATTTTGCCGAGTTCTTGCGCGAGCCGCAGCCCAAGGTGATGTTTACCATGGCGCCCGAGGTGATGCCGCGGGTGATTGAACGGGCGTCGACGTTTGCAGATAACACTGTTAAGGCGGCGGCCCTGCAGACCACGCAGCGGCTCTACGAGTTCATGGATCCGCGCGTGTCCAAGACGCGCGGCCTTGGGCGCGTGGCGGAGCTCAACGATATGGAGCTCCAGGACATCTGCGTGTTTGGCGATGCGGACAACGACACCTGCATGGTGGCCGACGCCGGCGTGGGCGTGGCTATGGCAAACGGCAGCGACGCCACCCGTACCGCCGCGGACTTTGTAACCGCGAGCAACGACGAGGACGGCATCGCGATCTTTATCGAGGAACATCTGCTGTAGCGCCGGGGGGCAGCCACAAAGAGGGCAGAGCGCCTTTGTGGTGGTTTTCCAAGCGTCCCAACAGTCGATTGTTGGGACGCTTTTTTGTAGCGAGGAGATTTGCGGCCGGTAACATGCGATGCCATTCAAGTGTCGATGTATGAACATATCGGCACACGCTAGTTGTGCAGTAATTGACCAATTAGCTCATAACTAATATTTCCAGGTAGATATACTGCCATTCACGGCGCAATTTTGACCGTTCACAGATTGAGCGGGTTAAAACAAAGTGTTGTACAAACAATGATAAAGTGTCATTTATCTAGATTTGCTAACGAGTTTACCAGCGTCTTTCCGAAATTTAACCCTCGAAAAACAATGCATAGTTTGAATAATTGTCAAGAAGTTAAGGCAACGTAAAGCAAAACTGACATTGTTAGGCTTGCGTTGTTTAAACAAAGAGTAATAATATGCATATCGAGCGCGAGCAATTATAGGTTGCGCGCCCAAGTTTGATGGTGAAAGAGCAAGATCGCGGTCTCTTGGGGAGGAGACATCGATGAAAGCGAATTCGGATAAATCTAAGCAGAGTAATAAAGCGACGCGCCGTGTGCTGGCAGGCGTTTTGTGCGGAGCCTCCGTTTTGAGCCTGGTACTGTCGCTCGTCATGCCTCCGATCTCGCAGGCCATTGCCAACGATGCCCAGACGGTTTCTACCGAGGAAACTGTGATGGGGGGGGGTTCCTCAAGTGAGTCTACTGATGTAGGCAACACCAACAACGGGGATACCGAAAACCAGAATAGTGACGATGCTGCGGGCGACGACGAAATCCAGCAGGAGGAGCAGCCCAAGGACGAGTCGCAGGCAGAAGAAAATGAAGCGATCGACGATGGCGCTGGTTCGTCAGCCGAGGAGGCTGTGGCGAGCGAAGAGACAGCCACGGACATCAAGAATGCCGGTGACTTGCAGGGAAAGCTTCTAGGCGTTGAGGAAAATCAAACCGCCAGCTTTACGCTTGCGGCTGATATTGACTTTCCTGGTGAAATCACACTTAACAAAGGCGGCAGCAATATCACCCTTGACCTAAGTGGTCATAAGATTAAGCACTCGAGCGCCGACAAGCCGTTATTCAATGTTGCCGGTGGTGCGTCACTTACAATTAGGGATTCTGCACAGGTGGGTGAGACGGTCAGCGAGGGCCAGCAGCTAGCTGATCAGGGGCAGAGCCTGAATGCCGATAATTATGACAAGAATGCCGCCAATTATGGCAAGAATGCCGAACTGACTTACGATAACGATAACATTCCATCTAATCTTACCTACTACGTGACCGAATCGTCCCCGAGCGGAACAGGCACAACCGAGACACTTGTCAAACATGACGTTGAGATTAAAGGCGCCATCGTGGCGTGCGGCGGCAACGCAAATCTAAAGCTCATCAATCTATATAACAACAACGGCAAGGGCGGCACGTTTAACCTTGTGAGCGGCGTGATCACGCAAAATCAAGGCGGCAGCGTTAGCAGCTTGGTCTATGCCGAGAACGGCTCTACCGTCAACATGCGCGGCGGCTATGTGTGTGGAGCTTCTGGCTCGGGTGCGGGCGGCGGAATTGAAATACACGGTAATTCGACCCTCGAGGTTTCCGGTGGCGTAATTGCCGGCAACAGTGCTCCTAGTGGCGGTGGTGTGTATGCTAAAGACTCCACGGTCAACATAACTAATGGCGTAATCTCCGGCAACAGCACGCTTGCTACTGGTGTTGGTTTCGGCGGCGGCATCATGGCCGAAGGCGGCAGCGTTACTGTTTCTGGTGGCTACATTACTAACAATAAATATGCCAATTACTGTGGTAACGATGGTAATGGCGATCATGGCGGTGCTGGACTTGCCGCTAAAAACGGTACTCATGTCACCATTTCGGGCGGCCAGATCACGGGCAACTATTCTGAGGAAGCCGGCGGCGGCGTCTATGTGACCGACATCGAACACCAAGGGGCGAGCTCGCGCAAGACAATGGCACGGCTCAACATTACGGGGGGAACTATTGCCTCTAACGTGAGTTTTCGCTCTGAGGGTGCCGGCATTCGCGTGGGCCAGATGGTTGACGCGATGATAAAAGGAACGTCAAATTCAAATCCAGTCTATATCACTAATAACCACTGCATGTCTCGCTTTGACTGGGGTGGAGGCGGCATCTTCGTCCAGGGCGATTCTAAGGTCGCGTCTAATGCTGGTAGGCTATTTGTCTATAACTCCTATATAAGCAGCAATGAGGCCGGTGGCTACGGTGGCGGCGTTGCGGTTTGCCCGACGGGTAAGACTTTGGTGACAGGCACCGACGGCACGGCGATTTTCGGTAATACTTCTGCCGGAAATGAGCAAAACGCGAACGACTACGAATCCGTGAGTAATACAGGCAATAACGGCACCCCCCATCTTTCCGGCGGTGGTCACGGTAAGGACCAGGACTCCGACGCCTACAATGCCGAAGTGTTTCGCGAAAACGGCCACGCGGACTTCTTCCTTGCGGCGGAGGGTCATACGACTCCGATCGCGGCGGTGATTGGCAAAATGCTTGGCGGCGGCGATGCTAAGTATCGGGGAAGCTTAGAGCTTCAGAAAGCCATTACTGTCCCCGCTAACGGTGGCGTGCAGGTATATAACAGCATCGGCCTGAGTTCGAATGTTAAGGCTCAAGACCCCGAGGCGATCAATGCGCGAAAGGCTGCGCTAGAGGCGGGCGCGACGTTTATCACGGGCAATTATTCCTGGAACCATGGCGGCGGCATCATGTCGAACGGCGACCTGTACATGGGCGCGCCTGAGGACACGTATGTCTATCCGAGCCTCAAGCTCAAGGCGACCAAGAAGCTGGAAGGCCGCAAGCTCAATGATGGGGAGTTCTCCTTTACGGTGTATCGCAAGGATTCAGACGACCCTTTGGCTGGCACGACAGCTGGCACGACATTCAATCGCGACGTTTGCACCGAGGTTGGAACAGCAGCAAATGATGCAGAAGGCAGCATTACGTTTGACCTTGGTGAACAATTCGCATCGAGTGGCGCGGGTAACGAAATCACATACTACTTGGTCGAAGATCCCGGTGGTGATTCTGGCATCACGTACGACTCCAGCGTGTATAAGATTGTGGTGACGGCCGAAGATACCAAGACCTTGCTCATGTCTGTTCCGAGTAAAGAAAACTCAAGCCAACTGAAGGATCTTTACATCCATAACTACACGATTAAAAACGTCGGTGTAACCAAGTACGAATTCCGCGAGTCGTCTGGGAAGTGGGAGAACGTAAAAGCGAGGAGCAAGGTGCAGAAGAGTGGAGACTATTATCCAATTATCTGTGAGGGTGACTCCACGACTTTCACTAACAAGTTCACTCCGTACGACTCGAAGGGCTCCTGGACGCCTATGGCGACTAAGGTCGTTGAGGGTGGCGAGATGAAGGAGTTCACGCTCCAGCTTGCGACCGACACAGATTTTACGGATATCGTTAGCAGCAAGTCCACCACTGCCGACGGCGACAAGTCCCAGACCCTGAGCTTCGACAAGATTGATTACAAACTCGATCAACTCGACCAGCTCGCGTCTGGCCCCACTGGCCGTGGTGCTTCCAAGACCTTCACGTACTACGTGCGCGAGAAAGACGACGGTTCGCTGTTCTCGCACTATACGTACGACAAGTCGGTCTATCAGATTACGGTTAACGCGACTGACGACTCTAACCACCATATCGACGTCACTGCGACCTACAAGCAGATTCAGGATCGTGATGGCAATGAAGTGACCACTGACACGCCCCACGACCTCACCGGCAAGTCCACTCCCACCTTCACCAACACCTACTCCACCTCTTTGCCCCTTTCTGGTATGTCGGGCGTCACTCTGACGTACCTTGCCGGCGCGGCGGTGCTTTGCGCTGCTGCGGCCTGGATGCACATTCGTCGCAAGGCGAATGCGAAGGGAGGTGAGCGTCGTGAATAAGAAAGTTTGCTCCTTCCCGATCTTGTTTGCGCTGCTTGCCCTCCTGATCGGCATCTGCGCGGTTGTGTTCCCCGCATCCGCGCAGGCCGCGCCGACCTCGACCGGTTCCATCACGGTGAGCGGCGCCGTGGCGAGCAACTACGACGCCTACCAGATCTTTAGCGCCAACGTCGTCGACGGCGACGGCGACGCCAAGACCTTTACCGACCTCGCTTGGGCAAGCGACGCCGCGCGCGACGCTGTCCTGCCTGTGCTGCACAGCGCCGGCATGCCCGATTCCCAGACCACCGCGCAGGAAGCTGCCGAGTGGCTCAACACCGATTCCCACCTTACGAGCGCGCTGAGCGCACAGCTCGCTCGTTCCCTCCAGAGCTCTGGCGCCGTGCCCGTGGCCCTTAACGCGGGCACGGCGGCCGAGCTGCCCTGCGGCTACTGGCTCATCGTCGCCAGAGACGACGCCATCGCCCAGGGCGAGGCCGGCACCGCGCCGATCATGGCGCTGGTGGGCGGCAACGCCGCCACCGTCAAGCCCAAGGCCGCGACGCCCAAGGTCGCCAAGCACGTGCTGGAGGACAACACCGCCGCATGGCAGAAGGCCGCCGACGCCACGGTCGCCGACGACCTGTACTGGCGCCTCTCGGCCACGGTTCCCGCGGGCCTTTCCGCCTATGACACCTACGCGGTGCAGTTCGTCGACACCATGAGCGCGGGGCTCGACCCCTCCAAGGTGGCCGCGAGCATGCGTGTGTACGTGGCGGCGGGCGCGGATGGCACCTTCGACGCCGTCTCGAACGGTAAGGACGGGCGCGCCGGCACCGAGCCCGCGCAGGGCTGGACCGACATCACGGCCCAGTGCGCCACCAAGGTGGCGGCGGACGGGACCTTCACCGTGCGCACCGGCGACCTGATCGCCGCGCTCGGCGGGGCCGACGCCTTCGCCGCGGGCGCCCGCGTGGTCGCCGTGTACAACGCGCCGCTCAACAGCGCGTGCAACCGCGGCATCGCGAAGGGCAACCCCAACGAGGTCTATCTGCGCTACCCGCGCTCTCCCTTTGCCGACCAGTCCGGCGATGCCGGCTTCACCCGCACGCCGAGCGACGATGCGTGCGCCTACACTTGGGATCTCGCGCTCACCAAGCGCGGCAGCGACGGCGACAAGCCGCTTGCCGGGGCGGTCCTGAGCATCGCCGACGACCGCGGCCGCACGCTGGCGGCCGACGGCACGTGGGATGCGGAGGGCAAGGCCACCGTCACCACGGGCGAGGACGGCCGTGTGACCGTCTCGGGCGTGGACTCGGGCAAGCTGGAGGTCCGCGAGCTCAAGGCGCCCAAGGGCTACACCGCCTTTGAGGGCACGCGCTCCGTGACGGTCAAGGCTGAGGGCCTGGACGTCGACCAGGTGGCGGCCGCCAAGCCTAAGGTGACCGTATCGGCCGAAAGCCCTCTGCGAGTTGATGCCGCCGATGCCGGGAAGGGTTTAGTCGAGTTGTCGGTGCTTAACACCCCAAGTAACGAAGTGAGTCGAGGCTTTATGCCCTCGACGGGAGATAGAACGTTGGTGTTGGTAACGGCTTTGGCCGTCATCGGAGTAGTGGCTATTGTCGTCGCGCTCGTCATCAAGCGGGGAGGAGGTCGCCATGATAAATAATTGTCCCCCCCCCCTGCTCAATGGCGTACTGCCTCCGTAGCGATTAGAGCGCAGGGAAATGAGCCTGCTGACTTTTGGTGATGACGAGAATTAAAGCAACCTCCAAGAAAGAGGTCCCAACATGAAAACAACCAAGAACATCGCACGCCTGGCAGTAACCGCCGGCCTCACCGCAGCCCTGAGCTTCGGCGGCGTTATGGCGACAGTCACGATGGCGTTTGCTGCGGAGGGTGCTGCCCCCAGCTATTCGCTCACGATTAACAAGTCCGTGGACAATGACTCCACTTCGTTCAAGGCGTATCAGATTTTTAAGGCTGACGTTATTGACGGAAAGTCCGGTAAGGTTGCGTCCAACATTGAGTGGCCGAGTGATGACGCAGAGACTGCGGTCCTGAAGGTGCTTGTTGATAATAATGTCCCAGGGATTACCTTAGACTCGACCGCTTCTGACGTTGCCGACTACCTTTCCAAGATCACTGATACCACTGATACCACGAGTCTGCCGCAGAGCAGCATCCTTAACAAGATTGCCTTGGCTGTAGAGAAGAGTGTTACCGCTACGGGCGATTCCTTTGCCGCCGGTCGCGCTTTCACCACTACGAGCGCTGGCTACTACCTGTTCATGACCGATACCGACTCGCTCAGTGCGAATGAGAAGCAGACCGGTACCTCGCCGATCTTTGCAGTCGTGGGCGGCAACGCAGTGGTCGTTACCGAGAAGACGAGCATCCCGACCGTGACGAAGCAGGTCAAGGACGATGGTGCGGACAACGACTGGAAGTACAAGGCGGACTCCCAGATGGGTCAGACCGTTCAGTACAAGCTGACCGGCACGGTTGCAAGCAATGTCGACACGTTCAACACCTACTATTATGAGTTCCACGATGAGCTGTCTGCCGGTTTGACTGTTGATAAGTCCACTGTCAAGGCCGTGATTGGTGAGACTCAGATCACGCCTACTTCTGTGACCATGTCTGATCCCGATTCAAATGGCAGAACGGTCTTGAGCGTAAAGTTTGACGATCTTAAGGCTGCCGCCACGGCGGCCGGCGTCACTGTCGGCGAGCATACAAGGGTCGTTGTCACGTACAGCGCCAAGCTCGACCCGAATAAGTCCCAGCATGTCGTTGTCGGTGGCACGGGCAACTCCAACACCGTCAAGCTCATCTACTCCAACAACCCTGGCCACGATTCCCGGGGTGAGTCTGTGCCCGACACCGTGCGCGACTACACCTATGCGCTCAAGCTCGTCAAGAAGGACGCGACGGATGAGAATAAGATACTTAAGGGCGTAAAGTTCACCATCCGTGCCACTGATCCCGACGATATTGCATCCAAGGACATGTATGTCCAGGAGAATGGCTCCCTCGGTACTGAGGCTTCTGAGTTCACGACCACCGACTCCGGCGAGATTAACGTCAAGGGCCTCGATGCCGGCACCTACACCGTCAAGGAGACCCATACGCTCGCCGGCTATAACACCATCCCCGAGTTCACCTTCACCATCAAAGCCATTGGATTCAACCAAGCAGAGGGAGAGGGAGAAAACAAGATTACGGTCAAGACGAGCACCAGGGGTTCCAATTTGGTCGAGGTTGACACGACTAACACGGACAACGGTACTGCTGCCTTGATCGTCAAAAACAAGCAGGGTTCCGGCCTCCCGCTCACCGGCCTTAACGGCGTGACGTTCACTTGGATCGCTGGTGGCGCGGTGCTGTGCATCGGCGTGGCTCATCTCATCCGCAGCCGTAAGCAGGCTGAGGAGTCCGAGCAGGAGTAACGCTCGCTCACCCATCCCTTTGGCAGGTGGGATGTGATGGCCATGAGACTTGCGGACACTTTTCTCGTCCATCCACGTTCTTGCTTTGTCATTTTCTTTTCGGGGCAGACTCCGCACTGGATTCTGCCCCGTTTTTTGGGATAACGCAGCCAGCCTCCACCGTCCGATGCGGGTACGTTCGTCATCGCGTTTCTTGACTCGTATGAGGTTCGGTTTAAGGTCCGTAGGCGCACGCGCGGTGCGGACGGTGGACGGCATTTGCGCCGCAAGCGCAAATAAGAATGCCCGGGGGTCGGATCCCGGGCATTTAACAAAACCAGAAAACTAGGCCGCCCGCGCTCCCAAACATTTACGCGGGATGCGTCGTTTTCTATTGACATTGTATCCCGAATCGCCCAGCCGATCTGGGACATTTTGAAAACTCAAATGCTGGCTTATCCTCGACTGGACGGTGCAGTCTAGCTGCGTTGTTCGGCGCGGAAGCTCGCTAATCGGCTATTATTTGTTTAGACAACTTGAGTTGTAGAGGAGTGACCGGCGATGGTGCAGGGCGCCAAACATATGAAGGGCAATAACGCCGCGGACAACGGCGGCTCAAGCCCTCAGCCCAAACCTCAACCAAAGCCCAAGCGCCGTCGCAAGCGGCTGCCGCGCTGGGCCGATCGGCTCATCACCATCGTCATCATTCTTATTGGCGTGGGCCTTATGACCTGGCCGTGGATCTTGGACCGGCTCGAGGCCTCGGGCGTGTTCAACCAGATCAGCACCGTGTCCAGCACCGTGGACGCGCTGTCTGCCGAGGAGCGCGAGCGCATCCTGCTCCAGGCGCGCTCCTATAACGAGCAACTTGCCGGCGAGGCCACCGAGCTTCCCGCCGACCAGATCGAGCCCTACGCCCAGCAGCTCATCTTTGACCGCGACCCCATGATGAGCTGGGTCGAGATCCCCTCCATCGACGTGAGCATGCCCATCTACCATGGCACGAGCGAGGAGGTCCTCATGGCGGGTGTCGGCCACTTGGAGGGCACGAGCCTGCCGGTGGGCGGCACCTCGACGCATTGCGTGCTCACCGCGCACTCGGGTATGCGCAACCTGAGCATGTTCGACGACATCCACTCGCTGGAGCCCGGCGACCTGGTGCTGCTGCACACCATGAACAAGACGCTTGCCTACAAGATGGTGGACTCCGAGGTGGTGCTGCCCGAGGAGATGGAGTCGCTGACTATCGAGCCCGGCGCCGACAAGGTGACGCTCGTCACCTGCACGCCCTACGGCGTGAACGACCATCGCCTGCTGGTGCATTGCGTGCGCACCAAGTACAACAAGAAGGACGTCGACAAGCAAAAGTCGCTGGCCGGCCGTCACTGGGGCAAGCGCGAGTTTGCCGTGCTCATCGTGGTCGTAGCCATTGTGCTGTTGCTGCTGGATATCGTGATCCACGCGGTCCGCAAGCGCCGCAAGGCCAAGGCCTCGGCATAAGACATTCTCCAGAACCACCACAAAGGGGACAGGCACCTTTGTGGTGGTCGGGGCTTTCAAACCATCACAACATTCGATGAAAATCGCGATTTTGACGAAAAGCGTCGAATGTTGTGATGCTTTTCGTTGTGGTCGAGACGGTTTTCGCTATGGACGGTACGGTTTTCGCTACGGACGGCGCGGTTTTCGCTGCAGAATCGCCAGCCCGCAGCCTGCCAACCCGCCGCCCTCGTTACGTTTTCGCTGCATTTGGGTAAAGCGCCTGCTCCAAGCGGCGTTGCCTTGTATACTAGAGCGGTTTATCTGTTATGCGGAAGGGAGCGCCTATGGCACTCAGCGAGAAAGACGTGCGCGGCATCGCCGAGTACGCAAAGATCGCACTGACCGATGACGAGCTCACCCAGATGACGTCCCACATGAATGACGCCGTCCAGATGCTCGAGCCCGTCCTGCAATATGACTTGCCCGACGTGGAGCCCACGTTCCATCCCATCGGAAGCCTGTCCAACGTGATGGGCGACGACCTGCGCGAGCCCGAGCGCGACCTGCCGCTCGACGTCGCGCTCGAAAACGCCGGCAGCGCGCGTGAGCGCTACTTCCGCGTGCCGTCCATTTTGGGAGAGGGGGAGAGCGAATAATGGCGCTAAGCTTCGATTCCCTTACCGCCGCCCAGATCGCCGCGGGCGTTGCCGCCGGCGACTTTACCGCTACCGAGGTGGCCCAGGCCTCCCTTGCCGCCATCGAGGCGCGCGAGGGCGGGGTCCAGGCATTCCTGCAGGTGGCGCCCGAGCTTGCGCTCGAGGCCGCCGCGCGTGTGGATGCCGACCGTGCCGCCGGAAAGCCGCTGCCCCCGCTCGCGGGCGTGCCGCTGGCCATTAAGGACAACATGAACCTCGTGGGCACGCGCACCACCTGCGCTTCCCGCATGCTCGAGAACTACCAGAGCGTCTACACCGCCACCTGTGTCCAGCGCATGCTCGACGCCGGCTGCCTGCCCATGGGCAAGGCCAACATGGATGAGTTTGCCTTTGGCAGCTCCACCGAGAGCTCGGCGTTCCACCGCACCAACAACCCCTGGGATACCGAACGCGTGCCCGGCGGCTCCTCGGGCGGCTCCGCTGCCGCCGTCGCCGCGGGCGAGGTCGCGCTCTCGCTGGGCTCGGACACCGGCGGCTCCATTCGCCAGCCGGCGTCGCTGTGCGGCGTGGTGGGCTTTAAGCCCACGTATGGCGCCGTGAGCCGTTACGGCGTGGTTGCCTTTGGCTCGTCGCTCGACCAGGTGGGGCCCTTTGGCCGCACGGTCGAGGATGTCGCGCTGGCCATGAACGCGCTTACCGGTGCGGGCCACGATCCGTATGACTGCACCAGCCAGGACTGTGCCGTCGACTTTACCGAGCACCTCAACGACAGCATCGAGGGCAAGCGCGTGGGCATCATCCCCGCGTTTATGGAGGCCGAGGGCCTGACGCCCGAGGTCCGCTCCGCCGTTGAGCGCGCCGCCCAGGAGCTGCAGAACCAGGGCGCCGAGCTGGTAGAGGTCGACCTGCCGCACCTGGACGCCGCCATCGCCGCCTACTACGTCATCGGCCCGGCCGAGGCGTTCTCCAACTTGGCCCGCTTCGACGGCATTCGCTACGGCTATCAGGAGGAGGGCTGCGCCAACCTGTCCGACCAGAGCTCGCTTTCGCGCGCCCACGGCTTTGGCGCCGAGGCCAAGCGCCGTCAGATGCTCGGCGCCTACCTGCTGAGCTCGGGCGTGTACGACAAGTACTACTACGCCGCGCAAAAGGCCCGCACGCTCATCACGCAGGACTACGACGCCGCGTATGCCAAGGTGGACACCATCCTCATGCCCGCCTCGCCGCGCACGGCCTTTAAGTTTGGCGAGATCAGCGACCCCACGCAGATGTATCTCTCCGATCTGTACACCATCTCGCTCAACATTTGCGGCAACGGCGGTATCTCGGTGCCGCTGGGCCTGGGCGAGGATACTCATCTGCCTGTTTCTGCCCAGCTGGTGGGGCCTGCCTTTAAGGACCGTCAGCTGCTCACGTTTGCCCGCGCCCTGGAGCGCGGCTTTGCCGATGCCGCCACGGGTGCGCCCGCGCTTTCCGTTGCGCCCGATTTTGCCGGGAAGGGAGGCGAGCTGTAATGAAGGAGCTTTCCGAGGTCCTGCAGGATTGGGAGGCCGTTATTGGCCTGGAGATCCATACCGAGCTCACCGCGCTCGATACCAAGATGTTCTGCAACTGCAAGCTCAGCCACGATGACGAGCCCAACGCCAACGTGTGCCCGGTGTGCCTGGGCCTGCCCGGTGCGCTGCCGGTGCCCAACAAGCGCGCCATCGAGAGCATCGTCAAGGCGGGTCTGGCCACCAACTGCGAGATCCAGCGCCACTCGATGTTCTACCGTAAGCACTACTTCTATCCCGATATGGCCAAGAACTTCCAGACAACGCAGGGTCCGGTCGCTTTTGCCATGTACGGCCACCTGGATCTTGATGTGACCGGTCGCGGTGCCGCCGAGCGCCCCGATTGCGCGTTTGGTGAGGCCGAGGCCCAGAGCCTGGCGAGCGCTTCGGCCAACGCAGAGGGCCTGTCCACGTCCATGACGTCGACCATGCGCGAGGGCAACCAGCGTGCCGGCCACCTGGCCAGCTACGATGCATCCAACCTGCAGATGCCTGAGCGCCGCGAGGACGGTTCCTACACGGTGCCCATCCGCATCCTGCGCATCCACATGGAGGAGGACGCCGCCAAGATGGTGCACGTGGGCGGTGCCGAGGGCCGCATTACCGCCGCGGCCGAGTCGCTCATTGACTACAATCGCTGCGGTACGCCTTTGATTGAGCTCGTGACTGAGCCCGATCTGCGCACACCCGAGGAGGCTCGCCTGTTTATGGAGAAGCTCCGTCGCATCTTTGTGACGCTGGGCATTTCGGACTGCTCCATGGAGAAGGGCTCCATGCGCTGCGACGGCAACGTGTCGCTGCGTCGCCGCGGCGAGACCAAGCTGGGCACCAAGACCGAGCTCAAGAACCTCAACTCGTTTAAGAGCCTGCACGACGGCCTTGCCTACGAGATCTGCCGTCAGGCCGAGGTGCTCGAGGAGGGCGGCATCATCTACCAGGAGACCCGCCACTGGGAGCCCAGCCGCAAGCGCACCGTGGTCATGCGTGTGAAGGAAACGGCCGACGACTATCGTCTGTTCCCCGATCCCGATTTGGCGCCGTTCGATCTGGATGACGAGTTCATCGACCGCTGCCGCGGCGAGATCCCCGAGCTGCCCGATGCCAAGCGCGCCCGCTTTGAGGCCGATTTTGGCATTAAGGCGGCCGATGCCGAGCAGATCGCCGGCGACCCGGAGTTTGCCGAGTTCTTTGAGGCCGCTGCTGCCGGCATGGCTGGCAAGGAGGCCCAGACGGTCGCGAACCTGCTGGTCAATGAGATGATCGCCTACCTCAAGGGCGCGGGCGTGTCGCTCGCCGAGTCTGGCATCGCGCCGGCTCAGGTGGCGGCGCTTGCCAGGCTGCTGGCGACCGATGCCATCAGCTCTAACCAGGCGCACGAGGTCTTTGAGGCCATGGCCCAGACCGGCGACGACCCCAACAAGATCGTAGACGAGCGCGGTATGCGTCAGGTGAGCGATGCCGGCGCGCTGCAGCCGATTGTGGACGAGGTGCTGGTAAACTGTGCCGATCAGGCGCAGCAGTATCGTGACGGCAACCAGAAGGTCATCGGCTTTTTGGTGGGCCAGTGCATGAAGGCGAGCCGCGGCAAGGGCAACCCGAAGCTCTTCAACGAGTTGCTGAGAACGTCGCTCTCGTAAGCGGAACCGAGGGGCCGGGCGCAGGGCCTTGCCTCTCAATTTCGGACAGTCCTGACTCACGACGGAGGCGCCACTGGCGCCTCCTGTTCGTGCGGAACTCATTGAGAGGCAAGGCCCTGCGCCCGGCCCCTCGGTTCCGTGACGACTCGGCCGTTCGGGTCAGGTAGGCTGAATGGAATAGAGTGAATGGGCGTGCCGTCGGCACGCCCATTGTTTTGAAGGGAACTCATTTTGAGGAAGCACCCGCCCTGCCGGGGCTCCCGGGTTCTGCAACGACTCGGCCGTTCGGGTCAGGTGGGGCTGAATTGAATTTGGTGAATGAGGGCGCCGATGGCGCCTTCATTCTTTATATATGTTGGGAGCGCCAGGTGGTGGGGGTGGTGCCGGTGTGTTGCTTGAAGGCTTGGGCGAAGGCGGCCTGCTGAGGGTAGCCTAGACGCTCTGCGACCTGCGCTATCGTGAGCGAGCTATCGGCCAAAAGGTCCTGTGCTCGCTCCATACGGCGTCTGCGAATGTAGGCACCCAGGGACTCGCCGGTTTGGGCCTTAAAGGTGGCGCATAGCTTGGAGCGGCTTGTGTAGAGCCTCTCGGCTACCTCGTTGATACCCACACGTCTGCCTTTGTCGAGCGCGCGCTCAATCATTGCCGTTGCTTCTTCGGCAATGGTTATGCTGGCGCGTGTGTCTGCCGCCCGCCGCGCCTGCTTGTGGGCCGCACGCGAACAGGCGAGCTCCGCGACCATGGTCTCCACGATGCCTTGCATATAGACGTGTCCGCCTACGGTGCGGGCGCGGTCCTCGTTAATCCGGCGCAGCGTGTGGCAGATGGCAGACGTCGCCTCCTCGTGCCACGACTCGGCAAACGCCTCAAAGACTCCCGCGAACTCAGTGGGATACCGATGCTCCAGCTCGTCAAAATACCCGGGCAAAAAGAGCACCGAGCGCGAGTGATAAAGCTGCCCTGCAAACAGCGGACTTAGTTCCTCGCCGCAGCTATCTTGGATAAAGCTGCACACCGCGCTGTTCGGCCACGGTCCATGCAAGGGTTTAAGGTTCGCAGGCGTTATGCCAGCCTCGGGCATGCATATAAGTGTGGGCGCGCTGACCTCGCTCACGCAGGCGTACGGTTCGGGTGTGTATTCGGCCAGGTACATATCGTGCATCGGGGTAATGAAATGCTCCATAACGATGCAGGCGGGGGAGAGAGGCATGATCCATGCGCGTCCGTGCGCCCGATCGTTTGCCACCTCGCCGGTAAAGACGGCGCCCTTGCCGGTAAGCTCCAGGCCAAACTGCTCAAACTGCGGTGCGTAGAGCTCGGTTATGTCGGTCGCTGCCCGCCGTATTTGCAAAAGCGTCCCTTTCCTTTGCAGAAACGTCCACGCCTGGCTCGATTGTGAGCCATGGCTAACACATCAATGATAAGTTCATTACGGTTAACTCTCAAGCCGTTAGAAAGGAATCTCATGGCAAAGGGATCAAAAAAGGAAGGCGGCGGTATCGGCGAGCTGCTTGCATATGCCGGCGACCGTAAATTCCTAACATATTTGGGCATGGCCCTCTCGGCGCTCTCGCAGCTGCTGAGCTTTGGCCCGTACGTGTGCATTTGGCTTGTCGCGCGCGATCTGATCGCCGTGGCACCTAACTGGAGCGAAGCCTGCGATATCGCGATGTATGGTTGGTGGGCCGTCGGTTTTGCCCTGGTGAGCATCGTGATTTATTTCGTGGGGCTCATGTGCACACACCTATCCGCGTTTCGTTGCGCGTCCAATATCCGCAAGGCTACGAGCGAGCATCTGCTTAAGCTGCCGCTCGGCTACTTTGACACGCACGCCACCGGTGAGCTGCGCCGTATCGTAGACGGATGCGCCGCCTCAACCGAGACACTGCTCGCGCACATGCTGCCCGATATCGCCGGCGCCACCGCCATGGTCGCAGGTCTGCTCGTGCTGCTTTTCGCCCTCGATTGGCGCTTGGGCGCGGCATGCCTTATCTCGGTCGTCGTTTCGCTTGGCGCCATGGCCGCCATGATGGGCGGCAAGGGCGGCGAGTTTATGAAGGCCTACATGGGCGCGCTGGTCAAGATGAACAAGACCGGCACCGAATACGTACGCGGTATCCCCGTGGTCAAGGTATTCCAGCAGACGGTCTACTCCTTTAAGGCCTTCCACGATGCGATCGCCGAATACGCCGACATGGCGCAAAGCTATGCGGGCACGTTCTGCCGAGGTCCACAGGTGCTCAACCTTACCGCGCTCAATGGTCTTGTGGCATTCCTTTTGCCCGTGGCGTTGCTGTTGGTGCCGGGCGAGACGGACTTTGCACGCTTTATGACCAACTTCACGTTTTACGCGATTATTTCGGCCGTGGTGCCGACGGCCATGACCAAGCTTATGTTTGTGGGCGAGGCCTCTCAGATGAGTGCCGATTCGCTGGCTCGTATTCGAAGCGTCATGGGTTCCAAACAGCTCTCCGTGCCTGCCCAGCCCAAGCACTCCGCCGGTAGCGATGTGCGCTTTGAGGACGTGAGCTTTACGTACGAAGGTGCCGAAGCACCTGCCGTTAGCCATGTGAGTTTCAGCGTTCCCGCTGGTAGCACCCTCGCCCTGGTGGGTCCCTCGGGCGGCGGTAAGTCAACCTGCGCAAGCCTGATCCCGCGTTTTTGGGATGTTTCCGCGGGTCGCGTGCTCGTAGGCGGCGTAGACGTTCGCGACATGGATCCCCACGAGCTTATGGACCAGGTTGCCTTCGTGTTCCAGACCAACCAGCTGTTCCGACAAACACTTGCCGACAACGTGCGCGCCTCCAAGCCTGGAGCCACTGACGACGAAGTGCGCGCGGCCCTCTCCGCGGCCCAGTGCGACGATATCGTGGCCAAGCTCCCGCAGGGCATCGACACCATGCTCGGCGCCGGCGGGGCGTACCTTTCGGGCGGCGAGGTCCAGCGCGTGGCGCTCGCCCGCGCAATCCTTAAGGACGCGCCCATCGTGGTGCTCGACGAGGCCACAGCCTTTGCCGACCCCGAGAACGAGGCGCTCATCCAGCGCGCCTTTAGCAAACTGGCGGCGGGTCGCACAGTCATTATGATCGCGCACCGGCTTTCGACCGTGGTGGGGGCCGACAAGATCGTGGTGCTCAACCAAGGTAGCGTGCAGGAGACTGGCACCCATGCCGAGCTGCTGTCCCAAAAGGGTCTATACGCCAAGATGTGGGCTGAATACGAACAGGCCGCGAGCTGGAAAATCACTGCAGCGACCGCGGATGCCGCCGTCACGAAGGGAGGCGAGGCCTAAATGTTCGCCTCATTCCAAAAGAAGTATTTCCTATCCGATAAAGGCGTCGCCGGCGTAAAACGCGGCATTTTCTGGACCACGCTCACTAATCTCATTACCATGGCCGGCATGGGCTTTTTATTCCTGGTCATGGGCGGTTTTGTCGAACATCTCGCCAGCGGGGCTGACCTGCCGGATGCCCTGCCGATTGTGGGCGGCCTCCTGGTCTTTTTCGTGTTGCTCTTTGCCTCTAACTGGCAGCAGTATTACTACACCTACTGCATCTTTTACGAGGAGTGCGGCAAGCAGCGTATGGAGATCGCCGAGCGCTTGCGCAAGCTGCCGCTGTCGTTTTTTGGCCGTCGTGATCTGGCCGATTTAACCGAGACCATCATGGGCGACGTCCAGGCCATGGAGCACGCCTACAGCCACGTGCTGGGAGAGCTTTGGGGTGCCATCATCGCAAGCGCCATTGTGTTCGTGGCGTCGCTGTTCTTTTGCTGGCAGCTGGCGATCGCGGCGTTTTGGAGCGTGCCCGTGGCCTTTGCCGTGCTGTATCTAACACGCGGCCCCATGACCCCGGTGTTCGACCATGTGCGTGCCGAGAAGGTCAAGGTTACCGAGGCGATCCAGGAGACGCTCGACTGCGTGCGCGAGATCCGCGCCACCAACCAGGAGGCTCATTATCTTGAGGGACTCAACGCCGTGATCGATGCCGAGGAGCGCGAGACCACCAAGGGCGAGCTCGCCAATGGGCTTTTGGTCAACTCCGCCTTTGCCATCCTGCGCCTGGGGATTGCCACCACGTTGGTCACGGGCGCTGCGATGGTCGCCTCCGGGCAGGTCGACTTTTTGGTGATGTTTGCCTTCCTGCTTATGGTGAGCCGCATCTATGCGCCCTTTGATCAGGCGCTGATGCTGATGTCCGAGCTGTTTGCCGCCGAGTCGTCGGCCAAGCGCATGCGTTCCATCATGGAAGAGCCCGTGGCGCGGGGCAGCGAGCAGTTTGAGCCCGTAGGCCACGATGTGGTGTTCGATCACGTGGCATTTGGCTATGGTGCGGGCGAGGACGGCCGCGCCGGCGAGAAAGTTCTTACCGATGTGAGCTTTACCGCCAAGGAAGGCGAGGTCACGGCACTGGTCGGTCCTTCGGGCTCCGGTAAGTCCACGGTGAGCCGCCTGGCCGCGCGCTTTTGGGATGCCACTGCGGGCACGGTCACCGTGGGCGGCGTGGATGTTGCGAGCGTGGATCCCGACGTGCTGCTGCGCGACTACGCCATTGTGTTCCAAGACGTGCTGCTCTTTGACGACACGGTGATGGGAAACATCCGCCTCGGGCGTCGTGGCGCCACCGATGAGCAAGTGCTTGCGGCCGCGCGTGCCGCCAACTGCGACGAGTTTGTGAGCCGCATGCCGCATGGCTACAACACCATGATCGGCGAGAACGGCTCCAAGCTGTCCGGCGGCGAGCGCCAGCGCATCTCTATCGCCCGTGCGCTGCTCAAAGACGCGCCTATCGTGCTGTTGGACGAGGCGACGGCGAGCTTGGATGTGGAGAACGAGACCGTGGTTCAGCAGGCGCTCTCCCGTCTGCTTGCAGGTAAGACGGTTATCGTTATTGCCCACCGTATGCGTACGGTGGAAAATGCCGACAAAATCGTTGTACTCAAGGATGGTGTGGTTGCCGAGCAGGGCACTCCGGCGCAGCTCAAGGCGGCAGGTGGAGAATTCGCCCGCATGGTGGCGCTGCAAAAGGAAGCAGCTACCTGGCAGTTGTAAGAAGGAGCAAAGGGACAGTCCCTTTGTCACATTGACAATCGGTTACTCCGCATCGTTAATTTTCAAAAGGTTAGCCATGGCTGACCTAGATAGTTAGATAAAATTGAGATATTTCAAAAGCGTGCTCGAGCAAACTTGTTTACTCGGGTGCTGAGGCACCATGCCGCGTCCAATGCGGCAAAAGGGAGAGACATCATGAAGAAGTCCACGTTCAACACCCTGCTTGTCGGTGGCGGTTTTCTGCTTGGTACGGCTGGCATCAAGCTGCTCACCAGCGCTCCGGTAAAGAATGCCTGCGTGCAGGGTATCGCGTGCGGTATGCGCATCAAGAACGGCTACCAGGACATGGTCGAGCAGGCCAAGGCCGAGGTCGACGACATGGTTGCCGAGGCGGCCTATATCACCCAGAGCGAGGCCGCTGCTGACGAGGCAGCCGAGTAACGCTCCCAGACACAAACTATGAGATTCTCGATTATCAGCAAGATCCCCGGCAGGACCCGTCTTCAATTGGCGGGTCCTGTGCCAGAGAGCGATCTCGATGCACTTCTTAAGCTTGGCGGCGACATCGACGGCGTGCACAAGGTGCGCGTCTACGGCCGCATCGGCCAGATGGCACTCGAATACGACGAGTCGCGCCGCGATGCCGTGCTGGCCGCCGTCGGTGCGCTCGACGCTCAGGCCATTGCCGACGCAAAGACGGGTTACGTGATGCAGCTTGAGCCGCGCAAGCACAAGCTCGTTATGGATCTTGCCACGCTTGTCGGCGCCCACTATGCGCGCCGATGGTTTTTGCCCACGCCCCTGCGTGCGGTGTTTGTCGTGGCCGGTTACATGGCATTTTTGCGCGCTGCCCTTCATGAGCTGGCGCAGCCGCGCCTGACCGTTCCCGTGCTCGACGCTTCGGCCATCGGCATTTCGTTCGTCAAACGTGATGTCGACACCGCGGGCCAGACAATGTTCCTGCTCAACGTGGGCGAGCTGCTCGAGGACTACACCCGCGCCATGAGCGAAAACGAGCTCATCAACTCGCTGCTCGATGTACCCGACAAGGCGCAAAAGGTCGTCGGCGATACCGAGGTAAGCGTTGCCGCCACCGAGCTTGAGCCCGGCGACTTGGTGGCCGTGCGCACTGGCATGTCCATTTGCATCGACGGTGTCGTCGAGCAGGGGAGCGCTATGGTCAACCAGGCGACCCTGACCGGCGAGCCGCTGGCCGTTGAGCGCAGCGTGGGCGACGACGTGTTCGCCGGTACCGTCGTGGAAGACGGCAGCATCTTGGTGCGCGTGCGCGCCAACACGGCGCAGACCAAACTGCGCTCGATCGTCTCGCTCGTGCAGACGGCCGACTCGCTCAAGTCCGAGGGCCAGTCGCATATGGAGGACCTCGCCAACAAGATCGTCCCGTGGAACTTCCTGCTCGCGGGCCTGGTTGCGCTCACCACGCGCAGCCTTATCAAGACCTCGGCGGCGCTGATGGTCGACTACTCGTGCGCACTCAAGCTCACGGGTTCCGTCGCCGTCATGACCGCCATGAGCGATGCCGCCAAGATGGGCGTCATGGTCAAGGGCGCGAAGTACTTTGAGTCGTTTGCCAAGGCTGACACCATCGTGTTTGATAAGACCGGCACGCTTACCGAGGCGCAGCCGCGCCTGGCTTGCGTGCTGACGACAGATGGCTGGAGCAAGGACGAGGTCCTGCGCCTTTCCGCTTGCTTGGAGGAGCATTTCCCGCATCCGGTGGCGCGTGCCGTGGTCAACGCCGCCCGCGAGCGCGGGCTCGAGCACCGCGAGCGCCATGCCGCGGTCGAGTACATCGTGGCGCACGGCATCGCTTCGTCCATCGAGGGGCGTCGCGCCATTATCGGTTCGGCGCACTTTGTATTTGAGGACGAGGGTGCGCAGCTCGAGTCCGACATCAAGGAGCAAATCGAGCTCCAGATGCAAGGCCTGTCGCCGCTGTATCTGGCGGTCGACGGCAAGGTCGTCGGCGTGCTCGGCATCGAGGATCCGCTCAAGCCCGGCGTCCGTGAGGCCATCGCCGACCTACATGCGCTGGGCGTCAAGCATGTCGTTATGCTCACGGGCGATTCGGAGCGCACGGCCGAGCGCATTGCGCGCGAGGCGGGTGTCGACGAGTTTAAGGCCGAGCTGCTGCCCGAGGACAAGTACGCCTATGTGGAGCGCATTAAGGGTGAGGGGCGCCACGTTGCCATGGTGGGCGACGGCGTCAACGATTCGCCGGCACTCGGTTTGGCCGACGTGGGGCTGGCAATGGGTGGCGGAAGCGACATCGCCAAGGAGGTCGCCGATATCATCCTGACCGACACGGATCTGGCCGCGATCGTGCGTTTGCGCCGCATGAGCCAGGGCCTCATTGATCGTCTGACGAGCTCCTACTCTAAGGTGATGCTTACCAACTCAGCGCTCCTGGCGCTGGGCATTACCGGCGCGATTACCCCGCAGACGTCGTCACTGCTGCACAACGGCTCGACGATTGCCTACAGTCTGAGCAACGCGAAGGCTTACCTGCGTTAGCAGACGTGTTCGCCCACGTTATCTGGCCTGCGCCCAGACGGCATCGGTGTCGTCCGAGCGCAGGCCTTTTGCATTTGACCATGTGCTAGCTTATCTATATAGTGTTGCTAGCAGTGCTAGCAATTGAAGGGAGCGGGATCGACGTGGGTGCTGTTAGTGGCATGGCGCAGGTGAACGTTCGCGTGAATCGCCAGGTCAAGAACCGTGCCGAGGAGGCGCTGCGGCTTTCGGGCGGGTCACTGCCCGAGCTCATCAAAAAGGTGGTGGCCAAGGTCGCGCAGGGTGGCGGGCAGTGCGAGGAAGTGCTTGCGGCCGTCGACGACCGGCGGCAATCCGTCGCGCACGATACTCCGTTCGCCGCATCATGGGCGGCGGCGGATCAGCTTTACGCGGACCTGGGCATCGCTACGTCGTCCGTATCCGACGATCGCGATTGGGACACAATCTATTCCGAAGCCATGGACGAGCGCTATCGCCAAAAGGGGATGATCCTGTGAGCGGGGCTCCCCTCAAAATAATGGTGGATGCCAACGTATGGGTTGATTCGTTTTGCGCCGACCATGCCGAGTCGCTTGCCGCACGCGCGTTTATTGGGCAGGCGACGGAGGCGGGGACATTGCTGTTCTTTCCGGTGCATATCGCCAAGGACGTACTGTATGTTGTACAGCACGAACTGAAGCGCAGCGTTCTTGCCAGCGGGGGAGCGCTCGGCGAGGCTTCTGCCCGCGCGATTGGCGATGCGGCGCTGGCGTTTGTTCGGAACATGACCGAAAACGCCACGGCCGTGGGTGCAGATGCGTCGGACCTTTGGCTGGCCGACAAATACTTAGCGCTCCATCGCGATTACGAGGACAACTTGGTACTCGCCGCATGCAAACGCGCCCAGGTTGATTACTTGGTGACCAACGATCGAAAACTGCTCGAACATGCCGATCTTGCAGCAAAGACACCTCGTCAAATGATGCCGATTCTTGCTTTGGCCAAACGCGGCGGCACGGCTATCGGTTGACGCGAGCTGTTCGCGGGCCCCTTGGACGACGATGCGCCAAGGGGCCCGCGTCTGCTATTTACAAAAGCTCGGCCTTGATGGTGGGACTTTCTGCGAGCTGCTCGGCTGCCTTTTCGTTGGAGCTGTCGAGTGCTGCCAGACTGCGGTAGACCCACTCGTTGACCTGGGTGTTCTTGACGCCTGCGGTCTGCATAAGGGCGCCTACCTCGCGGATTGCTGCGAACAGATCGGCCTTGGGACCCGCGAGCTCGACCTCGATACCGTGGTAGGCGGCCACGCCGCGGTTCTCACTCACGTGGTCGATAAAGCCCTCGACGGTCTCAAGCTGCTGGGCGAGAGTTGCATCATCGTCAACGTCCAGCGCGACGAGTGCGTTCGATACCGTGAGGGCGGGATGTCCGCAGGGGACAAAGCCCTCGATGACATCCATAGCTTCGGTAATGGTTGAGCCCAGGCCTGCGAGGGCATTGACGAGTTGCTGCTTGGTATCCATAACGGTCCTTTCGACGGGTCAATTTTGCTTGGCGAAAATATACGTGACGCGATCGGTAGCAAAAGTGCGAAGTGTGGCGCACATTGGGGTCTTCACAGCTCGTGCATAGAACAGCTGTCCGCTTTCAGAACGTGGTAAGATAACACTCCACAAGCGGGGCTCGCCCCGCATGTTCCTTGAAAAGTCGACGGGCGTTGGGTGCTCGTACCCAATGCCATCCAGACTTTCCCGACATTCGGGGGCGACTGGTTTCGACACGATAGCTCTGAGAGAGGAAGCAAGCCGAGGTCTCCTCGCCTCGTTAAACAGGGGTACCGTCAAATTGAATTGACAACAACTCTTCTTTTGAGCCTATGGCTCTCGCTGCTTAGTTTATAGCGGCGCGTCAACCCGGTGATTTCCCCGACACCGGCGCGACGTCATGTTAGGGGAATGCTCCTGCGCACGTAATCGGTATGGCGCGGGCTAAGACCGAACCGGTTGGGATGCCGCGAGCGTGTCGCTGCGCGCAAAGCGTCCGAGACTAAACCAGCGACTGAGCTTGGAGATGCCAATCAGGGGGCTTTCGTGGACCGGAGTTCGATTCTCCGCGCCTCCACCATAAGTAACAGGCAGGTAGATATTCGTATCTACCTGCCTTTTCATTTCTAGCCCGTACCGCGGAGAATCGAACTCTATGCAGGGCGCGGGCGTTAGGAAAACGCGTAAGCGTTTTTAGCCCGCGCGCGAGGACGCCGGCAGGCGGCCGAAGCCGGCGCGGATTTGCGAAGCAAATACGCGGATTATCCGCGCAACGCCCCGGCCCAATATCGATGCGATGTTTATCGAATCTCAGCCTGCCATGCGCCGCATCAACGGAACCCCAAACCCGCGGAGAATCGAACTCTATGCAGGGCGCGGGCGCTAGGAAAACGCTACAGCAACGCAGAGTGGGACGCGCTGTCCCAATGGCGGTCCAAGCGGAAACCGCATCCCGGAATCCCGCCTCAAACTGGGACGCACTTTCCGCTTCACCTGCAGCCTCGAAAAACCTGCGCGCCCTCCATCCCAAAACTGGGTAGAAGAAAGCCAAAACGCAATCGCAGGAGGTCAATATGACTGCAGAAGATAAGGCAAAGAACGCCGGCAAGGTCGCGCTCGTCTTGGAGGGTGGCAGTTTTCGTGGGCAGTTTACCGCCGGCGTGCTCGACGTTCTCATGGAGGCCGGTGTCGAAATTCCGGCGGTATATGGCGTATCGGCCGGTGCGCTCAACGGCGTCAACTACAAGTCACACCAGATCGGTCGCGTCAATCGCATCAACCTGACCTTCTGCAATGACAACCGCTACATGGGTGCCGCATCCTTCGCATCCACGGGCTCCATCGTGGGTTACGACTTTATCTTCAACGATATCCAGGACCGCCTGGATCCCTTTGACAACGAGGCGTTCGACGCGAGCCCCATCGAGATGTACGCCGTCGCGACGGACATGCTGTTTGGAACCGCTGCCTACCTGCCGGTCAAAAGCGCCGTGCTCGACCTCGATGCTGTGCGCGCCTCCACCTCGCTGCCGCTGGTGACGCCGCCGGTCGAAATCGACGGGCACAAATACGTCGACGGCGGCGTGGCCGATTCGGTTCCTATCGAGCATGTGCTCGAGGAGGCGGGCTTCGACCGTGCGGTCGTCATCGTCACCCAGGACCGCTCGTACGAGAAAAAGCCCTACGAGTTTATGCCTGCCGCGCGCGCCCGCTATGCCGACTACCCCTACCTGCTCGAGGCTATCGAGACGCGCCACGACCGCTATAACCTCCAGCGCATGCACCTGTGGAAGTATGAGCGCGAGGGCCGCGCGCTGGTCATCGCTCCGCAAAAGCCGGTCGAGGTCGGCCATGTCGAGCACGATCCGGCAAAGCTTTTGGACCTGTATATCCAGGGCCGTCAGGAGGCAAAGCGCCTGCTCGCGGAAATCCAAGAGTTCGTTGAGCGCTAGCGACGGCGAACCCTCAAAAAATGACAACAGCTAAAGAGTTGGAAAAATCACGGCTCGTGGATGACATGTGCAGAAACTCTGGTCGGAGCCAAAATACCTGTTGACTCGTACGGCGAGCGGGGTAATATGGACGGGTTACTTGCAGAGCCCCGTGAATCTCTGTAACAACACGTACTGTACATGGAGGAGTCTAAGTGATTTCGAAATCGACTCACTACGCCAAGCAGGGCGAGGTCCAGCGCAACTGGGTTCTCGTCGACGCCGATGGTGCTGTCCTGGGCCGTCTTGCCACCCAGATCGCAATGATCCTGCGCGGTAAGAACAAGCCCCAGTTCACGCCCAACAGCGACTGCGGCGACTTCGTTGTCGTCATCAACGCCGATAAGGTCCAGCTTACCGGTAACAAGGCCGACACGAAGACCTATTATCGCCACAGCGGCTACAACGGCGGCCTCAAGGCTGAGAGCTTCCGCCAGGCTATGGAGAAGCACCCGGAGAAGGTCATCGAGCGCGCCGTTCGCGGTATGCTGCCCAAGACCACCCTCGGCCGTGCCCAGATGACCAAGCTTAAGGTCTACGCTGGTGCCGAGCATCCGCATGCTGCCCAGAACCCCACGAAGATTGAGCTGGAGGCTTAAAGATGGCTGAGAACACCGTTGTCTACCAGGGTACCGGCCGTCGTAAGAACGCCGTCGCCCGCGTCCGTCTCGTCCCCGGCACCGGCAAGGTGACCATCAACAAGCGTGACGCCGAGCAGTATTTCGGCCGTCATCAGCTCGTTGAGAACGCCCTTGCTCCCTTCAAGGTGACCGACACCGCCGGTCAGTTCGACGTTATCGCTCTGTGCGATGGCGGCGGCATCTCCGGTCAGTCCGGCGCTCTGCGTCTGGGCATCGCTCGCGCTCTTCTGAACGCTGGCGACTACCGTGCTGACCTCAAGAAGGCCGGTTTCCTTACGCGCGATGCTCGCGTGGTCGAGCGCAAGAAGTACGGCCTCAAGAAGGCCCGCCGCGCTCCCCAGTTCTCCAAGCGCTAAGGTTTTATCTCCTTTCGAGATACAATGTACAAGCGGGGCCTGCCGATTCCTCGGCGGGTCCCGCTTTTCTTTTTCGACTAGGGTGGGCGGTTGTATATCGCCTGCTAGGGAAGGAGCGATCCTATGCCCCAGAACATCTTCGGTACCGACGGCGTCCGTGGCGTCGCCAATGCCGACCTCTCGTGCGACCTCGCGTTTCGCCTGGGCCGCGCGGCGACCAAGTTCCTAGGCCCGGACATCTGCATCGGCCGCGACACGCGTCTTTCGGGTACCATGCTCGAGAGTGCTCTGACCGCTGGCATTATGGCAGAGGGCGGCCGTCCGCATTGCTGCGGCGTTATCCCTACGCCGGCCGTGGCGCTGCTCACCGTCCAAAACGAGCTCGACGGCGGCATCGTCATCTCTGCTTCGCATAATCCGCCGGAGTTCAACGGCATCAAGTTCTTTAGCCGCAAGGGCATGAAGCTTCCCGATGCTGTCGAGGAAGAGATCAGCGCCTGGGTCATGTCCGAGGAGGCCATGGCTGCCGACACGCTGCCGACCGGCGCCGGTGTGGGTCACATCATCAAGATGAAAGACGCCCGCAAGGCCTATGTCGATCATGCCATCAGCACGCTCGACGGCCTTAAGCTCGATGGCCTGGTTGTTGCCGTCGACTGCGGCCACGGTGCTTCCTGCCAGACCACGCCCGCTGCGCTGCAGCGCCTGGGCGCCACGGTCCATGCCATCAACACCGATTACTGCGGCACCGACATTAACGTTGAGTGCGGCTCCACTCACCTTGAGCCCCTGCGCGAGCTCGTGCTGCGCACCCACGCCGATATCGGCCTGGCCCACGACGGCGACGCCGACCGCGTGCTGTTCGTCGACGGCGAGGGCAATGAGATCGACGGTGACTACATCCTGGCTATCTGCGGTTCTGACCTCGCCGCCCGCGGCAAGCTCGCCAACTCCGAGATCGTCTCGACCGTCATGTGCAACCTTGGCTTCTCCATCGCTATGAAGGAGCAGGGCTTCGAAATGGTTCAGACCGCCGTGGGTGACCGCTACGTTTTGGAGCGCATGCTCGCGGATGGCGCCGTCATCGGCGGCGAACAGTCCGGCCACATCATCTTCCTGGAGCACAACACCACCGGTGACGGCCTGGTGACGGCTCTGCAGCTGCTGGCCGTGCTCAAGCGCACCGGTCGTACCCTCACCGATCTTGCCGGCATCATGAAGAAGTACCCGCAGGTACTCGTCAACGTGCATTCCGACAACAAGGCCGGCCTGGACGATTGCCAGCCCATTTGGGACGCCGTCGCTGCCGCCGAGAAGGAGCTTGACGGCCGCGGCCGCATTCTGGTGCGCCCGAGCGGTACCGAGCCGCTGGTCCGTGTTATGGCCGAGGCGGAGACGCACGAGCTCACTCAGCGTGTTGTCGACGACATCGTCGAGGTTGTCAAGCGCGAACTTCCCTAATGGTCAAAAACGGGTGCCAAGTGGTAAACTGTTAAAGCTATTTTGATTGATTGGTATGTCCGAGGGGGAGCATGTTCACTAAAGTCCTAAGGTCTTTTGGTATGCGTGGACGAGTTCTTACGCTGGATGCTCCCATCTCGGGCGACGTCATTCCGTTGTCCGAGGTCAATGACCAGACATTTGCCACCGGCCTTTTGGGCCAGGGCGTGGCGATTCAGCCTACCGGCACGCGTGTGATTGCGCCGGCAGACGCCAAGGTCGAGGCCATTTTTCCCACGGGTCACGCCGTTGCGCTCAACACGGTCGATGGCCTAGACGTGCTCATCCACGTTGGTTTGGACACTGTTCAGCTTGAGGGCAAGCATTTTAGCGTGCATGCACAGGTGGGCGATGTCGTCCATAAGGGTGACGTGCTCATCGAGTTCGATCGCGAGGCAATTGCTGCCGAGGGCTACGATGTGACGGTTCCCATCTTGGTGTGCAACTCCGTTGAGTTCTCGAGTATCAAGGGCTCCGTTGGTGCGCATGTCGAAGAGATGGACCAGCTCATCGTTGCTCGCGAGCGCTAGCAAGTGCACGTGGCCATTAGCCTACAATTCAAACACGTTTATGGAGGGCGCCCTTGAAAGAGGGCGCCCTCCGTGGCAAGATGGGATTTGTCCGAAGCTAAACGGCTTTGGGTCACCGTGGACGGGCAGGGGCCTCGACGCGGCTAGACACGAGACACATACATTACGCGACCTCGCCCTGGTGGCCGCACACGTTGGTTGCGGCCG
The DNA here is from genome assembly GCA_905214385.1 of uncultured bacterium. Taxonomy (GTDB): domain Bacteria; phylum Actinomycetota; class Coriobacteriia; order Coriobacteriales; family Coriobacteriaceae; genus Collinsella. The sequence goes on from CAJMMF010000008.1 coordinate 46,774, forward strand.
ACGCGGGCCGCGGGCAAGTGCTTGTAAGGGGAGCCTTGCCTCTCTTGTACGAGAAAGGACGCGTAATGAAGATCATTAAAGCTAAAGACTACGAGGATATGAGCCGCAAGGCCGCCAATATCATCTCGGCGCAGGTTATCCTCAAGCCCGATTGCGTGCTGGGTCTTGCCACCGGCTCCACCCCGATCGGTGCCTACAAGCAGCTCGCTGCTTGGTACGAGAAGGGCGACGTCGACTTTGCCGAGGTCAGCACCTACAACCTGGACGAGTATCGCGGCCTTTCGCACGACGATCCCCAGAGCTATCACTACTTCATGCGTGAGAACTTCTTCGATCACATCAACATCGACCTGAACAACACGCATGTGCCCGACGGTTCCAACCCCGACGCCGCCGCTGCCTGCTCTGAGTACGACAAGATCGTCGCCGCCGCCGGTTACCCGGATCTGCAGCTGCTCGGCATTGGCAACAACGGCCACATCGGTTTCAACGAGCCCGATGACCACTTCTCCAAGGGCACGCACTGCGTCGACCTCACCGAGAGCACCATTCAGGCCAACAGCCGCCTGTTCGACAGCATCGACGATGTTCCCCGTCAGGCCTACACCATGGGTACCCAGACCATCATGTATGCCCGCATGATCCTAGTCGTCGCCAACGGCGAGGCCAAGGCTCAGGCCGTGCATGACATGTGCTATGGTCCGGTTACGCCCGCGTGCCCGGCTTCGATCCTGCAGCTGCACACCAACTGCGTTGTCGTTGCCGACGAGGCCGCCCTTTCGCTCTGCGAGTAGCGCGAATCCTGCATCTCGACATAGCCTTGCCTAAGGCCTCCGCTTTGCGGGGGCCTTTTTGCTATCCCTTTTTGCCCACTTGACCAAAAACTTGCCGCAAGCTTGACGAATGCCGGATGCCCAACAGCTTGATTCATTCCATACCAGATTCTATGCAAAAATGCCACTAAAAGGTCGTAGACGGTAGCGGGTGCTAGGCGAGCTGAATGACATAGCTGAACCTTGTTCATTTGCGTTACACTGCCGCTTAGATGGGACAAGCTGACAAGCTCATTTACCTGCTTAAAGACCGATTAGTCGGGGGATTAATAACAATCGGCCCTCGCTGTACAAAAACTTGCCGCTTGCGTACCAAAAGACAACCTAAAACGCAAGGTCGCTCTATTCATAGCGCGGCTTGTATGGTCTTGCGGTTACAGTGTCCATACGGTCGAGTTGAGGAGCGGGCATGGTAAACGATTTGGGCAGTATGGACGACCTCGAGCTGATGCCGCTGGGCGGTGGCTATATGGTGCGACGCGAACGCTTGATGAATGAGCTCCTCGCCAAGGGCCGAAAGGCCGGCATCGTGGTTCTTTATGCGCCCGACGGGTTTGGGAAGACCTCGGTGCTGCTGCAGTACACCCATGAGGTTAAATGCGACCCGACGCGAGGCCCCGTGCGGATTATCGAGGCCGATCGCGCCACTGGGCGCGAGGTGTTTATGCAGCTCGAGGTGGTTACCGAAGAACTCAAAGACAAACCGCACTCCCTTATCGCGATTGATAATGTGCCAAACCTCGATCAGCACGATACCGAAGACCTCATCGACAGGATTCGCGGCCTGCGCGCTATGGGGGTGGGGGTCTTTATCTCCTGCCGTCCTTCAAATCGTCAACTGATTCATGGGCTGGGCGATTCGGTTAAGATCAATGCGCAGATGCTCAAGGTGCATGCCTATGAGTATTCGGCGTGGGCATCGGCGTTTTCGATCAGCACATCGCTCGACTTTTATCAGCTCACGCAGGGCGTGCCCGAGCTCGTTTCGGCATTGCAGACGGGTCTGTATGGCCAAGGCGACGTAGCCGGTCTGCTCGAAAACGAGATTGTCAACGTATATGGCGCGGCACTTGTCGACCTGGCTTCGCTCGACAATAATGCACTGTTTTGCGTGGCATGTCTCATGATTTTGATGGGCGAGGGCAATATCGCAGAACTCGAGGCTTGCGGGGTGAGGCTATCGATGGTCGACCAGTCCTACTTCGTACGCGACTACCCGATCTTTGGCTTGGACCCCGCCGAGCGGAGTTTTACGTGTCTGGGCACGGAGGATAACGGACGCTTGCACTTGCGTAAGTTGGTGGCCGAGGTTCGCCCCGAACTTGTTCCGAGGGCGGCCCGGATTTTGCTTAAGGCGGGCCGATGCGATGCGGCGATGGGCCTGGCGGACGCCTTTTTGGACCGTGATGCGGTCCTTGAACTTGCTGGGCAGTATGGGGTCGATCTGGCTCTGACGGGGCACGGGGCCGATATCTGCCGAGCAGCGCTGGGCACGATCGATGCCGAGGATCCGGCTCCAGAGCCAACGCCTGCCGAGGCGCTTGGCGTATATCTGGCAGCGGTCAGCGTGTCCAATACAAAGCTCGCTCGCTATATGGCATCGGTCATCGAGCGCGGGGGCGAACGGGCGGCCTGCGAAATAGACCCTGTTTCATGGAGGGTGGCCCAGACACTGACGGCTGTTTGCTATGGGGACAACGGGCTTGGGCTTCCTACGAACCTGACCGTGCCAGAAATCGAGACATCCCATACCGCACTCGATATGTTGTCCGCGCATATCGAGGTCAAGCGCTGCCTGACCGAGCGGGGAGATGACGGCGGCGTTCTACAGCAGCTCAAAACGAGCAAGGCCTACGACTGTGAGCTCGACATCGCGGGGATTGTTATACGGGCCGATAACATGCTGGTGGAGCTCTTTGACGGGTCGTTTACGGGAACCGACGAGCGCGACGACGAGATGACGGTGGTGCGGGAGGCGCTCGACGTACGTGGGCTTAAGGCGATGGCTATCTGGGTGCGCATGGTGCTGGCGGCACGGCGGCTCCTTTCCGGCCTGCCGGTAACCGACGACGCGGCGTTCAACGAGCTCGATCGTTTTGCCGTGCGCATGCGCGATAATCAGATTCAGCTGTTTGGTCTGTTGCTAGAAGGCTGGCAGTCGCTGGCAGAGGGACGGCCGGTTAATGCAAAGTTCCGTGCGGTCCAAGTGCTCAAACTTGCCGAGGAGTCGATTGCGTACATGCGCGATAACGCATTGCTGCTGGAGCGCGCGGCGTATCTGCGTAACACCTCGATGGTTTCGGTGCGTGAGGAAGCGGAGTTGCTCGATATAAGCCAGACGCAGGTTGGTGGAGCGGAGGCCTGGATGGTGGCGCTGCATTTGGCCTGTGCGGGCCGAGACAGCGATCTTGCGGCCTGGATGTCCATGAATCGTGCGGGGATTCTGGAGCCATCGTATCGGCTCTTTGCGCGCCTTGCCATGCATTGTCTGGGCGAGCCGGCGACCAGGATTCGCAAGAAGCTTCCCGTGCGCGAGCTGTCGCGGTACTCGCTGCGCGACGATTTGGAAGGGGAGGGCGAGCGCCTGTTCCAGGCCGGCGAGGTTGAAGCCGTTGATACCATTGACCATATCGAGATTCGCATGTTTGGTGCGTTTCGCGCCGAGCGCGACGGGTTTCCCATCACGGACAAAATGTGGCGCCGCAAGAAGGCGGCGACACTTGCCGAGCGGCTTGCGCTGGGCATGGATGCGCTCGTCGATCGTGAGACGCTGGCCATGGAGTTGTGGCCCCATGCCGAGTTCAATAGCGCCCGCAACAACCTGTACTCGACGATATCGCGCTTGCGGTCGGCTTTGGGACCGACGCCGGATGGCAAGTCGTGTGTGCTCATCCAAAATGAATGCATCGGACTCAACGGCGACTACGTCAAGACCGATGTACGGCTGTTTGACCAGATAAGCCGCGAGGTTTTGGGAAATCGCACGGGTGCGCGCGGGCCCCATTTAGTTGAGCTGTGCCTTAAGATTGAGCAGCTTTATGCCGGGCCGCTGTATGTTCCCAATGGCTGTAACCCCACCTACTTTTTGCGTATGCGACGCATTATGCAGTCAAAGTACATCGATTGCATGATTAAGGGAGCAAATGCCGCCCTAGAAGAAAACGACCTGCAGTCGGCGATTTGGCTGGCGGAGTCGGGGCTTCGGCAGGAAACGGCGCGTGAGGATATGGTGCGCTGCGCCATGCGCGTCTACAGCGCGGCGGGGCGGCGGCGCGATATCGTCGAGCTGTACAGCGGGCATATGCACCATCTGAGGGAACAGGTCAATGGCGTACCCGAGCCCGAGACGCGGCATCTATACGAGCGCTTGGTGGAGGGGCGGCTCAATCGCGTGCTGGTCGAGCGATGAAAAACGGGCGCCCGAAGTACTTGGGCACCCGTAAGCTTGCTATGTGTTGGCTCGCCGGATCATTGGCTCTTAGACGAGCTTGATCTTCTCGATGTCCTTGCGCGAGGACTCGCGATACAGCGAGAACTTGCGGCCGATGACCTGGACGACCTCGGCGTGGCAACGCTCGGCGAGCTCTTCGGCGGCCTCGCGGGCGGAAAGACTGGAGCCATCGAGCACGGAGCACTTAACGAGCTCGTGCTTCTCCAGGTAGGCGACCGTCTGCTCGACGGTGCCCTCGTTGACATCGGACTTACCGATGATGATGGCGGGGTTGAGGTGATGGGCCATGCTGCGAAGCTGCTTGACCTGGGCTCCTGTCAGTGCCATGGGTTCTCGCTTTCTATGTATGGGGCGCCCCGCGACGGGGCCTTAATCTACGTGAGCTGTCCCACGATAGCGCAGGAACGGCGCGGTGTGGGGCGCGTTTGCCCAGTTCAAAAAGAATGCGGATGCCGAGTGAGTGGGCGGTGCGGGCTGCGAACAGGCTATGAACTGGGCGCAGAGACCGGCTCCCATGCAATAAACGCCCAGCGAACCTTGCGGACATGATCGAGCATATAGCGCCCCTGCGGCACGCCCTTGGAGCCCGGCTCACCGGCATGGGGGTTCTCAATCATGTGTTGGGCGATGTAGTCGCGCAGGCGGTCGATCTTATCTTCGTTGCCATGCTCGAGCATACGGGAAAAATCTGCTACGCCCGCCTCAGGGCTATCGAAGGTATCGCGACGAGGCGATTCAAAGTACGTAACCTGCGGCAGGGCACCCATCTGAATGAGGATATTAAAAGCATACACAAAGCCATTACTGCAGGTAACCGAGGCGCCGATAGCGTTCATCAAGTGCAGATCATAGCGCGGGCTGGAGTTGGCGACCATCGTGACAGCACAACGCCGACGAGCCGTTCGATCAAGCTTGGCAAGCGCATCTTTTAGGTTGGTCGTGGTGACAGAGCGACTGGCAAAGGCAGCATCTACCGCTTTCGCGACCGGTCCAACCAAATCCCAATCATCATCCCAAGCAAGCTCAAGCGGCGTTATGCGCCCCTCGAGCCCGTAATACTCAATGCCGGCATCAAGGGTGCCCAACATAGCGGGGGAGAAGTCGGCTGCAATCACAGGATGCCCAGCCTGAGCAAGCGGAATAGCAATCGACCCAGCTCCACACCCCATATCAAGCACGGATTCACCAGGCTTTAACGCCAACAGCTTAATAAAGTCCCGGGCATACGGAGCAGTCTCAAGCGGCCGAAAATGCCGAGCCCTTTTATCCCACTCAAAAGAATCATCAGCCCGCCGCCGACCAGCCTGCAGGCGCATCCATTCGCCATTCCAATCAGCGGAAAGAAGCTCAGAGCGAGCGTCCCCATCAACCACGGGCCAACCTCCTAGCAACAAAAAAGCGACTCCTCCCAAAAGAAGAGCCGCAACCAGCATATATCAGAAAAAGAACCGTTCCAACGCCAAACCGCCGCACCAGCCAAGTGGTGCAGGAGCGAAGCGACTGCAACCGGGATAGAACCCAACTGAGGTCCCGTTGTGCGGGAGCCCCGGGGAGGGCAAATATATAAGGTCGATCGCGAGTTCCGCACGAGCCGGAGAGCACTTAATGTGCTCTCCGTGCGAGTCAGGACTGTCCGGGCAGGCGACCTTATATATTTGCCCTCCCCGGGGCTCCTCGCCAGTCCCCCTCAGCTAGTTCTTCAGCGAGTTCAGCGGTGCCGGGAAGCGTCCACCACGGTGGGCAAGCACGGTGCCGGCGTTGGGGTTCACCGGCATGATGGGCGCACGGCCGAACAGACCGCCGTATTCGACGCAGTCGCCCACGCCCTTGCCGATGGCAGGAATCACGCGGACGGCCGTGGTCTTGTTGTTGATGACGCCGATGGCCATCTCGTCGGCGATGATGCCGGCGATGGTCTCGACCGGGGTGTCGCCGGGGATGGCGATCATGTCCAAGCCAACGGAGCACACGCAGGTCATAGCCTCGAGCTTCTCGAGCGAAAGCGCGCCGGCCTCGACGGCGGCGATCATGCCGGCGTCCTCGGACACGGGGATAAAGGCGCCCGAGAGGCCGCCCACGCTGGAGCTGGCCATGACGCCGCCCTTCTTGACGGCATCGTTGAGCATGGCGAGCGCGCAGGTCGTACCGGGGCCACCGCAGGTGCCTACGCCGATGATCTCGAGGATGCGGGCAACGGAGTCACCGATGGCAGGCGTGGGAGCCAGCGACAGGTCGACAATGCCCTTCTCGACACCCAGACGATGGGCGGCCTCGCGGCTCATGAGCTCGCCGGCACGGGTGATCTTAAAGGCGGTCTGCTTAATCTTTTCGGCGACTTCCATCATCGATGCGGAATCGGGCAGCGTCTCCAGGGCTGCGGCCATAACGCCGGGGCCCGAGACGCCTACGTTGATGACGGCGTCGGCCTCGCCACCGCCGTGGACGGCGCCCGCCATAAACGGGGAGTCCTCGACCATGTTAGCAAAGCAGACAAACTTGGAAGCGCCGACGGAATCCTGGTCGGCCGTGAGTTTAGCGGCATCGATGATGGTCTGGGCGGCCATAAGCACGGCGTCCATATTGATGCCGGCGCGCAGGCTGGCGACGTTGACGCTGGAGCAGACGCGGCTCGTGGTGGCGAGCGCCTGGGGGATGGACTGGATGACGCGGCGGTCGGCGTCGCCGATGCCCTTCTGGACGAGTGCGGAGAAGCCGCCCAGGTAATCGATGCCGAGCGTCTCGGCCGCGCGGTCGAGGGCATGCGCGATGGGGGTGAGGTCCTCATCCTTGCAGCACGCGGCGATCTGCGCCACCGGGGTGACGGAAACGCGCTTGTTGACGATGGGGATACCGTACTCGCGCTCGAGGTTCTCGGCGGTCTCGACCAGATGCTCAGCCGTGTGCGTCACGTGGTCGTAGATCTTCGTGCACATGCGGTCGAGGTTCTCGTCACCGCAACCCATGAGCGAAACACCCATGGTGATGGTCCTGATGTCGAGGTTCTGTTCCTCAACCATGCCGCGGGTTTCCGCGATTTCTGCGGGCGTGATCGCCATCCTTGCGCTCCTATCTGCCAAAACGAGCATAGTCTTATCTATTCTAACGTGCCGCACGTGCCAAGTGGCGCGTGCGGCACGTTTTGGTGCTCGGTTGTTTCCGTTGTGTTACTTCCCAAAGACCTCTTCGGCGATACGAGCGCTCTCGGCGGCGTCCTTGGCGTAGTAGTCCGCACCGATCTGCTTGGCGTATTCGGGGGTGAGTACGGCGCCGCCCACGATGATCTTGACGCCCGGAACCTCGGCATGGAGCAACTTGATGGTCTCTTCCATGGCGACGACGGTGGTAGTCATAAGCGCCGAGAGGCCAACGAGCTTGATGTCGCGCTCCCGTACGGTCTTGAGCACTTCCTGCGGATCGACGTCGCGGCCCAGATCAAAGACGGTATAGCCGTAGTTGTCGAGCAGCATCTTGACGATGTTCTTACCGATATCGTGGATGTCGCCCTTGACGGTGGCCACGCAGATCTTACCCTTGTCGGCAATCTCGCCGGCGGGCATCAGGCGCTTGATGGTGTCGAAGCCCACGCGCGCGGCCTCGGCCGAGGCCATGAGTTGCGGCAAGAAGAACTTGCCCTGGTCAAAGAGGACGCCCACCTCGTCGAGGGCGGGGATAAAGTGGTTGTTGATAAGGTCCATGGCGTCGTGGTCTGCCAGCAGACGCTCGGTCTCGGCAGCGATCTCGCCTTTGCGGCCCGAGACGACCATGCGACGGATCGGGTCGTCGTTGCCGTCGGCGCCGGCGGCAGGCGCGGCATCACTCGATGCGGGCTGAGCCGCTGCCGGGTTTGCGGCGATCTTATACGGATCGGTCCAGCCGGCGTAGCGCTCGATGTATCCGGTCGAGCCCTCGTCCTCAACGCTCAGGACGCGATAGCTGTAGACGGTGTCCATAAAGCGCTTGGAGCCCGGGTTCATGATGGGGGCATCGAGGCCCGCGCCAAAGGCGGCGGCCAAAAAGACCGAACCCAGCAGCGGGCGAGCGGGCAGGCCAAAGCTGATGTTCGACACGCCGAGCGCGCATTTGACACCCAGGCGCTCCTTGCACAGGGACATGGCGCGCAGGATCTGCTCGGCCTGGCGTTGATTGGTCGAGGCGGTCATGACCAGGCAGTCGATGAGGATGCGGTCCGGGCCAATGCCGTAGCGGGCGGCCTCGGCCACGATGTGCTCGGCGATGGCGAAGCGGGCCTCGGCGGTATCGGGAATGCCGCCTTCGTCAAGCGTGAGGCCGACGACGTTGGTGCCGTAGTGGGCGACCAGCGGAAAGATCTCATCCATGATCTGCTGTTTGCCATTGACCGAGTTGATGATGGGCTTGCCGGCGTAGCGACGTACGGCGGCCTCGACGGCGGCGGGGTCGGTGGAGTCGATCTGCAACGGCAACAGCGTGGAGCCTTGGAGCTGCTCGGTCGCTTGCTGGATGACCTTGACCTCGTCGATCTCGGGCAGGCCCACGTTGACGTCCAAGATGTCGGCGCCCTGTTCTTGCTGGCTGATGCCCTGGCTCACGACGTAGTCCAGGTCGCCGTCGCGCAGGGCCTGCTGCAGGCGCTTTTTGCCGGTGGGATTGATGCGCTCGCCGATGACGGCAATCTTGTGGCCGTCGCAGGGAAGGTCCACCACAGTCTGGGCACTTGTGACCGACATGCTGGGCTTGCGGTGGCGCGGACTGGGCGTGTGGTTATCGATAAGCGTGCGCAAGGCGGCCATGTGCGCCGGCGTGGTGCCGCAGCAGCCGCCCACGACGCTCACGCCGTCCTCAATCATGCCGGCGACGGCTTTGGCGTATTCGGGGGCCTGGATGTCAAAGACGGTATTACCGTCGTCGTCCACGTGGGGCAGTCCTGCATTGGCCTGCACCATAACGGGCTTGTCGGTAACGGTGAGCATACGCGCGGCGAGCCCTCGGAGTTCGGCCGGTCCCTGGCTGCAGTTGATGCCCAAAACGTCGGCGCCGATGGCGTCGAGCGTGATGGCGGCAACCTCGGGACTCGTGCCCAGGAAGGTGCGACCGTCTTCCTCAAAGGTCATGGTGGCAAAGACAGGCAGGTCGGAGTTCTCGCGGCAGGCGAGGACGGCAGCCTTGATCTCTGCCAGGTCGGTCATGGTTTCGATAATAAAGAGGTCCACACCCGCGGCGACGCCGGCGCGCACCTCCTCGGCAAAGAGGTCATAGGCCTCGTCGAAGCTGAGGGTGCCCAGGGGGCGCAGTAGGGCACCGATGGGGCCGATGTCACCGGCGACGTAGCGGGCACCGGCCGCGTGAGCGCAAGAGACCGCGGCGGCAAAGACATCTGCCACGGTGGCGGCACCGTCGAGCTTGTGGGCGTTGGCGCCAAAGGTGTTGGCGGTGATCACGTCGCAGCCGGCCTCGACGTACTGACGCTGAATATCGGTAATGACCTGGGGCTCCTCAAAGTTGAGCAGCTCAGGCAGGGCGCCGGCCTTCATGCCGGCCGCCTGCAGCATGGTGCCCATGCCGCCGTCGAACAGTAGGTGTCCCGTGCCCTCGATGGCCGCACGCAGGCAATCGTCCTTAATGCGCAGATCGTCGATTGTGCGCGTCTTGTATGCAGCGCCATTGCGGCGTGCGGCATCAACGGGAGCCGCCAGCGCAGCACCGTCAGAATCATGAGTGATAAGCGGGGTAAACATCGGTGGGCTCCTAGTGGCTGGAATAGCAGGTGGTGTGGGCGGCGCGGAAGCGGCAGTGCTTACGCATGCGGCAGATAGTGCAGGTGGGGCGACTCTGGGCGTCGTGGACCTCGCCATCAAACAGGCCGATCACCGCGGTCACGCTCTTGGTGGGCATGAGCAGGCTGGTCGGTGTGACGGTAAGCCCAATGAGCCGCGTGGCGTTGAGTGCAGCCACGATCGAGCGCTGGGCCGTAAGCGGGCAGTCGCCGTAGCCGGGACTGAAGCGCCAGTTACCGGCGAGTCCGTGTGCGGCGGCCGCAGCCTTGACCTGCTGGTCCATCTGCTCGACGGCGGCTTCTACATAGGCAGAGCATGCAGCGTCGAGCACGGCTCCCTCTAGGGGCTGCTGGGCTCCCGTGGTACGCAGGCGACGCTCGGCGTCCATGCCGAGGGTGCATGCCATGAGCGCGGCAAAGCGGGCATCTTTGAGATGTCGATAGATGTCGCGACCCCGCAGCTCAACGTTGGTGCCAACCAAGCGAATGCAAGGCTCGCCCTGTTCATCGACGCCCGTGGCATCGATGGCAAATACGCGGCGCACGCCACGGGGCTCAATGTCTAGCTCCAGACGCTCAACGACAAGCTCAATTCGTCGTGACAGCTCGGGCTCAATCTGCTGGCCGCCGTAGCCCAGATAACGCAACATCTCGGCACGGTCGACACGGGGATGGTGGGCTGCATCGATACGGTAGAGCGCCGGCGACGCAAGGTCGGCCGGCACTTCGACAGCGGTTGTATCGATGTGCGGTTTTTCCATTACCCCAGGCGCTCCATAATGGTCGCGGCGATCGCAGGACGGTTCATAGTGTACAGGTGCAAGCCGTCGGCGCCGTGCTCCTTGAGGTCGCAAAGCTGGCGGGCTGCATAATCTACACCAGCTGCCTGCAGGCTCTCGGGGTCGTTCTCGTACTTGGCGAGGATCTTGATGACGGGGGAGGGCAGCGATGCGCCGCACATAAAGACCATGCGGCTGATCTGCGACTTGCCCATAAACGGCATGATGCCCGCGGTAATGGGCACGGTGATGCCGGCCTTGTCGGCAAGCTCGCGAAAACGGTAGAAGCACTCGTTATCAAAGAAGAGCTGCGTCACAAAGAAGCTCGCGCCGGCATCTTGCTTTTGCTTGAGGTATTCGACCGAAGCGTTGAGATCCTCACAGGCAATGTGGCCCTCGGGGTAGGCCGCGGCGCCCACACAAAAGCCGGCGTCGACGAGCTCGGGGATGAGGTCGCGGGCGTAGGCGTAGTCCGAGGCGGGCTTGTCGTCCTCGGTCGCGCCGGCAGGGAGATCGCCACGCAGGGCCAGGATGTTTTCCATGCCGGCCGAGCGATACTCGTCGATCTTGGCGGCGATATCGGCGTGCGACCGGCCCACGCAGGTAAGGTGTGCCACCGAGGGTGTATCGAATTCGCTCGTAATCATATGCGCGATGGGGGCGGTGGTGGCACAGTTGCCCGAGCCGCCGGCCGAGCAGGTGACCGAGACAAAGCTCGGCGAAAGCTTGCACAGATTGCCTGCCACTTCGCGAGCCGTGTCGAGGGTCAGCTCGCCCTTGGGCGGGAACATCTCAAACGAAACGGGTGCGGTGCCCTGGGATGCTGCCTGCTTAAAAACCTCGTCGACGCGCATATCGTGCTCCTTTAGATACTTAAATAGTGTGATGTGTTGTAAGGATTCTACAGCACCACTGTGTCACGGTGGAGTTTCACTCGCTATTCGGGGATACCAATCAAAGATGCCTTGCTATCGACATTCCCTATAGCAGAGCGGTCAATCTAGGATGGGGCTATAAAGACTGGTATCTGATGCGAAATACCAGTTAATAGAGCCCCATCCCAAATTGACTACCCTTAAACCATGGGGAGAGGTCTGCAATTTATACAGTTGATTGGCTGTTGAGGGCGGCGACGCCGCCGCGATGCGGTAACCTCATTGATTGGTTTCGTGACAGCAACATAACGGTAATGTTGCGGAAACACGACGAGCCTAATCTATGACTCGTTCGTTAGTAATCAACACCGCTTCTCACGCGGTGCCGATACGAAGGGAGTTCCGTATGGCCGAACTTACTGACCGCTTCGGGACCATGGTGTTCTCTGAGGAAGTCATGAAGGACTACCTCCCCAAGGACATTTGGAAGCGCCTTGCTGCAACCCTCGAGGACGGTGAGCCGCTCGACCTGGATGTGGCCAACGCCGTTGCCCACGCCATGAAGGTCTGGGCCATCTCCAAGGGCGCGACGCACTACGCGCACTGGTTCCAGCCGCTTTCGGGCATTACTTCCGAGAAGCACGACAGCTTCCTCGAGCCCAACCACGACGGCACCGCCATTACCAAGTTTACGGGCAAGAACCTCATCCAGGGCGAGCCGGACGCCTCCAGCTTCCCCAACGGCGGCCTGCGTGCCACCTTCGAGGCCCGTGGCTACACCGCTTGGGATCCCACCAGCCCCGCATTCATTAAGGACGATGTCCTGTGCATCCCCACGGCTTTTTGCTCCTACACGGGCGAGGCCCTGGACAAGAAGACCCCGCTGCTGCGCTCCATGACCGCACTCTCGCGTGAGTCCAAGCGCGTTTTGGCGCTGTTTGGTAAGACCCCCAAGAAGGTCGTTCCTTCCGTGGGCGATGAGCAGGAGTACTTCCTGATCAAGAAGGACGCTTACCGCAAGCGCAGGGACCTGGTCATCACCGGGCGCACCCTCTTTGGTGCTGCTCCCTGCAAGGGCCAGGAGCTCGAGGAGCACTACTTTGGCGCTATCCGCCCCACCGTCTCGTCCTATATGAAGGACCTGGACGATGAACTGTGGGCGCTTGGCATTCCTGCCAAGACCAAGCACAACGAGGTCGCTCCCTGCCAGCATGAGCTCGCCCCTGTCTACGGCGAGGTCAACGAGGCCATCGACCAGAATCTGGTCATGATGGAGAAGATGAAGCTCATTGCCTCCCGCCACGACTTGGTCTGCCTGCTGCACGAGAAGCCCTTCGAGGGCATCAACGGTTCGGGCAAGCACAATAACTGGTCGCTTGGCACCGAGTCCGAGAACCTGCTTGACCCGGGCGACACTCCGCTCGATAACCTGCAGTTCATCGTCTTCCTCACCGCGGTGATCGAGGCCGTCGATAACTATCAGGAGCTCTTGCGCGCCTCCGTTGCTTCGGCCGGCAACGATCATCGTCTGGGCGCCAACGAGGCTCCTCCGGCGATTATGTCCATCTTCCTGGGCGACCAGCTTACCGAGGTCGTCGAGAAGATCATCGATGGCAAGGCTTCCGTCCATGCTACGCGCGGCGTGCTCGACCTGGGCGCCGATACCCTGCCCAAGCTGATGCAGGACAACACCGACCGCAACCGCACCTCCCCGTTTGCCTTCACCGGCAACAAGTTCGAGTTCCGTGCCTGCGGCTCCGAGCAGAACGTCTCCGACTCCAACCTGGTGCTCGATGCCGCCGTGGCCAAGTCGCTCAAGTCCTTCGCCGACGCACTCGAGGGTACGCCCGAGGATAAGTTCCAGGACGCCGCGCTCGAGTACTGCAAGAAGGTGCTGACCGATCACCAACGCATCCTGTTCTCCGGCGACGGTTACTCCGACGAGTGGCCCATCGAGGCCGAGAAGCGCGGCCTTGCCAACAACAAGACCACGGCCGACGCTCTTCCCGCCTTTGTTTCCGATAAGGCTATCGCGCTCTTTGAGGAGACGGGCGTCCTGACCAAGGCCGAGGCTCAGTGCCGCTATGACTGCAAGCTCGAGAAGTACAACAAGCTCATGAACATCGAGGCTACCACGATGATTCGCGAGGCACGTCGTACCTATCGCCCGGTCATCACCGCCTATGCCACCAAGGTCGCCAAGGGCCTTGAGACTATTCGTGCCGCCGGTGCTGAGGCCGCCATGCAGTGCGAGCAGAACACGCTCAACAAGCTCTGCAATGGTATCACCGCCATCAACGACTCCATTAAGGCGCTCGACGCCGTGCATCAGAAGGCCGAGGCTCTCGATGGCCAGGAGCAGGCCAACGTGTATGCACACGAGGTCGTTCCCGCTATGGATACGCTGCGCGCCGCCGTGGATGCCATGGAGGAGATCGTGGCCGCCGACTACTGGCCGGTTCCGACCTACGACGACATCCTGTTCTACGTGTAGAGCGTAACTGACATATCGTCACGGTATTGAGCCGGGGTCCGCATCGCGCGGGGCCCGGCTATTTGTTTGCGAAGGACGCTTTGGATCCCGCTTTGCAACTGATTCGCCCACGCAATAAGGGGTCGTGGGCAAAAAACGTCAAATATGAGTACTGTCACTAAACTAGTTCCATATCAAAATGGCAGTTTCTGCCGAGTTAGACCACATATGTCCAGGTATATAGCTGAGATCGGGCCCAATCTGAGCACTAGGTCGTTGATTTGACATCTGATTCACCATCTAAAAGGCCAAATTCGCTGTTACTAAATCGGTAACAGTACTCACATTTGCCATTTTTTGCCCACAGGCCTTGCGATGGTGCCGGGATCCGCACCCTGTCGGGTTCGAATCCCGGCATATCGGTAGCAAAAAGCCCGCTACCGAATTGGTAACGGGCTTCACATCTCAAATGGTGCCCCCAGCGGGATTCGAACCCGCGATATCCACCTTGAAAGGGTGGCGTCCTTGGCCGCTAGACGATGGGGACAGCGGGAAAGAGTATAGCAGACTTTTTTGCCGGCGCGTATATCGTTGGCAAACTGGAAAACCACCACACAGGAGCCGACTTTCTATCCCGATCTTCAAACATCTCATTCTGTAACAGTAAGACGACTTTTAACGGTCTAGATGTTACAGATTGAGACAAACCGCTGGGACGGGTCAAAACCACCACAAAGGTGCCTGTCCCCTTTGTGGTGGTGGGGCGTTAGGGGAGGAGCTTCATCGCGGCGTCGTGGGCGGCGTGCTCGTAGGTGTCGTCGAGGGGTTTGAGCGGCAGCAGGGCGGCGGCCTGTGCGTCGCCGCGGCGCTCGAGGGCGTGCGCGATCAGCCAGTCGGCGAGTTCGGGATTCTTGGGTAGCGCCGGGCCGTGCAGGTACGTGCCGATGACACCCTTGTAGATGAGACCCTCAAAGCCATCGTCGCCGTTGTTGCCGGTGCCCGTGACGACGGACGTTCCGAGCGGCGTGGCATCGGCGTCCAAAAGCGTGCGGCCACCGTGGTTCTCGAATCCCACAAAGGGCTCGGGTGCCAGGTCGGTCTTGACGGCGACGTTGCCGATCAGGCGGTCGGAGCCGCGTACGGTCTCGGCGGCAATGACGCCCAGGCCCTCGATGCGATTTTCGCCCATATAGTACGAACGGCCGAGCAGCTGATAGCTGCCGCAGATGGCGAGCAGCGAACCGCCGTCCTCAACATAGGCTGCGACCTTGTCTTTTTGGGCGAGCAGCTCGTGTGCCACGGCTAGCTGGTCGCGATCGGATCCGCCGCCCATCATGACGATATCGGCATCATGCAGATCGAGCACCTCGCCCATGCGGACCTCATCCACGCGAACGGGGATGCCGCGCCAGGCGCAGCGGCGCTCGAGGGCGATGACGTTGCCGCCGTCGCCATAGAGGTTGAGGGCATCGGGATACAGGTAGACGATGCGCAGCGGGCGCGAGAGCTCGACTGGCGCGATATCGGTGGGGACAGCGCTACCATCGGCGCGCGTTACGGCGTGGGAGGCGACCGAACTTGCATCGGTGCCTTTGAGCCCGTCGAGTTCTTTGACCAGCGGCGGGAAGGCCGTGTAGTTGGCGACGGCGTAGAAGGTGTCTTCGGCGGCCTCGTCTGCCATGGCGCCAATTGCCTGCGCGACGTCCGAGATAATGGCGGCGTCGATGCCGGCGTACTTGAGGCGCACCTGCATATCGTGTGCACGCGTGCCGCCGGCAAAGGCGACAAGCCCCGAGGTATCGGCGATGCGCTCGAAGTCGACGTCGTAGATCCACGAGACATCGTGGCCGTCGGCGTCGTTGTCATTGAGGAAGAAAGCGCAGAGTCTGCCGTCTGCCGTCTTGATGGACTGGATTTGTCGATCGAAGCCTACGGGATTCTTGGCCAGGTTGGCCTCGACGGTGCGGCCGGCGATATCCCAGCGCCCCATACGACCGCCGGCAGGCACATAGGCATCGAGCGTAGGCTGTAGAAGCGCCGTGTTCACGCCCAACTCGTGTGTGGCAAAGAAGGCGGCGGCAACGTTATAGACCATGTACAGACCGTTGTAGCGCGTGGCGATGTGCGTTGCGGGTGCGTCGGTATCGGGTCCAAAGACAAGGTCAAAGCCGTAGCCGTCGCAGCCGAGTTCCACGCCCGTCACGCGACGGACAAGCGCAGGGCGGGCCCAGCCGCACGAGGGGCAATGGTAGGCGCCGAGTTGACCATACTGTACGTAGTCGTACTCCAATGGGGCGTTGCACTGCGAGCAAAAGCGCGAGTCGCTAATGCGGTCGGACTCGGTGCCCGTGGCGCCGTCGATGCCAAAGGCAATACTCGCGTTGGGAACGCGCGCGGCAATCGAGGCGCACAGCGGGTCGTCGGCGTTGTAGATGAGCGTCGTTGCCGGCGAAAGCTCCAACGCGTGGGCGATGACCTCCTGGGTGTGATCGATCTCGCCATAGCGATCTAGCTGGTCACGGAACAGGTTGAGCAGCACGAAGTACGTCGGCTTGAGCTTGGGCAGGACGCGCACAGTGTAGAGCTCATCGCATTCAAAAACGCCTACGCGCTTGCCACTGCTGGTGTGCTTAAGGCCGCCGCGGGCCTCGAGCAGAGCACCCACCACACCAGGCTCCATATTGTTGCCGGCACGGTTGCACACCACGGTAGCACCGCTGGCAGCAACGGCGTCGGCGATGAGGTTGGAGGTGGTGGTCTTGCCGTTGGTGCCGGTGATCACCACGCTGCGGTCGACCAGGCTCGCGAGGTCGCTTAGCAGCTCGGGGTCGATCTTCATGGCGATGCGGCCGGGGAGTACGCCGCCCTGGCGCTTAAGGACGGAGCGCAGCCCCCAGCGGGCGATATCGCTCGAGGCACAGGCGAGAGATGAGCGGAAGTTCATGAAGCCGTTCCTAACGTGAATGACATGGTCGTGGCGTTTGCGCCGTTAAAAGCCGTAACGGCGCGCAAATTCCTGGGCAAGCTGCGATACATCTTCGCAGGCGTTGGCCCAGGGGGCAAAGTCGGGGGTGTCCGAGATGATGCCGTCGGCTTCCCAAACTGCCTGATGCGAAAGGTCCCAGGGGTCGTGCGGTTCGGGCCGGCAGGGAAGGTACGGTGTCTGATACATGGGGTTCAGCAAAAAGAACGCGCCGCCCTCGCAACGGTTAGCGAACTCACGCAGCGCGCGCGTCGCCGGGCGCATCTTGTTTGTTTTGAACAGCAGAATCGTGCGGGCGAGCAGGTACCAAGGAGAGTTTTCGAGTGCGTCTGCCCCCATCTGTTCCTCGAGCTGGTGGGCTAGGGCAAAAAAGCCGTCCTGGTCTTCCAGGCGAGCGAGAGCGAGCAACACGGTGCCGGCAGCTCGGGTGGGATAGCCTTCTGCCTTAAGGACGCGGCGGGCGTAGTTGGCAGCAGCGCGGTAGCGGGCGCTTGCCATGCACAGCTGCGAGATGGCCTCGAGTGTGTGGAGCCACCCGATAAGGGCCGGCTCGCTCACGGTAAGGTCCGCTGCGGTGACACCGTCGGCCAAAACATTATTGGCCCAGTAGTGTGGGGCCTCCATGTCGAACCCGGGCACGCTTTGCCGCAGGTAATCGGCCGTGGTCGCCTCGAGTTTCATCAGGTCGCCCAGGCAGGCGTCGACGGGCGTGTCCGCCAAAATGATGGCGAGCAGCTGGGCATCGACGACATACGCATCGATGCGGACAATCTTGAGCAGCTCATCGCGCATATCGTCGAACAGGCGGTTGCGCGTCTGCTCAAACTCTTCGTCGCTGCCCATGTCCTCGATACGATGGAGCTCGTCGAGCAGGTGACGGTGGACGCCGGCATAGGACAGCAGCGCCTGGGCATGCTCGGTCTGCGCATACTTGTGAGGGTTGACGCTCACGTCGTTATGGACAAGATCGCGTGCTGCATCGGTGAGTTCGGGGTGCGACGCAACGTAGGCGCGCTCCAGGTAGGCGGGGATGTAGACGCTCGGATCCATTAGAGGTCTCCTCCCTTAAACGGCAAGCCCTGCTCGGTCGCCCGCAGGATGCGCTCGTCGATCTGGGAACGCACGATATCGTTGGTGGCGACCCAGGCGGCAAAGCTGGCGTTGTCGGGGGCGCCCAAGCCCTCTTGCAGTACCGGCGTCGCCTCGGACAGTGCAAGGACAAGCTCGTCGGTGGAACCTGCACCCACGTTGACGCGGGCATAGACGCCATCGGGAAACTCGGTTTGGAAATAGAGCGCCTCGGCTGCGTGCGGGCACGAGTGTGCAAGGATGCGCAGGTAGTGCTCGGCACCCTCGTAGTCCAGCTCGCGCCAGGCAGCGCTCATCAGCGCGATGAGCGTCCACGGGTCCAAGTCACGCTCTGCATCCTTGGGACGACGGCGTAGCGGCGTGTTGGCGAGATAGGGGACGGAGTGGGCAGAGCGAAAGCGCTTGAGCTCCTCGGCGGGGTATTCGAGCTTTGCCATGGCGAGCATCGCAGTATGGCGGACGCCGGCGAGGTCGTTGGGCGCAAAGTCCAGGCTGCGATTCGCGGCTTCGAGCGACATGCGATAGCGGCCGCTAATGAGGGCGCGTGACGCAAGGGCGGCAAGCCAGCGCAGGTAGGGGCGGCGCATAAGGTCGCCTGCGGCCTCGCGCTCGTAGGGGTCCTGCGCCGAGGCAATCTTGAGCGCCAGATCGTGCTCGACTTCATCGCGCTTGGATACCAAGTACTGTACGTACTCCTCGTTGGAGTTGGCGGTGAGGGCGGTCAGCATGCGCTGAGCGTCCCAGTTGGTCGGGTCGAGCGCGGCTGCCTCGCAAAGCATGTCCTCGGCAGCGGTCTCTTCTTGCTCTGCCTGGGTATCGTCAGGGATAAAGGGAATGCGGTAGTCGACAGCCTCGACCACCTTGGCAATGAGATGCCCGGCGCGGTCGCGGTCGTGCACGATGAGCGGCGCGGGGTTGCGAGTGAATTGTTCCATCAGACGCTCTACGGCGGCACCGTCGGTGAGCGGGATATTGTCGCGGCGCAAGGCCTCAAGAACGAGGCGATGGCAATCCTCTTGAATGGGATCGAATGCCATGGGGCCTCCTTTGCTGCGGTTAGGGTTCAAATGTCTCTATATAAGGTTCTAGTTTACCCGCATGTGGCACACCGGGGGCGCCGCACTTGGACATGCACCTTTGCACCACGAAGACGGATGTCGCACAAATGTCGGCACCTTGGACGACTGAGTGGTATCACGGTGCCGCAAACGGTCGATTTTTGGCGGCGAACGGGGCGCATTTTGGAGGGGCACAGTCCTGCCCGGGATATGTGGTCAACCTTGATAAAACGTTTGCCCAGCTTGGGAGTATGAATGCCCCACGAGGGTCTTCAGGGGTAGAAAAAACGTTTCATCATTTGAGTCTTTAGGTGAATAACTGACCAACCAGAACGGTAAAATAGTGTTTGTCTGAGCGTTGAGATGTTTAGACATCGCGCATTGTCATCGCCGGCAACGCGCAAAACGGTCCTAACGGAGCCAATCGGGTGCTCCGTTATATACGCAAGTCTAAGAGGGGCTTGTTTAGGAGGCACAGTATGGGACGTTTTACCAATCCTCGCGATCTGTACTTTGGTGAGGGCGCTCGCCACGAGGTGAAGAACCTCAAGGGCAAGAAGGCCATCATCGTTTCTGGCGGCAGCTCTATGCGCCGCGGCGGGTTCTTGCAGGACGTTGAGGCCGACCTCAAAGAGGGCGGCTTCGAGGTCAAGCTGTTCGAGGGCGTCGAGTCCGATCCGTCCATCGAGACGGTCATGAAGGGCGCCGAGGCCATGCGCGAGTTCGAGCCCGACTGGATTATCGCCATCGGCGGCGGCTCGCCCATCGATGCCGCTAAGGCCATGTGGGTCTTCTATGAGTATCCCGAGGAGTCCTTCGATAACATCATCCAGCCGTTCAGCTTCCCTGAGCTGCGTCAGAAGGCTCACTTCTGCGCCATCTCCTCTACCTCCGGTACCGCTACCGAGGTCACTGCCTTCTCCGTCATCACCGACTACGCCAAGGGCATCAAGTACCCGCTGGCCGACTTCAACATCACCCCTGATGTCGCCATCGTCGACCCCGAGCTCACCTACACCATGCCCGCCAAGCTGTGCGCTCATACCGGCATGGACGCTCTGACCCACTGCATGGAGGCCTACGTTTCCACCTGCGCTTCCATGTTCACCGACGCCAACGCCCTGCACGGCATCCGCGAGATCGTCGAGTGGCTGCCCAAGTCCTATGCTGGCGACCATGAGGCCCGTCAGCACATGCACGAGGCTCAGTGCATCGCTGGTATCGCCTTCTCCTCGGGCCTGCTCGGCATCGTTCACTCCATGGCTCACAAGACCGGTGCTGCCTTCGAGAACGGCCACATCATCCACGGTGCCGCTAATGCTATGTACCTGGGCAAGGTCATCCAGTGGAACTCCAAGGACCCGCGTGCTGCCGAGCGTTACGCTTACGTGGCCAAGGAGATCCTGCACCTTCCCGGCGAGACCAACGAGGAGCTCATCGCTGCGCTCGTCCAGAAGATTCGCGACCTCAACGACCAGCTCAACATTCCGCAGTCCATCAAGGATTACGCGAATGGTGGCGTGAAGGTCGACGCCGAGAACCCGCAGATGGTCTCCGAGGAGGAGTTCCTCGCCAAGCTGCCCGAGATCGCCGCGAACGCCGAGCAGGACGCCTGCACGCCCGAGAACCCGCGTGAGACCAAGGCTGCCGACTTCGAGAAGATCCTCAAGGCCTGCTACTACGACACCGACATCGATTTCTAATCGACTCTTGTTATCGTAACGAGGGGCTCCGCACGTATCTGTACGGAGCCCCTTTCTTTTTTCTTTTAGAGAATGGGATAGTTATGGCTGCAATTTTCAATAGCCCCAGCAAGTACATCCAGGGCCCGGACGAGCTGGCCAAGCTCGGTTCTTATGTCGAGCCGCTCGGCGCTAAGGCCCTCGTCATCGTGACGCCTTCGGGCAAGAAGCGCGTCGGTGCCAAGATCGAGGGCGGTTTTGCCGAGGCTAAGGCCGAGCTGCTGTTTGAGGACTTTAACGGCGAGTGCTCCAAGGGCGAGGTCGATCGCCTGGTTGCGCTCGCCCGCGACAACGGTTGCGACATCATCGTCGGTGTCGGTGGCGGCAAGATTCTCGACACCGCGAAGGCCGTCGCCTATTACCTGGAGTCCCCGGTTATCATTTGCCCCACCATCGCCTCGACCGATGCTCCGTGTTCGGCGCTTTCGGTGCTCTATACCGATGACGGCCAGTTCGATAAATATCTCTTCCTTAAGGCAAACCCCAACATTGTCCTGATGGATACGACGGTTATCGCGGCGAGCCCGGTGCGCCTGACGGTTTCCGGTATGGGCGATGCGCTCGCAACCTACTTTGAGGCTCAGGCGACGCACGATGCCGACGGTGGCACTTGCGCCGGCGGCAAGGGCGGTATGGCCGGCCTGGCGCTCGCCAAGCTCTGCTATGAGACGCTCATGGCTGATGGCGTCAAGGCCAAGGTTGCACTGGAGAAGGGTGCGCTCACGCCTGCCGTCGAGCACATCATTGAGGCCAACACGCTGCTTTCGGGCATTGGCTTTGAGAGCTCGGGCCTTGCTGCTGCTCATGCCATCCACAATGGCCTGACGATGCTGCCCGAGTGCCACGGCATGTATCACGGCGAGAAGGTCGCCTTCGGCACCATCGTCCAGCTGGTACTCGAGGATGCCCCGACCGAGAAGCTCGAGGAAGTCTTGGGCTTCTGCATTGAGCTGGGCCTGCCGGTCACGATGAAGGAACTTGGCGTTGCTGAGCTTACGCGCGAGCAGGCCATGATTGTTGCCGAGGCCGCCTGCGCGCCCGATGACACCATGTGCAACATGCCGTTTGAGGTGACGCCCGAGATGGTCGCAAATGCCATCCTGGGTGCCGACGCGCTGGGCCACTACTACCTTATGGATGAGTAAACTAAGGTAAGGAAGGGGCAAAGCCGACAGATGGCTTTGCCCCTTTTGCTATGGTGCAAAGGGGTTAGGTTACTTTGCACCAATCGTTGTTTGATGAAGGGCGGATTCTCGTATGGCGCTTCCCATGGTTTATGGCGGTCCCGGCCGGTATGTTCAAGGGCCGGGCGAACTTTCGCGTCAGGGCAGGTATTTGTCATGGTTGGGCTGCGCTGCCTATGTCTTGTTTGACCAGGGCACCGAGGATCGGCTGTGCAGGCAGATCGTCGATGGATTTCTGGATGAAGATCTAAGCGAGCCGTTCTTTAAGATTTACAACGGTCCGTGTACGGAAGATGCCGTTGTCGAAATGGCCAAGGAAGCCCAGGCCGAGTATTGCGACATGGTGGTGGGCATTGGCGGCGGCAAGATGCTCGATATCGCAAAGGCCGTTGCGTTTTATGCTGAGCTGCCGTTGTGTGTATGCCCCACGGCGGCCTCAATGGATGGTCCGTGCAGCGCGATTTCGGTGTTGTATCACGAGGATGGGTCGTTCGACCGCTACCTGATGCTCGAGAAGAATCCAGACCTGGTCGTGGTCGATACCAACGTGGTCGCGGCGGCCCCACTGCGTATGACGGTCGCTGGTATGGGCGATGCGCTGGCAACGTACTTCGAGGCGCGTTCGTGCGCCGCGGCGCACGGCGCCAACGAGCACGGTGGCGCGCCGGGGCACTTGGCACTGGTCGCGGCACGTGCCTGCTACGACACGCTTATGGAATGTGGCATCGCCGCTAAGCGTGACCTCAAGAAGGGTCGAATAACGCCGGCGGTTGAGCGCCTGATCGAGTGCAATATTCTGCTTTCGGGTGTCGGCTTTGAAAGCGGTGGTTTGGCGTTGGCTCATGCCATCGCCAACGGTCTGACGATTCTGCCCGAGTGCAAGGCCATGCACGGCGAGGCCGTGGCGTTTGGTCTGGTGGTCCAGCTTCGTCTGGAGCGTGCGCCCGAGCTTGAACAGGTGCTCGAGTTTTGTCAGCGCGTCGGTCTGCCGACGACGCTCGAGGAGCTGGGCCTTGGCGAGATTTCCGATGCCGACCTGATGAGCGTTGCGGATGCGGCCTTTAGAAACGAACGCAATATGGCCAACGAGCAGGCCAAGGTGACCAAGCAAAAGCTCGTCGAGCTCATGCGCGAGGCATAGCTTGGCGCTTGATCGACCTTGTGCAATCGGGGCGGCGATAGGCCATAGGCTATTTGCCGCAAAGGTGCTCCGCGTGTAATTTGCCCGAGGCACGGGCCGATAGCGTATTATTATCTCTTGCTTGTTTGCACTGCTCAGGGAGGGGCCGCGCATGGCGCAGGAACACGATCTGTTTGATGACATTATCGAGATCAGCAAGGGTTTCGACTTTCTTAAAAACCCGCTTGGCGGCGTGACCGACGCGCTCGATCCGTCGGCGCCGCAGTGGAATCCTGCCGACTACAAGGAGCGTCCGCGCGGCAACACGATTCCGTGTCTGACCTGCAAAAACGAAAAGAGCGGCTGCACCGCGTGCATGGACGTGTGCCCGGTCAACGCCATCGAGGTCGAGGAAGACGCCATCGAGATCCTCGATACCTGCCGCAAGTGCGGCCTGTGCGCCGCCGCCTGTCCGACTGAGGCGATTATTTCGCCGCGTCTGGCGCCCAAAAACCTTTACGACGACATTGTCTCGGCGGCTACAAGTCACGAGACCGCCTACGTTACCTGCACGCGCGCCCTTAAGCGCATGCCGCGCGAGAACGAGGTCGTCGTTGCCTGCGTGGGCGATATTACAGCCGAGACCTGGTTCTCGGTGCTGGCCGACTATCCCAACGTGAGTGTGTATCTGCCGCTGGGCGTGTGCGATAAATGCCGCAACACCGGCGGCGAGGACATGCTGGGCGAGGCGATTGCGAAGGCCGAGGAATGGGCTGGTACGGGTATGGGCCTGGAGGTCGACCCCAAGAGCCTCAAATGCCATAAGCGCCGCGAGTACGAGCGCAAGGAATACATGGAAAAGATCGCCCGCACCACGGGCCTGACGGTGACCAAGCTCAACCCGGCGACGGCGGCACTGGCTTCGGTGACGCAGAAGCTCAAAGCCCATCGCCATCAGATCACCCAGCTGGAGCGCACGCTCAACACCATGTGCGGCACCACGACGGCCAAGCGTCGCCGTTCGCTCACCCATGGGCGCCAGCTGGTACTCTCGACGCTGCAAAACCACCCCGAGCTTGCCCAGAACATGCAGGTGAGCACGCCGGAGTGCGATTTTGACAAGTGCACGTCGTGCGGCGAGTGCGTTAACGCGTGCCCCACGTCCGCCTGCGATTTGGTGGGAAGCGGTCGCTTTGCACTGGAGTCCACGTATTGTTTGGGTTGCGGAGCCTGCGTCAAGGTTTGTCCCGAACATGCGCTCAAGCTGGTCGAACACGATGCGTCCAATCTGGTCGTCGTCGATCCCGAGGCCGAGGAAAAGGCCGCCCAGAAGGCGAAGGCTCACGAGGAGGCCGAGAAGGTCAAGGCCGAGGCAAAGGCCAAGCTCGATAAGATGCTCGATCAGGTGGAAAAGCTCGCAGACTAGTCAGCGACCCCTATCTCTGCTTCATTTGCGCCGCCGTGGCGTCCGGGTTCGCCTGGATGCTGCGGCGGCGCTATACTTATGCAGTTTGAAGTACCTGTATCAAAAGGAGCTGTCGTGTCCCTTTCCATCGGTATCGTGGGCCTGCCCAACGTGGGCAAGTCGACGCTGTTCACCGCGCTTACCAAAAAGACCGGCCTTGCCGCCAACTACCCGTTCGCCACGATCGACCCCAACGTGGGTATCGTCGATGTGCCCGATAGCCGCCTGCAAAAGCTCGCCGACATCGTCAACCCGGGTCGCATTGTGCCGGCTACGGTCGAGTTCGTCGACATCGCAGGTCTGGTGAAGGGCGCTAACGAGGGCGAGGGTCTGGGCAATCAGTTCTTGGCAAACATCCGCGAGACCGACGCCATCTGCGAGGTCGTGCGCTACTTTAAGGACCCCAACGTCATGCGTGAGGTGGGCCGCACCGGCGAGTTCGTCGATCCCGCCGGCGATGCCGACACCATCATGACCGAGCTTATCCTGGCCGACATGGGCACGCTCGAGAAGCAGCTGCCCAAGCTCGAGAAGGAGGCCAAGCGCGACAAGGAGCTCATGCCCAAGTTTGAGGTCGCCAAGCGTCTGCTTGCCTGGCTCAACGAGGGCAAGCGCGCCGCATCCATGGAGATGACTGACGAGGAGCGCGCCGCCGCCAAGGGCCTGTTCCTGCTCACCATGAAGCCCATCCTGTATGTGGCCAACGTGGACGAGGATATGCTCAACGAGGACCTGGCGCCCATCGATGGCGTCAAGCCGCTGCCGATCTGCGCCAAGATTGAGGCCGAGCTTTCCGAGCTCGATCCCGAGGACGCTGCCGACTACCTGGAGAGCCTGGGCCTGGAGCAGCCCGGCCTGGACGTGCTCGCGCAGGCCGCCTACAAGCTGCTTGGCCTGCAGTCGTTCTTTACGGCTGGTGAGATGGAGGTCAAGGCCTGGACGGTGCGTCAGGGCGCGACCGCCCCGCAAGCCGCCGGCGTCATCCACACCGACTTTGAGCGCGGCTTTATTAAGGCCGAGGTCATTGGCTATGACGACTACATCGAGCTCGGCGGCGAGCAGGGCGCCAAGGCCGCCGGCAAGCTGCGCATCGAGGGCAAGGACTATGTCATGGCCGATGGCGACGTCGTGCACTTCCGCTTTAACGTGTAAGGACGACGCATATGTTTAAATATGGCAAAAAAGCTGGCTACATGGGTATTGCGCTGCTCGTACTTGCGGTGATTCCGCTGGTGGTCGCAGCGTGTGTTATCCCCAACATTGGTCCCGAGGTGGCAACAAAGTTTAATGCCGCCGGCGAGGCGACACGCTGGGGCAAGAGCTACGAGTTGCTGGCGTTGCCGGTGCTCAATCTGCTGCTGAGCGTGGCGACGTACTTTACGGCGGGACGCCAGGCAAAGAACAATGATGACTCCGCCGCCATGGCGCGCATCGTGTGCGAGCGCTACCTGCGTAACGGTTGCATCACGGGTGTGTTCCTCAACGTGATCAACGTCTACTTTATGTATTCGGCGATTACCGGTATGGGCTTTGGCCTGGGCTTTTAGCTTGCGCCTTTAGGCAACGAGCCTGCAAGCATATTCGATGGCTGCTGCGAGGCCGCCGCTCGATCGTGGTTGAAAGACTACATCGGCGGCGGCCTCGTTTTCGTATCCGGCACCGCGAAGGGCGAGCGCGACGCCGGCTTCGAGGAGAAGGGGCAGGCCACGCTGGCTGGTTGCTATTACTACGGCCTGGCCAAGGGCGCAGCCGAACGCCTGACATTGAGCGGCGAGCTCGCCTCTCGCCGGGTCGGGGAGTAGTGCGGTCGCAACACGGCTCGATAGCAACGCAAAGGCCGTTCGTTCGTCTGGGGAAAGGTATTCGGCCTCAACGCTGACAATCTTGGGCTGCACACCGTCTGCGCAACGTGATTTCTGACGCATGTAAATCGAGCAAGCCGACATAGAAAACTCCTGTATATTCGGCAAAACGTAAACTATAGTTTACGTTTTTGTTCGGCTCCATTTCAAACTCGGCTGCATGGACGAACGTGCGAAACAGATTCTTGGCAGGCGGGTCGAAGAGGCGCGCAGAGACCTTGGTATCTCCAAGGTTGATTTTTGTGTGGCGACAGGAATCAGCCGACCCTACCTCGACCGAATCGAAGATGGGACGGCAAATTTCACGCTCAAGGTTCTATTTAAGATCGCGCCCGCACTCGGCATGACGGTGTCAGAGCTTCTCGAGGGGATCGAATAGGGGATACCCGTCGACAACTGAATTACGCCATCGGGATGCGGTCGTGGTTGACTTGGCTGTAGAACAGGCGCTGGATCTCGGCGGCATCGCGTGACTGGCCGAGTGCCCACATGGTTTTGGCTACGAGCGTCTCGGTGGTCATGTCGTCGCCGCGCAAAATACCCGAATGATCGGCGTAAGCGCGGCCGACCTCATAAACACCCAGATCGAGGCCCTCTTCGGGGACCTGTGTGGTCATAACGACAGTGCGGCCCGAATCGACCCAGCGGAAAATTGTCTCTTGGAACGACTCGCCCGACTCACCAAACTCGGGGATGCCGCCAATGCCAAAGGTCTCCAGGATTACAGCATCGTAGCTATCGGCAAGGGCGTCCAGGATACCCGGGTTCACGCCGGGCGTGAGCTTAAGGACAAACACACGCGGGTCGATACTGTCGTAGAAACGAACCGGGCACTCATTCTGGTGAGTGCCGTGAATCCCGTTGCGCACGATGCGGTCGTTGCGGATGTAGGCAATGGGCGGATAGTTGACACTAATGAACGCGTTAAAGCTCATGGTGCGCTGCTTGCGGGCGCGCGTGCCGGCAATTGCCACGCCGCCAAACACGATCGAGACATCGTGCGAATGCTCGTCGAGCGCATAGAGCAGGCTCTGGTACAGATTGAGCTTGGCATCGGTAAAGGGGTTGCCCATGGGCTTTTGCGAGCCGGTGAGCACGATGGGCTTGGGGCTGTCCTGAATCAGGTAGGAAAGCGCCGCCGCGGTGTAGCTCATGGTGTCGGTGCCGTGCAGAATCACGAAGCCGTCGTGGTCGGCGTAACCCTCGACGATGACGTCGCGGATACGCATCCAGTCGCTCGGACGCATATTGGTGCTGTCGATGTTCATGGGCTGCACGACGTCGAGCTCGCAGAGGCCCGAGATCTCGGGGACGCTCTGGGCGAGCTCCTCACCGGTCAGGGCGGGGGAGAGGCCGTTGCCGTCCTCGGTCGATGCGATGGTGCCGCCCGTGGCGATGAGAAGGATGCGCTTCATGCTGGTATTCCTATCGTATTTGCCGCCCCAGAGGCGGAGTCGTTCGGCAGTATTGTGGCACAGGGCGTCCAATGTTCAAACGTAATACATCATCTGTAATGTTTAGTAACACTCCAATTGCCGTCAAATAAGGCCCAGGTCGTGCGTTTGCCGTGCGCTGATGGCTGCGAGGGACGAGAAACCCCATATAACGTGTACACTATGAAAGTTATTTTCGTTCATTCACGCGGGTGGGCACCGGCTCCCCGCCAACAAGAGGGGGAAACCATGGATCAAAAGGCTTCCGCAAAGGTCCTCGTACTCGACTTTGGTGCGCAGTACGGTCAGCTCATTGCCCGTCGCGTTCGCGACCTCAACGTGTATTCCGAGATCGTTCCCTGCGACATCTCGGCCGACGAGATTCGCGAGATGAACGCCTCTGCGCTCATCCTTTCCGGCGGCCCGGCTTCTGTGTATGCTGAGGACGCTCCGTCCATCGATCCTGCCATCTTTGACCTGGGCCTTCCCGTCCTGGGCTTTTGCTACGGCCATCAGATCACGGCCGTGACGCTCGGCGGCAAGGTCGGCCACTCCGAGGTGGGCGAGTACGGCCGCGCCACCATCACGCGCACGGCTGGTGCCAAGCTCTTTAACTCCACGCCTATGGAGCAGACCGTGTGGATGAGCCACCGTGATGCCGTCTCCGAGGTGCCCGAGGGCTTTACCGTTACTGCCAGCACCGACGTGTGCCCGGTTGCCGCCATGGAGTGCGTCGAGCGCAAGATTTTCACCACGCAGTTCCACCCCGAAGTCAAGCACTCCGAGTACGGTCAGCAGCTGCTGAGCAACTTCCTGTTTGAGATCTGCGGCCTGGAGCCCAACTGGAGCATGGACAACCTGGTCGAGACCATGACGGCCGAGTTCCGCGAGAAGGTCGGCGACGACCGCGTGATTCTGGCCTTGTCCGGTGGCGTCGACTCCTCCGTCGTGGCTGCGCTGGGCGCCCGCGCCGTGGGCAAGCAGATGACCTGTGTGTTCATCAACCACGGTCTGCTGCGCAAGGGTGAGCCCGAGCAGGTGGAGGAGGTCTTCACCAAGCAGTTTGACGTCGACTTTATCCACGTCCACGCCGAGGACCGCTATGCCGAGCTTCTGGCCGGCGTGACCGAGCCTGAGGAGAAGCGCCGCATCATCGGCACGCAGTTCTGGAAAGAGTTCTTCGCGGTCGCCCAGCAGCTCGAGTGCGATGGCAAGCCGGTCAAGTATCTGGCTCAGGGCACCATCTACCCCGACATCATCGAGTCCGGCGCTCGCAAGACGGGCGGCAAGACGGCCACCATCAAGAGCCACCACAACCTGATCCCGTTCCCCGAGGGCGTGCACTTCGACCTCATCGAGCCGCTCGACCACTTCTTTAAGGACGAGGTCCGCGCGCTTGGTCTGGCGCTCGGCCTGCCGGGTCACATCGTGTTCCGTCAGCCCTTCCCGGGCCCGGGTCTGGCCATCCGCATCATCGGCGCGGTCGACAAGGAGAAACTCGAGATCCTCAAGAACGCCGACGCTATCGTGCGTGAGGAGCTCGATGCCTACAACCAGCGCCTGTTTGAGCAGACCGGCGAGCGCAACTCCGAGCACAGCTGCTGGCAGTATTTCGCGGTCCTGCCCGACATCAAGTCCGTTGGCGTTATGGGCGACGAGCGCACCTATCAGCGCCCGATTATCCTGCGCGCCGTCGAGTCCAGCGATGCCATGACCGCCGACTGGGCCAAGCTGCCCTACGACGTGCTGGCCCGCATTTCCGGCCGTATCGTGGCCGAGGTCCCCGGCGCCAACCGCGTGTGCTACGACATCACGTCCAAGCCGCCCGCGACCATCGAGTGGGAGTAGGACGACAGGGTTCTGACCTGCGATTTTGAGTGCCGCACTATGCCGCTGAGTTTCGTTTCGTACGAGAGTCATGACAAAGCCACCAGCGACGGAGATGAGTAAAAGCGATTAAAGAGCCTCCGTTCCCTGCGTTGGGACGGAGGCTCTTTCTTTGCCGTTTTACTCCCTTGTCTCCGTTCGGGGATTATTTCCTGCTCATTTAGGGCTATTCGCGCTGAAAGATTTTGACTAGCTTGGTGTCCTTTATTTCGTAGACAATGTCTGCGACGTTCTCGACCAGCCTCTTATCGTGGGAGACGAACACTATCGTTCCGGCATAGGCGCTCATCATCTGCTCGAGGGCTTCGGCGCTCTTGATGTCCAGGTAATTTCCAGGCTCGTCCATGAGCAAGATGTTGTATCTGCCCAGCAGCATCTTCGCGAGTAGCAGCTTGATGACTTCGCCTCCCGAGAGAACGCCAACGTCCTTTGTCAGGTCGCGCGGTCCGATTCCCATAGAGGCGAGGATGCCTCGAATTTCGGTCATGCTGTACTCGCAACCATTCTGCATGAACGAGATCACAGACTGGCGGGCGTCGAACTTGTAACCTGTCTGTTCGAAGTAGCCGATCTCTGCTTTGGGAGAGATGTTGATACCGTCGGCGCGTCGAACGATTGCCTTCAGCAGGCTGGTCTTTCCTGTGCCGTTGCCACCGGTGATGGCCACTTTGGCACCGAGCGGTATCTCGAATTTCGCGTGGTCATAGAGCACGCAGTTGCCGAAGCTCAAGCTGAAATCATCTGCCGAGATGGGAAATTTGCTGTGCAGTTCCAGGGCCTTGCTCTGGCGGAAGCGCACGGCGCGAATGCTATCTGGGGCCTCGATCCCTTCGAGCGCTTCGAGGCGCTTCTCCATGTTCTTAGCTGCCTGATGCATTTTCTTCTGCTTGGTGCCGGTTGTTTTCTGATGCCCCAAGCGACCTGCATACTCGTTGCTTTTTTTCGCACCCTTCCGCTTGGCGTCGACCTGCCGTGCTTTTTTCCGCTGTTTTTCGATGGCGGCTTCGAGGCGATCGCGCTCGCGCATCGCCTCTTCGTATCGAGTCGCCTGAGCTTTGCGCTCTTCTTCTTTCTGTCGCAGATAGTCGGAGTAGTCACCCCAGAATTCGGAAATACCGCCGTCTTTGAGCTCCCAGATCTTGTCTACCACCTGGTCGAGAAAATGACGGTCATGGCTCACGATGAGCAGGGCCCCATCAAATGCCTTGAGCTGTCCGACGAGAAGGCGGATGCCGTCTTGGTCGAGGTGGCTCGTAGGCTCGTCGGCGAAGATCGCGCTTGCATGCTGGGAGAGCGCAGAGGCAATCTTGGCGCGTGTTTCCTCCCCGCCGCTCATCGTCTCCTGCGCCACTTCGGCGACGTTGAGACGGGAGAGCATCTCGCCGTTGTCCTGAGCCGCATCAAGGTCGAGTTCGTCGAGCTGGCCGATGAGGGCAATGCTGCCGAAGCGCCTGACGTCGGCGTCCGCAATGGTTAGATTGCCGCTCAGGATTTTTAGCAGGCTGGTTTTGCCTGCACCGTTGTCTCCTACCAAGCCGATGCGATCGTAGGGGTAGATTTCCAATTCTTCGATGTCCAGAATATCGCGGCCGGCATATTCCAAAAAGATGTCTTTAGCTTTGACTATGAGTTCCATAAGTTGAACCACCTTTTGTGTATTGTCGTTTTCTGGAAGCGCAGCCATGCCAATAAAGAATCGCTCACGTCGATTTTTCGCCTTTGCCCGATTGCCGGCGTGAGCGTTTTGGCCTTGCGCAAGCCGGCAAATCCGAAAATGATAGTTGGCGGCGAATAAGGAGCGCGATGTGGGATGTCGGCGCAATACCTCGTCGTCGCAAGGGCTTGAAGGCTGACGCGCGAACCGATGGCTGCCGCCTCTTTTTCGAATGCTTGGGCTATTGAATCTGCCCGGAATCTTTTTTCCCCACGTTTCGGACGCTTGGAGCGAGAAGCATCGCCAACGCAAGCAGTGTCATGGTCGCTCCAGAACCGACGGACCACAACGGAGCTCCGAGCAGGTGCGCAAAACGGAGGGGGCTGCGAGGCCCATGGGCATGGCCCACGCCATAATGGTTCCATAGAGACCAAAAACGCGGCCTAGGTACTCAGGAGGTATCTGCTCCTGCATAAGGGCAGTCTGGGTTCCTGCGTACAGCGGGGAGCATGCGCCCATAAGAAAGCTCGCCGGTAGGAAAGCGGCGAACAGCGACGGGCCGAGCAATCCGGATGCGATTGCGACGACGCCGAAGCCGGCGATTGCGGCGACCATGGTGAGCGACCTATTGCGGAACCCTCCCGTGGCCGCCAAAATGCCGGACCCAGCCAGCATGCCTGCGGAGAAAAGGACCTCCACCAAAGCAGCATCCCCCGTGCTACCGCCAAAATGTCCCAAGGTCATTATTGGGAACAATGCCGCGAGTGGGGAGAACGCGAAAGCGAAGACGAACCCGCACCAAAGAATGGCGAACAGCCCCCTGTATCCCCTGATCAGCTTGTAGCCGTCCGAAATCTCAGAGAAAAGTTCTCGAACTTTATTGGAAAAGGACGAGCTGCGGTCGGCTTCGTCGAGTCCTCCTGCGTCTATCTGAGCGGCGAGGACAGCTAGAGAAGCGAAAAGCGCCCCCAGCACGTCGAGGGCAATCATGGCGGTAATGCCCGCCACAGGATAAATCACTGCCGCGAGCGCGGCGCCAAAAATGTATCCGGCGGACTGAATCGCTTGCATCACTCCCGATAGGCGAACGAGATGCTCTGGCGGGGCGAGATGGGGCGTGAGGGATTGGGAGGCCGGCGTGTAGAACGAAGTGCCAGCTGCGCGGAGAAACAGGGCGATGAGTATTGACCACGCAGGTAAGCTGCCGGCCAACGAGGCAATCGCCAAGGCGGCGCCCACCGCGGCAACGAAGAGGTCGGCGCCGATGAGAACACGCTTCAAAGGCAGTCTGTCGACAACGGCGCCCGCAAGGACTCCGAACAAAGCAATCGGCAGAAAGCCTGCTAACGATGCCAGGGAGAGGAGGGAAGATGATCCTGTCGTGAGGGCGATATGCCAAATGAGACCCATTTGGAGAATCGAGCTCGTCAATGTCGACACGAGCTCCCCGCCCCATACGAAACAAATCTTAAATTGCCATGAATGGCACAGCGAAACAGACCTGCGCCGAGAGGTTTCAAACATCATGGTTATGTCCAATCGTGGAATGGCGTGCAAAACAGCGCGACGCCATAACAGCGCCGCTTTTTAGGCGCTCATCCACGTGCGGAAAAGACCAACCACGACACCCCTCCTTCGCTGACTCAGTTCGGCAAACCACGCAATTTTAAGGAGGCTGAAGCTCGTTTGTCAAGGATTGCCTGTCGGCAAGGACAATCCTTTCTGGCCATTCGATCCCTTTTGTATCTTTGGTTGCGTAGGTGACCCGCCAGGGCTATTACGCGTGGAAGAGGCGCCTGCCGAGCTGGCCGATGAGGCGCTGAAGATGGCCCTGGTCAGGCGAAACGATCCCAAGGGATGCGTACATCATTCGGATAGTAAGAATGTTGCCAGCAGGTTTTGCGGCAACCGCAAAGGAGCCGTATCCTGCAGCTGGAATCACGTTGCAGCATCCTGACCCGCATTCCGATTGGCGGACGGCCCGCTTCGGCATCCTGACCAGCACAGCGATCGAGCCTTGTCATTCCTTGGATATGCCGGTTGCTCGGGGCGGTCCCGACGGAGGCCCTCGCCTCCCCGGTCCGTGACCCAAGAAGGGCAAGCATGCTGATCTGCATGGCTGGTTCCTCCTTTATGTAGACGACCATGCAAAGAAGGGACAACCGAGGAGGCAGGTTACTGATGCGGGCTCCCGCACGCCCATGACTACCCGACGGGCTTTTTTTTTCATCTCCGATGCCCGCATTGCAGCATGAACGAATGTGCCTCGACATCTCTGCTGGCATGGTACGACTGGGATCGCACCTCGACGCATCCTTGCGCATACTGCCTTCCAAGTTTCGAAACCGGGAAGGAAAGTGTATGTGAGCGACGATATCGGCGCCGATTCGACGCTCGAGAGGGAGATTGCGCCGATTCTATCCATCGGGGATGCATTCCCGAAGATTCTCATCACTCGCACGAGGCATGAGCCCCATACCCGGGAGGGCGTGCTCGTGCTGAATTTCGCGAGGTGGCTGCTTGGCGGGTAGGGTTCTGAACGTCGCATTGGGATATCGCGCGACAGGGCACGCAGGGCTGTTTGTGCCCGCACGGGAAACGCCGTCGCCATGCGGGCGGCCTGTCGTGTCCGATTAGCCTTTTGCTAAACAGGCTTACGCCAACTCATGGGCAAGCCACCTGAGACTATTCACTTTGCTTATCGTTGACAAAGACCTGTGGCCTGCGGTTTTGTGAACGGCTCGTAAGCCACCCGCGTCGACTCACTTACTGTTGAAGCTGGTGGCTTGCAGGCTCAAAGGCGGTTGAGTTTCAAAACGGGCGTTTTCGGCGATATCGAGCCTCCAAAGGCGGCTCTCCGTGCCCCTTGGGACAAAAATAAAAACTCAAAGCCCTGAGTTTGAAAAAAGTTTTTTGAGGTTGTCCCAACTTTTGTCCCCGAAGCCGACGAAACGCGACATCGCGTCATTCGGCGGCACGCGTTCCGTGTCGATGCCGAAAACTGGGTGTAACTGGAATGACGGGACGGCAGAACCGACGCCATCGAGTGGGAATAACCGAACAAATGTTCTATTTTCCCATATCATAGCATGAATTTAGAGCCGTAGCAATGCTGCGGCTCTTTGCTTTTCGGAACAATCTCAGTTTCGTCATTCGGGCATCGTCCTCAATACGACCGAAGCCGAAAAAACTAACCCATCACCTACTTCGTCGCATGCTTGAAAGATTCCGAAACCGCCCCTACAGGTCGTATACACGCTTGATCAGCTCAATTCCCTCCTCGAGCGTCATTGGAACCCCCATCTGCTTCAGAGGAACGCCCTCGGCACGGACCTTCTCGCAAAACTCAGTCATATCGTTGCGAATCGAATCGGGCAGTGCCGACGACGTTCTCGGGGAGAAGAGCTGAGCCAACCTGAAAACATCCTTTTTGTGCTTCTTGATGTCGCTCGAATCGACCCTCTCGCCAGCGGCCTTACGCTTCGATAGATCGAGATAGGCCTTGGCCTTGAAAGGGACAAGGTGCACCTCGTCCAGAACCATGATCCCGTCGACCTCCTTGCAACCGGACTTCATGTAGGCGTAGTAGTCGTCATCGAGAAGGATAGCCGAAAGGCTCGACGCCTCTTCGCCCGCTGGCAGCGGGACGATTGTCAGCCCTTCTGGTTCCTTGATGAACGAGGGGGCTTTGCTAAACAGCTCCACCATGCTCGGGAAGCCAGCAACGCTCGGCTTGGTGAATCGATAGAAATGAACTCCCCCGGAGCCCCTCCATCCGCAATCGTAGCCGCCGTCCTTCACCAGCTTCCATATTGCCGCCGCAACCTCGGAAAAGCGGTTCTCGGCAATCAGGATGACGTCGATGTCCTTGGTGACCCTGAAGTCGAGATCCGCGTTGCTCAGGATGATGTCGCACGCCGTGCCGCCAATGATCGCATAGCAGTCCTCGAGGCCCTCCATGTATTCCGAGAACCGGCGTAGCCCGTAAACTTCGCTCACTGCCATAATTCCTCCCCAAAAATCGCGTTCAACTGGCCGATGACGCGCTCGTCGCCCTCGCCGACGAGCGTCAACGCAAGCGACACGTCGTCAACCGCATCTCCTCCTGCCACGAGCGGGTCGTACGCCCATACCTGGACCTGAACCGTCTCCTCATCGTGAAGCTCGCCAAGTTGGACCTCCTCGAACTCAAGTTCTTTGAAGGCCCTCCTCGATACCGCGCGCTGCTCGATTCGGGGGGCTGCCAGCATACTGCGCTGCGAAAGCTCGCTCACCCCCGCAAGCGGAAGCTGCGCCGTTTGCTCGTCTCTTTTCGCATACACGGCCCGCGCGACAGGATTCCGCAGGCATCCGATTGCACTTTTGACGAGATCGTTCCTGCTCGTGCTGCGTTCGATGACCACTGCGCGGCCGTTTTTGGACTTGCTTACGAGCCCCCTGCGAGACAGATCGTCGAGGGCCCTCGAGATGCTCGACGACGGCATGCCCGTCGCCCTCATCAGCTCTTCGGACGTTCGCACCTCTGGGTTGGCCAGCAGCGTAACCAGCACAGCCTGAGTACCTGGCGCCAGCACCTCCGGAAGAGAACGCGGCTCCCGTTTCGCGCTCGCAACGAAACCCAGCATCGGAAGGAAAGCCTGCCTGCCGGGAACGACGAACGGGATGCCCTGTGAAACGAGGGCCTTTCGCTGGCGCGCGTCGATCTGGGCGACGAGCGCAACCTGCAGGCCCGCCCTCGCCGACACTTGAGAGACGATCCTCTTGAGGTTGGGAAGCGAGACCTCCCCCTCGACCTCTGCCATAATGAAATCGACCCCGTTGCAGGAACACAGCCGATAGGATGCCGCCTTAGCAAGATAAAGCGGGAGTTCAGACGCTCCAGACCATTCGAACTCGGTCACGAAGAGGCCCATCTCATCTTTCAGGTATTTTATGGTATCGTTCATTACCAGTCCCTTTTGCATATTCCCATTTGCCTTGGGATTATACAATTTTGATTGGGATATTGCGAGGTTTGCATTTCTTGCCTGTCGATTCCGTATCGTTCCGCAGTTTTCAGCGGCGTGCGCCGTGTACGCTTTCCTGCTTTCTACACGAAGGTCAGGAGGAGGGTTTCGCAGAGAGGGCGCTCTAGGTTCTGCAGGGTTCTGTTAGTCCCGTATTCAGAAAAGGGACATATTGAGGGCGCGGCGCCCGCGGGGACAAATTGTCCCAGCGGCATGGGCGCTTCCCCTGGACGATGATTGTCTGACGCGCCAGCATCGATGCTGAATGCGAGTCCGCGTCTGCCCCTAGGTCTTCCAGACGTGCATCGCATCACCACCTGTGCCGTGTTTCTGCTGCGTTTGTGAAGGCAGGCTTGGCCGATAGGCTCGCACGGTTTCGGCGAGCTTGGAAAATCGTATTACCAGCGAACGCCTACCGGTGTCCGCACTAACCGTTGTGTTAGACCACTTTGGATAAGTGTCCTGCACGCAGTACACGCGACGGGGCCCCGGTTGCGACAATTCCATCATCAGGAGAGATGGAGGTTGCAATGGAAGACGAGCTCACCCAGCTGACGAGGCAGTTCCTCCCGCAGATGACGGCTGCCGAGAAGAGC
>CAJMMF010000009.1:0-83457 GCA_905214385.1 uncultured bacterium
GAGGCTCCGCAGCGCGAAGCGCGCAGCGGAGCCTCTTTGCATGTCCGAGGACGTTCCGGAGAGAAACCCCCGTCACGCCCCCGGATTCCCGGTGGGAGTTCTAGACCTTGTCGGCCTTAGTACATACCGCCACCCTGCTGACCAGCGGTAGCAGCAGCGATAGCGTCCTCAAGCTGAGTGTTCTTGGGCACATCGGAGACGGTGGCCTCGGTGATGAGAATCAGGCTGGCGACGGAAGCAGCGTTTTGCAGGGTGACGCGGCTGACCTTGACGGGGTCGAGGACGCCCATCTCGATCATGTCGCCCCACTCGCCGTTGGCAGAGTTGAGACCCTGGCCGGCGGGCAGCTCGGCAACCTTGTCGACCACGACGGCGCCCTCAAAGCCAGCGTTCTTGGCGATGGTGGCGACCGGAGCAGTCAGAGCCTTCTTGACGATGTCGACGCCGATCTTCTCCTCGGGGTCGTCAAGCTCAACGGCGTCGAGCGCAGGAGCAGCGTCCATGAAGGCGACGCCGCCGCCGGCGACAATGCCCTCCTCGACAGCAGCACGGGTAGCCTGCAGGGCGTCCTCGACGCGGTGCTTGATCTCCTTGAGCTCGGACTCGGTAGCAGCGCCGACCTTGATGACGGCAACGCCACCGGAGAGCTTGGCCAGGCGCTCCTGGAGCTTCTCACGGTCGAAGTCAGAGGTGGTGTTCTCCATCTCGCCCTTGATCTGAGCGATGCGGGCGTCGATGGCCTCCTTGGAGCCAGCGCCGCCGACGACGACGGTGTTGTCCTTGGAGATAGTGACGGACTTAGCGGTACCAAGCATATCGGCGGTGATGTCAGCGACCTTCACGCCCAGCTCGTCCAGAGCAGCCTGGCCACCGGTGAGGACGGCGATGTCCTCCAGGATGCGCTTGCGGCGATCGCCGTAGCCCGGGGCCTTGACGGCGCAGACGTTGAGGGCGCCACGGATCTTGTTGAGGACGAGGGTCGGCAGAGCCTCGCCATCGATGTCCTCAGCGATGATGAGCAGGCCACGGCCAGCGCGCTGGACAGCCTCGAGAACAGGCATGATGTCCTGGACGCTGGAGATCTTCTGGTCGGTGATGAGGATGTACGGATCCTTCATCACGGCCTCCATGCGGTCGTTATCCGTGACGAAGTAAGCGGAGACATAGCCCTTGTCGAACTGCATGCCCTCGACGGTGTCGATGGTGATGTCGAACGTCTGGGAATCCTCGACGGTGATGACGCCGTCCTTGCCCACGACCTCCATGGCCTCGGCGATCTTCTCGCCGACCTCGGGGTCACCGGCGGAGATGGTACCGACGGAAGCAATCTGCTCCTTGGTCTCGACCGGCTTGGCCTGCTTCTTCATCTCGGCGACGGCGGCGTTGACGGCCTTGTCGATGCCGCGACGGATGGCCAGCGGGTTGGCGCCAGCGGCGACGTTGCGCAGACCGTCGTTGACGATGGCTTGAGCGAGCAGGGTTGCGGTGGTGGTGCCGTCACCCACGGTGTCGTTGGTCTTGGTGGCGACCTCCTTCACCAGCTGAGCGCCCATGTTCTCGATGTTGTCCTCGAGCTCGATCTCCTTGGCGACAGAAACGCCGTCGTTGGTGATGGTCGGAGCACCGAACGTGCGCTGCAGCGCAACGTAGCGGCCCTTGGGGCCCATGGTGACGGTAACGGCGTCGGCCAGAGTGTTGACACCCTTGGCGAGCTTAGCGCGGGCATCGGTGTTGAACGTAATGTTCTTTGCCATGGTAGGTAATCCTCCAAAAGAAACGTGACTCGCGTCGCCGCTTCCGAGTCCTATGCGGCGGGCGCGTTCAAAGACGAATCAGAGATTCTGACGAGACTAGGCCTCGACAACAGCGTAGATGTCGTCGGCGCGCATCAGCAGATACTTCTCGCCGTCGACCTTGACCTCGTTGCCACCGAACTTACCGTAGATGACAACGTCACCGACCTTGACGTCCATGGGGATGCGCTCACCCTTGTCGTTGACCTTGCCGGCGCCAACGGCAACGATGGTGCCGCGCTGCGGCTTCTCCTGGGCGTTGCTGGCGATATACAGACCAGAAGCGGTCTTCTGCTCGGCCTCGTCGGGCTTGACCAGAACACGATCTGCAAGCGGCTTCAAAGACGACATGCTTGTTTCCTCCTTTTTGGGCCGCGCGGTTATGCCGCGCGAATTAACCCTTTTTGTTTGCGTACGCGTTGAATGGTACCCACGAATGGCGGGTTATACAACACGGAGTCAAAAAATCTTATTTTTTGGCACTTAGATTTTCTGAATGCCGGGGGATAACTTAGCGATGCCTCCCGTGTGGCTCCGGAGGGGCGGGGCATAAGGTTTATCGCGAGTTCCGCACGAGCCGAAGGCCACTTAATGTGGCCTTCGTGCGAGCAGGACTGCCCGAGCAGGAAACCTTATGCCCCGCCCCTCCGGAGCCACACGGGAGGCAGGTTAACTAATTCGGGCCCGGCATTCAGAAAAGTCAGTGCAGCAAAATGGCGATGCAGATGGTGCGAACAAGAAAGGGGCACGTTGCAGAAACGCGCCCCTTATGGGTGGGGTATGGGGCTAGCGCTCGTAGATCAGGTTGCCGGCTAGGTAGGTGGCTTGGACTTTGGTGGCTTGGAGTTCTTGGGGGTCGATGGTGAGTGGGTTTTGGTCCAGGACTACCAGGTCGGCGTATTTGCCGGGTTCTAGGCTGCCGAGGTTTTGCTCGTCGCCCGCTGCATAGGCGCTGCCCAGGGTGTAGTTGCGCAGAGCCGTTGCCGCATCGATACGCTCGCTCGGCAACCAGCCGCCCTCGGGCCAGTGGCTTTTGGGGTCCTGGCGCGTGATGGCCGTGTAGAGCACGTTCATGCTGGTAACGGGCGTGATAGGGCTGTCAGTACCGAAGGCTTGGCGGATGCCGCGCTGCTTATAGGTTGCGAACGGCCACATGATTCGGCTTCGCTCCAGGCCAAGGTCGCGCTCTGGGCCACCCGGATCGAGCGTGATGTGGCAGGGCTGGCTCGAGGCGACCACGTTGAGCTTGCGCAGGCGGTCGATGTCCTCGGGCAGGAGGTTCTCCAGATGCTCGAGTGTGTTATGGCCGTGCTGGGGCAGGCCGTACAGGTCGGCGGCCTCCTCGAAGATATCCAGCGCGGCATGAATCGCACCGTCGCCGATGACGTGGATACGCACAGTGTGGCCGCGCTCCGCAGCCGCCAGAACCAGCTTACGCATGCGCTCGGCAGGAACTGTCAGACGGCCCTGGTCGCCCGGGAAGCGCGGATTGGTATAGGGCTCGGTGAGATATGCCGTGTGTTCGCTCGACACGCCGTCGAAGAACTGCTTAAAGCCCGGTGCCGAGAGCAGCGCGTTGTTCGCGTAGCGGGTCTGCAGCTCTTCTAAGCGCGATTGGTCATCCAGCAACGTGGGGAACAGATGGGCTCGGATGCCCAGCTTGCCGGCTGCCTGTAGCTTGTCGTAGACATCATCGCGGATAAAATCGCAGCCCGGCATGGGCATGAGCGACATATCGCATATCGAGGTGATGCCCTGCTCGGCCATCCGCCTCATTTGATCGGCGTAAGCGCTTGCGATGCGGTCCTCGCCCAGCCACTCCAGGCAGCGCGGCAGCAGCTGCATAGCAGCTGCCTCGTGGGCGATACCCGTAAGCTCACCGTTTGAGTCTTTGTCGTAACTGCCGCCCGCCGGCGGCTCGCTGTCGCGTGTGACGCCGAGCGCCTCGAGCGCGCGGCTGTTGAGCCACAGCGTATGCCCGTCGCCCGAGTACATAACACAGGGGCGATCGGGGAAGGCAGCGTCGAGGGAGGCCTTGGTAGGGTGCTCGGGCGGATCCCAGCGGTAATCGCGCCAACCCTGGGTCACAACCCAAGCGTCATCGGGCAGGTCCTTGGAAAACTCGAGCGCGTGCTGCACCAGCGCAGCCTCGGACGTGCCCATATCCATGAGCATGTACGGCGAGGAGCCGACCGAGGTATGGAAGAAGTGCAGATGAGCGTCATGGAAACCTGGGCAGACAAACTGCTCGCCGTAGTCGATAACCGGCGTAGCGGCAGGAGCGGCGGCAATCACGTCATCGGGCGCACCGACTGCGACGATACGGTCGCCTGCGATGGCAATCGCCAGCTCGCGGGCGGTATCGATGCCGTCTTGCGCGGTAAAGACGTTCTTGGAGCGGATAATCCGATCGATATGTTGCATGGGCATCCCCATCTCTGGCAGGAAATTCAACACCCCCGAGTGTACTCCCCCGCCCTTGTAACAAAACCCCAAGCGGCAAACGGCAACTTTACCAGCCCTAGCGGCAGGTGGCATACTGGAGAGAGCCTGTACGATTTTGCGATCAACCCAGCAAGGAGCAAATCGACCATGACAAAGACCAGGGCACAGCAGATTATGGCGGCGACCGAGGCTCGCGCGGCTGACGACGTCACCGCAGCCATCAAAGATATCGCTACCGAGTTTGAACCCTATATCATCAAGCAGCGCCGGCACTTCCATAAGCACCCGGAGCTGAGCCTTGCCGAGGAGCGCACGACCTCCGACATCGCCAACCAGCTCGACGCCATGAATATCCCCTACGAGCGTCCCCTTAAGACGGGCCTTGTGGCGACCCTTCGCGGCACCGCGCCGGATGCCTATCGCGAGGACGGCACGCCACGCCGCCGCATCCTTCTGCGCGCCGACATCGACGCCCTGCCCGTCACCGAGCAGACCGGCGAAGAGTTCGCCAGCGTCAACGAGGGCTGCATGCACGCCTGCGGCCATGACTGCCACATCGCCATGATGCTCGGCACGCTGCAGATCCTGCGCCATATGACCGACGACATCCACGGCGAAGTCCGCATCGTCTTCCAGCCCAGTGAGGAAAACGGCCAGGGCGCCAAACTCATGATCGGCACGGGCGTGCTCGACGGCGTCGATGGCGCCTACGCCGCGCACATCTGGAGTGAGGTCGACGCCGGCACCGTGAGCTGCGAGCCCGGACCGCGCATGGCCAATACCGACTGGTTCCGCATCGACGTCCGCGGCACCTCGTGCCACGGCGCCATGCCCCAGCGCGGTCACGACGCCGTTATGGTTGCCGCCGAGATCGTCAACGCTCTGCAGACCATCGTTTCGCGCGAGATCAGTCCCTACGAGCCGGCCGTCATTACCGTCGGCGAGCTGCACGGCGGCACCGCGCGCAACGTTATCGCCGGCACGGCCTACCTCGCCGGCACGGTGCGCACCTACGGAGATTCGACCCACGAGGAAATGCCGGAGCTCATGCGCCGCATCGTGGAGCATACCGCGGCCGCCTTGGGCGCCGAGGCAAAGCTCACCGACTACACCATCGCCAATTATAAGGTCGAAAACGATGCCGCCTCGAGCGAGCGGTGCCGCCAGGCAGTAATCAAATGCCTGGGCCCCACCGGCCAAGGCCATTATCGCGGCACACTCTCGGGTGAGGATTTTTCGGAGTACCTGCGCCGCGTACCGGGCGTGCTCGCCTTTGTTGGCACGCGCAACCCCCAGATTGGCGCCACGTACGCCCAACATTCTTGCTTCTACAAGATTGACGAGTCGGTACTGGCCAAAGGCTCCATGGTGGCCGCCCAATATGCCATCGACTTTTTGGCCGAGCCCACACAAGAAGAGCTCGACGGCCCCACGATTGCCGCGGTCGCCGAAACCAACCCCGACCTGGCCGCCAAGTTGCGCTCTGCCAAGGCGACGTCCGCCGAGGCCCGTGACGCCATCCATGATGCCCGCACGGCTCGTCATGCCGCGATCAAGGGCATCCACGATGCACGTGCCGCCGCTCGCCGCGAGGAGAAGCACGACGAGTAGTCGATCCACGACCATCTCGCAGTCATAGCCGCATCGCGATATCAAAGCGGGGGCGGACGCTTCGGCACGTCCGTCCCCGCTTATTTGTCAAGCGCTATTTCTACCGTTTCTACCCCGTCCCCAAATGGCAGGTGGCAGGGTTACTCGTCCTGCGGGTCCTCGTCGGAGCTTGGCGCAGGCTCGGGCTCAGGTGCAGGCTCGGGCTCCGGTTCCGGCATGGGCGCGGGCTCGGGCTCAGGCACGGGCGCGGGCTCGGGCTCGGGCTCAGGCTCAGGCACGGGCTCGGGCTCGGGCTCGGGCGCAGGCGCCGGCGCCGCAGCGGAATCGGATACGGGCGCTGCGTCGGCGCTAAAACCAGCCGGAGCAGACTTCTTCTCAAACGGCAGCACAAAAGTCAGGACGTCGTCCTTGTCCTCGTCGGCCCACTCGCTTGCGTAGCGCGCTACCCAATAGCCAACGGCACGATGCTTGAGCATCTTGCCAAAGACCGTAAGGAATACCGTGACAAACGCCGTCAGCACCAAGAACAATACGAGCGTGATGCCACCGCCGGCAACAAGCGCCTCAATAGCCGAAGGACGGTAGTAGTAGTTATACATACCGACAGAGGCAATGGCGCCGAAGACGAGCGTCAGGATCCATGTGACAACGTTGGCGACCAGACCCGTCAAAAACTCGGGAAGGAACGAAGCG
This sequence comes from uncultured bacterium, assembly GCA_905214385.1. Lineage (GTDB taxonomy): Bacteria > Actinomycetota > Coriobacteriia > Coriobacteriales > Coriobacteriaceae > Collinsella. The sequence goes on from CAJMMF010000009.1 coordinate 6,543, forward strand.
CAGAACAGCTTGGTCTTGTTGTGCTTAAACGCCGCCCAGACCTTGTCGAGCGAAAACGCGCTCTCGACACGACCGGTCACCGCAAAGTGCATCACGGCAATGTCGGCGAACATCTTAAAGAAGACCCCCAAGACCGCCGTGGCAATCATAGCCAGGACAAGCAGGCCAAGCGAGCCAAACAGCGCTGCCTCGAGTGCATAGGAGCCGTAATACGAATACGAGCCCGCGGCGCCAATTACCACGCTCTCCACCAGCGAAAGCACTACACCGATAACGGGAATGGCAGCGATAACCTCGAGCACGACCGAGATAACGCTCGAAAAGACTCCGAGGCCAAACGACGTGGAACGCATGAGTGGACGATCCATACCGCCATCAACCTTGAGCGACAGATCGCGACCCCACTCAATACCAAAGCCGGAACCACACACGCTCGCAATGCAAGCTGCCAAAAAGCCGATGGCAGCTGCAATGCCGCCAATAACGGGAATAAACAGCACGAGTACCGACACAACACAAATCAGCGCCGGTAAAAAGGCAATCTGGCACACGCGCTGCAGCACGCCCGGAGTCTTGGTCATATCCTCAAACGCCTGAGCCACACAGCCCTTGGACGCATTCGCCACGGGCGGTTGCGGAACAAACTGCTGGGGCTGACCCTGAGGGGCAGAGGCTGCGGCACCGGCATTGGGGGCACCACACGCACCACAGAACTTATCGTTGTCGCCCATGGGGGCACCACACTGCGAACAGAACATCGAGATCATCCCTTCGTATCTTGAGCGAATCATCTGGATCGCAAACGATGTCTTTAGCATCATTATCACCCAATGTGGGGACAAATACTCCAACATGACGCATTTGCAATGCGCAGGGCGCTATTCGATTGTTTGATGAGCTCGACCGCGTTAGTTCGTTCCGCGGAAACCCTTGCCGACGATCTCGGAGCTGTCGACAATCGTGATAAAGGCACCCGGATCGACTTCGCGCGCATAGCGGCGCAGCTGCACGGCCTCGCGACGGCTTAGCACGCTCATGATCACCGTCACGCACTTGCCCGAGAAAGCACCGTAGCCGCGGCTGATAGTCGCCGTACGGTTGAGATGCTTGACGATAAACTCCTCGACCTTAAGGGGCTCGGAACAAATGACCGTGCAGACTTTGCGCAGGTGAATGCTCTCGATGGCCTTGTCGACCACAAGCGTCTTGGCAAACAGGCCGAGCACGCAGTACAGACCGACGCGCGGACCGTACAAGAAGGCCGCGATGGTCACGATGCCGATATCGACCAACAGCAGCGCACGGCCGATCTCAAGCGTGGTGCGGCGTTTGAGAATCATGGCGAGGATGTCCGTGCCGCCCGTCGAGGCACCAATATCAAAGACGATGGCGCTGCCGAGCGCCGGCAGAATCACGGCAAAGCACAGGTCGAGCCACATATCGCCCGTCATCGAGACATCGGTCGGAATAAAGAGCTCAAACAGCGAAACATAGGCGGACAGCGCAAACGAGGCAAAGACACTCCACAGGATTGCCTTGCGCTCCAAAAAGATAAAGCCCAGAACGACCAGGACCGCATTGATAATCCACATAAAGACGCCGACGGGCAGGGTCGGGAACAGCGTGGACAGAATGACCGACACGCCCGAGGTGCCGCCAAAAGCAAAGTGATTAGGGGTTTTAAACGCGACGATGGCAAAGGCCGTGAGGATCAGGCCCAAATTGAGCTCGGCAAAAAAGCGCGGAAAGCCCGGCTCCTGGCTGCGCTTGCGACCAGCGCGCTCGCCCCGCTCGATAACATCGCGATCGACCACGCGTTCCATCGGCACTACGGGAGGACGATGCACCTCCTCGGCAGCACGCGACGCCGCCTCTGCCGCAGCGGCCTCAATTGCCCATGCCTTGCTTTCTGTTTCGTGCTCGTCGGCCATTACGGCAACCCCTCGTTAACAATTTGGAAACAATGCGCCCATTAGAGTAACGCGGAACGTGGGGATTGCAACCCTTAGTTAGACGAGCGGTATGACTATATCGGGAGCGTACAAAAACGGCCGGCCACGCTTTTGCTTGCGCGGTCGGCCGTTTAATGTTTTCGCAGATAAAACCTGCCAAAACAAACCTGTCCCTTTTTGGAAGGTTATTCGTGCTGGCTGGTGCGGTGCTCGTACTCCTCGGGGGTGATGACATCCTCGATGCGCAGGTTGACGCCCGCCACCTCAAGGCCAGTCATCGCGGCAAGGCGCTCGGTGACACGTGCCTTAACATCGTCGAAGATCGCGGGCGCATAGGCGCCGTACTCGATGATGACGGAGATGTTGACGACCACGCGATTATCGTCGGTGACCTCGACCGTCACGCCCTTGGTCAGATTCTCGGCACCAAACTGCTCCTGCACAAAGTGCATGAGGTTACCCTTCATGCCCAGAACGTGCGGAACCTCGCGGGTGGCCATGGCAACGATCTTCTCGATCACGCCGTTGGAATAGGTCAGCGAGTCCTCGGACTCATCCGCTTCCTCGTCGTCCTCATCCGTATCGGACTCGGCCTCGACGAGAGCCTCATCCTCGAGCGTCACATCCTCAGCTTCGGCGACGACCGCCTCGTTCTCCTCGAGCTCGGTATCGGCTACATCGACCTTCGTATTAAAAGCCATGGTTCCTCCTTATGCCTGCCGCGGATGCGACAGTCGAATACATATTAGCGGCCGCTAAACAGACGGCCGAAGAAGTTGACGATCCCGTTCTCGCCGTCGCGAATTTGGCCGATCACAGCGCCGATCAGCACGAAGAATGCAATGACGAGCGTGTCCCACAGGCCCAACGTGAGCACCAACACGGCGAGGATAAAGCCGGCGACGGCGCCGAGCGTGGTGTTGGGATGACGCACAGCATAGCTCCAGACGGCAGCGCCCGTACCCTTGATGAGACCCATAGCCTCGTCAAAATCCGCGGCTGCCGCGTCTTGTAACTCGGTTGCCTCTGCTTTGGAATCAACAGGTTCGCTCGCCGACGTGGCGCTCTGGTCAATCGTCAGGCGCGGCGTACGAGCGGTCTTATCTTGATTGGTATCACTCACCGGAAACCTCCACGGTCTGGACGGTAGTCTTGGACGGCAAAAAACGGACGCGCGCGGTCGTACCCGGCGCGCCGAGCATGGTATCGCAGGCTTCTTCGATGCGCTGCTGCATCGCGGTAGCCAGAGATGCCACGTCCTTATCGTCAAGCGCGATAGCCTCGACCTTAAAACGGACGTGCGAATCGTCGGAACCCTGAACACGCGCCTCGATATGCTCGACCATCACGCGGTCATCGCGTTCGGCAGCAGCGCGGGCACACGAGGAGAGAGCCGCGAGCGTGACCTCGATATTGCGCTCCCCTGCCGGATGCACGCAGGACGGCTCGCGGCGAGCAAACATCAGGCGGAAGAAGACCGCCAGCACGCCAAGCGCCACGACACCGCCGCACACTGTAACGACAATGCGCGGCATGGGGTCACGCATCAGCAGCATAAAGCGGTAGGTATATGGCCCCCAAAACTGGCAGACCAACGTGCCCAGCGCCACGACGGCGGCGGCAAGATATACGATCGCTAGGGCTCGTTTGAGCACGCGCATGCGGCGCTCCCTTCAAATCTCGATCCACAGAATGCAAAACGATTCGCATCATTATAAAAGAGCCGGGTCCGGTGCCATACGCACGCGGATCCGGCTCATCTATTCCACGAGGCTTGCATGCTCGCTTCATTATGCCCAGATATGCACGGCTTAACCCGTGCAGGCGCTACTCCTCCTCGAGGGCAGCGATGACCTCGTCGGTCATGTCCATGGTGCTGTAGACGTCCTGGACGTCGTCGAGCTCCTCGAGACGGTCGATGAGGCGCTGAACCTTCTTGGCGTCGGTACCGGAGACCTCGGTCGGGGTGGTCGGAACCATGGTGGTCTCGGAGCCCTTGACCTGGATGCCCTGCTCCTCGAGTGCCTTGGAGACAGCCATGACGTCGTTGGCAGCGGTCCAGACGATCCACTCCTCGCCGGCATCCTCGTAGTCCTCGCCACCGGCCTCGGCGATGGCCATCATGAACTCATCCTCGTCACCGGCAGCACCGTTGGCGATCATGGTCTCCTTCTTGGCATTCTCGTCCAGGATCTCCTTGGCGACGACAATCTGGCCCTTGCGCTCAAACTGGAAGGCGACGGAGCCGGAGGTGCCCAAGTTGCCACCAGCGTGGGAGAAGGCGGAACGGACATCGGCGGCAGTACGGTTGCGGTTATCGGTCAGGCAGTCGACGTAGACGGCGACACCGGCGGGACCATAGCCCTCGTACACGATGTTCTCGTAGACGGCGGCATCGGCACCCGAACCAAAGGCCTTGTCGATAGCGGACTTGATCTTGTCCTTGGGCATGGACTGAGCCTTGGCCTTAGCAACGGCAGCGGCGAGGCTGGCGTTGTTCTCGGGCAGCGGGTCACCGCCGAGACGGGCAGCAACGGTGATGTTGCGGCTCAGCTTGGAGAAGAGGGCGGAACGCTTGGCGTCCTGCGCGCCCTTACGATGCTTGGTTGTGGCCCACTTAGAGTGTCCGGACATACGTGTCTCCTATCGGTTTTGACCTAAAGCCCAGCGCAGATGCTCGGGCAATATAAACAAACGTCGTTATGATATACCTACTAGCCTGCGAGATAAACCCCAAAATGAAGGCGTCGTGATGATGCCATCCTTTGGTGCAAAGCAACCTGTCCCCTTTGCACCAAATTAGGACCAGAGGAGGTCGCTGCGAGTGATGGTGGCGCCGATGGCAAAGGGCATGCAGGCGATAACCGGATACAGGTAGCGCATATAGGTCGAACCGTTGCAGGGACCGATCAGACACACGGCGAGCACGCCCAGCAGCGGCACCCAAATGGCCAGCCCGCGCCACGAATGGCGGCGCAACAGGTAGACCACCACGGCGATCATAATCCACACGTAAGTAGCCGAGCTCATGGTGAGCGAGATAAACGGGATGCGCTGTACTGCCACGCGATACAGGTTGATCAGGTGGTCGCACCAGCGCACAACCTTGCTATCGACCGGATGGAAGTCAAAGTACTTGAGGTTATCGGGCTTCGCCATAATCTCGGCACTGCGCGCCGTGCTGTAGACCCACGCATCGCGGGCACTCGGATAAAAGTAGCCGTAGTAGTTATTGATGAGCGCCGAGATGTAGCACTCGGGATCCTTTTTGAACATCTGCGCCCAGACCTCAAAATAGGCCTTGATGTCCTCCTGCGAGGCGTACTCGTTAAAGCAATTTTTGACGGCGTCCGACTTATCCGGGTTGTAGCGGCGGCCCAGATTGTCGTACTTGAGCACACGGTCGATCACGGCACGCTCATCGTCGGTCACCAAGCCGTCGCGAGGAGCCTCCACGATAGTGCCGTCCTCCTTAACCGTAGGGTTGACACCCGAGTTGAGGCCGTCGTGCTTTTGGACGAAACGAGCCGTCTGCTGGAACGGAATCGAGAGGATTTCGCGCTTGGAACTAGGCGTAATGTCGTGCGCCGGCATAAACACCTTGGTGAAGTACATATTAGAGGCAAGGCAGAGTCCAAGCACCGCAAGAACTCCCATCCAGCGGAAACGCGGGATGGCGCCCGAAGGCGCAGCACCGGCCTGCTTGACTGCACGACGAGCCACATGCGCGTCCCATGCGCAAAACGCCGCCGCGATTACGCATGCCGCCAGGGGAAACACCAGGCCGCCGTTGCGCAGAAACGTGGAACCCATGGCACCCAGAGCGAGCAGCAGCCAGTCATGGCGCGCAAAGAGCACGGGCCTCTGTTCGCCCGCACGCTCGGCATTGGCATCGCGACGGGGCAGGCCGCAGGCCACGAGCTTCACGGTCTGCACCAACAGCACCAAAAACGCGTCGGTAAACAGCACATCTTTGGTAAGCAGGGCCGCGTAGTTGGAGAACATGGGCATAAACACAAAGAACAGCAAGATCACGCCGCGGATCGGCAAGCTCACGCCCAGCTTGCGCAGCGACGAGATGGAATAGGCCATGCAGGCGGCCGTGATGACGAACTGAGCGCAGGTGTAGATGGCAAGACCTGCGTTGGCACTGTTGAACAGTGAAAGCCCCAGCTGGACGCACGAACCGATGATAGCCGTGTGCACCACGGGGTGATGTCCGTTGAGCAACACATTGGGATTGAGCAGACGCAAGTAATCACTCGTGCCGTTGGGGTAGTTGAACCACTGGCGAATCTGCGCACCCGTATCTCCCATAAAAAGGCCGGGCAGCGAAGCGATAAGCGTGGGCGCCCAGGCGATCACAAGCACCAGGAAGGGCCCGGCAAAGGGATGGACCGAGAGCACGGCGTGAGCCACACGCCATACGCGGCCAAAGTGCGCTTCGGAAAACGGAATGCGCCGAGAGCTCAGCCAATCTAGACACTCAAAAGCCAGGTAGAAGGCAACGACCGCCAAGAGCATCCAGCCCGCACCGCCTATCCAGGCGCAGATGATGCGAGCCTTGTCGCCGAGTACGATCTCGGCAGAATCGGTGAGGTCGTAGCTGCGGCCAAACACCATGCAGACGGCAAAGAACAGCGACGGAAGGATCACCGAAGGACGCCAAGCATCGCCGCGGCCAAAGAATACGTAGCGAAACGGCAGAGTGAGCAGGCAGGCAAGCGCAAGCAGCATGACCGCGTCGGTATGGCCGGCAAACGAGAGGAGCACCTCGTAGCACACGTACAGCATGCCCGAGGCTTTGGGGTCAATCGCCAAGACTGCGTTGCTCGAGACCGGCGCGGGATCGATGGAAAACGCCGTGGTCGCCAACAGCGCGAGCAGAAATGCGATGAGCGTCTGCTTGGCGGGGTAGCGCTTAAACCAAACAATGCGAGCGGCGTCGCGCGCAGCTGTTGTGGAGAGGTCGGAATCCTTCACAGTCAAAAAAGCCTTTCTAGAAACCTGCCAAAAAGGGACAGGTTTATTTTGGCAGGTTTTATCTGGGAAAACGTTACGGTTCTGTCATTGTTGCCCAGCAAACCACCACAAAGGTGCCTGTCCCCTTTGTGGTGGTTAGACGTCCAGGTAGATACGCTGGGGACGATTGCGGTGTCGGGCGAAGATGATGAGCGCCAGGCCGGCGATCACGAGCGGCAAACTCAGCAGCTGGCCCATGGTGATAACGCCTCCCAGCAGATAGCCCAGCTGCGCATCGGGCACGCGCACAAACTCAATCAAAAAGCGAACGATGCCGTAGCCCATCACAAAGACGCCCATAAACGTACCCTGGGGCAGCAGCGGTTTTTTGCGACTGAGCACCTGCAGGATGCAAAAGAGCACAATGCCCTCTAGAAACGCCTCGTAGAGCTGGGAGGGATGGCGCGGCATATCGCCCGCGGTGCCGCCAAAGACCACACCCCAGGGCAGATCGGTCGGCTTACCCCACAGCTCGCCGTTGACGAAATTGGCGCAGCGTCCCAGGCACAGCGCCAGCGGAGCGCCGATAACGGCAAGGTCGGCGACGGTCCAGGCGTCGAGCTTATACATGCGGCACACGATGATGCCGCCCAAGATGCCGCCGACCAGGCCACCGTGGAAGCTCATGCCGCCCTCGTTGGTGGCAAAGATCTCGAGCGGGTGGGTCCAATAGTAGCCATCGCCGTAAAAGACGACGTAAAACAGGCGCGCGCCGATGATGAGGCCAAAGACCGCGCCGACCACGACGCTCGTCAGGTCATCAATCGTAATGTTGAAGCCCCAACGACGCTGCGTGCGGTACATAACGACCGCCGTGAGCAGAGCACCGACCACGTAGGCCAGGCCGTACCAGTAGATGGTGATGGGGCCCGCCGAGATCGCGACGGGATCAAGCATATGGTAGAGGTCGTTGAGCATATCGATCCCCCTGCTCCCTACATACAAATGCGGCCGCGGGCCTTACGCTCGCAGCCGCATATTTGGGCGTAACGTCTATGCGAAGCGTACCGTCCGCAGCTTTCGCATCTTAGAACGGCGCGTACTCGTCGTACAGGTCCTCGGCCTCGCCGGAAGCATTGACCTGCTCAACGCGGGTAACGCCGGGCACATGCTCCTTCAGGATGCGCTCGATACCCATGGAAAGGGTTAGCGAGCTCATGGGGCAGCCGGCGCAGGCGCCCTGCAGCTCCAACTTGACAACACCCTCGTCGTCGACGCCCACATACTCCATATCGCCGCCATCGGCCTGCAGGTTGGGGCGAATCTCTTCAAGAACCTTCTTAAGCAGCTCTTCGTTAACAGCCACAGGGGCTCCTTTCTCACAATAACGCGGGCACGCCCGCGGACAGGGGCTATGTTACTACAGCCATGTACCCGCTTAGGCGCCAGCCATGCGTGCGGACACGACTTTCACGAGCAGTCAATTTGGGACGGGGCTCTTTTGGCTGTTTTGCCGCCAGCTGGCGTTGGCACGCGCTACTGCCGAGCCTGTCCCCCGGTACCAATCTGGACATCGACGATGACCTGGCGGTAGCTGATGCCGCAGGAGTCGAGAATGCGGCGGCTGATACGGCCGTCATCGGTGTCGGCATATTTATTGTCGAGGTAGACGACCTCGCCCACGCCCACCTGCGCCAGGATCTTGGCGCAGTCGTGGCACGGGAACAGCGTGACGTAAACCGTGGAACCCTCGAGGTCCTTGAGCGAGCCACGGTAGTTGAGCACGGCGTTGGCCTCGGCATGGACCACGTAGTTGTGCTTGTCCTGCAGCGGGTCATCGCTCGTACCCCACGGGAAAAAGTCGTCGTTGAGCGCCGAGGGCGTGCCGTTGTAACCCACCGAAAGGATGCGGTGGTTGGTGCTGGCGATGCACGCTCCCACCTGCGTGTTGGGGTCCTTGCTGCGGCGCTGCGCGGCGATGGCCACGCTCATAAAGAACTCGTCCCAGCTAATAACGTCGCGGCGCTTGCCCGACGCGGTTTGATGAAGATCGTCCGACATGGCAGACACCTCCGCAATCGCAATAGTTTGGCCCATTGTAGCAGGTGAAAGGTGGGGGCGCTTATCCCACAGCCCCTCGCCCTACGCGCGGCGGGGCTTTTGGCTGATGCGGTAGAGCTCGGCGAGACCCCGCAACGTCAGCGCGTCGTCTACCGTCAGGCTATGGCCGACCAGCGCCGCAAGTGCCTCGGCATCGTCGCCGGTAATGACGATGGGCACATCGCCCTCCCCCGCGGCCTTGGTCGCGCGCATCTCGGCAAGCACCATGTCGAGCATTCCGTCGATGCGGGCTACCTCGCCCAAAACCACACCCGAGCGCATGGCCTCGCGCGTGTTGCGTCCGATGACGTGCGTTGGCGCCGAGGGCTCAACCTGGGGTAGGCGCGCTGCTGCCGCCGAAAGCGAACGGGCGCCGAGGGCCAGGCCTGGCGCGATAACGCCGCCCACAAAGGTACCGTGCGCGTCGATGACCTCGATATTGGTCGTCGTGCCCAGGTCAATCACGATGCACGGCGAGCCGTAGACGGCGCGGGCCGCCACGGCATCGGCGATGCGGTCGGGACCGATCTCGGCCGGATCGTCGTAGTGCACGGGTATGCCGGTCTTAAGTCCCGGCCCCACGGTGAGCACGCGCCCCGTGCAGGTGCGGGAAAGCGCCGCCTTCCACGGGCGCTCGAGCGCCGGGACTACACAGCTCAGCACGGCCGCGGCGGGTGCAAGCACCCCGGGCACACCTGCATCGGCGGCGAGCGCGCCCATGACCTGTACAAGTCGCATGCGTGCCTCGTCGGCCGTAATGCTCGACGGCGTCGTGATCTCGCATGTCGCAAGCGGACATTCCTGCGCCGCGGCCGAATCCTCTGCAAACAGGCCAAAGCGAATGAACGTGTTGCCCACGTCGACCGTCAATATATATGCGCACCCATTAAGCATCGTCGGCGCTCCTTTCGTCTGCCCAGCAGTATATCGCCTACCTAAACCAGTCATCCCAAAATGACTAGCTTGCGGCTATACTGGTGCGCGGTCGTTTGCGAGCTCACGCGGCGGCCCTTGGTAACCCGACTTCCCGCGCCGTATCCGTAACGGCGCTCCCGGGGGAAGCGGATATACGCAAAGGAGTTCTATATGAGCAATCCCTCGAACCGCGCTTCGATGCGCGGGCAACTCACGCTGCGCGGCGTCGTCATAGGCGTCCTTGGCTGCGTGATCATCACGGCAAGCTCGGCCTACACGGCCCTCAAGATGGGTGCACTCCCCTGGCCGATCGTCTTCGCTGCCGTCATCTCGCTGTTCTTCCTGAAGCTCATGGGCAACGCCAGCCTCAACGAGGCAAACGTCACCCATACCATCATGTCCGCAGGCGCCATGGTCGCCGGCGGCCTGGCGTTTACCATCCCGGGCGCCTGGATGCTGGGCTATGCCGACCAGATCAGCTGGCTCGACATGTTTATCGTGGCACTCGTCGGCACCATCTTGGGCCTGCTGGCAACGGCGCTCATCCACCGCCACTTTATCGTGGACGCCGCGCTGGAGTTTCCCACCGGCAATGCCGCAGCTCAGACACTGCGCGCCACCGAGGCCGGCGGCAAGACCGGCAAGCAGCTCTTTGGCTCCATGGCCATCGCAGGCATCTACAGCGTGCTTCGCGACGCTCTGGGCGTGGTGCCCAGCATGCTGTGCACGCTCAATATCCCCGGCGTGACCTTTGCCATCTATAACTCGCCCATGCTGCTCTCCATCGGCTTTTTGGTTGGCTTCGCCCCGGTTGCCTTCTGGTTTGCCGGCGCGCTGCTAGGTAACTTTGGCATCATCGTGGGCGGCACCGCTGCCGGTCTATTCGACGTTGTGACTGCGCAAGGCATCGTCAAATCGCTCGGCATGGGCCTCATGATGGGCTTTGGCGTCGCCGTCGTCCTCAAGGACATCCTGCCGCAGGTCGCCGGCATCGTCCGCGGTCTTGCCGCCGACAGCTCCACCGACACCGACGAGCAGTCGCTCATCTCGGGCTCCCTTAAGCTCGACGCCGGCATCATCGGCCTGGGCGCTGCCGCCATCGCCGTGATCGTCGCCATCGCGCTCGACCTTGGTCCCGTCCCGGCCGTCATCGTGACGCTGTTCACCTTTGTCACTACCATTATGAGCGCACAGAGCTGCGGCCAGACGGGCATCGACCCCATGGAGATCTTTGGCCTCATCGTCATGCTCATCGTGGCTGCCTTCGCACAGATCGCTCAGGTCAAGCTGTTCTTTATCGCCGGCATCGTAGCCGTGGCGTGCGGCCTTGCGGGCGACGTCATGAACGACTTTAAAGCCGGCGCCGTGCTGGGCACCAACCCGCGTGCACAGTGGATCGGCCAGGCCATCGGCGGCATCGTGGGCGCCCTGGTCGCCGCAGCCGTCATGGTCGCGCTCGTCACCGCCTATGGCCCGGACGCCTTTGGCCCCGACAAGAGCTTTGTTGCCGCGCAGGCAAGCGTTGTCGCCACCATGGTCTCGGGCATCCCAAGCGTGCCGTGGTTCGTTGGCGGCTTTATCGCCGGCATCGTCATGTACTGGCTCGGCATTCCGGCCATGATGATCGGCCTGGGCGTGTACCTGCCGTTCTACATGTCACTCACGGCATTCCTGGGCTCCTGCGTCAAGCTCGCCTACGACAAGTGGGCCGCACGCCGCGACGCCACTGCCGGTCTTTCGGACGAGGAGAAGGCTGCCAAGGACGCCGCCTTCCAGGAGCAGGGCCTGGTTGTCGCCAGCGGCCTGCTGGGCGGCGAGTCCATCGTCGGCGTTATCCTGGCGTTTGTCTCCGTGGGCTTAAGCCTGCTGGGGTAGGCCGAACAACAACGCACCAGCGCAGAGCGCGGGGTCGGAATCAAACCGGCCCCGCGCTTTTTTGTCTATTTGACTCTTATGATCCTCACGGCGTTTTAGCCATGTCGATTGTCCTGACTTCCAGGTCAACAAACCTTGTCTGACACCTCGCCTAACGCGGTGTAGAGTAAAGACGACAGACGCAAGAAGCGGCTCAGAAGCTAAACGAGGTAAGCATGGAACTCGACAAACAACAGATCAAGCGGCTGCGCGAGCGTCATCATCGTCGTCACGGTATACGCCCTGCACACAGCGAGGCCATGGAGAATGCCACCCGTTTCCTTAAGCAGGCGTTCAACATACGCGAGGGACGCGCGCCCTATCACGTGATTCGCAAGCGCTTTGTAAACGGGGCGCGCCTGACTGGCTCGCACTTATGCATCCTGATCATTGCCATGTTGATCGCGAGCATCGGCCTCGATATCGACTCGGACATTGCCATCGTGGGCGCCATGCTCATCTGTCCGCTCATGGGCTCGGTCCTTGCCATGGCATACGGCATCGCCACGCTCGACCGCGAGATTGCCGTCGAGGCAATTGCCGGCCTCGCGCTGCAGATGGTCTTTTGTCTAATCACGTCCACGCTGTACTTTAAGCTCTCGCCCCTTGGCACCACCACGGCCGCCATCATCGACAACTCGACACCGACTGTGTGGGACCTTGCCGTCGCGCTCGCGGGCGGCTTTGCGGGCGGACTGGGCAACTCGCGCGACCAGGAACCCGCCACGCTCATCGCCGGCGTGGCCGTGGCGACCGCGCTCATGCCGCCCCTGTGCGCGGCGGGCTATGGCATCGCCATCGCGAGCGGGTCGCTGTTTCTCTCGGCCCTCTACGAGTTTGGCATCAACGTCGTCTTTATCGCGCTGGCGGCCGAAGCCGTACTACTTCTTTTGCGCGTGCCGCTCAAGCGCGACCTCAACGGCGACGGCATTGTGACCGCCGAGGAAAATGCCGAGGTCGATGAGCTGTCACACAAGGTGCGCCGCCGCATCATCGTGGGTACGGTGATCTTTGCCATCCCCTGCATCGTCATGACCGCGGGGTCCATTGGCTCGGCACAGGCCGGCGTGCAGGACGGCTACGGCGTCACCGAAACCACGCGCGAGCTTGCCGCGGTGCTGCCGGGCTTTAAGGATTACACCGTTGCCGTCGAGACCTCGGCCACCGAAGGCGAGGAGGAGGGCCTTGTCGAGCGCGAGGTTGTCGCCCACGTGACGACAAGCGAGGCGCTTGGGGCACACGACCGCCGTGTAGCCCGCAAGCTCATCGACCTCAATGTGCCCGAGCTCGATCGCGTGGAGTTTGATGTGCAGTAATACGCGACGTGGGATGGATGCGCGCAGCCGCGAGTCACGACATGGCGCAGACGTGACGCGGGCCACGAGCAAATAGCGGGGCGCGGTCCATGGCCGCGCTCCGCTCGCTGATTTATTGCCGTGAATCATCTGTCCGCATCGACATCGCCAGACTCCACTGTAAACGCCGGACCGGTACTCACCAGATAAAAACGGGTCACCCTGGTATCTCTAAATAGGTAGAGCAAGCCCTGATCGCGTCGGCGCGAAATATACGCCACGTGGACCGCACCGAATTCTTCGCCGTTTTCCTTCTTTAATATCAGGATGTTGGGGTCATCCGTACGCTTAAACTGCCCGTCTGTGCAGATTCCGTCTTGGTCGACCAGCTGCCATCGACAGTTGTCCTCCTCAAGAAAAGCCAGGGTTTCCCGACTTGTTTCGTCATCCCGATAGTAACCATCAATGGCAAAGCCTTCGGAAACGCATTCCTGCATATAGGATGTTTCTCGATTTATAGCAAACTGCCCTGCAGCGCCCAGGAGCACAGCCAGGCAGACCACTGCGAGGGCTATCGAGATAGTACGGCGGTTCATGTCAACCAGCCCGATACTTGTTTAACGGAGTGCAAAACATACTTGGTACCTCCGGTATCATGACGAACGTCACCTACGGCCTGCCGGCAATCATATGTTTACAACATCAAACCATATGGCAACCACTCGCGAGAGGAGTATCGGCGAACGGTGCATTTTTGCGTTCTATTGGCCAAACGTCAACGCGCGCTACGGCTCTTGCTCGACCTATTCAGATCTTGTCGCATACTACCGTAGATCCCCAACGCTTCCGCCCCCAAGAGATCATTTTTAGTACGTAAAGAAGCCCTCGCCCGAGCTTTCGCCCAGCTTACCTTCGTCGAGCATCTTCTTGAGGACGGACGCCATAGCCTTAAAGTTGTAGGGCATCATCATCTTCTTGAGCAGCGGGCTCACCAAGCCCGGCACCTTCTGATACTGCATGACGATGTTGTAGGCCGTCTGGATACCCACCGTGTCGAATACGCGGAACGGGCCCTTGGGAGCGCCGGTGCCACGCGTCCATGCGAGGTCAATGCTCTTGGGGTCGCTCACGCCCGAAACGTACAGGTCAAGACCCGAAAGCAACCACGGTACCAGCATGGAGTTGAGCAGGTAGCCGTTCTTTTCCTTGTTGACGGGCAGGGCAAGCATGCGGATGTCGTTGGCGAAGTCGACGAGCTCGTCGAAGTAGCGCTTGTCGGTTTGGTCCTGTGCCATGACCTCGGTCATGTTGTTCTTCCAGATAGAGTTGGCAAAGTGCAGCGACAGGTACTTCTCGGGACGGCCGGTGTACTTGGCAAAGGTGCTCGGCAGCAGCGTGGATGAGTTGGTCACGATGACGGTCTTTTGCGGCAGAACCGGGGCGAGCTTCTTGTAGAAGTCGATCTTTGCCTGGGTGTCCTCGGCCATAGACTCGATGACCAGGTCGGCGTCGGCCACGGCCTTGGCAAGATCGAGCTCCAGCTTGAGTGTGGAGTAGGCACGCTCGACGGCGGCGAGCGCCGCTTCCTTGTCGAAGGGCTGGGTGCCATCGGCGATACCGGCGCACCACTCGCCCGTACCGTCCGCCATGCCCTCGATTGCCGCGATGTACTCCTTGCGCACGCGATCGATCTTGGGCTGGGTGCGGCCGATGCTGCCCTCGCTGCGCAGCCAAATCGTTACATCAAAGCCGCAGTAGGCAGCCTGAAAGGCAATCTGGCTTCCCAACACGCCGCCGCCGGCAACACAAACGGTCTTGTAGCTCATGGAACGGTCCTCTCTTACGTAATTCCATAGATGTGTATTTATTCAACCGTAAGGATGACGCACGCTGGGGGTGGGTTCTATAAACGGGCGGTATTTCGCGGCAAACGGCTACATATGTTCATTATCTCAGGGTTCCGAGGACAGTTTTTGGTGCCACCGAGACGTCGTTTTTGGAAGTATGCGGCAAATTCCGGAACTCTTGAGCACATCCTGGTTTTTCGCCAATAAAACCGCAGGTACAGAGCTTGGACATATCCGGTGTGCTCGGCCTATTCAGATTTTGCCGCATACTTCCGAAATCTAAGTTCGCAAAGGGTGATAGTTGGGGCATTTACGCAACATATGTCCAGCAAAAACGGGTGGTAGTCGATACGCTACCGCCCGTTTGTCTCATATCTAGCCCATAGCAGGCCAGTTACTTCTTAATGCCGCGTCCCAGACGCTCGGCGACCGACGCAACGGCTTCCTCGCTGGCCGGTCCGCAGCTCGCGCAGCCGTCGTGGGCACGCATCTGGCCAGTGACCTCGTCCATCGCGAGCGGCGCCACCTTCTCGAGCTTAAAGCCCTTACCGGCGCGCATGTTCTCCTTGGCCACGCTGATCATGAGTTTAATGCGGTTGAGCTGGTTGACCTCGGACGCACCGGGATCGTAGTCCACAGCGACGATGTTGCTCTCGGGATGCTGGCGGCGCAGCTCCTTGATCACGGCCTTGCCCACCACGTGGTTGGGCAGGCACGCAAAGGGCTGCGTGCAGATGATGTTGGGCGCACCATGGTCGATCAGGTCGAGCATCTCGGCCGTGAGCAACCAGCCCTCGCCCATGTTGTTGCACACCGAAAGCACCGTGCGGGCCTTGTCGGCCATGGCACCGATGCGCTCGGGCGCCTCAAAGCGACGGGACTTCTCGAGCATCTCTTCCACCGGCGTACGCATCCAGTCCACGAGCTTGATGAGCGCTTGCATGCCCGCACGCGTCGTGGCGGAGCTGCCCAGCTCGTCCTTCTGCAGTTCGGCGTTACTCATGGAGTAGAGGAAGAAGTCGAGCAGGCCCGGCACCACAGCCTCGCAACCCTCGCGCTCGATGACGTCGACCACGTGGTTGTTGGCCGTGGGATGGAACTTGACCAAGATCTCGCCGACCACGCCCACGCGCGGCTTGGTGCCCTCGCCCACAAGCGGCATGGTATCGAACGCGCGGATGGCCTCGCGGCACAGCTTGGTGTAGTTATGCCTGTTGAACTTGGGCGCCAGCTTGCGGGCGCGCGCCATGTACTCCTCGTAGAGTGCGTTCGCCGCACCGGGCGTTGCCTCGTACGGGCGGCAACGATAGAGCATCTGCATCATCACGTCGCCAAAGAGCACCGCGTAGACTGCCTGCTTAAGCAGCGCCGGCGTAATCTTAAAGCCGGGGTTGTCCTCGCCCAGCGCCACGGCCGAAAGCGAGATCACCGGAATCTCGGGGTGGCCGCTCTCGCGCAGGGCCTTGCGGATAAGCGCGATGTAGTTGGTGGCACGGCAGCCACCGCCGGTCTGGCTGATGACCACGGCTGTCTTGGACAGGTCGTACCGACCGCTCTCGATGGCCTCCATGATCTGACCCGTCACCAGGATCGACGGATAGCAGATGTCGTTGTTCACATAGCGCAGACCGGCCTCGACGGCATCGTGGTCAGTCGAGGGCAGCAGCTCCAGGTTGTAGCCGGCACCGCGGAACACCTCTTTGACCAGGTCAAAGTGGATCGGCGCCATCTGCGGGCACAGGATGGTGTAACCCTCCTCGCGCATCTGCTCGGTAAAGGGCACCTTGGGCCATGCGGTCGAGGCGCTCTCACGCTGCGCCTCGAACGTGTACTTGCGGCTCGCGAATGCGGGAGCATCCATGGAGGGTGCCACCGGCGCGGCGTCGCCCTGCTCGTAGGCCTCGCCCGCTGCCGTAGCCTCGGCCAAGCGCTCGGCCTCCTGGTCCTTGAGCGCCGCCATGAGCGAGCGGATGCGGATGCGCGCAGCGCCCAGGTTGGACACCTCGTCGATCTTGAGCACGGTGTAGATCTTGCCGCTGGCCTCAAGGATTTCCTGCACCTGGTCGGTGGTCAGAGCGTCCAGGCCACAGCCGAAGGAATTGAGCTGGATCAGATCCAGGTCGTTGCGCATCGTCACAAAACGGGCGACGGCATACAGGCGGCTGTGGTACATCCACTGGTCGACGACGCGAATCGGACGCTCAGGCTTTACCAGGTGCGCGAGCGAATCCTCGGTAAAGACCGCAAAGCCAAAGCTCGAGATAAGCTCGGGCAGGGCATGGTTGATCTCGGGGTCGTTATGGTAGGGGCGGCCGGCGAGCACAATGCCGTGGCCACCGTGGTCCTCGACCCACTTAAGAGCCTCCTCGCCCATGGTCTGGATGTCCTCATGGAAACGCGCATCGGCCTCAAAGGCAGCGTTGACAGCGGCATCGACCTCGGAGCGCGTGATCTTGGGCCCACGCACGCGACCGCGACCGGCTTGCGCATCGGCCACACGGTCGACGGCGAGCACCTGGTACAGACGGCGCTTGAGCTCGGTCTTGTCGTGATACGGCACAAACGGATACAGGAACTCGATGTTCTGCTCGCGGATCTCGTCGATGTTGAGTGCCAACGCCGTGGGGTAGCTCATGACGATGGGGCAGTTATAGCAGTTGCCAGCCGTCGGATCCTCCTTGCGCTCCCAGCGCACGCACGGCATCCAGATGAAGTCGACATCGCGGTCGATAAGGTTCATCACATGGCCGTGGCTCATCTTTGCCGGATAGCACACGCTCTCGGACGGCATGGACTCGATGCCCGCCTGGTAGGTCTTCTTGCTCGACTGGTCGGACAGCTGCACGCTAAAGCCCAGGCGCGTAAAGAACGCATGCCAGAAGGGGTAGTTCTCGTACATGTTGAGTGCGCGCGGGATACCCACGGTGCCGCGCGGGGCCTCGTCGGGGCTCAGCACCTCGCGGTTAAAGAGCAGCTCGTTTTTCTTTTTAAAGAGGTTAGGAGCCTCGGTTTTTTGCTTTTTGTGGCCGGCACCCTTCTCGCAGCGGTTACCGGTAATGAAACGCCTGCCGCCGCCAAAATCGTTGACGGTGAGCTGGCAGTTGTTGGAGCAACGGCCGCAGCGGACGTGTTTTTGCGTCACGGTGAGGTGCGCGATGTCCTCGGCAGAAAGGATGGTCGAGGTGCCGTCGGCGCCGGCGCGGTCGCGGGCGAGCAGGGCCGCACCGTAAGCACCCATGCAGCCGGCGATGTCGGGACGCACGGCGTGCACGCCGGTGAGCTGCTCATATGCGCGCAGCGTGGCATCGGACATAAAGGTGCCACCCTGAACGATCACCTGGCTGCCGATCTCCTTGGGGTCGCGCAGCTTAATGACCTTGAACAGGGCATTCTTGATGACGGAATAGGACAGGCCGGCCGCGATGTCGCCCACCGTGGCACCTTCCTTTTGCGCCTGCTTGACGCGCGAGTTCATAAAGACCGTGCAGCGGCTGCCCAAATCGACCGGGGCCTTGGCATGGATGGCGGCATCGGCGAACGCGCGCACGTCCATGTTCATGGACACGGCGAAGCTCTCGATAAAGCTGCCGCAGCCCGATGAGCAGGCCTCGTTGAGCATAATGTGCTCGATGACGCCGTCCTTCACGCGCAGGCACTTCATGTCCTGGCCGCCGATGTCCAGGATAAACTCGACACCGGGCAGGAATGCCTTGGCGCCGCGCAGGTGCGCGACGGTCTCGATCTCGCCGGAATCGGCCTTGAGGGCCTCGATGAGCAGCGCCTCGCCGTAGCCCGTGGTGGTCACGTGGCCGATGGTGCAGCCGGCAGGGATGTGATTGTAGAAATCGGCCATGATGACCTTGGCCGTGCCCAGGATGTCGCCGTTGTTGTTGCCGTACCAGGTGTGCAACAGCTGGCCGTCCTCGCCCACGAGCGCGGCCTTCATGGTGGTGGAGCCGGCGTCGATGCCGATGAACACGCGGCCGGTGTAGCCGTCGAGCTTACCCTTGGGGACGACTTCCTGGTCGTGGCGGTTCTTGAACTCGGCAAAGTCCTCGTCGGTGGCAAAGAGCGGATCCAGGCGCTCGACCTCGGCACCCTGCGTGTCACCCAGGCTGTCGATGGCCTCGATAAGCTGCGGGAACGTGCTGAGCTTGTTGGACTCGTGCGCCATGGCAGCGCCGCTCGCCACAAACAGGTGGGCGTTTTGGGGCACAATGCGGTGCTCCTCGTCCAGGTTGAGCGTGAGGTAGAAGCGGTGGCGCAACTCGGAGAGATACTGCAGCGGGCCGCCCAGGAAGGCGACGTTGCCGCGAATGGGACGGCCGCACGCCAGGCCCGAGATGGTCTGGGTCACGACGGCCTGGAAGATGGAAGCGGCGACGTCCTCGGGGCGGGCGCCCTCGTTGAGGAGCGGCTGCACGTCGGTCTTGGCAAAGACGCCGCAACGGCTGGCGATGGGATAGATGGTGGTGGCGTTGGCCGCGAGCTCGTTGAGGCCGCTCGCGTCGGTGTGCAGCAGAGTGGCCATCTGATCGATGAACGCGCCCGTGCCGCCGGCGCAGGTGCCGTTCATGCGCTGCTCGATGCCGTTGTCAAAGTAGATGATCTTGGCGTCCTCACCGCCCAGCTCGATGGCGACATCGGTGGCCGGGATAAGGGTCTCGACGGCGCGTTTGCTGGCGATGACCTCCTGGACAAACTCCAAGTCGAGCCACTGGGACAGCAGCAGACCGCCCGAGCCGGTGATGGCGCAGGTCATCTGGGCCGTCGGCAGCACAGTCGCGGCGCCCTCGAACAGATCGCGGGCGCAGGCACGGACGTCGGTGTGGTGGCGCTGGTACTTGGCGTAGACGATCTGGTTGTCATCGTTGAGCACGGCAAGCTTGACGGTGGTGGAGCCCACGTCGATGCCCAGGTGCAGGTTGCCGCGGGCGGCCTCGGAGTTGAAAATCGCGCCTTCGGGGGCGTGGGCGGCGGCCACGGGCTCAGCGGCGGTGGCGAGCTCGCTAGCGATGGACGTCTCCCCTGCCGCGTTCTTGGCATCGGCAACTGCCTCGGCAACTTTCTCGGCAGCCGCGGTCGCGGCCTTCTGCGCGGCGTCCACCACGGCGGGCGCGGCCTCGCGTGCGGCAGCGACCATACGATCCTTGATGCCCTCGACGAGTTTGCTCATTGTCTCTCCTCTTAGTTGTTGGACTCGACGGTTGCGGCGGTGTCGGCCGCGTCCTCGAGCTGCAAGTTCAATAGCTTCATGCCGTATTCCGGCACGTTGATATCGATGGGTTGGCCATACAGGTCACCAGGACGAACAAAAGCGAGCACCGTCATAATGCGCGCCATGGCCTCGGGCGATTCGGTGAGCCCACGCTCAAACCAGCGCTGAATCATGCCAACCTCGGCGCTCACGACGTAGGTGACGTAGTAGTCAAAGAACGTGCCCAGCGCCAGGCCCAAAATGCCCGTCTGCGCACGCGGCACCACAGCCTCACGCGCGGTGTCGATGATCCTTTTAATGAAGGCCTGGTCGCCGCCCGGACCCAGCAGCGCACCGATTAAGTCGCGGTTGGCCGCAAGATAACGCAGCAGCTCAACCGAACCGGGCGCCGGCTCGAGCTCGTCGATATTGTGATAGAGATCGGGCAGCTGAGCTGCGGTGATGAGCTCAATGCGCTCACGGATCTCGGCCAGCAAGCCGTCCTCGATTTGATTGATAAAGTCGGGGATATCGCGGTAGTGCGAATAGAACGTGCGGCGCGTAAGGCCAGCGCGCTCGGTGAGCGACGCGACATTAATGCGCGAAAGGTCGCCGCTTTCGGCAAGCTCGCTGGCAAGTGCCTGGCGAAGGGCACGCTGCGAGCGAAGGGACCGGCGATCGCATTTCTCGAGCTGGGACAAGCGTCCTCCTTGTTACTCAGCCTGTGCGCTATTGCACAGTGCGAGTATTATTGCACACCGTGTGTACCAACACGTAAAGGCAATATTTGGAATGTGACGAGGGGGCAGTCCCTTTGTCACATTATTCGATGATGGTGCGGGAGCTCTGCTTATGCATGGTGGCGAGCATGTGTTTGGGGACGGCGTGGACCATGCAGCTGCCGATAGTTGCGCTCGCGGCGACCTTGGCTGCATCGCTAGCGTTTTTGGTCGCGTAGCTGTGGCGGAAACGCTTGAGCATGGCGATGTCGTTTCCGCCGTCGCCATAAACCGCGACCTCGTCCTCGGCAATGCCGTGGTAGCCCGCCAGCCAGGCCACACTCTCGCCCTTGTTACACGCCACGTCCGTGATCTCGAACATCACCGGATCGAACGGCGCGTTGACCACACGGTCCGAGCGCTCGGCAAGATACGCCTTAAGGTCGCGCTCCAGCTCGGGCGAGGTCACGCGACAATTGATCTTGCATACATCGTGGCGCAGGATGTCACCGATCGACTGGTCGAAATACTGCTCCTCGTGATACCCGCCGCGCGCACGCATGCCGCGCATCACAATACGCTTGATGGGGCTGTCCTTTTTAAAGCCCGCCTGATGCATCTCGAACGAACCGCTCGAAAACATGCCATCGGGCGTGGAGCAATCAAAGCAAATGTCCGGGAACGCCTTGAGCAGTTCCTCAGTGACCTGCGGGTCGATGGTCCAAGTCTTGAGCACCTCGCCATGGCTGTCGCGCACGATGGATCCATTGGAGCAGCAGGCGTCAAGCGCCAAGCCCGTAAAGCCATGCTCGCCGATCGGCAACGTCGAGCGTCCAGTCGCGGGAACCACGTGCAGGCCAGCCTCAGTCAGCTCGCGAATGGCGCGGCGGATGGTCCCATCCGCCTCGTGCAGGGCGTTCAGCAGCGTTCCGTCTAAGTCACTCGCGAACATCTTGATCATGGACATGCCTCTCCTTCGTCTGCCCGATATTGTAGACGAAGGAGAGGCATGTCCAAACAATGCCGTCCCGGCGCGGCGTACCACCGCCTTCACAAATTCACGGTGCCCCAGCGCGTTAAGACAATCGCCGCAATCGATTTTTCAGCCGATAAAACAGAGCCGTCGTCAACGTCAGCACCGCCAACATGGCTGCGAATACAATCGCCGGTGTCCATCGATCATATGCAACCCCGTACGTCAATTGGCCGATAGGCGTTGCGCAGGAAAGGACCATGTAAACGACCGAAAGCACTTTTCCGCAGAGCTCAGTCGGCGCTACCCGCTGAACAAACGCGGTGATTTCAACCGACGTAATGCTCGCCCACACCATGACCCATGCCGAACCAACCGCAAACACGGTGAACACGCATACATCTACGCCGAACAGCAGCGTAACAATAATCGGCGCGACTCCAAAACAGATCATCGCAACATATCGGCATATGCCATTGAAAGAAAAACGATGCGGCCAAATGCCGACCAAGCCACTGCCGGTAAGACCACCCAGGCCCAGAGCAACCTCAACTATCCCAACGCAGGACGATTGCATACCGAGATGCTTTGTAACAATAATGGGAGCGCCAATCGTTAGCCCAACCAACGCAAGGTTCAAAACTGCCGCAAGCAAAATCACAGCGACCAATGATGCATTTTGCAACAGATACCGAATCGACTCCCGAAAATCGTTTCGGCATGTCGTGCGAGTCGCGCCGTCTCTCATCGTTTCAGATGAGGCGTTTTGCTTGAGTGCGACCCCAAACAAGAGAGCTGAAATCGCAAACGCCACCGACGCGGTTGTGCAAAGAGCATCGATGCCAAAGCACCCATAGACTGCCGTCCCGACCACAGGACCCAAGATATTGCTCACCATGGTCATCTGCGAAACCAATGCAGTGGCCCGCTCAACCTTCTCTTCACCCGCCATACGCACCGTCTCAATTTGGAGCATTGGCTTTAGCAGCGATTGAACACCATATTGAACACAAAGTATCGCTACTACGACGACCGCAAGAGGCAACGAGCGCTTCATGGGGATAGACAGCAGTGATGCAGTCATCAGAGCAATGCCGAGGGACACGAGGACCTCGCGGTGTCTTCCCCGATCCGCTAAGATCCCACCAGCCGGAGTTGCGAGTACGCCGGGTATGAACGCCGTCGCCACGACGGCGCCATATAACGTTGACGATCCACTGCAATCGAACAAGTAAAGTGGATACGCAAAGCACAGCGCCGACAGCATCGAATACGTGCACAGCTGCGCAACCAGAAGTTCCGCGAGCCTGATTGACCGCACTGTTTTTGATTTCAACGAGACGCCGACGTCTCTCAGCCCAGCCATAAGCCCACCCCCTATACATACCACTAGTATGTATTTAATGACTTGAAAAGGGCAGCCGTGGCTACCCTCACAAATCAATTACATACCGTTGGTATCTATATTACCACCCGGCGCGGTCCCATACGTCCCAAATCTGCGCCGTTGTCTGAAGCACTTCATTACCCAAATCGAGCCCCACCGCGGCAGCCATCTGCGCCAAACATTGTGCGCGAGCGAGCATTCGCTCCTTGGGCTCGAGCGGACGGAACAATGGCAGCAGCCAAAGATTCGCCAACAACGATACGGCCTCCGCCGCTTCGCGCGGGCATTCGCACGCAATGGAGCCGTCGGCGATGCCCTCCTCGATCACTGGCAAGAGACAGCCATCGGCCGACTCGTCAAATGAGCCCTGGTACTGCATCGCCAGTAGGCGCGAGCTTTTTACCGGATCTGCTGCAGGACGCATACGTGCCCATAGCTCAATTTGTGGAACAACGGACTCGGGAGCGTACAGTCGCTTGAGCTTTTGGGCTCCGGTCATATTACCGACGCCAAGCATCGAGCGGCGGTGCTCAACAATCGGAGTCATCGCCCGATCAAACGCGGCGTTGAAAATCTCTTCTTTGCTCTTGAAGTGATGATAGACAGCGCCCTTGGTCATGCCGTCGAGACGGTCAACGATATCTTGAATACTCGTCCCCTCATAACCCTGTGCGCAGAATAGCTCCAGTGCCGCGTCGAGAATCTTCGCGACCGTCTCCTCGGGATATTTATTGCGACCCATAATCCGCCCATCCGCAACGCAAGTCTTGTGCCTCATTGCAGCATTTTAACGTTGCGGATGGCAGACGGTCGATTCTACACCGCGGCCGGGCCGTGTTCGCCGGTGCGAATGCGGATGACTTCTTCGACCGGCTCGACCCAAATCTTGCCGTCGCCGACGGCACCGGTGCGAGCGGCGTTGCAGATAATGTCAACGATACCGTCGACATGCTCGTCGGCGCAGATGAGGGTGAACTGCACCTTGGGGATCGTGTTGACGAGCAGCTCGTTGCCGCGCACGTATTCCTTCCAGCCATGCTGCGCGCCGCAGCCCTGCACCTGGTTGATGGTCATGCCGCGAACATCAGCCGCAAACAGCGCATCTTTGAGAACCTCAAGCTTCTCGGCACGAACAATCGCTGTAATCTTCTTCATAGTGAATTCCTCTCTTCAATAAAAGAAATTGATTTACCTTCACATGGCACGGGTTTTCCAGGTGCCCGAGATTGCCCCGAAAGAGGAGCGCCGCGTACTTCGGTACGCAAGCGACGGTTTGAGGGGCAAGGTCGGGTGCCTGGGAAACCCGTGCCGCTAATCGAGTCCCGAGAAGGAAGGGTATGCGCTCTCGCCGTGCTGACTCGCATCCAGGCCCAGCGCCTCGTCGGCCTCGTCCACACGCAGGCTGCCGTGGAACAGTGCCTTGACCACCGCGGCGATCACCAAGTCGAGCACCAGCACAATAACGACCGTCACCACAATGCCCAGAACCTGCGAGACAAGCAGCGACACGTCGCCCGTGTAGAACAGGCCGCCCTTACCGGTCCACGAGAGCTCCGGCACGCAGAACAGGCCCGTGAGCACACCGCCCAAGATGCCGCCGATACCGTGGCAACCGAACGCGTCGAGCGCATCGTCGTAGCCAAACTTGGTCTTAAGATGGCTGATGGCCAGGTAACAGACGGGCGAGACGATCAGGCCCATGACCAGCGCTGCCCACGGCTCGACAAAGCCCGCACCCGGCGTGACCACCACAAGGCCCGCAACCAGACCGGTGCTGGCACCCACCAGCGTGGGGCGACCGGTGTGCACGCGCTCGACGACAAGCCACGAGACCATGCCCGCCGCGCTGGCCGTCACGGTGTTGAGGATGGCGAGTGCCGCCACGGCGTCGGCCTTAAACTCGCTGCCGCCGTTAAAGCCAAACCAACCAAACCAAAGTAGACCGGCGCCCAGCGCCACAAACGGCACGTTATGCGGACGGTAGCTCACCATGCCAAAGCCGCGACGACGGCCGAGCATTAAGCAGAGAATCAGGCCCGTGAGACCGGACGAAATGTGTACCACGTCGCCGCCGGCAAAGTCGAGCGCGCCGATGATGTCGCCGATAAAGGAACCATCGCCGCCCCAAACCATGTGGGCGAGCGGCGCATAGACCACGAGCAGCCAAATGCCCAGGAAGGCCGTCATGGCACCAAACTTAACGCGGCCTGCCAGACTGCCCGTAACGATAGCGGCGGTGATCATGGCAAACGCCATCTGGAAGGCGATGTTGATGATCTGAGGGTAGACGGCACCATCCGCAGCATTGCCCTCGGCCGCCTGCAGCACCTGGTTGAGCACCGGCAGGCACAGCAACTGGTCAAAGCCGCCAATAAACGGGCTAGAACCGTCGCCACCGTAGGCCAGCGACCAGCCGGCAACAATCCACAGCACACCAACCAGGCCAATGGCGCCAAAGCACATAAGCATGGTGTTGATGACATTTTTGCGCCTGGACAGGCCGCCATAGAAAAACGCCAGACCCGGTGTCATTAAAAACACGAGCATGGTGCAGATGAGCATAAACGTTGTCGATCCCGTATCGTACATTCGCTCCCCCTTGGTCGCATGAACGTTGTCGGCGCTCATGATGCGGCCGAGGGGCAACTGGTGTAGACCAGATACGGCGTTGTTAAACGCTGCGTTGTCGAATGGAAACGGCACCGCAATCTTGGAAACGGCGCGGCAACGGACGCGAAACGAACGGGAAACGTGCGAACGAGAAGGGCTCGCTTGGCTCCGCTCTGGCTAGCGCCGGAACAGCTCGCGGGCTCGGTCGCGGAGGTCGGTAGCTCGAATGACACCCTCGTAACGATTGATGCGCAGACGCGGGAAGGCGTTAAAGAAGCGTAGGTCGCGGCGGCTGAGTGACACGCTCGGTACCGGGCGGCTCATGCGCTTGCCGGCAAGGCGACGACCGAGCGACGGACGCGGCATACTCGGCGCGGCATCGGCCACGCGGCGGGCAGCGAGCGCCAGGCCGCGAGCACCATCCGAGATAAACGTCGGCATCGAAGTCTTCTCGCGCAGGGCATCGAGCGCCGCGTCGCCCAGCTCGGCCAGCCAAGCGTTAACGGCGCGACCGCGGATATGCGTCTGCGCCACCGAGTCAATCGCCGAATCGGGAATACGTTCGAGCATAGAGTCGGAGGCGTCGGCAAGCGACTCATTGATGCGGTCGGCAAGGTCGGCACGCACACGCTCAAGCTGATCGGACAGACGCCGCCAGCTCGCCAACGAGCACACCGCATCGACCATCATCGCGACCGCGACGATAAAGGCGGCCAAGCGCACGATTAGCACCGGCAGATGGCCAAGCAGCCCCAGCAATGCCGGCTCCACTAAACGGCAAATACACAACGCACCCAAGCCAAACGCGCAGGCCCAGTACAGGCAGATGCGTCCGTGCAGGTTAAACGGCAGATGCGAGTAATCCCAAAACCGGGCACCCGTCGTTTTTTCCAACAGCACGCCCACGCTATATTCGATCACGCTGCATACGAGCGCGGCAGCGACAAACTGGCTCGAGGCGTCTGGGATTCCACGCAGCAGCAACCAGCACGCAATGCCGCCCGCACCGTAGATGGGACAGCACGGCCCTAGCAAAAAGCCGCTGTTGGCAAAGCGTCCGTGGTTGAGCATGGCGCAGACTGTCGACTCCCATACCCAGCCGCAAAAACCGTAGAAGGCAAACGAGAGTACCAGCGCCGAGAGCGGACAGGCGGCAAGCGTCGCGCCGTCAAATGCCATGTCGATCGCGGTTCCCACCGTCTACCCACTCCTCTTTTCGTTCGATTCTTTGCTCGAGCCGTCACTCGGGCCCTCGTTCAAATCGTTCGCGCCGCCTTTGCGCGGCAGACGGCCGGCAATCGTCTCGCGCAGTGCGCACCATTTATCCGCCAGGCACACAATCCATGCCTCACGACACGTCGGCGGCACCGGTACCAGCGGAAACATATGCCGTACGATAATATTCCGCTCGCGCGGCGTCAGCTCAAAATCTTCCTCCGCACGCGCCAAGGCAAAAAACGGGTGACGAAAGCCATGCAGTCGATGGCTTGGGTCGGGATCGTGCCAGTCATAGAGAAAGTAATCGTGCAGCAGGGCCCCGCGCAGCAGCGATAAGCGGTCGACGGAGATACCGACGCGGCCCAGGCGCTCGGCAAAGGACAGACTTGCCCGCGCTACCGAGGTCACATGCGTATAGACCGTCACATCGCCATGTTGGATAAACTCATGCATCAGGTCCAAGCGGCCCGCCTGGGCAAGCTGACGGGCGGCATCGTCGACCTCGCGCGCGATTTTCTCGGCACGAACGGTATCGGACATGCGGCCTCCTTCCGGCGGCGCTCGGCGGCAAGCCGCGGCCTGCGCGCAATGAATAAAATCATCATCGAATTTACCAGTATGGCATCGGACAAAACGTTTTGCCCCACCAGTTGGCGAATTACCGCGCCGCCGTCACATATCAAACGCCAAAATGTGCGAGACTGTCTTGTGCAATTGTGCCGGCCGAGGGAGTGCCGGCGCACGATTCGCATGGAGTAACCCACAACGATGCTGCTTACGCAAACGACAACGCCCGAGGACGTCAAGGCTCTCGATCGCGCCGAGCTTCCGCTGCTCTGCGGCGAGATCCGCCACGCCATCCTCGAAAGCTCCGCCGCCGTCGGCGGGCACGTTGCCCCCAACCTGGGCGTCGTTGAGCTTACGGTTGCGCTCCATCGCGTGTTTAACTCCCCCATCGACAAGATTGTCTTTGATGTTTCGCACCAGACCTACGCCCACAAGGCGCTGACTGGGCGCGCGTACACTTATATCGACCCGGCACGCTACGGCGAGGCCTCTGGTTTTGCCAATCCTGACGAGTCCGAGCACGACCTGTTCGCCATGGGCCACACCTCCACGTCGGTGAGTCTGGGCTGCGGCTTGGCGCACGCTCGTGACCTGGCGGGCGATGCGTACAACGTCATCACCATCATTGGCGACGGTTCGCTTTCGGGCGGTCTGGCGTTTGAGGGCTTTAACAATGCCGCCGAGCTCGACAGCAACCTGATCATCATCGTCAACGATAACGACCAGTCCATCGCCGAAAACCACGGTGGCCTGTATCGCAATCTGGCCGAGCTACGCGCCAGCAACGGCACCTGTGAGCGCAACGTTTTCCGCGCGATGGGGCTCGACTACTGCTATCTGGACACCGGCAACGATGTGTTGGCCCTGGTCGACACGCTGCAGGAGCTGCGCGATATCGATCATCCCATCGTGCTGCACGTCTCCACCACAAAGGGCAAGGGCTTTGAGCCAGCCCAGAGCGACCCCGAGCGCTGGCATCATGTGGGTCCGTTTGACATGGCGACTGGGCGCAAGCTCTGCCCGGGCCATCCGAGCGAGCCTGCGCCGCGCACCTATGCCGACATTACGGGCGAGGCGCTCAGCGCCGCCATCGAGCACGATCCGCAGGTCGTGGGCATCACGGCCGCCACGCCCTACATCATGGGCTTTACACCCGAGCTTCGCGCCGCCGCCGGCAAACAGTTCGTCGATGTGGGCATTGCCGAGGAGCACGCCGTGACCTTTGCCACCGCGCTTGCGCGCTCGGGTGCCAAGCCAGTCTTTGGTGTGTACGGCACGTTTTTGCAGCGCGCCTACGACGAGCTGTGGCACGACCTGTGCCTCAACGATGTCCCCGCAACCATCCTGGTGTTTGGCGCATCGATCTTTGGCACCACATCCGAGACGCATCTTTCGTTCTTTGATATTTCTATGCTGGGCGCTCTCCCCAATATGCGTTACCTGGCGCCTTCCTGCATGGAGGAATACCTATCCATGCTGAGCTGGTCGCTCGACCACCGCGAGCATCCCGTGGCGATTCGCGTGCCGGGCATTGGCTTGGTAAGCCGCCCCGATCTTGCGCCTGCCGAGGACGCCGATTACGGCGCCGTTCGTTACAACGTGGTGTGCCAGGGTCGCGACGTGGCCGTGCTCGCGCTTGGCGATTTCTTTGAGCTGGGCGAGCGCGTGGCAAACCGTCTGACTGCCGAGTACGGCATCGAGGCCACGCTCGTCAACCCGCGCTATGCAACCGAGCTCGACCGCGAGTTCCTCGACAGCCTTGCCGCCAAGCATCGCGTTGTCGTCACCCTCGAAGACGG
Source organism: uncultured bacterium (assembly GCA_905214385.1). Lineage (GTDB taxonomy): Bacteria > Actinomycetota > Coriobacteriia > Coriobacteriales > Coriobacteriaceae > Collinsella. The sequence continues at coordinate 35,998 of CAJMMF010000009.1, forward strand.
CATCTTGGACGGCGGCTGGGGCGAGCGCGTCGCGTGCTACCTGGCCTGCACGCCCGTGCGCACGCGCACCTTTGGCATCGCCAAGGGCTTCCCCGACCGCTACGACCCCAACGAGTTGCTCGCTCAGAACGGCATGACGGCCGAGAACATGGCCGCCGAAGCCGTTAGGCTACTTAACGAGTAAAAAACCTCCGCAAGGGAAGCACCCCTGCGGAGGTTTTTATTTTCGCGCGCGATTATCTCAATCTGTAACATCTAGGGCCCGAATTCCCGTCTAACTGTTACAGATCTAGACAAACCGTCTTTGCCCCTGACCTTTGTCTCAATCTGTAACAGATAGAGACCTTTTGGCCGTCTAACTGTTACAGATCGAGACATTCGAATTCCCCTGAAGAGAAAATCTCAATCTGTAACAGTTAGAACCCATTTCCTCGTCTACCTGTTACAGATTGAGACAAAGCAGCGAGACAGGCCACCACATCTGCAAGAACCACCACAAAGGTGCCTGTCCCTTTATGGTAGGTAGAATAACCCATAAGGTAAGTATGTTTCTGAGTTATTTCGTGTTGACCCATTTGAGCGGGATAGGGTATAACTCTACTCAACCGCTAGGGATTTTATTGAGAAAGGTGTTCTACCATGAGCAAGAACCTCTCCCAGCAGGTCGTTCTCGACCGCCGCGGCTTCGTTGCCGCCACCTTCGCAACCGTTGCCGGCCTTGGTCTTGCCGGCTGCTCCGACACCAGCGCCGAGGCCGACAAGGGTTCCGCCGTCGGCTCCTCCAAGAGCTCCGAAGATACCGAGGCTTCCACCATACTCGATGCCAAGGCATTCGACAAACTCGTCGACAACGGCCCCAAGGCCGATGACGACGCCATCGCCGCCAGCACCTGGGCCACGGCCGTCAAGGACGCCGGTGTCTTTAAGATCGGTGGCGTTCAGACCTCCACACTTTTCTCCCTCCTCAACGAGAAAGACGGTCAGACCCGCGGCTTCGACGCCGGTATCGCACAGCTCCTGTCCAACTACATTCTGGGCGAGAACAAGGTCGAGATCACCCAGGTGACCTCGGACACGCGCGAGTCCGTCCTGCAGAACGGCCAGGTCGACGCTGTCTTTGCCACCTACACCATCACTGACGAGCGCAAGAAGCTCGTCTCCTTCGCCGGTCCCTACTACTACACCCAGCAGGCTATCCTGGTGCTCGCCGACAACGACGACATCAAGAGCGTCGACGACCTGGCCGACAAGAACGTCGCCGTCCAGTCCGGCTCCAACGGCCCCGCCATCCTGGAGGAGTTCTCCCCCAAGGCCAGCCAACAGGAGTTCAAGACCGACGAGGAGGCCCGCCAGGCACTTCAGCAGGGCCGCGTTGACGCCTACGTCATCGACAACAACATGCAGCAGAGCGCCCTGGTCCGCGAGCCCGGCAAGTACAAGATTGCCGGCAAGCCCTTCGGCAGCAAGGAGCCCTACGGCATCGGCCTGCCGCTCGATTCCGACGGTGTCGCCTTTGTCAACGACTTCCTTAAGAAGATCGAGGACGATGGCACCTGGACCGAGCTGTGGCAGATCTGCATTGGCGACCGTACGGGCGACACCAATGTTCCCGAGCTGCCCGAGATCGGCGCCTAGGCAGCGAGCCTAGTAACGGCCGCTACGAAACCATACGGAAACGCACGATGCGCTTTATTGCGCTAAACTGTTTCCTCACTGAGTTGTCGGGGCTTCCGTACACACGGGAGCCCCTTTCCTTACCGGCGGGAGGTCCGCATGAGTCTCTCCGAGCTCTGGTCGCTCTATGGCCAGAACTATATCGACGCGCTGCTAGCAACCTGGGGCATGACGCTTGAGTCGTTTGCCATCGCCATGGTGCTGGCCGTCGCCGTCACCGTGATGCGCGTGTCGCCGCTCAAGCCGCTGCGCGTCTTTGGCGACCTGTATGTCCAGGTCTTCCGTAACATCCCCGGCATCGCGCTGCTCATTATCGTCGTCTATGCGCTGCCCCCGCTCAAGGTCGTCCTGCCCTACCGCACCTGCGTCATCGTCGCCACAGTGCTCTTGGGTTCTGCCTTTGGCTCCGAGAACTTTATGAGCGGCATCAACACCGTCGGTGTCGGCCAGGTGGAAGCCGCCCGCTCGCTGGGCATGAGCTTCAGCCGTATCCTCGCCAAGATCGTGATTCCGCAGGCGCTGCGCTCGAGCGTGCTGCCCATGATCAACCTCTTTATCGCCGTCATGCTCACCACCGCGCTCGGCAGTCAGGTGCCGCTTAAACCGCAGGAGCTCACCGGCGTGGTGAGCTACATCAACACGCGCTCGCTCGGCGGCGTCGCCGCGTTCTTTATCTCGGCGCTCGGCTACCTGGGCACGGCCTTTGTGGTGAGCCACATTGGCAACTATATCGATAAGAAGGTGAGGATCCTCCGATGAGCAAGCACTCCACCTCCGCGCTCACCATGCGCGATGCGCTCTACGAGGCTCCCGGCCCCAAGATGCGCGCCAAGATTCGCGTCGGCACCGCCATCTCACTTGTTGCCGTGGCCGCGCTCATCGCTCTGGTACTGCAGCGCTTTTATGTGACCGGCCAGCTTTCGGTCCATTACTGGTACTTCTTTACGCACCTCACCACCTGGAAGTTCCTGCTTGCCGGTTTTGAGGGCACAGTAAAGGTCGCGCTCACCGCCGGCGCCATCGCGCTGGTACTGGGCTTAGCCCTCATGCTCGGCCGTACCAGCGACATCAAGCCGCTGCAGCTGGTCTGCCGCGTGCTCACCGATTTCTTCCGTGGCGTGCCGAGCCTGCTGTTCATCTACTTCTTCTTTTTGGTGCTGCCTCAGTACAAGATTTCACTGCCGTCGTTTTGGATGCTCACGCTTCCCGTCGCGCTCGCTGCAGCCGGCGTACTTGCCGAGATCTTCCGCGCCGGCGTCAACGCCGTGCCGCGTGGTCAGGTCGAGGCAGCCCAGGCGCTCGGTCTCTCCAAGGCCAAAATCACCTTTAAAATCGTATTGCCCCAGGCGATTCGGTTTATCATTCCGTCGTTGATTTCGCAGCTCGTGGTCGTAGTCAAAGACACCACCGTCGCCTATGTGGTGAGCTACCCCGACCTCATGCAAAATGCCCGCGTGCTCATCACCAACTACGACGCGCTCGTATCGGTCTATCTGGTGATCGCGGTCATCTACATCCTCATCAACGTCGCGATCAACAAGGCCGCTGTCTACGTTTCGCACAAGACCGGCGCGACCATCATCCGCTAACGCTTTACCATTTCCAGTCATAAGGAGCCGAGCACCATGGCACAGAGCACTTCTACTTCTGGCAACCAGCCGCTTATCGAGCTCAAGCACGTCGATAAGCACTATGGCGATCTGCACGTCCTCAACGACATCAATCTCTCGGTCGACCGCGGCGAAGTCGTCGTCGTGATCGGCCCCTCGGGCTCGGGCAAGTCGACCATGTGCCGAACCATCAACCGCCTGGAAACCATCGACTCGGGCGAGATCCTCATCGAGGGCGAGCCTCTGCCGCAGGAAGGCAAGGATCTTGCCCGCATGCGCGCCGAGCTGGGCATGGTGTTTCAGCAGTTCAACCTGTTCGCGCATATGACGGTGCTGCAGAACGTCATGCTGGGGCCGGTCGACGTGCTGGGCGTGTCCAAGGAGGAAGCTCGTGAGCGCGCCATGGACCTGCTGAGCCGCGTGGGCGTTGCCGAACAGGCCGACAAGGTGCCCGCTCAGCTCTCGGGCGGCCAGCAGCAGCGCGTGGCCATTGCCCGCTCGCTCGCCATGCAGCCCAAGGCCATGCTCTTCGACGAGCCCACGAGTGCCCTTGACCCCGAGATGATCAACGAGGTGCTCGAGGTCATGGTCCGCCTGGCCCAGCAGGGCATGACGATGATCGTCATTACGCACGAGATGAACTTCGCCCGCCGCGTTGCCGACCGCGTCGTGTTCATGGCCGACGGCCAGATCGTGGAAACCGGCGCGCCCGACGAGTTCTTCGACCATCCCCAGACCAAGCGCGCCCAAGACTTCCTCAACTCCATCAAGGGCCACTAGCCCAATTGCCATATCCGCTCGCCATGACCATCCAAACTCGAAAGCAACACCTATGATCGGAACTCGCACTTCATCGTCATACACCCCGCACGTCAACGTCGACCCCGCCGACCGTCCGCTCATCCTGGTGGCGCCGCGCTGGGAAGAGGCAAAGCCGTTTTTAAGCGAGACACTCTCCCCCAACGAGGAAATCGCAAGTGTCTTTGTCGATGCCATTCTTGCTGCCGGCGGCCTGCCGCTGCAGATGTCCATCACCGAGGACATTGAGGTCATCCGTCATTACGTCGACATCGCCGACGGCATCGCCATCCCCGGCGGCCCCGATGTCAATCCCAAACGTTGGGGCGATGATCGACCCTACGACCCCACCCTCTGCTGCGAAATCCGCGATAGTTTTGAGTTTAAGCTGGTCGACGAGGTACTCCGCGCCAAAAAGCCGCTCTTTACCACCTGCCGCGGCACGCAGCTGCTCAACGTCGCCACCGGCGGCACCCTGTGCATGGACGTGCCGAGCCTGGGCGCGCGCGAGGGCCGCACGCAGTGGCGCCATACCCACGTGCTCAACGACCCTGTGCATCCTGTCGAGGTCGTGCCGGGCTCGCTGCTGGAGCGCGCGGTTGGCGGGCACAGGCTGATCCAGACCAACTCCGCACACCACTGCTGCGTCGATCGTCTGGGTAAAAGCACGCGCTTGGTCGCCAAGGCAACCGACGGCGTGCCCGAGTGCATCGAAGTCGAAGGCCAGCCGTTCTGCCTGGGCGTGCAATGGCACCCTGAGTACACGTGGAAGACGCTCGAGACCGACTTTGACCTGTGGAAGTCGTTTGTCGAGGCAGCGGCCAAGGTTAAGCGGGCTCGCTAGCTCGCGAATCACACAGGCTTAAACCTTCCATGCCAGGGGGGGCGGACACCAGCTACGGTGCCCGCCCCCCCCTGTATTTGATATGCTCGGTATGATTATCCCTCACAAACAATCAGAGAAATCTCGACCGCAATCGGTCGACAGTAAAGCAAATGGCAACAACGCTTGCTACGTTTATGAGACAGTCAATTAAAATCGAAATGCATTGACCATTCCCCAACGGGGTCACGCCGCAAATCCACATGAGCATCGAGGCTGGAAGCGGAAGCATGGAATTGGCCCCGATCTGTATGTAGATCGCTACGACGTTGACAAGCAGCAGCATGCCAATCGGACCGAAGCCGGCCCCAAAATAGGAAACAGCGATCACGCAAGAGACCACATATGCAAGACAGACGGCACTCGCCAGAAGAAGTCGATAGCAAAATACATGCAGGTTGAAATACTGCTGAGCATCCGAAACGATTGCGCAGTTAAGACAGTACAAAACGACACTCGACAGGACAAACGCGCCCAAAAGGGCAAAAGAAGATAGCACCACTCGCGCAACGATAGCGCACACACGCTTCCCTCCCCGAGCCTCCGACAACCCCCACGGTTCCTCGACAAAGCCCGAACTGACAAAGCGCGGCACAATGCAAGCCGCGATGAACGGAAAGAACAATGCATGGGCCAACGGGGCTACGTTGAACAGCAGACCGCGAAAAACCTCTGCATTGCCAAATAGAAGGACATCCTCCGCCGATAGCCGAAGCGTCGGGTCTGGGAAAAAACCCAAGAAACTGTTCTCACGGAGGCTACAGAACCACATCGGGAAAGAATTAAGCTGCAATATCACCATGTACGCATAAATTACCAGGATTAAGGCGTACGCCCATTTGCTCACATGCTTCAATTCTGACTGGAGAAGTCTTTTAATCTGACGAGCCATTGAGCACACCCCCAGCGCGAAAGCTCAAGAGAGCGTAAATCAATACCGATAGACAGCTGGCTGCCACGCCATATCCCAGAAGCGTCAGCTGCCCCATATCGCTATACCCAAGGGCACATCCGACTCCAAGGTACGGCCCCGGAAGGAAGAAGATCCATCGCAAGGATGGTATAGGTGCCTGAAGGAAGGCTCCGTAGAGCGTCAAGCTCATGACAAATCCGACTATCACCACGGCCCCACTCAATACAGCGCTGCCCGTTATCCGATAGATGGTCACCGTCTCCAGCGCAACCGATATCACCAATACGGCGTTGACTATCATTGCAGGCAAAAATACAGTTAGTATGTTGTGCGAGTAGTTATGCCCTCCACGTATTATGGCTATTGCAAAAAGAAGAAGGCAAAGCGCGCTATACGCTGCGCCAATTATTAAAGCAGACGAAAATGCATGGGCTAGAGCCCCATAAAAGCGGTTGAGACCTCTTGCCGAAGAAATTCGGTGCCCCTCTTTATAGCCATGCTCCTGTAAAAGCACCAAACAAACGATGAGTGGAACGAACAGGGATGTACCGGCAAAAGCGCTGCGCGCAAGGGACTCATCAGGCGCAGAAGGATCGATTGCATTCCAGAGGAAACCAATATCCTCCCCACAAACGCCATAGCCAAAGGCGAGCAACGTTGTTCCGTTTTTTAGAAAGATGCCGAAGAGAAGGCCGAACGCCAGCATAAGCGCAAGACCAAACTTCGCCGGAAATATCCTGTGCAAACGCATCATATCTGCCTTTATGGGATGGATCGCCCGCTTCATAGCGAGACCGCCTTCATCAAGCGCCTGTAATACTCTTTTAGGGATGGCGCCTCATCCCTTATGACGTCCATCGATTCCTTTTTTAGCAGTTCACCGTCATGAAGAAACAGGCAGCTTGTTGCAACCGATGCCAGCTCATCCAAGTCGTGGCTAGAGATAAGCATGGTTTTGCCCTGCTCCCGATTCAATCGACCGATAAGGGCCCATATACTCTCGATGCCCAACGGATCCAATCCATTTGCCGGCTCATCGAAAATTAGTACGTCGGTGTCGCCCAATAAAGCCGTAGCTATATCCAGTCGCCGTTTCATTCCCAGAGAAAAACTGCTCACGCTCTTTTTCTCATCGACGTCCAGCCCGACTAGGCCCAAGACGCGAGGAACCTCACGTTTCTCATCGAGTCCCCATTCCGCACATCGGATCCGAAGATTCTCAGCCGCACTGAGGGATTGGTATGCTCCGCAGGAATCTGGCACATAGCCGACACGCGTCCGCATCAAGCTCAGCTCTTTTTTCGACTTGCCTCCAAAGAGCTCCACGCTCCCCGACGATGGCTCACAGAGGCCCAGCACTATTTTAATAAGCGTGCTTTTGCCCGCCCCGTTTGCACCAACAAGGGCGCAAAGCTCAGACTGATCCACCTCGAAGGAAACGTCATGCAAAACGCGGCGCCTCCCATAGCGCTTTGACACCCTTGATAGCCTTATCGTCGATGCGTTCATTGGCCTCCCGTTCCGCTTGATAGCAAAACCGCTCATATCGTTCCTTCTTTACTTTATCGTTTTCCATAGTTGTTATTGTTTTTCGATAACTCATATTTGCCAAGATAATCTAAAAGAAAGAACCCGTGTTAGACACGGGTCCCTTCACGCTGATATTTCGTTTTAGTTGTTCGCCTTAAGCTACTCGTCGCTCAAATCGACAGCAAAGACTGATGTCGGAAGCGACGCCTCATTGCCTCCGCCGTCCCGCATCTGCCTCACAACGTTTTTTGCACGCTCAACAATAAGCTCCTCAAGCTCTTTCTCACTCACGCGCTGAATAATATCTCCCGGTTGACAATCAAGCTCATCACAGATATCGAGGAGCGTCTTTAGGCGAATAGCTTTTATCTTTCCGTTTCTAAGCTTTGAAATATTAGCCGGAGTATGCCCCGTCGCCCGAATCAGATCAGCACTGGTCTTTCCGGTCTTAAGCAGCTGCGTCTCAAGCTCGATGATGAGATAGCTCATGTTTCCTCCTACACAAGCTCGTCAGACTGCTCTTGGAGCAGCGAGGCATAACTCCAGATCGCCGAGATAAATAAACAGACAACTGCGCCGATAAACGACCCCGCATCAAAGGTAGCGCCTTGGCAAATCTCAATAACGAAGGAATGAGGCACGATGTAAAGCTCCAGTCCGCCAATGGTGAGATTGACCGATCCATAGGCACCAACAAGCGAAACCGCGGCGTTAACAGCAAAGGCAAGCGCGAGAACACGGATAAGCCGCACATGCGTCTTGGTAAAGGGCGAGACGCCTCGCGAGATGTTACGGCTGATCCCGCACAGAACGACAAGCGAAATACCCATAACAAGCGCCATGCACAGTCCGCTTGGGATAACGATGCACCCGCCATCGAGAAGCGTCACGACACCGAAAGAATCGACAGAAGCAACGTTTGCAACCGCATACCAGATCACGTAAACAACCAACGCGGCAAAAGCGACGAGCATCCCTGCAAAAACGGCTGCCATGCAAAAACCGAGCTTCCTGATATTTTCGCCCGCCTTGGCCATACGCTGAACGCTGTTGGACATACACTCACCCTCATCGACTCTATCGTTATTCGAACGGTTTATCGAACAACGATATGGATTGCATGCGGAAAGCCCCGACAGTGTGCATAGGCAATTCACTAATCAGAAGAGGTGAGCGTGGATTTTTGGACACGTATCGAACGAGCGTGGATAATCTCCCACTTTGAGGCCGCCACCGGGCCTAAAACGGGAGATTATCCACGCTCATAGTCATCAAGGCTCACAGCCTCTTACTCGGCCGCCTCGCGCAGAGCCGACATCGTAGCCGCATATTGCTGCTGCAACGCATGCATCCCCTCGCGGGCGCCGTCAACGGCATCAGCGCCGCGCAGCGCTTCGGTTACCACGACCGCCGGCTCGTACAGATTATCGAATCCCAGGTTCTGGCTCACGCCCTTGAGCGTGTGCGCTGCCATAAACGCACTCTCGGCGTCTCCTGCCGCCATGGCAGCCTCCAGCTTGTCCATGCTCTCGTCATCCAAAAACTTGAGGGCAAAGCGGGCAAGCATTTCCCCGCCCATCAGCCGAGCGCACGCGTCGTCATAATTAGCGCCGATCTTCTCATACGCCTCACGCATGGAAATCATGGATTAAAAACTCCTTTGGTCAAACTAAATCGTGGGAAACGCGACGACGTCGGCGGGGCGTGCCAACGTCTCGGCAATTTGGTCTTGCACCTCGAGCAGGCAATCGAGCAGCAGCGGGTTAAAGGTGCCGCACTTACCGTCCAGGATCATCTGGATCGCCTCCTCGTGCGGGATAGCGTCCTTGTACACGCGCACGCTCGTCAGTGCATCGTACACGTCAGCCACCGAAACCACCTGCGCGGCGATGGGAATTTCGTCGCCCTTAAGGCCATCGGGATAACCCTTGCCGTCCCAGCGCTCGTGATGCCAACGCGCAATCTGGTACGCATATTCCATAAGCGCATTGCCGGCGTGATGGCTGCCCAGCTCGAGCAGCATGTTGGCGCCAATCGTGGTATGCGTCTTCATAATCTCGAATTCCTCGGGCGTAAGGCGCCCGGGCTTGTTGAGGATCGCATCGTCAATCGACATCTTGCCGATATCGTGCAGCGCCGAAGCCAGGGCGATCGTGGAGCGTTCCTCATTGTCGAGGGAGATCGTGCCGCTACGCTGGACCAGATAGCCAAGCAGCAGCTCGGTCAGCTTTTCGATGTTCGTAACGTGCCTACCGCTCTCGCCGTTGCGAAGCTCCATGACGCCGGCCATGATGTCGATGAGCATGCGACTGTTCTTGACGCGCTCGTTGTACTGTTGGGACAGCAGGTTCGTCAGGCGGCGCTGTTTGGCGTACAGGCGGATGGTGTTGCTTACGCGGCGGCGCACGACACGGGAGTCAAACGGGCGGTTGATATAGTCCGAGGCGCCCAGCTCGTACGCGCGCAGAACCGCATCATCGGAATCTTCGCTCGAAATCATGATGACAGGCAGATTATCGATACCCGATCGGCGCGACAGATCGGCCAGCACCTCAAAGCCGCTTATGCCCGGCATCACAATGTCCAGCAGCACGAGCGACAACTCATCGCCATAGCGGTCGACCATGTCGAGCGCCGCACGACCGTTATCGGCCTCGAGGATGCAATGCTCGTCCTTGAGCATCTCGCTGAGAATGGCTCGGTTCATCTCGGAGTCATCGGCGATAAGCACCAAAGGCTTTTCGCTTTGGAAGGCCTCGATGGAATCGGCATCGGTCACGACCGTACCGGCTTTTGCCTTAGCGCGGCTCAGTAACTGAGCAGCGCGGCCAACGCCCTCATCGACCGTCTCGCCATGAATGCGAACGCCACCAACACATGCCGTCAAGCTCACGTACTCATGGCCCGGAATAATCGTGGAATGAACGGCATCGGACACCTGATGCAGGCGACGGGTGAAGTCATCGGAGGGAATATTGGGCATGACAACCACAAACTTGTCGCAGCCATAGCGCACAAGCTCGTCAGTCGAACGGATTCCGCTGCGTATGGCTGTCGCCACAGCACCGAGCGCAAGGTCGCCGGCATGACGGCCACACGTATCGTTGAAGACCCTAAAATCATCAAGGTCGATCACCGCAACGCCGGCATTCACGCGGGTGCTACGGAGCTTTTCCTCGTAATATCGGCGATTGCGCACATTCGTCAGCACGTCGGTGTAGACAAGGTCCTCTTCTGCGGCCTCTTGCTCATCGATCGGACGCACCATCAGCAAGACGTGAGGCTCGCCCTCGACCTTCAAAGGGCGTAGACGGGCGCGGTACTCAACGCCATCATTGAGCAGTTGCTCCGACACCTCATCGGAGTCTGCCAAAGCCTCAAGACTTGACTGACGCAGACAAGGACACCGATCACCGGCGAGCAGGCAGTTAGGCTCACTCTTAATCTGATCGGCCGACAGCAAACGCACCACGGGGTAGGTCTTCGCGACACGGGCGACCTCGGCGGCAGCCTCCTCGTCGGTTAGATTGACCTCGTGATTATTGAGCATATGGGGCCCTTTCGATAGTTTCGCATGGTAGCGGTGGGTTCCAAATGTTACAAGGGTAACACCTTGCCGATGCAGGTAAGCACGTGAATGCTGCCACATTCTTATGAGTTGGCAGACGGCGCGATTGAAGCCGCAGACGCGAGGTTTTGAGCACGTTTGTTAATACGGCCGAAACGTTTGCGGATGAAGCCTGCTTTGGCTATTGCGGATGCTAGAGCCCCAGGATGCCACGGACAGCCCGGGCAGCCGCTGCCGGGCGATCGCGCAGACCGTTATGCGCGCCCGGGATCGTCACGAGAGGGCAATCGAGATATTCGGCAGCCGCTCGCGTGCCAGCCTCGCGGGGCGTGCCAATCGAGAGCTCGCCTAGGAGCACGGCGGCCACCGTTTTCGACGCGCGAACGCTATCCCAATCGGGAACGCAGGTCATAGTAATCCCGTATTCGTTTGCCATGAAACTGCGGCCGTTGCGCAGGGCATGCTTGGCTTCTGCCTCGGTCGTTCCAGGAGCCTCGGGGTCCAAGTCGCCGAGGGCTCCCAAGAAAAGCCGGAGCGCCCTTGAAACCTTTCCAGCCGCAATCATATCGAGCAAAACCGGAGCTGCGCCCATGCCGACGCCTTCGGCCGACACAGCCGGCTCATGCAGAATCGCACGGGCGACGAGATGGGGTTCAGTGCGAAGAAGCTCCAGCGCCACCAACGTACCGGCGCTGTGCGCAAGCACATTTGTCGGAGCGCCAACGTGTTCGATCACGGCCTGCAGGTCGGCGGCCTGAGCGGCAAGATCATAGCTGCCGTCTGCCGCTTCGCTGCTGCCACCACAGCCGCGGCGGTCGTAGGCAATGACGCGGTAGTCACAGGCGAGCTCGCGGGCGATACCGTCAAAAAAGACGCCGTCAACACAAGCGCCGTGCACGCACACCAAGGCAGGAGTATCAGGCGACACATCCGGGCCGGCATATTCGCGACAGGCAATCGTGGTGCCCGCATTCTCGACCGTAAAATCCATGTTGTGCCCCCATCATCAATGCTCATCCAGTTGCACGTCAGCACGGTTGGATGGACCCGCATTGCTTTACGCCTTGTTAACAGATTAACTGTACCCGACCCGAGGCTTTTCATGGCACGGCATCATGAGCGACGTGAAAAAACGAAACTTGTAAAGCAAGAGCCCACACCTTGCTTTGGAGCCGATGCTATGCTTAGGCACAATTGTCTTGAGGAGCATATGCCTATGTCTACGTTTTTGAATGCCAGCCCCATCTTTGGGCCCGTTCGCAGCCGTCGCCTTGGTCTCTCGCTCGGCGTCAACATGATGCCGGCCAGCGGCAAAATCTGCACGTTCGACTGCATCTACTGCGAGAACGGCCTCAACGCCGAGCGCCCCTGCCATGAGCCGTATAACACGGCTGCCGTGGTACTCGAAGCGCTCGAGGCAAAGCTGCGCGAGATGGCAGCCGAGGGCGAGCCCCCCGATGTAATCACCTTCGCAGGCAACGGCGAGCCCACCGCCGCACCGGAGTTTCCACAGGCCATCGCCGGCGCCGTCGCGCTGCGCGATCAGCTAGCCCCCAACACCAAGATTGCCGTGCTTTCCAACGGCACGCGCGCCGACCAGCCCGCTGTGCACGATGCGCTCATGATGGTCGACGACAACATTCTTAAGCTCGATACCGTCGACCCGGCGTTTATCCAGCTGCTCGACCAGCCCGTTGGCCCCTATGACGTCGAGCACCAGATCGAGACGTTCGCAGGCTTTAACGGTCATGTCATTATCCAGACGATGTTTTTGAGCGGTGAGTACCGGGGCAAGTCTCTCGATAACACCGGCGAGGAGTACGTCGGCCCTTGGCTCGCGGCGCTCGAGCGCATTCGTCCGCAGGAGGCGACCATCTACACGGTCGCGCGCGAGACACCAGTCGCCGGCCTTGCCAAAGCAGCGCCCGAGGTGCTCGACGCCATTGCCGCGCGCGTGCGCGCCCTCGGTATTCCCTGCCAGGTGAGCTACTAGCGCGGCCGCCCGCCAGCAGCTAAATTAGCCCCATCCCAAATGAGCTGGTCTGCGGGTGGGCTATACTAGCTGCGGATGAAAGGAAGTTAGCCATGTATGACAAAGGACCCGTGCCCGGCCGCAACGACGCTTGCTGGTGCGGCAGCGGCAAGAAATACAAGAAATGCCATAGCGCCTTTGATGAGCGCCTCGAGCGCTTGTGGGAAGAAGGCTGGGAGGTTCTGCCTCGCACGCTCTACAAGACTCCCGCCGATATCGAGGGCATCAAGCGCTCGGCAGCCATCAACGTGGGCGTGCTCGATTATGTGGGCGAGCATATCGCCGCAGGCATGACCACCAACCAGATCGACCAGATGATCTACGACTACACCGTCGAGCACGGTGGCACGCCGGCCGACCTCAACTACGAGGGCTACCCCAAGAGCGTGTGCACCTCGATCAATGATGTGGTCTGCCACGGCATTCCCTGCGATACGGACGTGCTGCACGAGGGCGACATCATCAACGTGGACTGTTCCACGATCCTAGACGGCTACTTTAGCGACTCGAGCCGCATGTTCTGCATCGGCGAGGTCTCGGCCGAGCGCCAGCGCCTGGTCGATGTCACCCGCGCCAGCGTGGAAGCGGGTCTGGCGGCCGTCAAGCCATGGCTGCCACTGTCCGTTATGGCCGAGGCCGTGCAAAAGACCGTCGAGGACGCCGGTTTTAGCGTGGTGCGCGAGTACGGCGGACACGGCATCGGTAAGGAGTTCCACGAAGACCCATTTGTGGGCTTTACCACCGAGGCGCCCGATGTGGATACCATCATGGCCCCGGGCATGGTCTTTACCATCGAGCCTATGGTCAATGCCGGAGCGCCCGACATCAAGATTAGCAAGGGCGACGGCTGGTGCGTGCGCACCAAGGACGGCAGCGATTCGGCCCAGTGCGAGGTACAGCTCGTGGTGACCGAGGACGGCTACGAACTGCTCAGCTGGTAGCCGTGGATGCGCCGGGCTACGCGATGGATATGTTAACCATCACGAAGCCCGGCGTTTTTTAGCGTTTTACCTGGTAAAACCTGCCAAAATAAACCTGTCCCTTTTTGGCAGGTCGAGCGGAGAGGACTGTTTGTGAACATCCTGGTTTTGCTGCCCGTCAATGACCGCCATCGCGCAATTCTTGAGTCGAGCGCTCCGGGCGAGGACTTTATCTACACGAGCGCCGACGCCATCACGCGCGAGCAGGTCGCCGACGCCGACGTGATCTTGGGCAACATCGACTCTGACATGCTCACGGCATGCGAGCATCTCCAGCTGCTGCAATTGCAGACCGCCGGCTATGACGACTACCTTGCCGCCGGCACCGTGCCGGCCGACGCCAAACTGTCTTGCTCGGTGGGCGCCTACGGTCAGGCTGTGAGCGAGCACATGTTTGCCATGGTCCTTTCCATGATGAAGCGCCTGCCCGGCTATCACGACTTGCAGCGCGAGCATCGCTGGGAGGATTTGGGGCCGGTCACCTCGCTCAAAAACGCCAATGTGCTGGTGCTGGGCGCGGGCGATGTCGGTGGCCACTTCGCCACGCTCTGCCGCAGCATGGGCGCGCACGTCCGCGGCATCAAGCGCCATCCGCTCGTCTACCCCATTGTGTTTGAGGACATGGACGGCATGGATGCCCTGCCCGAGCGCCTGGCCGAGGCTGACATCGTTGCATCCTTTATGCCGAGCACACCCGAGACCCGCGGCCTGGCGAACGCCGAGTTCTTCGCCGCGATGAAACCGGGTGCCTTCTTTGCCAACGGCGGCCGCGGCGATCTTGTGGTCGCCGACGACTTGGTTGCCGCTCTGGAATCGGGACATCTCGCCGGCGCCGCGGTCGACGTCACCGACCCCGAGCCGCTGCCTGAGACAAGCCCCCTGTGGGATGCGCCCAACATGCTCATCACGCCGCACGTCTCGGGCTGGTTCCACCTAGCCGCCACGCTCAACAACGTCGTCGACATCGCCGCGGAGAACCTGCGTCATCTGCAAGCCGGCGAGACCCTGCGCTGCTGGATCGAACATTAGGGTTCCGCCGTTCTAACGAACGGCGGACCGGCCGACGCTGCGCGCCGCCCAGGGCGACAATTTGTCATTCAAAAGGCAAGGCATGACCAGAAGGTCTATGCCTTGCCTTTTTCATGCCAACTTGTTCGCCCTGGACACCGCTCGCTGACGTTTGCTCAACCTGCGGCGCTTTGCTGGCGCGGCCCTACCTGTGGACTCTCGCTGACCATTATTCGACCAGAGGGGTCTAGCGCTATTTAAGCGTTGTTAGATAGTTTCTTGCGTTTTCGACGTTCATTGCTGCGACGGGAGCATGCGAACAGAGCTTGACATCGTTGGTGACCAGTAGATCTGCTTGAGCGCGTATCGCTGCCGCAATGATTAAATCGTCTTCGTAATCGCTATGGAGCTCACGCTGTCTGCTCGCCATCCAGATGTCGCTCAGGTCACAGGGCACTGGCGTGGCAAGCTGCGACAGCACGCTAAGACAATCCCATGCAAGCGAAGTCGCTACCGTAGCGGCATACTGGGAAAGCGAACCGTGCTCTCGCCGATACCATGCCTTATGTTCGCTTGAAATCAAATAAAACAGGTCTTTGGACGATGTCGCCGCATACAGCAAATCAACCTGCGCCGTGCATGCATCGCGTAAAAACTCAATCGCCACCGAACGACCACGTCGTGAGGGAATGAAGTAATCGAGCCACACGTTGGTGTCAACCAAGATGCGCTTTGGAGTCTCACTCATAGAGCCAGCTCATCTCCTCGCCATAGCGATCCGCATAGGCATTCCGTTTGAGCTCTTCGTCGTCCGATGGCTGAGCCTTGACCATATCGATTCCCGACTCACAGCAAGCGGCAGCGAACAGCTTCGACCCCTGATCCATAAGCTCGAGCTTACGTTTGGCGGCCTTTTCGCGCTCGCGCTGTTCCGCCCGGGCACGACTGGGCAGCAGGATATCCTCGAGCGCACCGGGGCGATCGGCCAGCGATGCTGCAAGCTGCCAGAGCGCTCGCACCGCTTGGCTCGGCGTCATACCGGCCTTGGAGAGAGCGGCGTCCCCACTCCTTTTAAGATCGGCATCGAGACGTACGTTGATCTGAGCGGCTGTTGTGGTCATGACCCCTCCTTAATACTTCAAAATATCATAAAGCTCTATGGTAGATACGTAAAGCATGTATAGCATTTATAAGCATTAGCCGTACTCTGTACACAAAAAGCCGCCGAGGCGCACTGCACCTCGGCGGCCACGTATCGCAGATCTAGTTCGGTTTCACCCTTTGCATTCGCCCAGATAAAACCTGCCAAAATAAACCTGTCCCTTTTTGGCAGGTTTTAGAGCTCCACTCTTTCGGCGCCGTTGATGGTCAGGTCACGCTCGTAGAAGGCGGTGAGGGCGCGGATGGCGTACATTACGTCGCGCACGCCGCCGGTCTCGTAGCTCGAGTGCATGGCAAGCTGCGGCAGGCCCACGTCCACGGCATGCATGCTCGCCTGCATATTGGACAGATTGCCCAGGGTAGAACCGCCGGCCATATCGCTCTTGTTGGCAAAGGCCTGCGTGGGCACGTCGGCGTCATCGCAAATGGCCTGGAACACCGCGCGGCTAAAGGCGTCGGTGCAGTAGTGCTGGTTGGCGGCCTCCTTGATGACGATGCCGCCGTTAAGCACAATCTGGTTGCGGGCGTCGCACTTCTCGGCGTGGTTGGGGTGCACGGCATGCGCGTTGTCGCAGCTCACGAGCATCGAAGCGGCAAGTGCGCGGTGGTACGACTCGTCATCGAAGCCCAGCGACCCGTTGATGCGGCGCAGCGCGTCGGCCAAGAACGTCGACATGGCGCCCTGCTTGGTCTCGGAGCCAACCTCCTCGTTATCAAAGCAGCAAAAGACCGAAACGTCGTGCGCATTCTCGGCACCCAAAAATGCCTGCAGCGAGGTGTAGGCGCAGGCCAGGTCGTCGAGCTTGGGCGTCGAGATAAACTCGTCGGCCCAGCCCCAAATGCGTGCATCCTGACGATTGACCAGGAACAGGTCGCGACCCAAAATTTGCTCGGGCTCAACGTCCAGTTCGTCGGCGATCAGGGCGTCAAAATCTCCCTGCTTAAGGTCGCCGGCGCTGATGAGCGGGCACAGGTCGACAGCTCGGTTGGGCGCAAAGCCCTCGTTAACGCCACGATTCATATGGATGGCAAGGCTCGGGATAATGGCAACTTCGCGCTCGGTAGCGAGCAAGCGGCTCTCGATACGGTCGCCCTCGCGCACCAGCACGCGGCCCGCAAGTGCCAGCGGGCGATCGAACCAGGTGTAGTCGATCATGCCGCCGTAGGCCTCGGTGTTCAGGCGCAGCGTCTCGCCCGCGCCGTCGAGCTCGGGCACGGCCTTAACCTTAAACGTCGGCGAATCGCTGTGTGACGCCGTGAGTTGAAAATGATAGTCGCCGGCAACGCCGTCCTCGCCCCACGTAGCGGCCAGGTCTTCGCCCACCTTAAAGGCAACGACGCTCGAGGTGTTGCGCTGCGTGTAATAACGCCCGCCCGGCTCGATGTCCCACGCTGCGTTCTCGGGCAGGTAGGTAAAGCCCGCCTCGTCGAGTTCGGCCATAATGGTCGCTGCCGTATGGAACATGCTGGGGCATGCCTCGATAAAGTCGATAAGGTCGTTGGAGGCCTCGATATCGTCGGCCGTCACGTGCACGCGCTCGATCGTTTCCTGATCCGTCATGCTCTCCCCTTTCGCTGGGTTGATGGTCCCCTCCAGCATACCCCGCCACGCCAGCGCCGCACTCTTCATTCCGTGCTTAATTCCGCGCCGCTCACCAAGTTGAGCCATCATGTCCGCGCTCCTTTTGCGACAATTGCGCTAACAGGACGAGAGGAGCCGTCATGAAGCCACGTAACATTGCCATCGCCTGCGGTGTCGCGGGTGTCGCCGTCGGCCTTGCCGCTGCCACCGGTATCGTTTATCACAAGCAAATCAAGTCCGCCGCGTCGCTCAAACGCTTGACCGGCTACGCGGATGGCTATGACCTGTACGCAATCGACATCGCCTACGACTACGATCTTGATCGCATCATCGCCGCCGGCGTACGCGACGACCAGGCCTACATCGATGCCGTGGTGGCGCAGGTGCTGCCCGGTGTGCCGGCACATGTCCAGGCGCCCCAGTTTGCCTGCAGCGCTTTTGTCGCCGTAGATGCCGAAGGCCGCGTGCGTACCGGTCGCAATTACGACTTTAAGGACGACACCTCGGCGCTGCTGGTGCGCAATCACCCACGCGGCGGCTATGCCTCCATCGGGTTTGCCGCCCTTAACAACCTGGGCGATAACACTCCGCTTGACTCCGTCGCCGGACGCGCCGCCGCACTCATGGGCCCGTTTGCCCAGCTCGACGGCGTCAACGAATGTGGCGTGTCCATTGCCGTGCTCACCCTGGATTCCAAACCCTGTGACCAGGACACGCAGCGCCCCGTCATCAATACCTCGCTCGCCATCCGTCTGGTGCTCGACCGTGCCGCCACCACGCAAGAAGCTGTCGACCTGCTTTCCGCCTACGACATGCACGCCATGGCAGGACGCGATTACCACTTCTTTATAAACGACGCCGCCGGTGACGCGCGCGTAGTAGAGTGGGATCCGCGCGATCCGGACCGCGCTTTCAAAGCGACTCCTGTAACCCAGGTTACGAACTTCTACGCCTGCTATGGCGACGAAGTGCTGCCTAACCAAAAGAATGGCGAGCTAGGCCATGGTAAAGAGCGCGCCGCCGCAATCGCCGATGTCCTCGACGCCCATACCGGCGCCCAAGACGAGGCAGTCGCTTGGAAGGCCCTACGCGCTGCAGCGCAAGAGCCCAATCCGGAAGACATCACCAGCAACACGCAGTGGTCGGTCGTCTTTGACAACACCGAGCCTGCTGCCGCCATCACGCTGCGCCGCCACTGGGGCGACATCGACGCATTCGCACTGTAAGGAGCCAGGCCCGTCGACTTTACGCTCGCCTGGCGTTGTTTACATTTCTATACGCTTGAGCTAACACGTTTTACCCCCGTATCAACAGTGTGCGGGGGTAAACTTATGCGCATGTTATAACTTGCCCGGAAGGATTCATCATGCTTAGGATCGGTCTTCTTACCAGTGGCGGCGACTGTCAAGCGCTCAACGCCACCATGCGCGGCATTGTCAAAACGCTTATGACCAATAGCGAAGAGCCTATTGAGATCTATGGTTTTGAGGACGGCTACCAGGGCCTTATCTACAGCAGGTTCCGCGTCATGACGCCCGCCGATTTTAGCGGCATCCTCACCCGCGGCGGCACCATCCTGGGCACGAGCCGCACGCCGTTCAAGCGCCTGGACATTCCCGAGGCCGACGGCGTCGAGAAGGTGCCCGCAATGGTCCACACCTATCATAAGCTGCAGCTCGACTGCCTGTTTATGCTGGGCGGTAACGGCTCCACCAAGACCGCCAACCGCCTGCGCGAAGAGGGCCTCAACGTTATCGCCCTGCCCAAGACCATCGATAACGACACCTGGGGCACCGAGCTGACGTTTGGCTTTACGAGCGCCATCGACGTCGCCACCAAGTGCATCGACGACATCCACACCACTGCCTCGAGTCACGGCCGCGTGTTTGTCATCGAGATCATGGGCCACAAGGTCGGTTGGATTCCGCTGTATGCCGGCGTCGCGGGCGGCGCGGACGTCATCCTGATTCCCGAGATCCCCTACGACATGGATAACGTCATCAAGACCATCGAGCATCGCATGGAGACCGGCAGCCGCTTTACCATCGTAGCCGTCGCCGAGGGCGCCATCTCCAAGGAGGACGCGGCACTGTCCAAGAAGGAGTACAAGAAGAAGCTCGCCGAGCGCACGAGCCCGTCAATCGTGTACGACATCGCCAAGGAGATCGAGGCCAAGACCGGTCGCGAGACCCGCGTCGCCATCCCCGGTCACACGCAGCGCGGCGGCCAGCCCGACGCCCAGGACCGCATCTTTGCGACCCAGTGCGGCGTCGAGGCAGCGCTTGGCTGCCTACGCGGCGAGTTTGGCTACATGATTGCCCTGCGTGACGGCAAGATGTGCCACATGCCGCTCGAGGAGGTCGCCGGCAAGCTCAAGTTTGTCGACCCCCAGAGCGATCTGGTACGCGAGGCCAAGGCGCTGGGCATCAGCTTCGGCGACGAATAGCCTCGGCCGAAACTGCTCTCATCGGAGACCCCAGGGCTTACATCCCAAATCGTCCTCGGACATGTCAGGACCCCGCCGTGCGCTTCGCGCGGCGGGGTCCTTCCGTCCTGCGGAAAGATTTGGGATGTAAGCCCTGAGGCCTCCTGCGGTAACTAGGGAGGCCGAGGCTATTCGTCTTCTTGCTGCGGGTGCGTGGGCTGAGATTTTGGGATGTTGCAGGCTCTTAGCTGAGAGTAGCACTGACATTTGTCCTGAAATGGCTGGTCGTTAGGGGTTGCTACCGGTAGTTGCGGTAGGGTTGGGGCAGATTCTAACTAGAAATGGTGGTCGCTACCGGTTGTTCTCGGCATACTCGGCTCATTCGATTACGGTCACCACATGAAAGGAACTGTCATGGATCTTGCGATGGCACAGCGGCTCGTCGATCGCCGCAAGGCTGCTGGGCTTTCTCAGGAGGCGCTTGCCGCCCAGCTGGGTGTGAGTCGTCAGGCTGTCAGTAAATGGGAGCGCAGCGAATCCTCGCCCGATACCGATAACCTTATTGCGCTCGCCGCGCTGTATGGCGTGTCGCTGGATGAGCTGCTGTATGGGGAGGCGGTGGCTAGCGCTGATGACTCACAGGCTGATGATGAGGCGCAGAACAGCAACGCCGGCACCAAAGCTTCAGATAAGGCTGAAGAGGCTGAGGCTTCTACTGAGCACGCTGATTGCAGCGATAAGCCACTTGTCGATATTTCCCTCGCGCGCGGTATCCACGTCATTGATCCCAATAAAGGCGAGGAAGTCCATGTTGGTTGGAGCGGCATCCATGTGACCAACGAGCGCAAGGGCGAAGAGGTGCATGTGGGGCCGGACGGCGTGCATATCGATACGCTTGAGGACGATGGACATAGCGTACGCACCAATGACGACGGCACCGTCACCGTCGACGGCGAGACGTTTTCCAGCTGGAAGGAAGCACACGACAAGCTCGACCATCATGGCAAGCATTTCCACACCAAGGTCGGACGTGCATGGAACAAATTCCCCTTCCCCGCACTTGTCACTCTCGCCTATCTGGTGCTCGGCATTGTCTACGGCACATGGGGCATGGGGCTTTTCCTCGTCTTTCTGGTTCCCGTCTACTACGCGATTGGTGACTTCATCGATCGGCGCCACCTGTCTAAGCTGATCGAGGCCATCTACCCGGCAGCCGCCATCGCTTGGTTCCTCTACATGTGGCTCTGTTTGGGACAGCCCCATCCTGCATGGATCATCCTCATCACGATTCCCGTCATAAAGGCGCTCATGCGCTGGTGCCGCAAACAATGGAAGCACCGCAAACAGGCCTAACACGCTCCGACCCACCAGCACCCAACCGCCCCCGCCCTTCTCCTAAGTTGCGGTGAGATAGGGACTGTTTTGAAGCTCCAAAGCGCCAAACAGTCCGTATATCACCGCAACTTACAAACAACTGGGTCAGTTCCGGCACGGAGATTAGCATTGAGCTGACCGCGCGCCAAGAAAAGGGCCTATTTACTACGTTTAACTCGAGAGGGCCGACCATACCCGCCTTTTCCGAAAACTGGCAAGCCATCTACCTGCGGTTTTAATTTCATAATCTTTGTCACGGTCGAGGGTGTGGTAGCAAACGTAGTAGATAGGCCCATTTTGTGGCATACGACCCATACAAGCCCAATCTCGAAGGCCAAAGAGAGTCTCTCATCCACGCCTGCGAGCGAAAACCAAATAGAATGAAAGGCAAATGGAAAGCCCGTTTGACGGGGCAAACGCCGGGCCACCTAATGGTTGTCCGGCGTTTGCCCCGATAAAACCTGCCAAAATAAACCTGTCCCTTTTTGGCAGGCTACTCGGCGCTCTTGAGGGCGCCGACCATGTCGATCTTATTGAGGGTGCGATTGGTAGCGAGGTTGACGATGATCGTAAAGCCGAAGGAAAGCACCACGGCAAGCACGTAGCTCAGCGGCTCGACTTCGACGTCAAAGTACAATGACGGCATCTGCAAGATGTACGTAAAGCTCTCGGCCAGCGCACCACCCAGCGGTACGCCCAGCGCGGCGCCAATCGCCGTGAGGATCAGCGTCTCCTTGTTAACGTAGTGGTGTACCTCACCACGACGGAAGCCCAGCACCTTGATAGTCGCCAGCTCGCGTTCGCGCTCCGAGATGTTGGTGTTAGACAACGTGAATACCACCACAAACGACAGGCACGCCGCCATAAAGGTCACAAGCACCACGACCGAATTGATAATCGTAAAGTTTGCCTCATAGTTTTCCCAATGCTCGGCGGTACTCGACAGCGTAATCCAACCATCGCTCTTAAGACGGTTGGTAAACGCAATCTGATCGGCCGACGAACCCTTAAGCAGCGCAAGGATGCCGTTGAGGCGCGCGCTTCGACCGAATGCGCGCTCATAGGTGCTCTGCGTCATGTAAAGCGTGTTGCCCAGATAGTTGAGCGAAATGTCGCTGACCTTGACCTTGGCAACATTGAGCGACGAATCCTGGACGTGTGCCGTATCGCCCGGCTTGATCCCCAGCACCAGCTGAGAGCTCTTGCTCAAATACACATCTCCGCCACGCAGGGCGAGCAGTTCTTTGGACTCGTCCTCGAGACACACGTAGTCGTCCAGGTCGTTCGCGCGGTCATCGGGCACCACGATCAGTTGCACGGTCTCGCTCTTGCCGCCAAATGTAAAGGTGACGTTGTCGGTCATAATCGGCAGCGTCGAAGTCACGGTCACGTCGGAATCCTTGGCTGCGCTTCGCTCGTCGAGCGCCGCGCACGTCTGCGAAAAATCGTCGGGATTGGCGACCGCCAGCAGGTCGTAGCGCGTGATATGCCCGTACTGCTTGGGCGAAAGCGCCACCGACGTATCGCGGATGCCCATACCGCAGATCACGAGCGCCGTGCAGCCAGCGATACCGAAGATGGTCATAAAGGCGCGCTTTTTGTAGCGGAACAGGTTGCGTGCAGCGACCTTGTTCAAAAAGCCCATGCGGTGCCAGATAAAGCCAATGCGCTCGAGCAGAATGCGCGAGCCGGCGCGCGGAGCCTTGGGGCGCATGAGCGAGGCAGGGGTCTCGGCCATCTCGTGGCGGCAGGCGATAATCGTGGCTCCCACCACGCCCACGGCAAACAGCGCCACCGAAACGATCGAGGACACGATGTCGTACGAAAGCAGCATCTGGGGCAGCGAGTACATGTCGTCGAACACCGTAAACAAGAACAGCGGCAGACCCACAAATCCGATGATATTGCCGAGCACGCCACCGATCAGACACGCCCACAGCGAGTAGTCCACATATTTGGACAGGATGCGCCCGCGTGAATAGCCGAGCGCCTTGTACAGGCCAATAAGCGTGCGCTCCTCCTCGACCATGCGGGTGGCGGTGGTGAGACTGATAAGCACGGCGACGATAAAGAAGATGAACGGGAACACCGTGGCGATGGCCTCGATCGAAGAACTATCGCTCTCGACGCTCGAGTAGCTTGCGATATTGCCGCGGTCCTGGATGTACCAGGTGCATTCGCCCAGGTCAGAGAGCTCGGCGCGGGCATCGGCAAACTGCTGGTCGGCGGCGGCACGGCGCTGGTCCAGGTCGGCTTGCGCCTGCGCACGCTCGTCGCTGCCCTCGGCCATGCGATTGATGTTGTCCTGCTCGATCCCAAAGACCATATTCGCCTGACGCTCAGCTGCGTCCAAGCTCGCCGGTGTGTCGACCGTCAGCTCCTGGGCGCGCGCCTTCTCACGCTCCTCGCGGATCTTCTCGATATTGCCCTTGACCTCATTGATCTTTGCCGAGTAGGCATCCGAATAGGAGTTGAGGCTCTTGGCTCCCTCGACGACCACGTGGACAGCGGAGTAGGAAGAAGATGTCGCGGCATCCTCGCTCACGTAGAACTTGTAGTCCGCAGTCGAAGCAGCGCGAAAGGCGTTGACTGTCGAGTCGGAGCTCACGTCGGTAGGATCGAGAACCTCGGCCGTGATGGTGTAGTCCCCATCGGCAAACTGGTCCTTGGCGCTTTGGTTCGACGAGCTCGCATCGTTGGCGGCAAAGCTCACCGTATCGCCGATTTTCTTGCCCGAAGCCTTCAAAAAACGTGAGGTCACTGCCACTTCGCCCGAAGTCTCGGGCAGCTCGCCGCGCACTAGCACCGGTTGGTCAATATTCTCTTTGGAGAGGCTCTGTACGACGACACGCTCGCGCGTCGTACCCACGGCGGTATAGGCGGTCTCGGTATAGATGCCCTCGGCCGTCTCGACGCCATCGACCTCTTGGATCGCGGCAATATCGTCACCGGTCAGACCATAGGTCGACTGCACGTTGATGTCATAGACATTCTGCTGGTCAAAATAGGCGTCGACCGAATCACACAGGTCCTCGCAGCCCGCCTTAAGGCCGCACATCACGCTCACGCCAAGCGCGGTGATCACAACGATAGACAAGAAGCGTTTGAGGCTGCCGCGAATCGTGCGGTAGATGCCACGGCGAAAAACCGTCGGCACCATATCGTTTGAGCTTTGGGCGGTACGGTAGGTCGTAAAATCCTGCTCGCGCTCCGCGTTCTGCGCGTCGCGGCGTTGACTGTTTTGGCGGTCCTGATTCATGGGCGCTACCACTCGATCGTCTCGATAGGCACAGGATTTTGCTGGATCGTCTCGCTCTCCACGCGGCCGCTCTTAAAGCGGATCAGGCGATCGGCCATGGGCGCCAGCGCAGAGTTGTGGGTGATGATGATGACCGTAATGCCTTGCTTGCGGCAAGTGTCCTGTAGCAGCTGCAAGATCTGCTTGCCGGTTTTGTAGTCGAGTGCACCCGTAGGCTCGTCGCACAAAAGCAGCTTGGGGTTCTTAGCCAGCGCGCGGGCGATGGATACGCGCTGCTGCTCGCCGCCCGAAAGCTGCGCCGGAAAGTTAGCGAGGCGGTCGCCCAGGCCAACCTGGCGAAGCGTTTGCTCGGCATCGAGCGAATCGGGGCAGATCTGCGCCGCGAGTTCGACGTTCTCAAGCGCCGTCAGGTTAGGGACCAGATTGTAGAACTGAAAGACAAAGCCAACATCGGCGCGACGGTATTCCACAAGCTGAGCCTCGTTGGCAGAGCTCACGTCACGCCCGTCCACCGTCACGGTGCCAGAAGTTGCCGTGTCCATGCCGCCCAGAATGTTGAGAGCCGTGGTCTTGCCGGCACCCGAAGCACCCAAAATGATGGCGAGCTCGCCGCGCTCGACCGTAAAGCTCGCGCCGTCGAGCGCGTGGATGCGGGCATCGCCCTCGCCGTATGCCTTGATGACGTCTTTGAATTCGATATAGGCCATCGATTAATTCCCATCTGGTCGGATAACTCTTTAGTATTACCCATTTCGCACCGACCAAAAAGGGACAGGTTTATTTTGGCAGGTTTTATAAGGGGAAACGTACCTCTTTGGGGGCAGCGCGGGACGCGCAGGGGCGGCCGTGCAGATCGGCACAGCCGTCTCACGTGGAATCGACCGACGCCCGCCTTTCCGTGACACCGGCAACTCGTTTTTGCTTGTTGGCATGGCCGCCATTATGACTTGGGACTGAGCACTCAAATTCTCACTCCTCATTGCCACGCTTGCCGCAAGCTATCAGGGTGACGAGATGACGACGCTCGCTGTAGCAGCGCAGCCACACTCTATAAGCGAGGCGTTTGCCAGCAAAAAAGCGCGCGACAGGGTAAGCCCGCCGCGCGCTATCCTATGCGGACTAGTTATTGTTGTTGGTCATCGAGGCCACTGCTGCCGCAAGATTGGAAATGGGCATCGTCTGCAACCAGATGCGACCGGGACCGGTGAGCACGGTGTTGAACACGCCCTCGCCACCAAACATGATGTTTTTGACGCCCTTGACCATTTGAGCGTCGATGCTCACGGTCTCCTCAAAGCCGGCCACGTTGCCGGTATCCACAATCATCTGCTGGCCAGCAGCGAGCTCGTACTCAACCAGGTCGCCGTCGATCTCGGCAAAAGCAACACCCGAGCCCGTGAGCTTCTGCATGATAAAGCCCTCGCCGCCAAAGACGCCGGCCTTTGCCTTCTTGTTAAAGTGAATGCTCAACTCGACGCCACTTTCCGCGGCAAGGAACGAACGCTTCTGCAAAATCCAGCTCTTGCCCGGACCGATCTCGATTGGCACGATGCGGCCGGGGAAGCAGGAGCCAAACGCGATCATGCCATCGCCACGCGCGGTCCAAATGTTTTGGAACAATGCCTCACCCGAAAAAGCCTTGGAGAACATCTTGCCGATGCCACCGCCCGAGGTAGACATTTCCATGTTGGGGGTCATCCAAGCCATGGCGCCGCTTTCGGTGATCATGGATTCGCCATCGCTAAGGTTGCACGTAACAACCGGGAAAGCCCCTCCGCCGATCTCGTACTGCATGACCGTCTCCTTTCCACTCAGGAGCCGAATAACGATGCCTATATTTTAGCAGGTAGAGATGCATATGTTCACACCGCCCATGCCCTCTCCTGCGGACGTTTCCCCAGATAAAACCTGCCAAAATAAACCTGTTCCTTTTTGGCAGGTTTTAAAGGCAAACGGTGAAGGTGATCTGGTTGCCGTGACCGGATACGGTGGCGGCGCCTCCATGGGCCTCGGCGATGGCACGCACCACGGACAGGCCCACGCCCGAGCCACCCGTCTTGGAGCTGCGCGACGCATCCGCACGATAGAAGCGATCGAACAATCGGTCCAGGTCGCCCTCGGGCAGCTCGTCCACGGCGTTCGATACGACAAGCTCGGCGGCGCCCTTGCCTTTGCCGTGCGAAACGGCGCACAGGCTCAGCTCAATCACGCTGCCCTCGCTCGCATAGCGCGTGGCGTTGTCCAGTAGCAACTCAACCACCTGCGCCACCGCCGCGGCATCGGCATGGGTCCGCACGCCGGTCGCAATCGACGTCGACAGGCGTTTACCGCCTGAGACCGCCACCGACTTAAACGGCGCCGCCGTCTTGTTCACCGCCTCCGAAAGATCGATCGACGCCATGGTAAAGCCCGCCGAGCCCTCGTCCATGCGTGCCAAGAACACCAAGCGCTCCGTGAGCGCCGATAATAGCGCACCCGCACTCGCCTTAGTGCTGCCTTAGCAGGTCGATGAGCATATTTAAAAAAGCAAGGTTATAGCTTAGTCGGACTTAAGGAACGGGCGGCTTCACATCTCGCCCTGCAAACAACGCCCGTACAGCGAGCGCGCTTGCCGCATGGGCGTTGCGGCCGCCTGCAGCTTATAGATAGGCACCCTCGAGGCGCAGCAGCCACTCCTTGCGATCCAGTCCACCGGCGTATCCGTTGAGCGATCCGTCGGCCGCGACCACGCGATGGCACGGCACGATAATCGAAATAGGGTTGCGAGCGACCGCAGCCCCCACCGCGCGAGGAGATACAACGGGCGCTTCATTTCCCGGCACACGATGTCGAGCCGCAACACGCTGGGCGATCTCGCCATACGTAGCGACCTCGCCACGCGGGATCGAAAGCAGCTCAAACCAAACCTCACGCTGAAACGCCGTGCCGATCATATGCAACGGCGGCGTAAACCGAGGTTCCTGCCCTGCAAAATAAGCATTCAGCCAAGCCCAGGAACGCTCAAGCACCGAAGAGGCCGCACCATTTGCCGGACTCACCGACGACATGCCACCAGTACCGGAAACCGCATCGACGCCTTCAACATGTTCGGAGTCTTCACGGAGAAGCGTGGAGCCAAAGTGCTCCTGCCCCTCAAACCAAAGCCCCGTCAGACCGCGGCCATCAGCGGCAAGCAGGATTTCGCCCAAAGGCGAAGCAAACGTCGTCGTGACCACCAGCGGCTCCTTTCAAAACTCCGCAACATAATACCGCGAATTGTGCAGACAACCCCCGCAGATACGTCCGGGCGGGCTCGCAATTACTTCAGCGAGGCTGTTTTTCCCAATCAAGCGAAGAAGACGCGGGGCTTCGACGCCAGGGCGGTACCCCCGCCAGCTGAGCTCTAATACTTTTCCCGAGAAGTGAACGAGTAAAAACGAAGTCCCGGAGCATCCACACCTTTAGACCGCAAAACCGCAGGATTCGCGCTGCAAAACCGCAGGAAATAGCGGTCAAAATATGCCAATGCTTCGGGGGTCCAAATAAGGTCCTTCACTTCTCGGGAAAGTATTAGACCTCAATTCGCACCAAGCCCAAAGTCACCCCAAGCAGCAGGCGCGAAGCGCCGCCGCTGCCGCCACGGCCCCGCAGTAGACCCAGGCGGCAGGCGCGAAGCGCCGAGGCCGCCGCCGGGACTAGGCCCCGCAACAACCACGTGCTCCCATATCAGCCCAGCGGCCCCAACCAACAACGGCCCCATCGCAAGCCGCTCGCAGCAACGTCACCGCAAGCGGGGGCCGGGCTTAGTTTTCAGAACACTCCGCAGACCAGTGTGGCGCCTTGTCCGCGGCTCCGAAGGAGCAGGACAAGGCGCCACACATGGTCGAGGACGTTCTGAAAACTAAACCCGGCCCCCGCCGGACAGGTCAACCTACTCGCAGAGCAGCTTAGCGATCTGGACAGCGTTGGTTGCCGCGCCCTTACGGATTTGGTCGCCGCAGCACCAGAAGGTAATGCCACGTGCGGCCTCGGGGTTCGAGATATCACGGCGCACGCGACCGACCCAAATCAGGTCCTGGTCGGAGGTGTCCATCGGCATGGGGAAGCGGTCGTGCGCATCCTCGGCACTCATGTCGTCAACCAGCTTGACGCCCGGAGCGGCGGCCAGCGCAGCACGGGCCTCCTCAACCGTAATGTCGCGCTCGAACTCGAGCGTAATGCTCTCGGAGTGCGAGCGCAGCACGGGCACGCGCACGCAGGTGCAGTTCACGCGCAGCTCGGGCAGGTGCATGATCTTGCGGCCCTCGTTTTGCAGCTTCATCTCCTCGGAGGTAAAGCCCTCCTCCTTGACGCCGCCAATCTGCGGAATCAGGTTGCTCGCCAGCTGGGCGGCAAAGGCGCGCGGCTCGGGAATCTCCTCACCACGGCCCAGAGCGGCCAGCTGAGCCTCGAGCTCGGCCATACCGGGAGTGCCAGCACCCGAAGCTGCCTGATACGTGGACACGATCATGCGCTTCACGCCGGCGAGCTGATGTAGCGGCCACGTGGGAACCAGGCCGATGATAGTCGCGCAGTTGGGGTTGGCGATCAAGCCGTGGTGCCACTTAATGTCATCGGCGTTAATCTCGGGCACGACCAGCGGCACCTCGGGATCCAGACGGAAGGCATGGCTGTTGTCGACCACGACGGCGCCGCGCTTGACGGCCTCGGGCAGCAGTTCCTTGGCGATATCGTCGCCGGCAGCGCCGAGTACGATGTCGCAGCCCTCAAAAGCCTCGGGGCAAGCCTCCTCAATCACAACCTGCTCGCCGCGGAACTCGACGGTCTTGCCCGCAGAGCGCGCGCTCGCCAGCAGCTTGAGCTTGCCAACCGGAAACTCCTGCTCGTTGAGGCACTCGAGCATCTGGGTGCCAACAGCTCCCGTCGCGCCCAAAATAGCAACCGTGTACTGTTTCATGCTTCCCCCTTTTAAGGTTGTGGCTTTTGCCCGCACGCCGAGCAGGCTGAATAGTCTTGCCCAGTTTATACAAAAACGGGACGGATATGAAACCCGCCCCGTCGAAACGAAACCGAAACGAAACGCCCCACGGTAGATTTTTGAGACATGACCCAAAAACCTACCGAGCAGTCACTACTTTTTGAGCGCGGCCGGGACGGGATCGACCGGCGCGGGAGCCTCCAGGTCGGAGACCTTCACAATGCCGTTCTCATCGGAGAAGGCGCGGTAAATGGTCCGAATCGCCAGGTCGAAGTCCTTCTCCTCGACACCGATAATGATGTTGATCTCGTCACAGCTCTGCGAAATCATACGCACGCTCACGCCGGCCTGGCCAAGCATGCCAAACAGGTGGCCCGAGATACCTGCGCGGCCGCGCAGGTTACGGCCGACGGTCGCGATGAGCGCCAAGCCCTCAACGACCTCGATCTCGAGCGGCTCGACCTCCTGCTGAATGTCGCCCACGAGCGAGTACAGCGAGTCGTGCACGTCCTGCTCCTGCACCACGGCGCCAAAGCGGTCGACACCGGTGGGCATGTGCTCGACGGAAACGTCATAGCGCTCGAAGACCGAAAGCGCGCGGCGCATAAAGCCGACACGCGGCTTGGTGCGGTCGCGGGCAACGTTGATGGCGACAAAGCCGCGCTTGCCGGTCACGCCGGTAATGATGGGCTCCGCCTCGCCCTCATCAGCCGTCTCGCTAATGATGGTGCCGGGGTCCTGCGGCGCATTGGTGTTCTTGATGACCAGCGGAATACCAGCCTCGCGCACGGGGAACACAGCTTCCTCGTGCAGGACGCTTGCGCCCATGTACGAAAGCTCGCGCAGCTCCTCGTAGGTAACGCGCGCAATGGGCTGAGCCTCGGGCACAATACGCGGATCGGCAGAATAGAAGCCCGAAACGTCGGTCCAGTTCTCGTACAGGTCGGCGCCCAGGCACTTGGCCAGGATCGAGCCCGAGATATCGCCGCCGCCACGATCGAGCAGCTTGATCTGGCCCTCACGCGTCGCGCCATAGAAACCGGGCATAACGAAGCCGCCCTGCTGACCGTACTCTTGCACCAGCTCGGAGGTGCGATTCATGCTGAGCGTACCGTCGTGATGGAACGCCACGACCGTCGCGGCGTCCAGGAACGGTAGGCCCAGGTACTCAGCCATCAGGCGAGCGGTAAAGTACTCGCCGCGGCTTACGAGCTCCTCAGTAGAGTAGCCACCGGAGCGAGCACGCTCGGCAAAGGCCGCAAACTCCTCACGGATGGGATAGGTGAGCTCCAGCTCGTCAGCGATATCAAAATAGCGCTGGCCAATGTCCTCGAGCAGTTCCTCGCACGACACGTGGTACTTAACGTGCGCGTTAACCAGGTAGAGCAGGTCGGTCACCTTGGTGTCGCCCTTAAAGCGGCGACCGCAGGCGGAAACCACCACAAAACGGCGAGCCGGGTCGGCATCGACGATGGCCTTGATTTTCTTAAAGTGTTCGGCGTCGGCGACCGACGAGCCGCCAAACTTGGCAATCTTAATCATGGGCTGGAGGTTACCTTTCTAAAAAGCCTCTGCGAACCTATTTTGCGCGCTCTGATACCATGGGTTCACCGATTGGGACCAAGGTATCCGAGGAGCACTGTTATATGGGAACTTATCATAGTACACGAGGACGCACTTTATCATGCTCAAGTAAGGTGGCAATCCGCACCGGCATAGCTCCCGACGGGGGTTTGTTTGTCTCGGACGAGCTTGGCACCCAGCAGGTCGATATCAGCTCGCTTGCAGATAAATCGTACTTTGAAATCGCTCAAAATGTGTTGGGAATGTTACTGAACGATTACACGGACGAAGAAATTTCGGCGTGTGTCGACGAGGCATATCGTGGCACGTTCGCAAGTGAAGAGGTCACACCGCTCGTCAAACTCGATACAGCGCCGGGCACCGACGTCCCTCAAACCTATGTGATGGAGCTCTTTGGCGGCCCCACGAGCGCCTTTAAGGACGTCGCCCTGCAGATGCTCCCCCGCCTCATGGCCCGCACCTCCGCCAAGGACGGCGGCGCCGAGCGCATCATGATCGTCACCGCCACGTCGGGCGACACCGGCAAGGCCGCACTCGCCGGCTTTGCCGACGCCCCGGGCACGGGCATTACCGTCTTTTATCCCGAGGGCAAGGTCAGCCGCGTCCAGAACCTGCAGATGTCCACACAGGAGGGCGAAAACGTCGCCGTCTGCGGTATCCGCGGCAACTTTGACGACGCCCAGAGCGCCGTCAAGCGTATCTTTGCCGATAAGGAACTGGCCGAGCGCCTGAAGGCCGCCGGCACCGTGCTTTCGAGCGCCAACTCCATCAACGTCGGCCGCTTGGTGCCGCAGGTCGTCTACTACTTTGCCGCCTATGCGCAACTGCTACGCGCCGGCGCTATCGAGGCTGGCGACGCCGTAGAGTTCTGCGTGCCCACCGGCAACTTTGGCGATATCTTGGCCGGCTACTACGCCAAGCGCATGGGTCTGCCCGTCGCCAAGCTCGTCGTGGCGAGCGACAAGAACAACGTGCTTGCCGACTTCCTGACCACCGGCGTCTACGATCGCAACCGTCCGTTCTTCACGACCATCTCGCCGTCGATGGACATCCTCATTAGCTCCAACCTGGAGCGCATGCTCTACTTCTTGTCCGACGGCGACTGCGAGCTCGTTGCCGGCCTTATGGAGCAGCTGGCACAGACTGGTCGCTACGAAGTTCCCGCCGACCTGCTGGCAAAGATTCAGAGCATCTTTGGCTGCGGCTGGGCCAGCGAGGCCGAGGTTCGCACTGCCATCAAGAGCTGCTGGGACGCAAACGGCTACGTGATTGACCCGCACACCGCCTGCGGCTATCACGTCTTTGAAAAAGTCACCCCCGCCGAGGGCGCCAAGGCCCGCGTGCTGCTTTCGACCGCCAGCCCCTACAAGTTCCCGCGCGCCTGCTGCGACGCTCTGGGCCTCGACGTTCCCGAGGATGATTTTGAGGCTATGCGTGTGCTCGAGCAGGCCACCGATACGGTCGCCCCGGCACAACTTGCCGAGCTCGAGTCCAAGCCCGTCCGCTTTGAAGACGTCTGCGACGTCGATGAGATGGCAAGCTACGTCGAGTCTGCAGCAAAACGAATGAGCACCAACTAAACCCCTTATTAAGCGCCGGCGAAAGCCGGCGCACCTTCTTTTATCAGAAACCCACCGGGATGATGACGAACTGACATGCGGGTCTGCCTGTTTAGTTCGTCGCGAGTTCCGCACGAGCCGGAAAGCACTTAATGTGCTTTCCGAGCGAGCCAGGACCGCCCGAGCAGCGAACTAAACAGGCAGACCGCCCAGGAGATTCCCATGATCAAGATCACCGTCCCCGCCACCAGCGCAAACCTAGGCATCGGCTACGACACCCTCGGCATGGCCGTCAGCCTCTACTCGCACTTCACCTTTGAGCGCGCCGACAAGCTCACCATCACGGGCTGCCCCGAGGAGTTCCAAAACGAGAACAACCTGGTCTACGTGAGCTTTGTGGATGCGCTGGCCGCATGGGGCGAGCCGGCCTTCCCCGTCGCCATCGACATTCAGACTGACGTTCCCGTCGCTCGTGGCCTGGGTTCCAGCTCCACCTGCGTTGTCGCTGGCATCATGGCCGCCGCCGCTTTAACGGGCCACACCGTCGACCGCGCCGAGCTCGTCCGCATTGCCACCGAGGTCGAGGGCCACCCCGATAACGTCGCCCCCGCTATCCTAGGCGGCGCCGTCTGCTCCTTTACACCGACCGATTCGCTCCCCCAGTGCCTTCGCTACGAGGTGAGCGATCGCTTGCGTTTTATTACCGTGATTCCTCCCTACGAGGTGCATACGAGCGAGGCGCGCAAGGTCGTGCCGCAGGAGGTTCCGCTCTCCACCGCCGTATGGCAGATGGGCCGCATCGCCGGCATGACGCGCGGTCTTGAGTCCGGCAACCTCGACCTGATTGCCGCCGCCAATGACGACCGCATCCAGGAACCCTATCGTCGCCGTCTGATTCCCGACTACAACGCCGTGCGCGACACCTGCCTTAACGGCGGCGCCAAGACCATCTGGATCAGCGGATCGGGCTCGACCCTTATGGCTGTGACCGACGACACCATCGTGGCAAAGTTCCTGCAGGTCAAGCTGCGCGAGCAGTTCCCTAAGTGTGATACGCATATTCTGACGTGCGACACGGAAGGCGCTCAAATCGAGTACCTGTAGCGTCCTGCCTCATTGCTCTCACCGGTCCCCTTGGGGCTTCCCCTGAAAACGTCCTCGATCATGAATTGCCCCGTCGTACGCTTCGCGCGACGGGGCAATTCGATCTGCGGATTGTTTTCAGGGGAAGCCCCAAGGGGGCCTGCGCAGCCTCGACAGGGTATCGCATTCGCTGATTTAATCTTGCGTTCCTTCGGAGCAGCGGACAAGGAACCCTTCACGATACGGAAAGATTTGGGGGCAAAGCCCCTGGCCCCCCCTACGTTAACTTCGCTGGCGGCGGCTACAGGAACCTACGTTCTGGAAAGTCGCCGGGCTGATTTTTTGGCTTCTATTTGATAAAGGCGCACTTCCCAGCATCTCATTCGCCCTATAGCTCTGTTTTAATTTCAAATTGATGATCGATGCGTGGCGTCATCTAATTATCTTCGCTACTCAAAACAGCCCCAAGTTTACGTACTAGCGTCTCAACAGTAATTCCGAGTGCATCCGCATAGACAAACTGCTCATAAACCCTAAGGCTGCGTTCCCCGGTCTCGACCTTTGAGATGAACGACTGAGGTACCCCCAGTTTCTTTGCGAGTTCAACCTGAGTGATACCTTGCTCCCGACGAATCTGGGAAAGGCATTTTCCGCATGTCCTGTTAGCATCAACGTTCATGCCGTTTACGCTATATTCCATTTTGATATATCCCAAACTGGGATATATTTATGTCACCAGCCATTCCGCTTATCAAAAATGCCCATCGCAGATTCATAGCTAGGAAGGAGCCTCGATAAACATGAATGACGAGATGAAGGAGCCCGACGAGGAAAAGGCACTCAGCGAGTCCGACGAGCGGAAGCCGGATTTCAAAGCCGAGCAGTTTTCTGATGGTGCTAGCGACACCCCCTCCTCTGAAATTCCGCCATCAAACGAAGATGACGGCGCACGCAAAAATGAAGAAAACGACTCACTTCTAACGCGGGCCATTCATAAATTAGGCAATAAAAAACGAGCGGCAATCGCAGCTGCCGTGGCAGTTGTCATCATCTTCAGTTTGCCCATGCTGTTTCCTCAATTGTTTTGTAGCCACAAGCTATGGGCCAATGCAACCTGCACTAGCCCCCGTGTATGCAAAAGTTGCGGCAAAACCGAGGGAGAACCTCTCGGGCACGAATGGGAAGAAGCAACTTGTACGACACCGAAGACCTGCCAGCGTTGCGGCGAAACGAAAGGGGAGCCACTCGGACACCAACCGGGCTCGTGGACCAAGGAAGTCGACTACGTAGATGCTACTTCGAAGGAAATACGAGAATGCGAGAGATGCGGAGAGGTCGTTGACACCCGCAACGAGAAGGAAATCACATCTTTTCTTGGCGACGGAAAGTTTTCAATTTCACCTGAAGGCTTTATTGATCGACTTAACGAGGAATTCTCCGATATCCCCAATTGCAGCAGCATGAATGCGGATTACGAACTAGACGATAGCGGCATGGGGCTCGAACTTCAGATCAAAAACGGTTCAAAGATTGCCGGTATTGGAGGCTTCTTTTCGGACTCGAGTAACCCGGTGCTACTCAGCTATCTTGGATCCGAAAACTGCTTCAAAAACATAGTCATGTACTTCGAAAACTCCGACTATGCCGCGGCGACTGCATTGGCAACTATACAAGCAATCGATCCAACACTTTCGTTTTCAGACGCCAAGGAAGTTGGTGCTGCCTGCGTAGATACGCCAACTGTCAAAAATGGAATTACGTACGCAATCGTAGCTTCGAATGGAGAGTACTGGCTAAGCGCTCGAATTGAATAATTTTCTTTGATTACTAAATTCAGACGCCTCTTACTCGCGACATATTAAAATCAACCCCTGGCAGCATCGTCAATCAAAAATTGCCCCGCCGAGCACTTTAGCTTGGCGGGGCATTTCAATATGAAAGCAGATTTAAATATCAACAAGGCCTGCACGCTCCAACGAGACAGCCGGCTTCGCTGTTCTAATTGCTCGAAGTGCATCTTGAGCAATCAGCGGCTTGCATCTCTTTTAGGCTGCGCTGGTTTCTTTGTATTCGAAGACTGGTTCTAGGAGGTCTTCGATGTTGCAGTGAAGGGCTTTTGCTATGGCTCTTACGCTTGTTACCGAAGCTTCATTGATGTTTCTCTGGCGCTGCTCGTACATTTGGATTGAGCGGAGTGACACACCCGATTCGTATGCTAGGTCTTGTTGGGTTTTCTTAAGCTTCTTTCTTGCTAACGCAAGTTTGGTTTGCCTGGACGCTTTTTTCGCCATATCGCAGACGAGGCGAGTCACGCGCTCCTCCGAGGCTTCGTGCCAGGGATAGTACAGACTGCGCAGTGCGTCAAACGGAACGACATGCAGCAGGTCTTCGAAAGACTCCCCTAAACGCCACTGCAGATATGCCAGTATCCAGCCTGTCCAATACTCTGGTGTCTTCTCAAAACGATAGGTGCGATCCGGTATAGATCCGCTCTGATAGCCCGACCTTTCGGCGATAAGCGCGAATAGCTCAACGCCCGATTTTCCCGATACGACCCATGCGTTGCCACGCTCAAACTCACGGGCTACGCCGCTCAGGCAAAAGAGTTCAGCGACCTCGGACCCTTCCGCTCCATAGTCGTTCACGGCATAGTCGAAGCAGTCGCCGAGGTTGCTCATTGCATCCTCGAGGTAATAGATGGGATATGTTCTACTCGGTCCACAATTCGTCAACTCTTGGATCATCTAAATCAACCCTCCCTGTCATTAAATCCCTAATGTAGACACCCTCAGAGTCGAATCCATTCACAGTTTCCAGGTACTTGCGCCGCACGTTCTGTTCTCGCTTAAAGCGCTTGGGATAATACTCAGATCCCAACGCCTGCCTCCATTCGCGGAATCTGATTGCTGAAAACGCACGCTCACTCATAAGAGCGTATTGGATGCCCAAATCGCCCAAACGCATAATGAGTTGCAGTTGCCTAAGCGAGATCATGCCGTTAACGAACTGTCTTGCAAACGAAAAGTAGGAATCGTCGGCGCGATAACCTCGAATTACGTCATAGGGAGAAATATCAATCAGGCAGTTATCCAGCAGATAGCGAAGTCCTTCGCGCGCCAGCGGTGTCGAAACATTGAACTCCCTATTGTTAGCCAAAATCGCAAGCCAATTGAGAATTGAAAACTCCCCGGACTCCAAATCCAAGACCGCAAGACCATCCATATCGAGCTCATATCGATTCGCGATACCATCGGACTCGGTCCGACATGCCCACTCCATTGCCATTTCCTCATGTGGCGTGCAATAAAACCCACACCCATAGTCATTGAATTGTCTGCATTTACCCAACGACGGATGCTCGACAACAACCTCCGACCCGTGCCAAAGCTCCATATCGACCTCCAAACAAAAATATCACCCCAGTGATAGTGTACCAACAACTATCACTGGGGTGATATAGATAGATGCAAACTATTGCCTGCCAAGAGCCCTTACTAGAGGCAAGCCTCGGCGATGCGCTTTTTGAGTTCGTCGATGCCGGTGCCGGTCTGGGAGCTTGTGATGATTACGTTTTCGGCCGGGATGTTGAGCTGCTTTTTGATAGCTGCTGCCTGGCGGGCCTGCTGGGTGCGGCTGAGCTTGTCGGCCTTGGTGAGGCAGACGATAAAGTTGAACTCGTTGCCCTGCAGATAGTCGATCATGTCATGGTCGAGCTTGCTCGGGTCGTGACGAATATCCACCAGCGAAACGACCAGGTTAAAGCTGCGCTCGGAGTCAAAGAAGTCGCCGATAAGTTCTGCCCAGCGGTCACGCTCGGCCTTGGAACGACGGGCGAAGCCATAGCCCGGCAGGTCAACGAAGTGCACATCGTCGGCCTCGAAGAAGTTGATGTTGCTCGTCTTGCCCGGTGTGCTCGAAACCTTCACCAGGTTCTTGCGGCCAAAGAGTTTGTTCATGATCGACGACTTGCCCACGTTGGAGCGGCCGACGAAGCTCACCTCGGGGCAGGTGGACTCGGGGATCTGCGAGACCTTGCCATAGCTGGCGACGAACTTGGCAAGCTGGTAGTTAATGGAATCGGCCATGGACACTCCTTGGTCGTAGGTTTTTACAAAAGAGCGCGCTAATAGATAGCAGCGATACGACTAACGATATCGAGCGTAATGCCACTCGCGGTACGGGCATACTCGAACAGGTCGAACTCGCGGTCGCAAATCGCATCGTACGCCTCGTCACAATTATCGCTGATAGCGCGCAACACCAGGCAATCGACACCATTTTTAGTTGCGACATGGGCAATCGCCGCGCCCTCCATGCCGACACAATCGGCATGCGTCGCCTCGATAGCGTCGTTGCGCATGGCGGCGCCCGTCACAAAGCGGTTACCCGTGGCAATCGTGCCGACCAGGAACTGCTTTGCGCCCTCGTTCGAAGCGGTCGCATTTGTCGAAGCATCAACAAAGCCACGCTCAGAAAGCACATCGGCGGCAATATCGACCAGCGCAGGCGTCGAGACAAACTCCTCGAGCCCCGGTGCAGACTCGGCGATAAGCGCGGTATCGGTATCTAGATAGCGCAGGCATTTGCCAATGACGACATCGTCGATATGGAGCTTGGGATTCAGGCCACCTGCGATACCAGAAAACACAACTGCCTGTGGAGCATACTTGCTAATGAGGTGCTGTGTTGCGGCGGCAGCGTTTACCGTGCCCATACCCGCCGTCGTGGCGACAATCGACAGGCCGTCGAGCCCGCCGGTCACAACGTTCAAGCCCGCCTCCTGTACCATGCAAACGTTGCTCAACTCTTCCTTAATCTGCATGATCTCTTTTTCGAGCGCACCGATAATCGCGATGGTAGCCATGCCATTCCCCAAACCTATACGAAATTCTCAACCACGGTATGGTACCAGCATTTTGTTTGACCTCGTCAAACGAACACGTTAGGCCAGCGCAGCTCGGGTATCAAAGAATGTCTTAGCAATCGCAGCCACCAGCTCGCTCGAGCGATCGCTCCATGGCATCGATGTCATGATACTCATAATGTAGGTGTCGCCATCGACATCGATGAGGCACGCATCGCATGTCGAATAGCAACCATCCTCGCTAATCCAGCCTGCCTTGTTGCGTACCAAGGCTTGGTCGTCCGCAATGCCATTACGAATAAACGATCGAGTCGTAGAGGCCAGAAGATCCGATAGCCATTGCGACGTCTCGGTATCACGGCTCAAATACTCGCTCATCTCGCGCCACAATTTGGCCGAGGTGCGCGGGCAATAGGTGGGAAAATCACTCATCGGATCGAGTGCGGTATCGTAATCGATGCCAAGACTGGCAATCCAATCCTCGTAACCGACACTGTCAAACGCCGCGCGTAACGCAATAAACGAATCGTTGTCCGAATTAACGACCGCGGCATCGATCAGGTCGCGCACCGTCTGCCAACCCATGTTGTAGCCACCATAGGTGCCAAGGGAATCATCGAGTGAAACCTGACCCGTCTCGACCAGAGATTCGCAGATGTACAACGCATAGAGCGCCTTGTAGCTACTCGCGCCGTAAACCTCGACATCGGGGTTATACGTCACGCCCTTGCCGCTTGACAGGTCGTAGAACACCACGCCCACATCGTCTAGCTCCTGCGCCCGACTCAGGGCATCCTGGAGCAAGGCAAGGCTCTCATCCTCCAAGGTAGGAGTCTTGTTATCCACCAACGAGAAGGCCTGAACGGTATCACCCGAAGGGATATCGTTGAAGTCCGCCTTCGAAAGTCTCGTCTTGAGATCTGCCGACGCTTTGGACTTTGAAACCTTCTCGTTTTGCGTCTGTACCGTTGACGCATCTGAGTGTGCCATTCGCTCCGACGCGTAGGTTTTGGCGGTAATTCCGAGGATAATAATCGCCAACGTTAGCATCCCAATGGCGGCAATCTTCGTCACGCGGACGCGAGCGTCGGCAAGGCCACGCGAAGATGTGCCCTTCGTCTCATATCTGCTGCTATGCTGCGGCATATACTCGTCCCGCGATGCGTTATTTCGCACGTGGTCTCCTGACTGCTACCGTTCATATACGAGCAGCATAATACCGAGCAGGCATTTCTTTCCAAAGATATTCAGCGGCGTTTAAGGCGTCTTTAAAGAAACCACAAGCGTATTTATCCAAATGGCGCGATTCTGTTGCGCATCTCCGCCCAAAACGCAGTTGCGGTGGAATAGTTCCTATTTGGGCGGCATAAGCCGAAAAACAAGAACTATTCCACCGCAACTTGACGGAGCTCTTTGGCAATCAACTTGGTGCCCAGGGGCACTCATTTAAGTCTGTCCCCAATGAGTGCCTTTGGGGAGCGAAAATGGCTCGCTAGCCGATAGCGTTTTTGAGTTCCGCGCGACGCTTTTTCATGCCCGTCATGACGGCGTTGCGCAGCTCGGGCATGCGCGCGGTATCCATCTGTGGAACGCCCTCGAGCTTATAGGGAATGCCCAATTGCTCGTACTTGACGACACCCATCGTGTGATACGGCAGCATTTCCAGGCCCACCACGTTGTGCCATGGAGCGATGAGGCGGCCGAGCGCCTCGCACTCCTCAACCGTATCGGTAATGCCGGGCACCACCACGTGGCGGATAACGACCTTAATCTTGCGACGGGCAAGCTCATCACCAAACGCCAGAATGCGTGCGGGATCGCAACCGGTCAGCTTTTTATGCTCGACGGGATCGGCATGCTTGATGTCGAGCAGCACCATGTCGGTCTCGTTGAGAACAGTATCGAACTTCTCGGGATGGTTGGGGTCAAACGCATAGCCGCAGCTGTCGAGGCAGGTATGCACGCGGCCATCGGGGTTGTTGTGCATTGCACGGAACAGGTCGGCTAAAAACGCGGGCTGCAAGAGCGGCTCGCCGCCGGACACCGTAATACCGCCGCTGCGGTAAAACTCATGGTTGCTCTGGAACTCGTCCATCAGGTGCTCGACGGTCACCATGGTGCCGCCGCTAACCGACCAGGTATCGGGGTTGTGGCAATACGCACAGCGCATGGGGCAGCCCTGAACAAACACCACAAAGCGGATGCCGGGTCCATCGACCGTTCCCATCGTCTCAATCGAATGTACGCGGCCCAGGGCAAACGCAGAGTCCTCGGGACGAGCGTCCACACCCTCGAGCGTCATCTCAGCCATTCCCGCTACCTTGCCTCTCATTGGTTTTAGCTACATAAATGCCAGAATCATTCTAGCCCATACGCATGATGGCGAAACGGTTTAGCGGTCAATTGGGTTGTCCTATTTGGCCCTACGCAAGAGCGGCGGGAAGGTTATCGCAACCCGCCCGCCGCTGAGGCAATAGAAATCGATAGACGCCAGACCTTACGCCTTAAGCGTGAGCACCGCACCGAAGGCGGTCGGGCCGCAGTGGCTCGAGATGACGCCGCCGACCTGAGTCCAGGTAATGTCCTTAAAGCCCAGGTCGCGCGCATAGACTTCCATGTCGTCACGCAACTCCTCGGAAAGACCCACCGAATACGCCAGGCCAATATGCGAGTAGTCGATCTCGCCCTTCGCTACCATGTGGTCAAGAAAGGCACGGGCGCACTTGAGCATAGAACCGCGGAACTTCTTGGTCGCCACGAATTTACCGCCCGCCACCTCGATGCAGGGCTTAATCTTGAGCAGGTGGGCGCCAAGGAATGCCACGTTGGACAGACGACCTCCCGCCTTAAGGAAGGCAAGGTCGGTAGGAACAAAGCCCAACAGCACGCGGTCCATGACGGAATTCGTAAATGCAAAGATCTCGTCGACGGTGGCATCGGGGTGGGCCTCGATGTATTTGGCAGTCTCGACGACAACGAGCGACTGGCCTACCGAGACAAAGCGCGTGTCCATGGAGAACACGTAGTCGCGCCCCTCCGCTGCAATCTTCGAGGACTGATGCGAACAGGTCGTGGCCTCGGAATATGCAAGATGCAAAATGGTCGCGTCGGGCTGCTCGGCATGAATGCGGTCGTACACGTGAGCAAAATCCGCAGGCGAGCAGCCACTGGTCTTGGGCATAACGCCAAACTCGTTACAGCGCGAGTAAATCTCGAGCGGATCGATCGAACCGTCCTCGACGGTCTCGTCACCAATCGTGACATGCATGGGTACACGCACGATGCCATAGCGTTCGCAGAGCTCCGGCGTCACATCCGAACCAGACTCAACCACGATTACGTACTTGCCCATTATCATCACGACCCATCTCGACGTTGGCTTTTCACTACATGACACACGCCCGGCGCACTGTTGCACAACGGCGTCCAAGCGCCAAAGAGACGCCGCCCTTTGCACATAACAAAGGACAGCGTCTCCCTGGAAAACTCCGTGCTTAACTGAGATTCTACACGGTTTATTGCTAAGTGTTACTTACTCCGCAAACGGTAGCTATACGCGATAAACGGTAGCAAGCAAGTATCCAGAACGCTCAACCCATCAGGAGAGTTCCGCCTAAAAGGTGACTACACAGGACCCCCGCCGGGCCGCTTTGGGTTACTCTCCAAAACATTCCGCAGGACGCAAAGAGGCTCCGCAGCGCGAAGCGCGCAGCGGAGCCTCTTTGCATGTCCGAGGACGTTTTGGAGAGTAACCCAAAGCGGCCCGGCGATTCTGCGGGAGTTAAACCCCCTTAGAACTTGTTGTGGAAGGTACGCGAAATGACCTCGTCCTGCTGCTCCTTGGTGAGCGTGTGGAAGTTCACGGCATAGCCGGAAACGCGGATGGTCAGCTGCGGGTACTTCTCGGGGTGAGCCTGAGCGTCAAGCAGCGTCTCACGGTTGAAGACGTTGATGTTCAGGTGGTGGCCACCCTTCTCGGCGTAAGCGTCGAGCATGTGGACCAGGTTATCGGCCTGAGTCTCGGAAACTTCAGAAACCTTCATAATGTGTCTCCTTCGATCGATAGGCGCCGGCCGAAACCGGCGCGCTAATCAGTAATCGTTATTGTTAGTATAGCACTTACAATAGTTACTCGCCCAGCTGATCAAGGTCGATATCGCCAAAGAACACCTGGTCCTCCTTGCCGAGCGCACCCGGGATGATGGAGAAGGTGTTGGAGATGCCGTCCTGAGCATCGCGGAACGGGAGCTTGGAAACCGAAGACAGCGAAGCGATGGCGCCGTGGCTATCGCGCTTGTGCATGGGGTTAGCACCCGGGGCGAACGGCTGGCCAGCCTTGCGGCCGTCGGGCGTGGAGCCGGTCTTCTTACCGTACACGACGTTGGAGGTAATGGTCAGAACCGAGGTCGTAGGCACGGAGTTGCGGTAGGTGTCGTTCATGCGGATGTACTCCATGAACTGGTGCACAACGTCGTGAGCGATCTGGTCGACGCGGTCGTCGTCGTTACCGTACTTGGGGAACTCGCCCTCGGTCTCGAAGTCGACGATGATGCCGTTCTCGTCACGGACGGGGTGGACCTTGGCGTATTTGATGGCGGACAGGGAGTCGGCCACGACGGAAAGGCCAGCGATGCCCGTAGCGAACCAGCGATGCACGTGCTTGTCGTGCAGAGCCATCTGGATGCGCTCGTAGCAATACTTGTCGTGCATGTAGTGAATGATGTTCAGCGAGTTGACGTACACGCCAGCGAGCCACTTCATCATGTCGTTGTACTTGGCCACAACGTCGTCGTAATCGAGCGTATCGCCCTCGACGGCGCGGTACTTGGGGCCGACCTGCTTCTTGGAGACCTCGTCAACACCGCCGTTGAGCGCGTAGAGCAGGCACTTGGCCAGGTTGGCACGGGCGCCGAAGAACTGCATCTGCTTGCCGATGCGCATGGGGGAAACGCAGCAGGCAATGCCGTAGTCGTCGCCCAGATCGGGGCGCATCAGGTCGTCGTTCTCGTACTGCACGCTGGACGATTCGATGGAGGTTTTCGCACAGAAGCGCTTGAAGCTTTCCGGCAGACGGGTGGACCACAGCACCGTCAGGTTCGGTTCCGGCGCCGTGCCCAGGTTCTTTAAGGTATGGAGGTAGCGGAAGGAAGACTTGGTGACCAGATGCCGGCCGTCGATGCCGCCCCCGCCGATCGATTCCGTGACCCAGGTCGGATCACCGGAGAACAGCTCGTTGTATTCCGGCGTTCTGGCAAACTTTACAAGACGCAGCTTCATGATGAAGTGGTCGACGAACTCCTGGATCTGCTCCTCGGTGAAGGTGCCGTTCTTGAGGTCGCGCTCAGCGTAGATGTCGATGAAGGTGGAGGTGCGGCCGATGGACATGGCAGCGCCGTTCTGGTCCTTCACGGAAGCCAGGTAGGCGAGGTACATCCACTGGATGGCCTCCTGGGTGTTGGCGGCCGGACGGGCGATGTCGAAGCCGTACAGCTTACCG
Source organism: uncultured bacterium (assembly GCA_905214385.1). Classification (GTDB taxonomy): domain Bacteria; phylum Actinomycetota; class Coriobacteriia; order Coriobacteriales; family Coriobacteriaceae; genus Collinsella. Next base: position 80,339 of record CAJMMF010000009.1, read on the forward strand.
AGCTCGACGAGCTGCTTCAGGGAGCGGATCTGCTCGGACAGCTCCTCGCGATCGCGGATGGTCTCCTCGGTCATGACGGAGGGCGTGGAGGCCTTCTGGGCCTCCTTGTCGGCGATCAGGGCGTCGACGCCGTAGAGGGCGACGCGGCGGTAGTCGCCGATGATGCGGCCGCGGCCGTAGCCGTCGGGCAGACCGGTGATGATGTGAGCGGAGCGGCAGGCGCGCATCTCAGGGGTGTAGGCGTCGAACACGCCGGCGTTGTGCGTCTTGCGCTTGTTGGTGTAGAAGTCGACGATCTCGGGATCGACCTCGTAGCCGTGCTGGGCAGCGGCCTGGCAGGCGATGCGGATGCCGCCGTTGACGTGCAGGGCGCGCTTGAGCGGGGCGTCGGTCTGCAGGCCGACGATGGTCTCGCGCTCAGGGTGCTCGGCGTCGATGTAGCCGGCCTTGTGGGACAGAATGCCCGTCACGACCTTGGTGTCCATGTCCAGGACGCCGCCCTGCTCGCGCTCCTTGAGAAGCAGCGACATGACGTCATCCCACAGCTTGACGGTACGCTCGGTGGGACCCACCAGGAACGACTCGTCGCCCTCGTACGGGGTGTAGTTCTTCTGGATGAAGTCGCGGACGTCAATCTCGTTGAGCCAATTGCCGCCCTCGAAGCCTTCCCATGCCTCCTGCATTGCGTGACCACGCTCCTCGTCGTGCTCGCGGGGCGTCCCCGCCCCAAATTTGACATCCCCGGCAACAATCCCCGGACATTCGCACGTGCCACTCGCCGAAAAAACGCTCGCGCCCATGTGAAAAAAGAGACCGTTGGCCGAAGATTTATTCACGTTTGCAAGGATACCATATGCACAGGTCCCAAAGGGTATCGCAAATGGGACTTTTTCTCATTCATTTATGTGAGTGTTTTTTCCTTGAGGGATTTGGCGCGGCTGGTGATTCGCTTTAGCAGGATAGACCATCTGACCTGGGCAACCGCTCGCTGAACGCATCATCCTCCCACCGAATTCCGATAGCCAACCTCACGCGTAGGTGAGAAAGTGTACTCTGTTGTACCTACGACGCAAGGAGGCCTCGTCCCATTATGGAAAGCACCCCTACGCCCCACAACGGGGCTCATTACGGCGATATCGCCAAAACGGTCCTGATGCCCGGAGACCCGCTCCGCGCCAAATATATCGCGGACCATTACCTCGAGGATGTCCGCACCTTCAACGAGGTGCGCAACATGCTCGGCTTCACCGGCACGTACCAGGGCCAGCCCGTCTCGGTTATGGGCGGTGGCATGGGAATGCCCTCGATCGGCATCTACTCCCACGAACTCTACGAGTTCTACGGCGTGGAATCCATCATCCGCGTGGGTTCCGCCGGCGGCATCGACCCGTCCATCAAGGTCCGCGACGTCGTGGCCGGCATGGGCGCCTGCACCGACTCCAACTACGCCGCCCAGTACAACCTCCCCGGCTCCTACGCCCCCATCGCAAGCTATGAGCTGCTCGAGCGCGCCGTTGCCGCGGGCCGCGCGCAGGGTGTCGATGTCAAGGTCGGCAACATCCTGTCTTCCGACCATTTCTACCTCGACGACCCCTCCTCCACCGCCACCTGGCAGAAAATGGGCGTCCTCGCCGTCGAGATGGAGGCCGCCGCGCTCTACATGAACGCCGCCCGCCTGGGCAAGAAGGCCCTGTGCCTGCTCACCGTCTCCGACCTGCCCCTCACCGGAGAGTCCCTCCCGGCCGACGAGCGTCAGACGAGCTTCACCCAGATGATGGAGATCGCCCTCTCCCTCGCCCTGCCCGCATAAATCCCCTCGCCCGCCCGGTCTCGCGCATCGCGAAGGCCGGGCGGACGCCTTTCGGTCCGGAGCGCGCGGCGCATCGAGCGCCGTCGCCCCGCATCCCCCATGGTCTTTCGCCATGCCCTTGCTCAGGCACGGCAGAAGATACGGCGCAGCTATGTGCCCATTTTGCAAGCGACAACAGTACGCAAGAAAGGAAGAACATGAAGAAGAATCGTCTCATGGGTCTCGCCCTTGCCGGCGTCCTCGCCCTTTCCGTCGCAGGCTGCGGCGGTGGCGACGAGGCCAAGCCCGCGGGCTCCGCTCCCGCCGACGCCTCTGCCGACTACAAGGTCCAGATGGTCACCGATATGGGTGGCGTGAACGACCAGTCCTTCAACCAGCTCGCCTGGGAGGGCCTGCAGCAGCTCAACAAGGACACCGGCATCGAGGTCGGCTACACCGAGTCCAAGCAGGAGTCCGACTACGCCACCAACCTGGACAAGGCCGTCGACGACGGCGCCCAGACCGTGTGGGGCATCGGCTTCGCCATGGCCGAGGCGATCCAGAACACCGCCAAGACCAACCCTGACGTGCACTTCGCCATCATCGACAACGCCTACCCCGAGGCCGACCTGCTCGATAACCTCACTGGCGTGACCTTCAAGACGCAGGAACCCTCCTTCGTGGCCGGCTATATCGCCGCCATGACCACCCAGACCGGTAAGGTCGGCTTCATCGGCGGCATGAAGTCCGACGTCCTCGAGACCTTCGACTGGGGCTACCAGGCCGGCGTCGCCTACGCCAACGCCACCGAGGGCACCAACGTCGAGGTCGTCTCCCAGTACATCGAGACCTTCACCGACGCCGCCAAGGGCAAGGCCGCTGGTCAGAAGATGTACTCCGACGGCTGTGACATCGTGTTCGCCTGCGCCGGCAACGCCGGCAACGGCGTCATCGAGGCCGCCCAGGATGCCGACAAGATGGTCATCGGCGTCGACAAGGACCAGTACGATCTCGCCCCCGAGAACATGCTGACCTCCGTCATGAAGAACGTCGACAAGGCCGTCATCGAGGTCTCCACCATGGCTTCCAACGGTGAGAAGGTCGGCGGCAAGAACATCGAGCTCTCCGCCAAGGACGGCGCCGTGGCCGTTTCCACCCACCACGACCTCATGGAGCCCGGCGTGTACGACACCGCCGTCGAGCTGTTCGACAAGATCAAGAACGGCGAGATCGAGCCCCCCGCGACCGAGGAAGCGTTCAACGACTACGTCGCTTCGCTCTAACGTTTAACGTTTTGCCAGGCCGGCGATGCGCCCTGCGGCGCCATCGC
>CAJMMF010000010.1:0-74821 GCA_905214385.1 uncultured bacterium
ACCGCTTCTCTGTGTTTATTGTACATGACAATATTCGTGTTGTCAAACAGATCTCTTTGGGACCACGCTTTGGTCAATGAAATTTTCTTTCCAGGTATCTTGAAAACAATTTCCGCATATGCTATAATGCCGTTAGGCAAAAAAAGATATCAGTATCCACAGTGATGCAAAGCGAAAACCCCAGGGAGTCGTGATCCCTGGGGTTTTCTTCTCGTTTTATGTAGTTGAGCATCTACAGGTTAGTTACCGATCCAGTTTACTGTCTAACCATTTGATGATGTAGTGACATACCACACCAGCCATGACAGCAACTATAAAAGAAAAAACATAATCCAAATTTACACCTCCTTTCTGTCACCAGATTGGAGTGGGTAACGAGACGAGTATATCATAGGCAGGAGAAAATTGATAGTTACTCCAGTATAAAACAGAGATAAAAAATAGACTTTTGTGAGGAATATTTGTGTATGAGGAGATCCCTGTTTTCATTGATTTTATCTTGCAAGCGACATTAAAGTATGCTACACTTTCCGTAAAGTTTACCACTGTATCTGCGTAAAGAGAGGAAGGAAAAACGATGGAATTATTATATGGAAGTACCCGCGGCGGGGAGACTGGCGTGACAGCATCCCAGGCAGTGTTAAAAGGACTTGCAGATGACGGCGGTCTCTACGTTCCGGAGCGCATCCCGACGTTGGACGTGACGATGGACGAGCTTGCCGGAATGACATATCAGGAGACGGCATACGCAGTTATGAAACAGTTCCTGACCGATTACACGGAAGAAGAACTGAAATACTGTATTTCCCATGCATACGATGAGAAATTCGACACAGAGGAGATCGCACCGCTCGCAAAGGCGGACGGTATGTATTTTCTGGAGCTGTTCCACGGGAAGACGATTGCTTTCAAGGATATGGCACTTTCCATTCTGCCGTACCTTATGACAACGGCTGCAAAGAAGAATCATGCAAAGAACGAGATCGTGATCCTGACCGCTACATCCGGAGATACCGGAAAGGCAGCCATGGCCGGATTCGCCGACGTTCCGGGAACAAGGATCATCGTCTTCTATCCGAAGAACGGAGTAAGCCGCGTCCAGGAGCTTCAGATGCTGACCCAGAAGGGCGCAAACACATCCGTAGTCGGAATCGAAGGAAACTTTGATGATGCCCAGACTGGCGTAAAGAAGATCTTCGGTGACAAAGAATTCGCGAAAGAACTGGATGCTATGGGATTCCAGCTTTCCTCCGCGAACTCCATCAACATCGGCCGCCTTGCCCCGCAGGTCGTCTATTACTTCCGCGCCTACGCAGACCTTGTCCGCCGCGGCACGGTCGCCGTCGGCGAGCGGGTGGACTACGTTGTTCCCACCGGCAACTTCGGCGACATCCTCGCCGGCTATTACGCCAAGCGCCTCGGTCTTCCCGTGGCACGGCTCATCGTGGCGAGCGACGCGAACAACGTGCTGTTCGACTTTCTCACCACGGGCACGTACGACCGCAAGCGCCCCTTCTTCACCACAACCTCGCCGTCCATGGATATCCTCGTTTCCTCGAACCTCGAGCGTATGCTCTACTACCTGTCCGACGGCGACGCCGAGCTCGTCTCCCGGCTCATGGGCCAGCTGGCAGATGAGGGCTCCTACACCCTTCCCGACGAGCTGCTCTCCAAGATCCAGGAGGTGTTCGCCTGTGGTTGGGCCGATGAGGATGAGGTTGCCCGCGCCATCAAGGCCTGTTGGGATGAAAACGGTTATCTGATCGACCCGCACACCGCCTGCGGCTACCACGTGCTGAGCCACATGCCCGCCGTCCCCGGTTCCAAGGCCCGCATCCTGCTTTCCACCGCGAACCCGTACAAGTTCCCGCGTGCGGTCGCCGGCGCGCTCGGCCTGTTCTGCCCGCCCGACGACTTCGCCTGCATGCAGGTCCTGGAGAAGGCAACGGGCACCTGTGCGCCCACTCAGCTCGCAGAACTGCAGGACAAGCCCGTGCTGCACACCGACGTCGTGGACATCGACGGCATGGCGTCCTTCGTGGAGCAGGCGGCCGGGGGTCTCAAATGATCAAGATCACCGTACCCGCCACCAGCGCGAACCTCGGCATCGGATACGACACGCTCGGAATGGCGGTTTCGCTCTACTCGCATTTCACGTTTGAACGCGCCGATGAACTGCAGATCACCGGATGCCCCGAGGAGTTCCAAAATGAGAACAACCTCGTATACGCATCGCTCGTAGACGCTTTGCGCGAGTGGGGCGAGGAGCCCTTCCCCGTGAAAATCGACATCCAAACGGAGGTGCCCGTCGCCCGCGGCCTGGGCTCGAGCTCGACCTGCGTCGTCGCCGGCATCATGGCGGCCGCCGCGCTAACCGGGCACACCGTCGACCGCGCCGAACTCGTGCGCATCGCAACCGCCGTCGAGGGACATCCCGACAACGTAGCCCCCGCCATCCTCGGCGGGGCCGTATGCTCGTTCACGCCCGAGGGCGGACTTCCCCGCTGCCTGCGCTACGAGGTCAGCGATCGCCTCCGCTTCATCACCGTCATCCCGCCCTACGAGGTTCACACGAGCGAGGCGCGGAAGGTCGTGCCGCAGCAGGTCGCACTCGCAGACGCCATATGGCAGATGGGCCGCATCGCCGGCATGACGCGCGGCCTGGAGACGGGCGACCTTGCGCTCATCGCGGCCGCAAACGACGACCGCTTACAGGAGCCCTTCCGTCGCGCGCTCATCCCCGATTACGACGGCATCCGCGCAACCTGCCTGGAAGGCGGCGCCGGAACACTGTGGATCTCCGGCTCGGGCTCGACCCTCATGGCGGTGACCGACGACACTATCGTCGCCAAATTCCTGCAGGTTCGGCTCCGCGAGGCCTTCTCCACCTGCGAGACGCACATTCTCACCTGCGACACGCAAGGCGCTCAGATCGAATATCTGTGACATTTGCCCCGATCACGCCCCATACAGCGCAACAAAAAAGCGGCGGGAAAGCTCCCGCCGCTTTTGCTTAACCCTGGCAGTTGTGTTCCGCCGCACGGCCTGCGCGCAACCCGCGCATAACCGCCTCGCGAAGGGTGGGCATGCGGCCCTTATCCATCGCAGGCACGCCCTTGAGCGGATATTCCAAGCCAAGCTGCTCATATTTGACGATGCCCATGGTGTGATAAGGCAGCATCTCGAGACCCACCACGTTGTGCCACGGGGCAATGAGGCGTCCGAGCGCCTCGCACTCCTCTTCCGTGTCCGTGATTCCGGGAACCACTACGTGGCGGATCACGACCTTGATCTTGCGCCTGGCGAGTTCGTCGCCGAACGCGACGATGCGATCGGGCTCGCATCCGGTCAGGGCCTTATGCCCCACAGGGTCGCTGTGCTTGATGTCGAGCAGGACCATATCGGTCTCGCTCAGAAGCTTCTCAAAACGCTCTGGCTTCTTGGGGTTATACGCGTATCCACAGCTGTCCAGACATGTGTGGATACGGCCCGCAGGCGCCGCATGGGCGGCCGCGAACAGATCGCCCACGAACTCGGGCTGAAGCAACGGCTCGCCGCCCGTGACGGTCAGGCCGCCGGTACGGTAAAACGGCCTGTTGCTCTCGTATTCTCCCAACAGGCGCTCGACCGATACGCACGTACCGGCCCCCTCGCCCACGGTCCACGTGTCCGGGTTGTGGCAATACGCGCAGCGCATGGGGCACCCCTGGGTGAACACCACGAAACGCACACCCGGCCCGTCCACGGTGCCCATGCTCTCGATGGAGTGGATGCGCCCGAGCGCATATCTGGACTCGACGTCCCTATCCTCATCTAGCTGAACACGTGCCATAATCGCATCTCCCCCTTTACCTGCAGACACGGCTGCAGACGCTTTATTTCGCAAGTTATAATACCCCGTTGGCCGCATTCATCTCGGTCATTTTCACCTGTCGCCCGAACCTGAGGACCAGCATGCAACTCCCCCTCATCGATCGAATTCGCTCCTTCATCCAAGCTGAAGCCGTACTCGTCGTCGCCGCCCTCGCAGCGCTCCTCTCGGCTTGCCTGTTCCCGCCTGTGCCGCAGAACTGGTCCGCATACGCCGAGGCAATCGACTGGCGCACCATCGGCCTCCTCTTCTGCCTTATGACCGTCGTGGCGGGCTTCACACGCGCCGGCCTGCTAGCGCGCGTGCGATCCCTTCTCACCCGCACCGAGGGCACGCAGCGACGCCTCTCGCTCCTGCTCGTCACGCTCTCCTTCTTCACCGCCATGATCGTCACGAACGATGTCGCCCTCATCTCGTTCGCACCCCTCACCCTGTTGCTCTTCCAGGGCTCCGAACCGCGCTCGACGATCATCACACTCGTCGCACAAACCGTCGCGGCAAATCTCGGCTCGATGATGACGCCCATCGGCAACCCGCAGAACATCTACCTCTACTCCGCGTTCGAGCTCGAACTCGGCGAATTCCTCACCGCAATCGCACCCTACGGCATCATCGGGTTCCTTGCCTCCATCGCCCCATGTATGCTCATCCCCAATACGAAGGCAATGCTCGGCAAAACCGCCGATTCCAAGGTCGACACACGGCTCGCCCTCGCTTACGGCGCCCTATTCCTCCTCGCACTCGCCTGCGTTGGAAGGGTCGTGAGCTGGGAGCTCTGTGTGCTCATCACTCTGATTGGCTGCCTCATATTCGATCGCAGCGTACTCAAACACCTTGACTACAGCCTTCTTATCACCTTTGCCTGCTTCTTCATCTTTGTGGGAAACATCAAGCACGTTCAAGTCATCGCCAGCACCCTGCAGTCCATCGTCGTAGGGCGTGAGATCCTCGTCTCGGCACTGGCCAGCCAGGTCATAAGCAACGTCCCCGCCGCAATCATGCTCTCCGGGTTTAGCAGCGACGGCATCGGACTGCTTGTCGGCACCAATATCGGAGGCCTGGGAACACCGGTTGCCTCTCTCGCAAGCCTGATCACGCTACGTGTCTATGGACGTTCGCGTGACGCGCAAACCGGGCGCTACCTGCTCTGGTTCACCGCCATCAACCTCGCCCTCCTTGTCCTATTCCTCGGACTCGCATCCCTTCTCAGCCTGTAGACCCGCCCAGCAATGCAAAAAGGGACGCCGGCAATGCCGACGTCCCTCGCTTGAGCGGTGCCCGTGTGGGTGATCGCTTAGAAGCTATCGTGGAAGGTACGGGAGATAACCTCGTCCTGCTGAGCCTTGGTCAGGTTGTGGAAGTTCACAGCGTAACCGGAAACGCGAACGGTGAGCTGGGGGTACTTCTCCGGGTGAGCCTGGGCGTCGAGCAGCGTGTCACGGTTGAACACGTTGACGTTCAGGTGGTGGCCACCCTTCTCGGCGTAAGCGTCGATCATGCTCACGAGATTGTCGGCCTGAGCCTGCGGGATGTCAGCAACCTTCATTGGTGCACTCCTTTTCATCTTCGGCGCCCTCTTGCGCCGAAATAGGAATTGTTACTGAAATTATATCAGCATTGACCGCGCCGGTGAATAAGAATTACCACCGGCGCGGAAACATTACAGACGGACCGAATGTCCGATGGCCTTAGCGGTCCTCGGAGCCCTCGGGAGCGGAGGAATCGGTGCAGTCGCAGCAGGCAACCGGGTTCTCGAAGGAGACGTCACCGAGATCCAGATCGCCGAACATAACCTGGTCCTCCTTGCCGAGCGCGCTCGGGATGATGGAGAAGGTATTGGAGATGCCGTCCTGAGCGTCACGGAAGGGAAGCTTCGAGACGGAGGACAGGGAGGCGATGGCACCGTGGGTGTCGCGCTGGTGCATGGGGTTGGCGCCAGGAGCGAACGGCACGCCGGCCTTGCGGCCGTCGGGGGTGGCACCGGTCTTCTGGCCGTACACCACGTTGGAGGTGATGGTCAGGACGGAAGTGGTGGGCACCGAGTTGCGGTACGTGTCGTTCATGCGGATGTACTCCATGAACTGGTGCACGATGTCGTGGGCGAGAACGTCGACGCGGTCGTCGTCGTTGCCGTACTTGGGGAAGTCGCCCTCGATGTTGAAGTCGACGATGACGCCATTCTCGTCGCGGACCGGGTGGACCTTGGCGTATTTGATGGCGGACAGGGAGTCGGCCACGACGGACAGGCCGGCGATACCGGTGGCGAACCAGCGGTGGACGTCCTTGTCGTGCAGGGCCATCTGGATGGACTCGTAGCAGTACTTGTCATGCATGTAGTGGATGACGTTCAGCGTGTTCACGTACACGCCGGCGAGCCACTTCATCATGTCGTTGTACTTGGCCATGACGTCGTCGAAATCAAGGGTGTCGCCCTCGACCGGACGGAACTTCGGGCCGACCTGCTTCTTGGAGACCTCGTCGACACCGCCGTTGAGTGCGTACAGGAGGCACTTGGCGAGGTTGGCGCGGGCGCCGAAGAACTGCATCTCCTTGCCGACGCGCATGGAGGACACGCAGCAGGCGATGGCGTAGTCGTCGCCGTGGTAGACGCGCATGACGTCGTCGTTCTCATACTGGATGGAAGAGGACGCGATGGAGGTCTTGGCGCAGAACTCCTTGAAGGCCTGGGGCAGGTGAGTGGACCACAGGACGGTCAGGTTCGGCTCCGGGGAGGTGCCCATGTTCTCCAGGGTGTGGAGGTAGCGGTAGCTCATCTTGGTGACGAGGGTACGGCCGTCGACACCCATGCCGCCGATGGACTCGGTGACCCACTGCGGATCGCCGGTAAACAGGGCCTGGTACTCGGGGGTACGGGCAAACTTGACCATACGGAGCTTCATGATGAAGTGATCCACGAACTCCTGGATCTGCTCCTCGGTGAAGGTACCGTTGGCAAGGTCGCGCTCAGCGTAGATGTCGATGAACGTGGAGGTACGGCCGATGGACATAGCGGCGCCGTTCTGCTCCTTGACGGAAGCGAGGTAGGCGAAGTACATCCACTGGATGGCCTCCTGCGTGTTGGTAGCAGGGTTGGAAATGTCGAAACCATAGGTCTCGGCCATCATCTTGAGCTCGCCGAGGGCGCGGATCTGCTCCTGCAGCTCCTCACGATCGCGGATGTTGTCGGCGGTCATGACCGTCGGGGTGGAAGCCTTCTGGGCCTCCTTGTCCTTGATCAGGTAGTCGACGCCGTACAGGGCAACACGACGGTAGTCGCCGATGATGCGGCCGCGGCCATAGCCATCGGGCAGACCGGTGATGATGTGGGCCGAGCGGCAGGCGCGCATCTCGGGGGTGTAAACATCGAAGACGCCAGCGTTGTGGGTCTTGCGCTCGAAGGTGTAGCGCTCGACAACGTTCTCGTCGACCTTATAGCCGTGCTGGCTGGCAGCCTGGCAAGCGATGCGGATGCCACCGTTGACGTGCAGCGCGCGCTTGAGCGGCTTGTCAGTCTGGAGACCGACGATGGTCTCCTTCTCGCGGTGGGCGTTATCGATGTAGCCAGCGGGGTGGCTCACGATACCCGTAACGGTCTTGGTGTCCATATCGAGGACACCGCCCTGCTCGCGCTCCTTAAGCAGCAGGTCGAGAACCTCGCCCCACAGCTCCTTGGTACGCTCGGTTGGGCCGGCGAGGAACGACTCGTCGCCCTCGTAGGGGGTGTAGTTCTTCTGGATGAAGTCTCGGACGTCAACTTCTCCCGTCCAGATGCCTTCCTTGAAGCCTTCCCATGCCTCCTGCATTGTGTAACCACGCTCCTAGTTACGTGTAATGCGGCGCTCTCTCACACCGCTGCTTATTGAATTCTTGAATGTTCGGCTTGCACTACCGGCTTCTTCCGTTCTTCACCACACGTTGGTGCAGGGAAAACGTTTGTCCACCTTGGAACTACAACCCAAAACCCAAGATTTCACCCGTTTGAGAAGGATAACATAGCGACCCTCTCCATCAGGGCTGTTATATGTTCCTTTTTTTGTGTCATTAGAGCGTTTTCAACAAATCCGCAGGAAACGCGCCCGCCATCAGCTACCGTTCACCGAATTATTTGATATTTCCCCTTGCCTTTATACGTCCTTCACTCTAGCTGTTATGCCAGCTTTAGCAGGGTAAAGTACCCACCGATAGATTTTTGGGACCTGCCTAAAAATCTACTTTTTCGCCGCGACGGAGGCGGTGGCATGAAATGCCCACGAAGGTAGATTTCTAGGCATGTCCCAAAAATCTACTGTATGAGGCGTGCATACAGGGGTATCATCTTTCACCGAAAATAGTTTCTAGTGTTAGGGGTTTTCGGTGGAAGATACCGATTTCCATGAGCTTGGACGTCAGCTCTTAACTGAGTTTGGCAGCATGCATCAGCGCATTTCGCGCTTTGTGGACAAAGCCCTCAGTGGTGAGATGGCCGTCATGCGCGCCCTCATGCTCGCCGGCGGTTCGCTCACGCCGAGCGAACTCGCTGATCGCGCCTGGGTTTCGAGCGCCCGCATCGCCAACATCCTACGCGCCCTCGAAACCAAGGGCTGGGTCGAGCGCGAGCACTCAAAGACCGACCGTCGTCGCGTACACGTCACGGTGACCGACAAAGGCCGACAAGATCTCGAAATCAAACGTCGGGAATTCGAGAAACGCACCGCGGCCTTCCTCGAGCAGCTCGGCGAAACAGATACCCAAGAGATGGTGCGCCTCCTAAGGCGTGCCAACGAAATTATCGATCGCAATCAAGAAAGGAGAGATGCCGAGTGAGGATTCTCAAGCTCTTTAAAAAGCATATCCTGGCACTGCTTACAGCTATCGTGCTCATCGTGATCAGCTGCAATGCCGACCTCGCGCTACCTACGTATATGAGCGACATCGTCGACGTGGGCGTGCAGCAAGGCGGCATCGCCTCGCCCGTACCCGACACCATTCGTGCCGAATCGCTCGACGACCTCGAACTCTTTATGAACACCAAGGACGCCAAAGCTGTGGAGGCCGTGTTTAGCAAGGCTGACAAAAACGGGATTCGCACGTACAAGGGCACCGAGGACGAGCGCGCCGACGGCAGCAAGCTCGCCGACATTATGAGCCTGCCCGAGACCGTCGTCCTTTCGCTCAACCAAGGCATCGACGCCGACTCCATGGGCGACATGACCGGCACGTCCAGCGAGAAAGACAGCGACGCCGCTCAGGCCATGCCCACGCCCGAGCAAATGGCGGCGATGACGCCCGAGCAGCTCGCCGATATGCAGCAGAAGGCCGCAGCGGCGCAGAGCATGCAAAAGCAGATTGATGCCGACGGCGGCAAGATCACCATGAAGAGCCTGCGCCTGGGCGTTGAAGGTGGCTTGATCGACCAGGGCAAGCTCGTCGAAGGCGCCAACGAAATGGCGGACAAAATGGGCTCCATGTCGGGCTCTATCGTCACGCAGCGCGCCGTGACCTACGTGCAGGACGAGTACAAGGCGCAGGGCATCGACCCCGCCGACGTGCAGAACGCCTACCTGGGCCGCATGGCGACCACGATGTTTGGCCTGTGCCTGGTGTCGCTCGTTGCCACCATCCTGACCGGCGCTGTGGCGTCGCGCACCGCCTGCTCCATCGCCCGCGACCTGCGCCGCGAGACCTTCAACAAGGTCATGCACTTCTCGCCGGCCGAGGTGGGCAAGTTTAGCCAGGCCTCGCTCATCACCCGCTGCACCAACGACATTCAGCAGATCCAGATGGCAGCGACTCTGTTCATTCGCATGTGCCTCATGGCGCCTGTCATGGGTATCGTCGCGGTCATGCGCGTCCTGGCCAACCACACCGGCCTGGAGTGGACCATCGCCGTGGCCATCATCGCGGTCTCGGCCGTCGTCGGCGTGCTCATGGGCCTTACCATGCCCAAGTTCAAAAAGATGCAGAGCTTTGTGGACCGCGTGAACCTTACCGCGCGCGAGCTGCTCGACGGTCTTATGCCCATCCGCTCGTTCAACCGCGAGGAGCACGAGCTCGAGCGTTTTGACAAGGCATCGCTCGATCTGATGACCACGCAGCTCTACACCAACCGAGCTATGAGCTTTATGATGCCGCTCATGATGCTCGTCATGAACTGCATCACCGTGCTTATCGTCTGGTTTGGCGCGCAGGGTGTGTCCAACGGCGTGATGCAGGTCGGCAACATGATGGCGTTTATCTCCTATACCATGCAGATCGTCATGGCGTTTATGATCCTCACCATGGTTTCGGTTATCCTGCCCCGTGCCGAGGTCGCAGCCGAGCGCGTGGAAGAGGTCATCACTTGCCCCACGAGCATCAACGACCCCGCCTCGCCCAAACTGCCCGCGGCCAGCGCGCCGCACGGTGAGCTCACTTTCCGCGACGTGAGCTTCCAGTATCCCGATGCCCGCGCCGACGTCATTAGCGGCGTGAACTTCACCACGCATGCCGGTCAGATGCTCGGCATCATTGGCTCCACGGGCTCGGGCAAGTCCACGCTCGTGCAGCTGATTCCGCGCCTGTACGACGTCACGGGCGGCAGCATTTCGCTCGACGGCATCGACGTGCGCGACATGACCCTTTCCGAGCTGCGCCGCCGCATTGGTTACATCCCGCAGCAGGGTCGTCTGTTCTCGGGCACCGTTGAGAGCAACCTCAAGTTTGCCGGCGACATGGTGAGCAACGAGGACATGCACCGGGCCGCGCGCATCGCCCAAGCCGAGGACTTTATCGCCGAGCGCGAGGACGGCTACGACTCCCCCATCAGCCAGGGCGGCTCCAATGTCTCGGGCGGTCAGCGCCAGCGTCTGGCCATCGCACGCGCGTTGGCCAAAAAGCCCGAGGTCGTGGTGTTCGATGACTCGTTTAGCGCCCTCGACTACAAAACAGACGCGCGCCTGCGCGAGGAGCTTGCCAAAAACGTTACCGACGCCGCGCTCGTGGTCGTGGCCCAGCGCATCGCGACCATCATGCACGCCGACCAGATCATCGTGCTCGACGACGGCCACGTGGTGGGCACCGGCACGCACGAGGAGCTGCTGCACAACTGCCCGGCGTACCTGGAGATCGCACAGTCGCAGCTTTCCGCCGAGGAGCTGGGGCTCACCCAAGAAGAAATTGAAGCCGTCATGGAAGGAGGCGAGCGCTAATGGCAGACAAGACCAAGACTCAGATTCCCAAGCCCACCCGCCGGCGCGGTCCCATGGGCCGCATGGGTGGCATGGGCCGCTGCGAAAAGGCCAAGGACTTTAAGGGCACCATGAGGCAGCTACTCGGCTATATCGGTCAGCACAAGATTGCCGTGTTTGCCGCCGTCGCCTTTGCCGTGTGCTCGGTCATCTTTAACATTGTGGGACCCAAGGTGCTCGGCCAGGTTACGACCAAACTGTTCGAAGGCCTTGTCTCCAAGGTCAACGGTACCGGCGATGTCGACTTTGCCTGGATCGCCAAGACGCTCGGCTTTTTGCTCTGCCTGTATCTGGCAAGCTCTGTCTGCAGCCTCATCCAAGGCTGGCTCATGACCGGCGTCACGCAAAAGATCTGCTATCGCATGCGCAAGGAGATCGCCGCCAAGATCGCCGTCGTGCCGATGAGCTATTTCAACGGCCACAGCAAGGGCGACGTGCTCAGCCGCATCACCAACGACGTCGATACGCTCGGTCAGTCACTCAACCAGAGCGTGACGCAGCTCATCACGTCAGTGACGCAGATTATCGGCGTGCTCGTCATGATGCTGTCGATCAGCCTGCCACTTACCGGCGTCACCGTGCTCACGCTGCCGGCAGCCGCGATTATCCTGACCGTAATGATTCACTTCTCGCAGCCGTACTTCCGCGAGCAACAGCAAGTCCTGGGCACCGTCAACGGCATTATCGAGGAGGACTTTGCCGGCCAGAACGTCATTCAGGTGTTCGACCGCGCCGAGGCCTCGATCGAGGAGTTCGACCGTCAAAACGACCGCCTCTTTATTAGTGGCTGGCGCTCGCAGTTCCTGTCGGGCCTGATGATGCCGCTTATGAGCTTGGTGGGCAACATGGGCTACGTGGGCGTCGTCGTGGTGGGCGCGCAGCTCGCGCTGACCGGCAATGCCACACCCGGCGACATTCAGAGCTTTATCCAGTACGTTCGCAACTTTACGCAACCCGTGCAGCAGCTGGGCAACGTGAGCAACACGATGCAGTCGATGGCCGCCGCCACCGAGCGTGTCTTTGAGTTCTTGGCCGCGCCCGAGGAGGAGCAGAAGGCCGACGCGCAGATCCCCGAGAAGCGCCCCGGCCACGTGGAGTTCGACCATGTCAAGTTTGGTTACACGCCGGACAAGACCATCATCCACGACTTTAGCTGCGAGGCGCAGCCCGGCCAGACCATCGCCATCGTCGGTCCCACCGGCGCCGGCAAGACCACGCTCATTAAGCTGCTGCAGCGCTTCTACGACGTGGACGGCGGTTCGCTGCGCGTCGAGGGCGTCGACGTGCGCGACTGGGACCGCGCGGCACTGCGCGGCGAGTTTGCCATGGTGCTGCAGGATACCTGGCTGTTTAACGGCACCATCCGCGAGAACATCCGCTACGGACGCCCCGACGCGAGCGATGCCGAGGTCGAGGCCGCTGCGCGCGCCGCACGCTGCGACCACTTTATTCATACACTCGCCGGTGGCTACGACTTTATGATCAACGAGGAGGGCACCAACCTGTCGCAGGGTCAGCGCCAGCTCGTGACCATCGCCCGTGCCATTTTGGCCGACCGCCCGGCACTGATTCTGGACGAGGCGACTTCCAACGTCGATACCCGTACCGAGGAGCTCATTCAGCGCGCCATGGATGCGCTGATGCAGGGCCGCACCAGCTTTGTCATCGCGCACCGCCTGTCCACGATCCGCAACGCCGACGTGATCTTGGTGATTCGCGACGGCGACATCGTCGAGAAGGGCACGCACGACGAGTTGCTCGCCCAAGGTGGCTTCTACGCCGACCTGTACAACTCGCAGTTCGACGAAGCGGCGTAAATTCGGCGGCAAACAACCGCAATACCCAAAAACGGGGGCGCAGAATGAACTGCGCCCCCGTTTCGTGTCCTTTGGGCCTCGAACTGCCTCCCCTAGGACCTGATTGACAGCCCACTCCAAGCCCCGTGGGCAAAAAATGGCAAATATGAGTACTGTCACCTTTTTAGTAACAGCCAAAACAGCACCAAATGCTGCTCACACGGCTTGCACGCGCTCCTAAATTGATCAAACAGCCCAATAGCGGACTTATATGTGCTTACGTTAATGAACATATTTACTATTATGTCTATTATTTTGTGATGACGATATGGCACTGAGATAGCAACAGTACTCATATTTGCCATTTTTTGCCCACAGGGTGTTTCCCGGGGAACCGACAACAGCCATAGGGCCCCACGCAGTGCCACTCCCTCCCGGCATCCGCCGGCGTTTCCCCAGATAAAACCTACCAAAATAAACCTGTCCCTATTTGGTAGGTTTCGGGGCGGCGAGGGGTTGCACTTTAGCGTGCGACAGCGGATAATGCCGAGCATTCGACAATGCTCTCGATGCCATCAATTGATTGAGGAGGCCCCGTATGGCCATGGAATTCAAACGCAGGTTGCCGATCCCCATGGAGATCCGCGAGGAAATGCCGCTCTCCGCCGAGCTTACCGCCAAGAAGCAGGCATTCGATGCCGAAGTCGCCAAGGTCTTTACCGGCGAGGACGCACGTAAGGTGCTCATCATCGGCCCGTGCTCTGCCGACCGCGAGGACTCGGTACTTGAGTACATGAACCGACTGGCCAAGACCGCCGAGGAGGTCAAGGACAAGCTCATCATCATTCCGCGCGTCTATACCAACAAGCCGCGCACCAAGGGCACCGGCTACAAGGGTCTTCTGCACAACCCCAACCCCGAGGCTCCCGACGACCTGCTCGAGGGCGTCAAAGCCATCCGCCATATGCACCTGCGCGTTATTGAGGAAACGGGCTTCTTCACCGCCGACGAGATGCTCTACCCCTCCAACTACCAGTACCTCGTTGACCTGCTGAGCTATGTTGCCGTGGGCGCACGCTCGGTCGAGAACCAGGAGCATCGCCTGGTGTCGAGCGGTATTGCGGTACCCGTCGGCATGAAGAACCCCACTGCTGGCTCTACCACCGTTATGCTCAACTCCATTTACGCCGCGCAGGCGCACCAGAGCTTTATCTTCCGCAACTGGGAGGTCGAGTGCGATGGCAACCCGCTCGCGCACGCCGTTATGCGTGGCTACATCGGTCTCGATGGGCGCACCTACCCCAATTACCACTACGAGCACCTCGAGCGCCTGGCCGAGCGCTACACCGAGCACGCCGGCTACGCCAACCCAGCGGCGGTCATCGACTGCAACCACGACAACTCGGGCAAGCGACCGCTTGAGCAGTATCGTATTTGCAAGGAGGTGCTCGACAGCTGCCGCCGCAACGAGTCCATCTCCAAGCTGGTCAAGGGCTTTATGATCGAGTCCTACCTGGAGGATGGCAACCAGCCGGTCGACGGCGGCGTCTTTGGTAAGTCGATCACCGACCCGTGCCTAGGCTGGGAAAAGACCGACTACCTCATCCACGAGATCGCGGAACGTATTTAGTTACGCGGTTTTACCAAACCGCGTAACTGCTCGACGCTGCAAACCCGCCAGAACGGCAATCTGCCTTTCAGCTTCGACGGCATGACCAAAAGGTCAATGCCGCCTCGCTTCAAGGCACCTTGCTCGCTCTGGCGGGTTTTCGCTGACGTTTTTCGACCTGCATCGTTGCCAAGGTTGGCACCAATGACTAATGCGGTAACTAGCTACGTCGGTCCGCTTGACCGGCTGGGTTTCTGAGGTGCGGCAGATTCCCGCGAAAGAGGAGGGCATAGACCTTAAGGGTCATGCCCGACGATTGAAGGGCAAGGTGCCGTGCCTCGGGAAGACAGACAGTTACGCCGAGGGCTCCTGCTGCGTAATGCAGTGGATATTTCCGCCACCGAAGACGACCTGCTCGGACTGAACGCCGACGCACTTGTAGACGCCCTCGCCCCAGACCTCGTCGTAGATCTTCTGGAGCGTGTCAACGGCAAGCTGATCGTTCTCGTCGCCGTACTGTGGGACGATAACGCCGTGGTTGGTGACCAGGTAGTTCATGTAGGAGGCGATCAGCGGCTCGTCGGCGACGCGCGGCTCGGCGTTCTCGTCGGCGTCGATGGTGTCGCAGGAAGCCTGGTCCATGAACAGCGGGTTCACGGGCATGCAGAGCTTGTAGACCTTCATCTTGCGGCCCTTGGCGTCAACGGCGTTGGAGAGGGTCTCGTAGACAGCGTGGCACTGCTCGTAGAACGGATACTCGGGATCGTCGGTCCAGATGCAAGCCATGACGCCCGGAGCGATGAACGTAGCGACATCATCGATGTGGCCGTTGGTCTCCTCGGGGTCGATGCCCTCCTTAACCCAGATGACCTTCTCGACACCCAGGTAATCCTTGAGGTGCTCGTCCATATAGGCGCGAAGTTCCTCACTCCAGGGCTCAAACTTCTTGTGGAACTTGGGCCAGATGGACTCGAGATCCTC
The DNA here is from genome assembly GCA_905214385.1 of uncultured bacterium. Classification (GTDB taxonomy): domain Bacteria; phylum Actinomycetota; class Coriobacteriia; order Coriobacteriales; family Coriobacteriaceae; genus Collinsella. The sequence goes on from CAJMMF010000010.1 coordinate 15,463, forward strand.
TTCCTCCTCCAGAACCGCAGAGCAGGTGCGGCCCGGGGAAAGCAGGCACTGGTCGGTCACGACCACGGTGCCTTCGCCGTCGACGGTGATGGAACCGCCCTCGAGGATCATGTCATCGGGACGATAGCGACGGCAGCCGGAAAGCTCAGCCATCTTAAGGGCAATCTGCTCGTCCTTGTCCCACGGGAAATAGAGGCCGTCGACGAGGCCGCCGTAGGCGTTGAAGTGCCAGTGGTTGGCGCGCTTATCGCCCTTGCCATTGATAACAAAAGTGGCAGCGGTGTCGCGGAACCAAGCGTCGTCGGTGGTCATCTCGATAACGGTGACGTTCTCGTCTTCCTCAAAGGCGGCCTTGCAGTTGGCGTAGTCGGCCTGGTTTGCGCACATGGTGACCGGGGTGAACTCGGCGATGGCGCGAGCGATGGCGGCATACTGCTTCTGAGCCGGCTTGGCACCATGGGCCCAAGTATCGGTGCGATGGGGCCAGCCCATCCACACGCGATCCTGTGGGGCGAACTCAGCAGGCATAAAGAAGCCATCGGCCTTAGGGGTGGACTCGGACTCGGTGATCGTACGCATAAGATTTCCTCCAAATCGAACGATCGCTTGCTGCGGGCGGGTTACCCTCAGCCTAAAACCAAGAGATGGTAGGCGCCCGTTCCCCGGCAAAGGTCGGGGCACCTGGCACCGGTTTTCACGGATGTCGCACCGGCAAGCGACGACGTAACCCGGTGCGCGGAGACAAAACGCACGAAGGATACGGAAGAGAGATTGGGGCGGGCGGTGGTTACCGGAGCAATAGCTCACACCCACCTCAGAGAAAGGTTAGCAAACCTGTTGCTTGGGCACGCCTCCGAAGAGGCTAGAGCGTCCCGAGTCGGGAGCGACAAGCCCGACGAAGCGTACGTTGGTACGCGAGGAAGGTTGGAGCCCCGAATCCGGGTGCTCTAGTCCTCCTCGGACTCCTCAGCGAGGCGCTGAGCAGCCAGCTCGGGAGTGAGACCCTTGTACTCGGTCTCGCGGCCCTTAGCACTGACGACGCGGACAACCTCGCCAATAAGCAAGAGCACGATGAAGATGACGATCATCGGGACCTTATCGCCAATCTCATCGACAGAGAGCGGAATCAGCGTTGCAACGATAGCCAGAATCAGCTCGATGCAGGGAATAGCCAGCATGACCTTCATCATGGCGCCCTTAAACGGGAACGTAAAGATACGCTCACGGTTGGGGTCGTTCTTACGAAGGTTGAGGAATGCCGGGAACATCGGGATGTAGGTCAGCAGCAGGAAGACAACGGAGGTACCGAAGAGCATCCAGAAGACACCGTTGGAGATGGCGTCGATGGGAACCAGCTGCAGGCACAGCACCAGGGAGGCAACGATGGCGTTGACCAGGTTGGCGCCGTTGGGCATGTCGTCATCCGAGATCATCGAGGCGAAGACCTTGGGCATGTTGCCATGCTCGGCAGCATAGCGAGCAACGGAGTTGACGCCGAAGGACCAGGCAGCCATGTTGGCGAACAGCGTGATCAGGAAGGCGATGCAGATGACCTTAAAGATCATGGAATCGCCCACAATAGTCTGGACAGCGTAAATCATGCCGTAGTCGGGATCGATGGAATCAGCCGACACAGCAGCGCCGATGCCAAAGCCAGCGAACAGGTAGATCACGGCGATGGACAGGCCGCCGACGATGATAGCCTTGGGGATATCGCGAGCGGGATCGGCCATATCGTCGGTCATGGTGCAGATGACCTCGAAGCCCATGAAGTTAAAGATGATGATCGACAGGTAGCCAAGCGCGTTGGTGTTGGTGAGCTCGGGCAGGAAGGTGGCAGCGGACATATCGTTCGCAAAACCGTTCTCCATGGCGTACCAAATGCCCAAAGCGCCGACGATAACGGCAACGGCGACCTTGATGATGGCGCCGCCGTTCAGGACCCACTCGGAGTCGGCAGCCTTGGAGCGACCCATAAGATAGACGATCCACACAAAGGCAAGGTCGATACCAATCTTGGCAATCAGATTGAACTCGACGCCAAAGACCATGCCCAAAATGTCAGGGAACATGGTGGCCAGCGAGGCAATCCACAGCGGGTAGTTAACCCAGTAGTAGTACGAAATGCGGGCACCCCACTTGTCGCCCAGGCCATCGCGTACCCAGTCGTAAATGCCACCCTCACCGTCATAGGTAGTGCCGAGCTCGGCAACGACCATGCCATAAGGGAGCAAGAAGGTCAGAATCAGGAAGATCCACCAGAAGAACTGCTGGTTGCCAATGGCAGCAGCAGGTGCGGCGGCCTCGCAAACGAAGACGACGCAGATGATGGTCGAGATGACCGTCAAGAAGGAAAGCTTTTTCTTTCCGTCGCTCATGATGAGCTCCTTCGCTCAGTTTTGGACAAATCGAGTCCCTTAAGATATTAAGGCAATTGCCGGGCCTCGGTGAGCGGGCGACAGGAGACGAGCATCCGACGCCTGCAGACGCGCTTTTAGAAGCCTTGAGGCTTAGAGCTGCTCGAGAGCCTCGAGAGCGGCGCTCTCGCTTGCCGCCTATGCCTCGTCTCGCCGACAGTTCTTTATCTATGGCAGCGGCGTTTTTATTTGCTATGCCTTCGAGATGACCGAGATTTTCTTTTTTGAATACACGCTGCAAAACCAGAGCTTTCCAGCTAGCGACTATTACTCAATCATCATGCCCGTGATGCGGACCCTTGTGGCGACCGCTTCGCAGGCTTTTATTTGGGCCATTGCCAGGGACTTGCTCGACAAACATTCTAAAAAGCAGTTCGTTATCCCCGTCGTAACGTTTTTGCTGTGCGAGTCGCTGACTATCGTCGCTGTCCCCTGCGGCCCCATGCATCAGTGGCTCTACTACACAATGCGCCAGGTGTTCCTTATCTTTGTGGGGCTGTACATCTTTTGGACGGCTCATAAAAGTACAAAGGTCGAGTTGAAGGCACGCGTTAACAACCAACGAAAGCACCTGATTATCGGCGCTATTCTGGTCGGTTGCATCGTTGCCGAGGATTTCTACAACATTCTGATTGTCCCCATGAGTCTGGCGCCCTCTTGGCTGCAACTATATCTGTCCGAGCGCAACTTTAGCGAAAACGTCTTTGCCTGCTACTTTGCGATTCTGCTGATCATCTACTCCTACCACGTGCTTTCAATCCGCATGCAGGAGGCGTCCGAAGAAAAGAACGTCAGCGATCTTGATCGACACATCGAAGAGCAAATGCCCTCTTATCGCAACGCCTACAAGCTCTCCAACCGCGAAGCCGAGGTTTTGCGTCTGGTAGTGCGGGGCAAGTCGAACCAAGAGATTGCTGACGAGCTATTCCTTGCCGTGGGCACCGTCAAGACCCAAATCCACAACATCCTGGTTAAAACCGAACAGCAAAATCGCACGACGTTAATCCTCCACTTTTGGAAGCGATAACCTGCTAAAAAGGGACAGGTTTGTTTTGGCAGGTTTTATCTGGGCAAACGCCAACCGCCGCGAGGGAGCTGCTTTCCCTCGCGGCGGTCTTCTAGCGGTAAAAACCAAGTGAGTAGGCTTTTGGCGGGATGCCGAGCACGCCCCAAAACACCACCGCCCTGACCTGCGGTTTTGTTGAGCGTTTGTCGCAATGTGCTCGGCAGATCCAAAAAAGTCTACTCACTTAGTTTTGAGATGCATCAGGCGGGCAAAAAACCGCCGCGAAGGGGGCCCGGCTCCCTTCGCGGCGTTTGTTCGCTGTGGTTATGCGACGGTTTTGCCCGCTTGCTACTCGCTGTAGCGGGTGGCGATGGCAGCTCGCACCATGCCGGTGCTCATGAGGTACGTTACCAGGAAGTAGCCGCCGTAGGCTGCCAGGAAAATCGCACAGGTGAGGCCCACCGTGCCGCCGATGCTCATGTTGCCAAACGTGCTCACCAGCTCGATGATCACCTTGAGCGCCACAAAGGAGTGCGCCAGACCCACTGCCAGCGGGAACAGGAAGAACACCGCTTGCTGCGCCATCACCGAATGCCGGATCTGACGGTCGTCACAGCCGATCTGTGCCAGCACACGATAGCTGCGGCTGCCGTCGGCCACATTGGAGAGCTGCTGGATCGACAGAATCGCCGCGCACGCAACGACCAGTACAAAGCCAATATAGATGGCCAGATAGCTAATCACGCCGTTCATATGCGCCGCCTGCGTATACATCTCGGAACGCATGATGAAGACTCCCCATGACCCCGGCTCCTTGCCGTCAACGAGCAGATTGTCGAGCAAGGTGTATTTAATGCTCTCGTCTGCCTTGGTCACATCCATCCCCTGCTTGTAGTTAACAAGCAGATTACTGGAATACGGCTGCAGATTAAGTTGGGACAACAGCTCATCGGCTACGACCACGGTACCGGGATTGCTGCCCATCGCCGAGTTGGCGATGGCAGCCGTGTCCTCGTCCGACTTATCGGTTGCGGGCTTGAGCGTATGCCCGCCCAAGGTGAGGGTATGGCCCCCAGCCATGTATTTGGTGTACAGGTCGCCCAGCTCGCCGCCCATATCACACGTAAGCACGTACTGGTCGCGACCAATGCTCACCGGATCCTCGCCCATCATCTGGCGCAGTTTGTTGTACTGGCTCGCCGGCGTCACAAACAGGCCCATATCATCGGCATTGCTGCCCTCGAGCGCCTTCGGAAGCTTTTCGCCCATGGTCTTGCACATCTCGCCTGCCGCCACCGAGGGACCCGAGCCGCCAAGCGGGTAACTCAGATACGAATCGATCTGCACATGCTCACCGGCAACATCGGCGATATTGACCTTCTTGCCGGTCTCGTCGTTGTTGTCCGCCGACTTGCACTCGCCATGCCATGCAGCGTACAAATCGACCGTTGTATCTGCCAGCACCATACGATCGGCCTCAGACGGATTGACATACTCCTTGTAGTAGTCGAGCCTATCGGGCGTGTAATAGACATACGTCTGAGATACGTCAACAGGGTTATAGCGCTCCAGATTCTCGTTCATCACGTTGGCAATAGACATACCGCACGTCACCGAGGTAATGGCCAAAAACAGGATCATCGCGATGACGCCCATCGAAAAGCACGCCGTGTTGACCTTGGCCGCAAGCTGGCGCACGGTAAACATGTTGAGGCCGCGCCAATACACGCTGCGTAGGCTCTGCAGCAGCTTGATAAGCATGCCCGAAAGGCCCCAGAACAGGGCAAAGGTGCCCACTGTAACCATAACGGTCGTAATGCCAAACTGGTTCATGGCCTCTTGCAGATTGCTGTCCGTCGCGGTTAGCGGGAACCCATCACGCAGCAGACGGTAATAGGCCACGCCCACCAGCACCACGCCCACAGCAAAGATGGCAATCGCGATCCAGGGATTGCGCGTCTTGATGCTCTCGTTGCGACGCTCGGCACCCATGAGCTCAATGAGCTTAGTGCGACGAACGGCGCGCAGGTTCAGCAGTAGCGTAAGCACAAACATCACGAGCATGCAGGCAAGGGTCAGGTTGAACGCATGCACCGAGAAAAAGAAGTGGAAATTAGCGATCTGTGTCTTAAAGAGCGAGGCCGTAAAGAATGTCATGAGCTGGGAGAGCCCCACGCCCAGCACAATGCCGGCGACAAAGGCGCCGACCGAAACGATCACCGTCTCGAGCGCCATGATCGTGGCGACGCGCCCGCGGCGCATGCCGAGCACCTGGTACAGGCCGAACTCCTTTTTGCGGCGCTTCATGATGAAGTTGTTGGCATACACCATCAAAAAGGCCATGACGCCGGCCAAAAAGTACGTGAGGTAGCCGAGCATGGTACCCATGAGCTCGGATAGGCCCTCCTCCTCAATGCCGGCAATATCGACCTGCATCGAGACGGTGTTAAAGGCATAGAAAACGGTGACGCCCAAGGTGAGCGTCAAAAGGTAGACGAGGTAATCGCGGCCGGCGCGGCGGACGTTACCCCAAGCGAGTTTACAGAGCATCGGAGCCCTCACCGCCCATCATGGCAACGACCTCCATAATGCGGTCGAAGAACTCTCGGCGGTCGGTGTCGCCGCGGCGCAGCTCGGTGAAGATCTTGCCGTCGCGAATAAACAGCACACGGCTCGTGTAGCTGGCGGCAAAGCTGTCGTGCGTGACCATGAGCACGGTGGCGCGCAGGCGGCGATTCAGGGCCTCCAGGCTCTCGAGCAGCAGGCGGGCGCTCTTGGAATCGAGGGCGCCGGTGGGCTCGTCGGCCATGATCATGGTGGGGTCGGTGACGAGCGCGCGAGCCGCGGCAACGCGCTGCTGCTGGCCGCCGGACATCTGGTAGGGGTACTTGTCGAGCACCTGACTGATGGACAGGCGCGCGGCCACATCCTGCACGCGGGTCGAGATCTCTGCCGAGTTTGCGCGGGCAATGGTGAGCGGCAGGGCGATGTTCTCGCGTGCCGTGAGCGTATCGAGCAGGTTGGAGTCCTGGAAGATAAAGCCCAGCTCCTCGCGGCGGAACTGCGAGAGCTTGGCTTGTTTCATGCGCGTTACGTCCTGCCCGTTGATGCGGATCGTGCCACTTGTGGCGCTATCGATGGTCGACACGCAGTTGAGCAACGTCGACTTGCCCGAGCCCGAGGCGCCCATGATGCCGACGAATTCGCCGCGGTTGACGGTAAAGCTGACATCGTTGAGCGCGCGGGTCACGTTGCCCAGTGCTCCATATACCTTTTCGAGATGCGCGACCTCCAGTACCGGGGTCGCCGTTTGCGTGGTTTGCATACCGAGTCCTTTCTTGCGATTAGTCTACGGCATCTATAGTCGCAAGGAGCCGAGTCGGCTACCATCGATATGGCTTACGCTTGCCTTACCGTTGCGTAAGGTAAGCGTAGTCTGCCATGTGTTGATGTTGAGAGAGGGCTCCTGTTGAAGACTGTTCATGTTGCCGCTGGGATCATTCGCAAGGAAGGATCTGACGAGCTGCTTGCCGTGCAGCGCGGCTACGGCAACATGCAGGGACTATGGGAGTTCCCGGGCGGCAAACTTCTGCGCGGCGAGACACCCGAAGACGCCGTGCGCCGCGAGCTTATGGAAGAGCTACAGGTAAAAGTCACCAACCTGCGTGATTTCTACACCGTTGAGTATGACTACCCCGATTTTCATCTCTCCATGGAGTGTTACTACTGCTCGCTCGCCGATGAATCCGATGAGCCCCAGAAACACGACCGCCAGCTTGATATCCGCTGGATTCCACGCACCTCGCTTGCCACGGTGGAATGGATGCCCGCCGACAAGGGGCTCATTGATGCTCTGATTGAGTTAAAGGAAGATCGGCTTGAGGCAAGCTCCGCCGATGACGCCGTGCCCAACACAACCGACAAACCCGCCACCAAACCCAAGCGCGCACCTAAACGCCGCAGCAAAAAGCGTCCCAAACCCGGTCTGCTCGACGGCATCGATACCTCGGACCTCTCCGCTGACGAGCGCGAACTGGTCCGCCGTCGCGCCGCCATCAAAAAGTCCATGAAGGGCAACAAGCGCGCCAACACCAAGCCCGAGCTGCTCGTACGTCAGCGCCTACGGGCCGCGGGCCTTACGGGCTATCGTTTGGAATGGAAGGTACCCGGCAAGCCCGACATCGCCTTCCCCGGCCGCAAGATCGCCATCTTCGTCAACGGTTGCTTTTGGCACCGCTGCCCCAAGTGCAACCCAAGCCAGCCCAAGCGCAACGTTGAGTTTTGGGAGGCAAAGTTCCGTCGCAACGTCGAGCGCGACCGTGCTGCTGTGGCAGCGCTCACTCAAATGGGCTGGACGCCCATAACCATCTGGGAATGCGAACTCAAAAAAGACCGCATCGACGCCACGATGGAAAAGGTCATCGAGCAGGTGCGCGCCACAGAGCCGCAGCGCTAACAGCGAGCATTCACACGCTCCGCACGTCCGCGCCACATCCACGTCACAAACCTTAGAAAGCCCTTAAGCTCAAAACCTTTCAAGAGTGTTACTCGATACCTCTGACCTGCAGTTTCATCGTAACACCAAACCAGGTTAAGCCTTTCTTTAGCGCTTCTTTGCGGCAGCCGCGGCATAATACTGCCAACGCACGGGACCTAGCAGCACACCCCGTGCGCAACCTTTTGGTGGACATCGAGGAGGCCGCACGAGCATGCATTCTTCCAATGACGCAACACAGCAGCCATCCCTAACACATGCAGACCTTTTCTCCTTCCCCCCGACACAGAGAAATGGCCTCCTCGACTCCCCCACCACAAAAGCAAAACGCTCAACCGACCAGAACCTCAACTTGCGAGCATCGTTCGAAAAGCTCCAAGCATCCCTAAACAAGGCGTTCCCCGAACAGGCAAGAGCAATCTAAGCCCATCGCGCTTTATACTGATGCCATGCGAAACATGGATCACATAGAATTGCACCGCGGAGGACGCGAGGAAGCGTTTCCCGAGACCGCCGATGACTGGCCCTATATTGCCGAACGCGCAGAATTCGCTCGCTATCCGGGCAATTCCGTCCCCTGGCACTGGCATTCCGAAGTTGAGCTTTTCTACATGGAGCAGGGAGCGATTGACTATCGAACGCACGCGGCTCATGAGCACGTACGCTTTGAGGAAGGGTCCGCCGGCTTTATCAACGGCGGCGTTTTGCACAGCACGCTGCAATCACCCAATTCGGCGCCAGCCATTCAAATGCTGCATATCTTTCAGCCGTCGATGCTCGGCGATCCCGCGGGACGTCTCCAAAAGCGCTACATCAACCCATTGCTTCAATGTCGAGGCGTCGATGTGCTCAAATGGTCGCCCACCAATCCCGACGATATGCCCTTTATCGATTTGCTGAAGAGCTCCTTTAGCCACGACCTTCAACGGCCGCAGAACGAGATGGCGCTTCGAAATAGTTTGTCAGAGCTCTGGATTCAGATTAACGCCAAGGCCGAACCGCTCTTTTCTTCCGACGGCGCCTCTTGGATGACCAGCCGCGACGTACAGTTCAAGGCAATCCTGGACTTTATCCGCGCAAACTATGCAGCCGCTATAGATGTGCCCCAGATGGCATCTGCAGCCGGCGTAAGCGAAAGAGAGTGTTACCGCATTATCGAAACTTGTGCAGGAACGACCCCGGCGGCATATCTACGCGCATACCGCATAAACCGTGCTTGCGAACTTTTGGCACACACCACGCGAACGGTACAGACAGTCGCGCGCCAATGCGGATTTATAACAGCAAGCCATCTTGGCCAGGTATTTAAAGAACAAATGGGGTGCACTCCTTCGAGCTATCGAGCAGCGAGGCAGAATCTCGATAGCACCAGGCAGAAATCCCGCTAACCCTTCTTCTGTCACTGCATCAAACTTGCAGGCAAACAACAGAGAGGAGCAATCATATGAAGCACTTTGACCATATCGTATTTGACGTTGATGGGACATTGGCAGATACAGAAGAAAGCGTTCTGTCATCGCTTGTCCAGATTGTCCAAGAAGAGACCAGCAAAACGCTTCCCCGACACGAGCTTGACTTTGCCCTCGGCATACCCGGCAAGGATGCCCTTGAGAAACTTGGGATCTACTCGCAGGCAACGTTGGATCGCTGGTGCCAAGTTGCCGCCAGCTTTAAAAGCACCATCAGCGTGTTTCCAGGTTTGCTTGAAGTCATCGCAACACTCGCCGATAGCGGCTGCAAACTTGGCATCGTCTCCTCACGTGCGCGCGACGAATACGCAAAAGAAATTGCACCCCTTGGTTTCGATAAGTATTTTGAGCACATCATCCTTGTCGAAGACACAACCGAACATAAACCCGCACCCGCACCCATGCTCGAATATCTCCGACGTGCGGGCGCGAATCCTGGCAACGTCGTCTACGTTGGCGACACCGTCTACGACGAACAATGCGCAACTTCAGCAGGGGTCAGTTTTGCCCGAGCAGCATGGGGATCACACCAAGATATCCCAAACGCCACCTACAACCTCAAAACCCCCAACGACCTACTAACCCTAACAACCAAATAACCCACGCGTCCCACCCTTTCAGTCCCAACACCACAAGGGCGATTGAGCAGAACGGCTTGGGCGGGTCCCCGTACTTAGTTTCCAAAATCATTCCGCAGCGCGAAGGCTTCTTATTATTTTCCGCCCTAACGCCACAAGGGCGACGACCTCGAGTAGGTCAACCTGGGAGGGACGAGGACTTAGTTCCCCAATCTTTCCGCAGGGGGCAAAAAGCCTCGCCGCACGAAGTGCGCAGCGAGGCTTTTTGCATGCCCGAGGACGATTGGGGAACTAAGTCCTCGTCCCTCCCCGGGATATGTAGCGAGTCGGAGTACCCTTGCTGTTACTCTGCTTTGCCCACAGAGTTGAGGTTGGTCATGCGGATCTTAACCAGCTCGGTGATCTCGCGCATGCCCTCCTTGGCCGGCTTCTTGGGATCGAAGCAGGCGGGGTTCTCGGCCATGTAGGCCATGAAGCCCTTGGTGTAGGCCTGACGCAGCTCGGTGGCGTAGTTGACCTTGCAGATGCCGTTCTTCACGGCCTCGGCAACCTGCTCATCGGGCACACCGGAGGTACCGTGCAGAACCAGCGGCACGTCGACGGCGTCGCGGATGGCCTTGACCACGGACTGCTCGATGTGCGGATCGCTCGTGTACACGCCGTGGCTGGTGCCAACGCCAATGGCCAGCGAGGTGCAGCCGGTGCGCTCGACGAACTCCTTGGCCTCGGCCGGATCGGTGTAGGGGCTCTCGCCCTCAACCGCGGGACCGTCGTCCTCCTTGCCGCCGACCTTGCCGAGCTCAGCCTCGACGGGCACGCCCATGGCGCGGCCAGCGTCGGCAACGGACTTGGTCAGGGCGATGTTGTCCTCGAAGGACTCATGCGAACCGTCGATCATGACAGAGGTGTAGCCAGTGCGGAAAGCCTGCATGCAGCGGTCATAGCCATCGCCGTGATCGAGGTGCAGGGCGACGGGCACGGAAGCGCGCTCGGCGGCAGCCTTGACCATGCCGTAGAAGTAGTCCAGGCCAGCGGTCTTAATGGTGCCCGGGGTGGTCTGCATGATGACGGGGGACTTGGTCTCCTCGGCAGCGGCTAGAACGGCCATAACAAACTCGAGGTTCTCGACGTTGAAAGCGCCAACAGCGTAGTGGCCGGCCTGAGCGTCCTTGAGCATCTTTTCGGTGGTAACAAGTGCCATGAGCGTTTGCTCCTCTCCCTCGCCCGCATCTGGACATCGGGCGTACGTGTCCGCAAGGCGTTTTACCTTGCGTTTTGCTGCCCCCATTGTATGAAAATCGTTCGTGTTACATGCATGAGATATCGCCGGCACGCAGGTCAAGACGCTCGTTTTTGAAAAGCAAACGGAAGGGATTCGGACCAAATTCCTCTATCCGACACTGAAGTTTTCACACGAATTGTCTTTCTTTTATAGAAAAGATAAGTAATCGAAAGGTGTTTTCTTACTTAAAAAGAAAATGAACGAAAATAGACTCAACACAATTCCTGCAAATTTAGGTTGAGGATAGAGCAGCTATGGCCCACGCAACAACCCGGGCTTTCGCCGATGAGCGCCGCGCCGCCATCATGGAAATGCTCGAGCATAACGCCTCCGTTCAGGTGGCAGACATCGCCCAAACCTTTGGCGTGTCCTCCGTCACCGCCCGCGCCGACCTGGACGCGCTCGCCGAATCCGGCAAGCTGCGTCGCACGCATGGCGGCGCCGTGTCGCTCCACAAACGCCTAACTGTCTCCACGCAAGATCGCCGCATCAACGTAAATGTCGCCGCCAAGCAGGCCATCGCACAAAGTGCCATCGAACTCGTCGGCAGCGGTGACACCCTGCTCGTCGACTCGGGCACCACGGCGCTCGAGTTCGTCCGGCTCCTCGATCAGCGCGATGGTATCACCGTCATCACGGCCGACATTACCATTGCCGATTACATCGACGAGAGCATGCCCTCAGTCGATGTCGTCATGCCGGGCGGGGCGCTGCGCAAAGGCCATCGTTATCTGTACGGACCGCTCACTATGCAGGCGCTCCAAATGGTCCACGCCGATCTTGCCGTCATGTGCCCTGGAGCTTTTGTTCCCGGCTGCGGCTTTACGACCGACTTTCCGCAGATGGCCGAGACCAAAGCGGCTATGGTCGGTGCCGCCCGTCAAAGCGTCGCCCTTATGGACGCCAGCAAGGTTAACGGACGCGGCATGTACCGCTTTGCCGAGCTGACCGATGTCGACACCATCGTGATGGACCGTGATCCCGATGGCGCCGTCGCCACCTCAATCGCCGAGACCGCCGACGACGCCCGCCCAAATCTCGTCATCGCCGGCGCTTAAACAAAAACCACCACAAAGGTGCCTGTCCCCTTTGTGGTGGTTGTGATGGTTGAGCGTCAAAAGTGAACGTGTCGCTACTTGGAAAGCTCGTCGGCGAGGGCCTCGATCTGAGCGCGCGAGGCGTCGTTGAGCGAACCCAGGACGGTCACCTTATTCTGCGCCAGGGTGATGTCCTTCATGCCCTCGAGCTCCTTGGTCATAACCTTGGCAGCTGCAGGCGCCCAGGAACCGGCCTCGACAAGCGCCACGGTACGGTTCTGGTAGGCATGCTCGGCGAGCGTGTGGATAAAGGTGCTCATGAACGGGAAAACCTCGCCCTGATAGGTAATGGAGGCGAGCACCAGGCGGTCATAGCGGAACGCATCCTCAACGGCCTCGGCCATGTCGTCGCGAGCCAGGTCGAAGACGGAGACCTTCTGGCCGCGAGCCTCGAGCGCTGCGGCGAGCTCCTCGACGGCGGCCTTCAGATGGCCGTAGACGCTCGCATAGGCAATGGTGATGCCCTCGTCCTCGGGCTGATAGCTCGACCAGGTGTTGTAGGTGTCGAGGTAGTAGCCCAGGTTCTCGGTCAGTACGGGGCCGTGAAGCGGGCAGATGATCTGGATGTCCAGGTCGGCGGCCTTCTTGAGCACGGCCTGCACGAACTTGCCGAACTTACCGACGATGCCAAAGTAGTAGCGGCGCGCTTCGCAAGCCCAACCCTCGGGGTCCTCGATGTCGTTGGCGCCAAACTTTCCAAAGCCGTCGGCGCTAAAGAGCACCTTATCGGTGGACTCGTAGGAGAAGAGTACCTCGGGCCAGTGCACGTTGGGGGCGCCGACAAACGTTAGGCTGTGGCCGCCCAGGTCGAGCACGTCGCCCTCTTTGACAACCATCTTGCGCTCGGGGTAGTCCGTGCCAAAGTAGTTGACCATCATGCGGAAGGCGCCCATGCTTGCCACAATCTGCGCCTGGGGATAGCGCTCCATAAAGGCGGCGATGCCGGCGGAGTGATCGGGCTCCATGTGATGGATGACCAGGTAGTCGGGCGTGCGACCGTCGAGCACGGCCTCGAGGTTGCCGAGCCACTCGTCGACAAAACCGCCATCGACCGAATCGGCGACAGCGATCTTCTCGCCCAAGATAACGTAGCTGTTGTATGCCATACCGTTCTCGGACACATCGTACTGGCCCTCGAACAGGTCAATGTCGTGATCGTCAACGCCAATGTAGCGGATATCCTTGGTGATCTCCATCAGGCAAAGCCTCCTAGATAGACAAATGAACCCGTCTATCATAGCACTCACCTTTATAGCCACGGCTATCTGCCAGCATCCTTACCGATTGTTATTGAAGCGCAACGCCAAGCCGTTGACCTGCGGAAACTATGCGCGCGGTGCCGCCGTACTATGTCGAACGATAAGCTGGCCGGGAATACGAATGGCAACGGTTTTGTCCGATGCCCCCGCCTTGGGAACTGCGCGCTCGAACACCTCGCGCCCGCGCTGATGCAGATCGAATCGAACGGTCGTGAGCTCGTTATGTGCGACAAAGTCGTCGAGCGAGTCATCGACGCCCACCACGCTCACGTCCTCGGGCACGCGCAAGCCGCTATCGCGCAGCGCGGCAATGGCGCCGTTTGCCATCTGGTCGTTTGCCGCGTAAATCGCCGTCATGGTGCGGTCGTGCTCAGCCAAGTACCGAGCGGCCTCGTAGCCGCTGTTGGCAGACCAGTCGCCCTCGAGCGGCTCTACCGTCTCGATGTGTTTACGCTCGAGTGTATCTTGCCAACCGGCGCGACGAAATTGCTCGTCGACCGAGAACGACGGGCCGCCAATATAGCGAATCTGCTCGTGCCCCAGCTCAAACAGGTGATCCATAAGCAAGAGCGAGCAGCCGTAATGGTCGGAATCGACCGTGGTCACGCGCGGATGCGCGTACATGGTAACGATGACCGTTCCAATGCCCGGCAACGGATCGAACGTCTCGAAATCGGGCGCCATGCGACTCATGCCGATGATGATACCGTCCACGGGCAGCGCGGCCATACGACGCGTGGCCTCGGCAAGCGAAAACTCCTCGGTCTTGGACATCTCGACCAGCGTGATGGCGCAATTATGCTCGCGAGCTGCGCTGGCGATGCCGTCGATCATTGAGAGGTTCCCAAACTTGGTGACATCGTTGACGCACAGCCCGACCGAATGGTAACGGCCGTCGCGCAGCGAGCGACCGGCATAACTCGGACGAAAGCCAAGCTCTTGCATAGCGGCCTGCACGCGCTGGCGCGTCTGTTCGTTAACGTTGGGCAAGCCGTTGGCGACGCGCGAAACCGTCTGCTGCGAAACGCCAGCAGCGCGGGCGACGTCGGCCATGGAGACCGGACGCACACCTGTATCGTTGGACGGGCGCCTTGCCACAGGATCACCTTCACCCTTGAGAGATCTGAATAGCGTGAATGCCGGACCGGGCAGAAATACGCCCCGCGCCGAGGCCCGCTATCGTCGGACGCATGTTAACGTACTCTACTTTTTCTATCTGCATCTCTTCTGCTTTATAAGTCCATACGGCAGTACCGTTCACGGCTGAATTTCTACCGATTACCAGATTCTCAAAAAGTGATAAGTGTTGTGTTATGAGTACGTTAACATAGCCCGTAACGTGCGGCATCGTAGATGCTGAGTTTATGCCGCTTCAGATTGTTAACGTACTCACTACGACGGAAAACTCGTCAGTATGCGCCAAGGAAAGGACCCTCATGACCACCCCCGACGAAAAGACACTCGCCACGCTCACCAAGCTGTTTGAGGAGGAGTTTGGCCCCATCGGCGATCGCCAGGTGCTCTATGTGCACGCGCCCGGCCGTTCCGAGATCAGCGGCAACCACACCGATCACGAGGGCGGTCACGTTATCGCCGGCTCGCTCGATGTCGCCGTCGACGGCATCGCCGTGGCAACCGATTCCAACAAGGTCCGCGTCGCCGACGAGGGCTACCCCACGTTTGAGATTACCCTCGACACGCTGAATGTTCAGGAGTCCGAGAAGGGCACGTCCGCAAGCCTCGTGCGCGGTATGGCCCACGAGGTCGCAGCGCTTGGTGTTGAGCCCCAGGGCTTCGACTTCGCCTTCACCTGCTCCGTCCCCTCGGGTGGCGGCCTTTCCAGCTCTGCCGCCGTCGAGGCCGCGTACGGTCGTGCCATGGAGGCACTCTGGGGCGCGCCCGCCATTGAGCCCGTCACGCTCGCCCAGATGAGTCAGCGCACCGAGAACAACTACTATGGCAAGCCCTGCGGTCTGATGGACCAGGCCGCTGTGTGCCTGGGCGGCCTTGCCTACATGGACTTTGAGGACCAGGCCCAGCCTAAGACCCAAAAGCTCGAGCTCAACTTTGAGGATCACGGTTATGCGCTTGTGCTCGTTAAGGTCGGCGCCGACCATGTGGCAGCTACCGACGACTACGCCGCCGTTCCGCGCGAGATGCATGACGTCGCCGCCGAGTTTGGCAAGGCACGCCTGTGCGAGGTCGACGTTGCCGACTTTGACGCTAAACTCCCCGAGCTGCGCGCCAAGCTGGGCGACCGCGCTTGCCTGCGTGCCGTTCACTACTGGTACGAGAACGGCCTGGTCGACAAGCGCTGGGCAGCCCTGAACGCTGGCGACATTGACCAGTTCCTGGTCCTGACGCGCGAGTCCGGCGCCAGCTCTGCCATGTACCTGCAGAATGTTGTTGCCAAGCTGGGTTCCGAGCAGCCTTCCATGTATGCCCTGGCGCTGGCCGAGCACGTGCTCGACGGCCGCGGCGCCGTCCGTATCCACGGTGGCGGCTTTGGTGGCACCATCCAGGCCTTCGTGCCGCTCGATCTGGTCGACACCTTCATTGCCAAGATGAACGGCTGGCTGGGCGAGGGCTCTGCCCGTCACTACGCCATCTCTGACAAGGGGGCTTACGCGGCATGGCTGTAATGACTGACGTGCGAGAGGCCGCGCAGAACCTGATCGAGTACGCCATCCACCGATCGATGATCGGCCAGGACGACCGGATCTGGGCATACAACACCATTTTGGAGTGCATCGGCGCCACGGGTCCCGCACTCGATATGGCCTGGGCGCTCCAGGTTGAGAAACTCTCGCTCTTGCACCCCAATACCCTGCCCGACTTTGATCTTGAAGGCACGCTTGCCGCGCTTTCCGAGGCCGCCGTTACCAACGGTGCCGCCGAGGACACGGCGTCAGGCCGCGACCGCATCGCCATGCGCATCATGGGTGCGCTCATGCCGAGGCCTTCGGTTGTAAACGAGGAGTTCAACGGACGTATGGGCGTCAACGAGCCCCGCGCCGCAACCGACTGGTTCTACGGCCTGTGCTGCGACGCCGGCTACGTGCGCCGTGCCGCCATCGCGCGCAACATCAAATGGAGCACCCCCACCAACTGGGGCGATCTTGAGATCACCATCAACCTCTCCAAGCCTGAGAAGGACCCACGCGATATCGCCGCGGCTGGTGCCGCAAAGAACACGGGCGAGAAGTATCCCGCCTGCCAGCTCTGCATCGAAAACGAGGGCTATCCCGGACGCTCCGCCGCAGCCGACGGCAGCGCTCACCCCGCTCGCCAGAACCTGCGCATTATCCCCATCCAGCTCGACGGCGAGCGCTGGGGTTTCCAGTACAGCCCGTACGCGTACTTTAACGAGCATTGCATTGCCATGAGCTCCGAGCATCGTCCGATGCACGTCGACCGCAAGGGCCTGACCTGCCTGCTCGACTTTGTGGACCTGTTCCCGCATTACTTCATCGGCTCCAACGCCGACCTGCCTATCGTGGGCGGCTCGATTCTGTCGCACGACCACTTCCAGGGTGGCGCGCACGAGTTTCCCATGATGCACGCCGCCGAGGTCTCGCAGTTTAGCGTGCCCGGTTTTAACCAGGTCAGCGGCACCGTGCTGCAGTGGCCGCTCTCGGTGCTGCGCCTGCGCTCGCACGACCGCGCCCAGCTGCTCGACGCTGCCGAGAAGATTATCCTCGCCTGGCGCGAGTGGACCGATGAGTCGGTGGGCGTCATCGCACGCACAGCCGATGGCATGGCGCACAACACCGTGACGCCCGTCATCCGCCGCGTCGACTCCCGCGGCAATGCCGGAGGCGAGATCTACGAGGCCTACTTGGCGCTTCGCTGCAACATCACGACCGACGAGCATCCGCTGGGCGTGTTCCACCCGCATGCCGAGTACCACCATATTAAAAAGGAGAACATCGGCGTGATCGAGGTCATGGGCCTGGCCATTCTGCCGCCGCGCTTGGTTCCCGAGCTCGGTGCTGTCCGCGAGCACCTGCTGGCGGCCAAGGCCGATGCCAGCTACGATCTTGCCGGCGCTCTCGAGAGCGACGACCTTTGCCGCAGCCACGCCGCATGGGCCGAGGACGTTTTTGCGCGCCGCGCCGATGAGCTTACGGCCGACAACGCCATCGATATCCTGCACGAGGAGGTCGGCGTGGTGTTTGGCCACGTGCTCGACAACGCCGGCGTCTTTAAATGGGACGAAGCCGGCCGCGCCGCCCAGCAGCGCTTTATCGACTCACTGTAATGATCCCTTGGAGACGGAGGAAAACGGACTATTTCGTCTTCAAGACAACGGCGCCCGCCGGCAACATCGCCGACGGGCGCCGTTTTTGAGTGTAGCCATTGGGGACGTTCTTAAACGACCAGTCATTAAAGAGCGTCCCCAATGGCTACGTCGATGTTTTGGCAACGACAGCGAAAACCCGCCAGAGCGAGCAAGGTGCCTTGAAACAAGGCGGCATTGACCTTCTGGTCATGCCGCCGAAGTTGAAAGGCAGATTGCCGCTCTGGCGGGCTTGCAGCGTCGAGCCGTTACGCGGTTTGGTAAAACCGCGTAACTATTAAAGCTCCGTTACTTCAACGTTGTTGTAGATCTCGTCCCAGCGGTCCATAACCAGGTGGCCGGTCTTGGGATCCATGGCGTTGAGCTTGCCGCAGGTATTGGCGGTCTTGAGCACCGCGACATCGTCGGCACCAGCAGCAATGGCATGCGCAAAGCCGGCGATGGTCGAGTCGCCGGAACCCGTCGCGTTCACAGCCGCAATCGCGGGCGTCTTGGCGCGGAACGCGCGACCCTCATGGAAGCCCACCGAACCGGCAGCGCCCATCGAAACGACAACCCAGGGAATATCGGCAAAGCGGCCATCGGCGGCAAGCGCCTCGCGCAGGGCATCGACATCATCGATCGTAAAGGACGTACCCAGCAGGCCGTTAATCTCGGTCAGGTTGGGCTTTACGAGCTCAGGCTTAGCGTCGGACTCCAGCGCGGCCTCCAGCGATGCACCCGAGGTGTCGAGCAGCACCTTAGCGCCCGCCTCCTCGGCGATCTTGACGAGCTCGGCATAGTAGCCGGCATCGACGCCACGCGGCAGCGAGCCCGAAAGCGTCACAACGTCCGCCTTCGCTGCAAGCTCGGCGAACTTAGCCGTAAAGGCCTCGAGCTCGGCGGGAGCGATCTGCGGGCCGCTCTCCAGCAGCTCGGTCTGATTGCCCTCGTGCAGGATATTCAGGCAAATGCGCGTCTCACCGGCGATGGGCACAAAGTCGTTCTTGACGCCGTCGGCATCCATAAGCTCGGCCATATAGGCACCCATGTGGCCGCCGAGCAGGCCGGTCGCGAGCACATCGTCGCCCAACTGCAGCAGCACACGGCTCACGTTGAGGCCCTTGCCGCCAGCGGTCTTTTCAGGCGTCACGCGGTTCACGTCGTCGATGATCAGCTTGTCGAGTTGATAGCGCGTATCGATCGACGGGTTCATGGTAACGGTCAGAATCATGTTGAACTCCTGTTTCCGGGGCACGACACGCGCGGCCCCAAACATACGATAACTCGTTAAAGGATCTCGATCTCAAAGCCGCGGATGACGGTCTCCCCTGGCTTGGCCACCAGGCAGCCACGCTTGTGCTCCAGAATATCGTCCTCGTCGGAGCAGGTGGACAGACCACCCCACGGCTCAACTGCCACAAAGTCGCCCTCGGGCTTGCTCCACACAATCAGGTACGGCATATCGGGGAACGTCAGGCGCACGCCCTTGTCCTCGGTTTTCTTGGTCAGCGTAACCACGCGGCTCTCGAGCACGTCAAAGATGGTCTCCGCGAAGTCGAAGAGTTCGTGGGTAAGCGGCAGGTTCTGGCCGATCATGGGGTTCTTGCTGCGATGCTCAACATCAATCAGGCCCGTCGAGGGAACGGCGGTACAGAGCTCGGTGGCCTCGCACCGCTCAAAACGAAGCTCATAGTCGTCATAGGACTCGCCCTCGTCGAGCGGGCACTTAAAGCCGGGGTGACCGCCCACAAAGAATGGCATATCCTCGGTGCCCTCATTGGTCACCTCGTACGACACGGCCACCTTAGCCGCATCGATCGTGTAGCGCGCGACGATCTTAAACGGATACGGATACTGCTCGAGTAGCTCGGCGTGGTCGGCAGAGCTTAGGCTCAGCGCAACCATGCTGTCGCCCTGCTCCTCGAGCTTCCACTCCTGCTTGCGGGCAAAGCCGTGGCGGGCAAGCTTGACCTCGCGGCCGCCCATGGTCATCGCGCGGCCGCCACGAAGGCCGCCGCAAATCGGAAAGCAAATGGGTGCCTGGCCCGACCAGACCGCCGGATCGCCCTGCCACAGGTACTCACGGCCGTTGGCCGCAATAGAAGTGAACGACCCGCCCGCCGTGGTCAACGCCACACAAATCAAACCGTTATCAAGAACAAACTCCATAGGAGCCTTCCCTTTCTTACGACAGCCCGCCAAGTCAATAGGGCTGATAGAAAACCGGCCCGCGCCCCCTCACAGAAACGCGAGCCGTCAATTGAAAAGCTGCAGAATGCCGGGTACCGCCAAAACGAAGCACACAAGCTCAGCAAGCAAACGTGTTATCGGAGCAGCTTACCGAACCGACGGCTTCGCAACAACAGGGGCAACCTCACAGGCACCCTCAACGTCAGCGAGCGGCGCTCAGGTGCCCCAGGTCGCCGCGAAAGAGGAGCGACGCGTACTTCATGTACGCGAGCGACGGTTTGAGCGGCGAGATGGGGTGCCTGAGCGTCGCGCAGTGTCGACCCGTTACGCGGTTTGGTAAAACCGCGTAACCTCCTTAGTCGTGATACTCGCCGCGGTCCCACTTCTCGAGGAACTCGTCAAAGAAGTGCGGGTCAGCCTGAGCCTCAGCGTCGGCCTTATTGCAGGCATCGATCTTGGCAATCAGGGCATCGTGCTCGGGGGTCTTCTCGTAGGGCTCCTCCAGGAAGGCAAGCATGATATCGGCCATCAGGAACTCGCCGGTGATCTTGCCGCCAAAGCCCACGATGTTGGCGTTGAGCTCGCGACGGGCATACAGGGCGGAGGTCATGTCGCGAACCAGGGCGCAACGGGCGCCGGGAACCTTGTTGACGGCGTTGGTGATGCCGATGCCGGTGCCGCACAGGGCCACGCCAAAGTCGGCCTTGCCGCTGGCAACGGCCTCGCCCACGGCCTTACCGTAGATGGGATAGTGCGTACGGGTGTGGCTGTAGGTGCCACAGTCGAGCACCTTGTAGCCAGCCTGCTCCAGGCGGTCGGCCAGATAGATCTTCTCGTCCGTAACGATATGGTCGCAACCGATTGCGATGGTCTTCTTCATCAGAACGTCCTTTCGTCTGAATTCACAAGTTGAGGTAGAAGTTCGAGTTCTCGGTGGCTCTCGTTAGGCCATCTTGTTGAGCATGTCGACACGGATCTGGTGACGGCCGCCGGCGTACTGAGCGCGCAGGAACTCGCGGGCGATCTTCTTGGCGACCTCGGTGCCCACAACGCCCGGGCCCATGGTGACCATGCGCGAACCGTTGTGCTCGCGGGTCATGTAAGCGGAACGCTCGTCGGAAATGTTGGCGACGACCATGCCCTTGATCTTGACGGCGGCCATATAGGAGCCGACGCCGTACTTATCGAATGCGAAGCCCTGGGAATCCTTGTGCTCCAGCAGGTCCTTGGCAACGGCGGTCGCGGAATCGACAAAGTCCGCGGCAGGGGTCTCGGAATAGTCGACGACCTCGTGACCGTCGGCGATGAGCATCTCCTTGATGGACTCCTTCATCGACATACCGTCGGCATCGGAAGCGATTACAACCCTCATGACATCCTCCTTGAGAGATACGCAGGTGCGTAGTTTCTGTTTGGAAGTGTTGAATCGCGTTCAGGTCCGGGCATCTGAATGTGCGGTTCTTCACTGTTCATGTTTATTTGAACACATTCGAACATCAACTGCAACAATTATTTGTTTGTCTTTGTTCTATTTTGAACAAATACCGTTCACGGATGATTGCTGACCGTTTGGGAACGGGAAAACCTAGCCTGCCACGTATTCAACAAACAAATAGGGCGGCCGAGAACGTGTCTCGGCCGCCCTTCTTACGGTTGGTCTTCCAAGGATCGCTTTGCCGCCTACTCAGACTGTCCGCTCTTCTTGGCATGTTTGGACGGAGCCCTCAGAAAACGACCCGTCAAATAGTTCGCCGGGCCAGAGATATCGATCCCCAGCAGCGTGTGCCCCAGCCACAGAAACGCCGCGAGCACCAGCAACGGGATAACGCACGAGGTCACGATCATCACGATGACGCCTTCGATCAGATCGGTCACCTGTTGCACCACCTTATCGGTCATCGACTTGGCACTGTCGGTCACCGATGTGAGTAAACTCGATGCCCCATCGGTCAGCTGCTCAAGCACATTCTTGTTTTCCGTGGTCTCGGATTTCTTCTCGCTCTTTGTGGAGCTCGCCTTGCTCGCTTCAGTCGCCTTTTGCTCTGTCTGCTCGATACTCACCTGATACGTCTCATCGACCTTTTGCGACACCCATACGCTCGCGGGCACAAGCGCCATGCCGATCACGGCAACCACCAGCACGCGCGTCGCCGCACGGCGCAGGACGGCGCTCGTGCTCCAGCGCCCGTGAATGCCGAGCGACACCGCAAAGAGTACCAGCGCAAACGGGATCAGGATACCCAGGCCAACCGACCACAAAATGGTCAGCAGGTATTTCTCGAGGTAGAGCACGGCAAGCACGATGCCCAAGTTACCCGAAAGCTGCGCGAGCTGCTCGGCAACCGGCGTTCCCGTATCACCCGGCAGCGCGGTAATGCCCGCAGACAGCGCCACGCACGAGGTCGTGAGCGCCAGTACGTTGCCTTTCTTTTGATCGATGACCTCGATGGTGGAGTCCCATGTTTTGGTATCGGCAAAATGCGGACGAGCCACAAAGCCCGACAGCAGCGCCAGTACCACGAGTGCAACGATAAAGCCAATCTGCAGCTTTTTGTTTGCGCACACGACATCGGACAGGCTGGGCTGCAGCTCGGTTACCGTCGTGTGCTCGGTTATCTGGACAGGACGCCCATGAGCCATCTCGCGCGCATCTCTTTTTTGTATTGACCCGTTATCCGGCATTTGGATACCTCCTCAGTCCGGTCTGTATTGCGGATGGAAGTATACCCACCCAGTAAAAAACCGAACGGGAGGACAACGGAGCGCACCAAGACTGTCCCCAATGACTACCTCGCCTGCAGCGCCAGTTAACAAATGACTCGCGTGTGTTCCTCGATGGCAGTGCGGTCCTCGGCGGTAATACCCGGCTCGCACACCACGGCGTCCAAATTGTCCAGGCGGCAGAAGGTGTAGAAGTCGCGCTTGCCGATCTTGCTGGAGTCGGCGATCAGATAGCGCGAGTCGGCCTTGCTAAAGGCGAGCTGCTGGATGCGGCCCTCTTCCATGTTAGACGTGGACACGTCGCCGTTCAAAATGCCGTTGGCGCCGATATAGGCTGCGTCGATTCCCAGCGCGCGCAGGGTATCCTCGGCCATTGGCCCCACAAAGGCGGCGGTGCGGCGGCGATACATGCCGCCCACGAGGCACAGGTCGCAGTCTTCGCGCGCCTCGAGCAAGTTAAACACCGAAAGCGAATTGGTCACAATGCGCAGGCGAAACGCCGGCAGCATCGAGGCCATCTGCTCAACCGTGGTGCCCGTACCCAAGAAGATGGTCGAGCCTTCCTCGATAAGCTCCACAGCGCGGCGCGCGATCTGCAGCTTTTCCTCGGCATGCTTAGTGCGCTTTTCGCTGTGCGAATACTCATGGCGCAGCATAGCGTGGGGACGGCCCTGTGCACTGCGGGCTCCGCCGTGCACGCGCTCGATCTCGCCTAGGCTCGCAAGTTCCTCAAGGTCGCGGCGGATCGTCATGTCCGAGACACCTAACGCATCAGAAATCTCTTTTACCGAGACCGTCCCCTGTTCCTCGAGCAGCTGACGAACCTTATCCTGACGCTCCGCCTTGATCATTTTTACTCCTTTGAGTGGTTTTGTTCGCATTTATTGTAATCGAACATTTATGCTCACTCACCCTAAACGGTCGATTTTTCCCGGTGAACGGTAGGATAGTAAACGCCAAACGTTGAATATCGAATGTATCCGACACATCAACTTCAGCTATACATAGGCAAAAAGCTGCAATTTTAAGATCATCTCAATCCGATGCACCTCAATAAAACAAATTGAACTTTTCCGAACAGTAGAAAACAGATTGACACACTAATTCTCTTAGACTTAAATAATAAGCAACTTAAACAAACAGATTCGAACACGTTCGATCTGCATGGAACGGAAGGAGTTGCAGACATGTCCGCAGAGAGCAATCTGTTCTTCGAAGACACCGTGTTTGTTTGCGACCGCACCACGCAAGAAGAGGTCTTTACCGAGATCGCCAATAAGCTGTCACTCAAAAACTATGTTGCGCCCGCGTTTCTCGAGAACATCATCGAGCGCGAAAAGGGCTACCCCACCGGCATGGATATGTCCGTCGTCGACCCCGAGTTGCCCAGCTTTGCCGTACCTCACACCGAGGTCGAGTTCGTTCACACCCGTCGCATCGTCCCCGTCAAGCTGACGACCCCCGTTGAGTGGCACTCCATGATCGACCCCTCGCAGACCTTCCCCGTCTCGTTCCTGTTCATGATTCTCAACGACGACAAGGAGGCCCAGGTGGGCATCCTCGCCAAGATCATGGACTTCGTTAACGCTCTTGGCACCGATCGCGTCAAGGAGCTGTTCTCCATGACCGACGCCAAGGCCATCTACCAGTTCTTGGTCGACAACTTTCCTGCCGACTAGCCAATTACCCTTAGGAATCCGCGGAATAACCCGCATAGAGAAAGGAATTCATCATGATTAAGGTTCTCGCAGCTTGTGGCGCCGGTGTTAACTCCAGCCATCAGATCAAGGACGCCATCGAGTCCGAGTTCAAGAATCGCGGCTACAACCTGCACTGCGACGCCGTGATGATCAAGGACGTCAACGAGGAGATGCTCTCTCAGTACGACATCTTCGCACAGATCGCCAAGACCGACTTTGGCTTTGAGGTTAAGACCCCGATCGTCGACGCTGGCCCGATCCTTTACCGCATGCCTGCCATGGCTAAGCCGGTTTACGACAAGATCGAGGCCATTATCAAGGAAAAGGGTCTCAACTAATCTTTTGCAGCTTCGCTCTGCGCAATTTTTGGCTTTAAGGAAGATGACGACCGGGAACGGCATCTTCCTTTTTTAAGGCAACATACGGAAAAGGAAATTCTCTTTTAGGAAAGAGGGAGACATGGACGCAGTAATCGGGTTTGCTAATGCCGTCTTTCAGCCGCTGATCGACCTTGGCGCAGCCCCTATGATGACCATCGTTTTGACGGTTATCGCCCTACTCTTCAAAGTAAAGTTTACCAAGGCCCTCGAGGGCGGCCTTAAGCTCGGTATCGCCATTACCGGCATCGGTGCCATCATCAACATTCTGACGACGGCCTTCTCGAGCGCCATGACGACGTTCGTTGAGTCCACCGGCCTTCAGCTCACCGTTACCGACGTGGGTTGGGCACCGCTGGCCACCATCACCTGGGGTTCTCCCTACACGCTGTACTTCCTGATGGTTCTCGTCATCGTCAACATCGCGATGATCGTGCTCGCCAAGACCAACACCATCGACGTCGACATCTTTGACGTTTGGCACCTCGCCTTTGTCGGCCTTGCCTGCATCTACTTTGGTGCCAACATTGTCGTCGCCACGCTGCTCGTCGTCTTCGTCGGCGTCATGAAGATCATGAACTCCGACCTTATGAAGCCCACGTTCAACGATCTTTTGGGTGCTCCCGAGGAGAACCCCATGACCACGACTCACATGAACTACATGATGAACCCGCTGGCCATGCTGCTCAACAAGATCATCGACAAGGCGCTCCCCTTCCTCGATAAGTACGACTTCGATGCTGCCAAGCTCAACAACATGATTGGCTTCTGGGGCTCCAAGTTTGCTATTGGTATTTACCTGGGCGTCTTCGTCGGTCTGCTTTCGCACCAGACCCCGCAGCAGATCTGCACGCTCGCCTTTACCGCCGCAACCTGCCTTGAGCTGTTCTCGATGATCGGTTCTTGGTTCATCGCAGCCGTTGAGCCGCTGTCTCAGGGCATCTCCGACTTTGCCAACAACAGCAAGTGGCTCCAGGGCCGTACCCTCAACGTCGGCCTCGACTGGCCCTTCATCGCCGGCCGCGCCGAGATCTGGGCTGCCGCTAACATCCTTGCCCCCATCATGCTGGGTGAGGCACTGCTGCTCGCCAACGTTCCCTGCCCCCTCTCCCCGACTGGCACTTGGAACGGCCTGCTGCCGCTCGGCGGCATCATCGCCATGGGCCTGACGCCGGCACTGCTCGTTGTCACCCGCGGCCGCGTGATCCGCATGGTCGTTATCGGTGCTGTCCTGTTGCCCGTCTTCCTGGGCGCTGGCACCCTCGTCGCCGATTTCGTTACCTTCACCGCTAAGACTGTCGGCGCTTTCCCCGATGGTGTTACCGGCCTGATCTCTCAGACCACCATGGAAGGACCTGTCGAGAAGTTCCTGGCCTTCTTCGTGGGCAAGGCGACCACGGGCGATGTGACCATGATTATCGCTACGGTCGTTGCTATCGTTATCTACGTCGTGCTCTTTGCTTGGTATCGCAAGCAGATGATCGCCCGTAACATCGAGTACGCGAAGCAGGATAAGTGCACCCTCTCGCCGCTCACCACCGGCAAGTTTACCGAGGAGGACCTCAAGGCTGCTAAGGAAGCCGAGTCCGCAAAGGCAAACGCCTAACTCATTGCCACATATCCCCTGTGGAAGAAACCCGTCGCATCCCGGCGGGTTTCTTTTTGTTTGTCCACAGTAAGTCAATCATCACTTTTTTGAGAAAAATACCCCCTGCTTTAGTGGGGTGTAGTGATAATCTCGCCTGTTCGCGCTACAGTTTGTCGGAAATACCTCGATGTTAGGAACTAAATGATCACTTCCGAGCTTTTCGGCACCGCGCCGTGCGGTACCCCCGTTCATCGTTACACCCTCGACGGGCCCGAGATCTGCGTTCGCATTATGGACTATGGCGCCACGGTGCTTGGTATCGATGTGCCCGACATTCCCGGCAACGTGCGCGATGTGGCGCTGGGCTTCGATAAGCTCGAGGATTACTTTGACAACCCCGCCTGCTTTGGCGCGACCATCGGCCCTGTGGCAAACCGCACCGCTGGCGCCACGATCGCCATCGACGGCACGGACTGGCATATGCCCGCCAACGAGGGCGCCAACAACCTGCACAGCGACCTTGAGCACGGCCTGCACAAACGTGTGTGGGATGTTGAGCTCGACGAGGTCCATAACGCCGTGCGCATGACCACCTCGCTTAAGGATGGCGAGCTGGGCCTGCCCGGCAACCGAACCTTTACGGCCGTGTTTACCGTTACGCGCACCGGCGTCTTCCGCATCGATTATGGCTGCGAGAGCGACCGCGCCACCTACGTGTCCATGACCAACCACACGTACTTTAACCTTGCAGGCCATAACGCCGGCATGGACTGCGAACATTTCTTTGTCGCCAACGCCGCCCACTACCTGCCCATTAACGAGCAGAACATCCCCACCGGCGAGATCGCTCCGGTCGAGGGAACACCGTTTGACTTTCGCGAGCTTCGCCCCGTCGCACCCGGCATGGAGGCCGACGACCCGCAGATCAAGCAGGCCCGTGGCTACGATCACTGCCTGTGCATCGATGGCTATCAGTACGGCCGCAACCTGCGCCGCGCGATGCACGTCGAGGAGATGTGGACCGGTCGTGAGATGGACTACTACACCACTGCCCCGGGCGTGCAGCTCTACACCGGCAACTGGCTGGGCGACGAGCACGCCAAGGACGATGCCAACTATGGCTGGGGCGCCGGCTTTGCCCTCGAGGCCGAGATGTACCCCGACACGCCGCACCAGCCTCTGTTCCCGCAGGGCATTGTGGGCCCGGGTCATCCCTATAGCAATGTGATCGAATATCACTTTATGAGGCACTAAGCCCACAACGCGACATATCGCACAGCAACGCCCGCCGGCACCACCGCCGACGGGCGTTTTTTCATCTTTTGGCTCATTTTCGCTGTGACTGTATGAGTGACATATCAAAACTATGCCCATTTACTACGTTTAGCCCGGGATGCTCGACCATGCACCGGTTTTTGTTAAATTCGCAAGCCGTCTACCTGCGGTTTTGTTTTTCTCAAATTCGACATGCTCGGCGATAGCCGACCAAACGTAGTAAATGGGCATAGTTTTTGACAGGCGGCATCGCGCGCATCCCTCGCAAGGGCAAAATGATCCGTTTTCCTCCGTCCCCAAGGGATCAGTTGAACAGATTGCCAATGGGGTCGGGGGCGGAACTGGGGAGATAACGGATTTCTAGCTCTATGCCGAGCTTTTGCAACTCTTTGAAGGCGGCGATGTCCGTATCGCCTACGGCAATGGCAGGCGTTGCAGAGCGCTTGCCCTCCCTCGCCCGCATATGGCCGATGCTGATCTTGGTTATTGGCACACCGCCCTTAACCAGCGCGAGTGCATCCGTGGGCGACGCCACCATGATGAGAATCCATTGGCGCGGCGTTGCGGTATAAATGATGTCGATGGTCCTTTGCACCGAGAAAAACCGCGTCCAAACGCCTTCTGGCGCCGCCACCCTCATGGGTGCCCATTGGCGCGAATCCGCCGCGATCTCATCGTTGACGATTAAGACAAGATTGGAACCCACGGCTTCGTTCCACAGCTCAACGTCTTGCCCGTAAATGAAACGGTCATCGATACGCGTGAGAAGGATCTTGGGTTGAGCCATGGCTGCCCCATTCTGTTTGAGACCCATACGAGCGGGACGTCGGCCACCAACTCAACAGCAGGTCAAGTACCAAATGGGCACTGCAGACATCACGCCTCTAATATTAGTGCATTTAAAGTGAGAAAAGCCGTCAGAACACTTGCGCGGATGTGCGATGTCCCGTATCATAGACAGCCGTTGGCGCCTCAGTTGCGTCATCACATGGCCGCCAGCGTAGCTCAGTTGGTAGAGCACCGCTCTCGTAAAGCGGGGGTCACCGGTTCGAGCCCGGTCGCTGGCTCCATTGCTCAAGATAGCCGCCTTCGGGCGGCTTTTTTGTTGCCGATTTTGAGTGCGTGCGCGCCAATCCAAGCATCGCCACGTCAACAGCGGCCCACTCGGTGGACTTCGGGTTTAATGCTTAGGGGCGGGGATTTACCAAAGTGAAATCTTAATGAAAAGAAACCCAGCTGCAACAATTGCCATGGTGAGGGCTCGAATTGGCCATATAGATCTAAAATAGTCACGATATACAAATGTCGAGAGACGTTGGGGATATAGATGAAAAGAACTAAGGGTTTTCTTTTGTTGGTATTGATGCTGCTCGGACTGTTCTGCCTGAGTGGCCCTTCTTGGGCCAAGGCTGTCTGTCCTGAAGGTGAGCCTCAGCAGTCTTATACGGGCAGTCTGCTGATAACTGCTAAGGAGGGCGATGCCGACTCTCAGTCTTGGGTAAATCCCCTTGCCACTTTTGAGGGGGACGGCGGAACGGTCAAGCTTGACCATATTGGTAGCGGGATTTTGAGGTGGCAAGTTCTTCCGGACAAAATTGCGAACGATCCCTTCTCTTTTGCTGGAACGATATATCTATACAAGGTTGTGAGCGGAAAACAAAAATACGTCGATTGCTATCCGACAAACGGGTCTGGAATTGCATTCACCGGCATTTCGGGGCAGATTGATACACATGTACGAAAGGGAACCTATGTGGTGCGTTGGGTTGGAGCTGCTGCAGGCCCGATATGGATTGCGGTCTTGCGCCCCGATGTCCAAATAGGTTTCTCTCTCTAGACGGGAAGTTGCTCATGAACGCCATATACGACGGGGATGACTGGGTCGATCATTATACTTGGCGCCTGGTCGGCTCGAACGACAATGGGGATGTGGTGTTTGATGGACTATGTCCAAAGCATCTCCATCCTTTTGTCTCGTCGTTAATTGAGAGTTCCGCTCGTGTTGCCCCCTACAGCTCGGCATCGCTTCATGATACGGACGTTTTGAAGACCATAAGGGAATCAATTGACGAGGGCACGATGAGCGGCCCGCTGTTTTCTCGGCTTGTGGGGCTAGATGAGATTGGCTCGAAACGACTGCTTGCGGGCGAAAAAGTGGAACTCACTTATCGGTCGATGATTTCAATCCTGCGGCTAGCCGATGTTCTTCGCAAATAAATGAGGCTTCCCTATTCAAAACAGAAAACCCCGCCAAACGTGATTTCCCTAGGGAAAACCCGTTTGGCGGGGTCCTAGCGTGATTTCCCTAGGGGAATCACGCCATCAGACGAACAGCTCAGCCGAGCAGCTCGCTACTCCTCCCAGTAGGCGTCGGCAAGCAACTTAAAGCAGATCTTCTTGACCGGCTGTGCGCCATCGCCCGGGAACTCGAGCGTGGGCATGTGGGGCTCGCCGGCAACGAACAGCGCGAATTTGTCGTCGGCAAGATCGCCGGCGATCGAGGCGTCGGAATCGACCAGATCATAGTCGTCCTTCTCGTCAAACTCCTGGACCAGCGTCAGGCTGCCCGTAGCGACCTTGAAGGCCTCGCGACCCTCGACGTCGATCTGCAGGTCGTGATAGCGCTGATGCGTCTCATAGTGAGCCTCAGCCTCGGGACGCGTCGTGGGAGACATGACGTTCGCAAAGACCTTCTCACCCAAAATCGGATGGCTGCCGACCTCGAGCTGTGCCGGGTCGTTCTCCTCGAGCCAGTCGATCAGCACGTCGAGGCCCTTGAGCATTCCGCGGTATTCCTCGATATCGCCCAATGCACCGTAAATCATCTAAATCCCCTCTCGGATCGTTTATTTGGCAGCTACTCGGTAAATGCATTACCGACGCTGTTGCCACCCACATACGTCTCGACCAGGGTAAGGTCGGGATTGAACACGACAGCATCGGCGTCGCGCCCCGGCATAATGCTACCGCACTTGCCGTCAACTCTAACCACAAGCAAGCAACCGATGCCGGGGGCGGCGCACAAGCTCCTACAGCTCGGTCACGACAACGCCGTTGTAAACCTCGTCCCAACGATCCATAACCAAGTGGCCAGTCATGGGATCCATGGCATTGAGCTTGCCGCAGGTGTTGGCGGTACGCAGCACCGTCTCGTCATCCGCGCCAGCAGCAATCGCATGCGCGAAGCCGGCAATGGTCGAATCGCCAGAGCCCGTAGCGTTAACGGCGGGGATATCGGGGGTCTTGGCGCGGAATGCACGGCCATTATGGAAGCCCACGGAGCCGGCAGCGCCCATGGACACGACGACCCAGGGGATATCGGAGAAGCGGGCATCAGAGGCGAGCGCGGCGCGGAGCTCGTCCACATCGTCGGTGGTAAAGCTCGTGCCCAGAAGGCCGTTAATCTCGGTCAGGTTAGGCTTGACCAGCTCGGGCTTAATTTCGGACTTAAGGGCGGCCTCGAGCGAAGCACCCGAGGTATCGAGCAGCACCTTGGCGCCGGCGTTCTCGGCAATACCCGTGATCTTGGCGTAGTAGCCTGCCTCGACACCACGGGGCAGCGAACCCGAGATGGTAACGACAGCGGCCTTGCTCGCAAGCTCGGCGAACTTGGCGGTAAAGGCATCGAGCTCCTCGGGGGCAATCGTCGGGCCGCTCTCGAGTAGCTCGGTCTGGTTGCCGGCGTGGAGGATGTTAAGGCAAATGCGAGTCTCGCCCTTGATGGGTACAAAATCATTCTTAATGCCGTTGGCATCCATGAGCTCGGCCATGTAGGCGCCCATGTGGCCGCCGAGTAGACCGGTTGCCACAACGTCGTCGCCCAGCTGACCCAGTACACGGGCCACGTTGAGACCCTTGCCGCCGGCGGTCTTTTCGGGCGTCACACGGTTAACGTCGTCGATAATGAGCTCATCGAGCTGATAGCGTGTATCGACGGACGGGTTCATCGTAACGGTGAGGATCATTTTTAGCTCCTTATCTCGCAGGCTCCTTGTGCCTCGCGATACGAGTCGACAAAACGGAATTACAGAATCTCAATCGTGAACGAGCGAACGACGGTCTCCTTGGGCTTGGCGACAAGGCAGCCACGCTTATGCTCAAGCACGTCGTCCTCATCGGAGCAGGTCGAAAGGCCGCCCCAAGGCTCAACTGCCACAAAATCACCCTCGGGCTTGCTCCACACAATGAGATATGGGAAGCCCTCAAAGCTCAGGCGGACGCCCTTGTCCTCGCCCTTTTTGGAAAGCGTGACCTGGCGGCTCTCGAGCACGTCAAAGATGGTCTCCGCAAAATCGAAGAGCTCGTGCGACAGGGGCAGCGTCTTTCCCACCATGGGGTTCTTGGAGCGCTTGTCCACGTCAATCAAGCCAGTCGAAGGGACAGCGGTGCAAAGCTCTGCAGCCTCTTCTTTCTCAAAGCGCAACTCGTAGTCCGTATAGGCCTCGCCCTCATCGAGCGGGCACCTAAAGCCGGGATGCCCACCGATAAAGAACGGCATGTCCTCGGTGCCCTCGTTGGTAACCTCATAGGAGACACGCACGGCGGCGTCCTCGAGCGTATAGCGGGCGACGAGCCTAAACGGATACGGATAATCGCTCAGCAGCGCGGCGTTATCCTCCGAAGCCAGGCACATAGCCAACTCGTTCTCGCCTTGGCTCAGCAGCTTCCATTCCTGCTTGCGCGCAAAGCCGTGGCGAGCGAGCTTTACATGATGCCCGGCAAACGTCATGGCGCTGTTGTCGCGCAAGCCTCCGCAAATCGGGAAGCAAATCGGCGCCTGGCCGGACCACACGGTGGGATCACCCTGCCACAAGTACTCGCGACCTCCGGCCTCAATCGAGGTAAACGAGCCACCAGCCGTGGAAACCTTAATAGAAATCGAATCGTTGGAGAGAGCGTATTCCATTACCCATCCTTTCGAACAACTGCTTTATTTCACGCAAGCGCCCGTTTCAATCCTAACCATAGAACAAACCCGCACGCTCATCGATGCGTCCGGTATCCCGGCCATGTAACGGGGTACCATACAGACATTGATGCAATTACAGCTGAAAGGCCTTCTTATGCGAACCATCATTCTTTATGCCTCACGCCACCACGGCAATACGAAAAAGCTCGTGGACGCCATCGTCGAGGCGCACCCCGAAATCGATACCCTCGATGTGAAAACGCTCGGCAAAAACGAGTATCCCAACCTGCACGAATACCATCTGATTGGTGTCGCCACGGGCATCTATTACTCCGAGATCGACAAGGACATGGCACGCGTGCTCACTAACGTGTTGCAGCCGCAGGACAAGGTGTTTGGCCTTATGACCTACGGTGGCAAAAACAAGTGGTACGGCAAGGATATCGATGGCATCTGCCGCATGAGGCAGGCCATCTTTATGGGTGTCTACGGCTGCCCCGGCTTTGATACGTGGGGGCCGTTCAAACTCACCGGCGGTGTCCAAAAGGGGCACCCGACCGCTGAGGAAATTAAGGGTGCCGTCGACTTCTTCGACAAGATCGAAGACGAGTATGGAGACATCATCGTCGAAGAGTACGCCAAGCGCGAGAAGCGCCTAGCATACGAGAAGGAGCATCCTGCAGGAGGCCTGGTGGCCGGCGTTAAGCGTACGGCAAAGAAAATCGCTAGCAAGCTGTAACTGTAAAGGTGCTTTTGAGCGTTTAACCCGTACGGCGGGTCCGAGCAGATTCGGGCCCGCCGTCTTTTTCTTTCGTTACTCGGTAAAGGCGTTGCCGACGCTCTGACCGCCAACATACGTCTCGACGAGGGTGAGCTCATGGTCGAACACGACAAAGTCGGCGTCGCGACCCGGCATGATGCTGCCGCACTTATCCTCGATGTGCGCGGAGCGTGCCGGCACCTCGGTTGCCATGCGAATGGCGATATCGGCGCTGGCGATGCCCCAGTCGACGATGTTCTTGACGCCCTGGGCAAGCGTGAGCACCGAACCGGCAATGCTCTTGCCATCGGCGAGCCAGCACAGGTTGTCCTTCATGATGACGTCCATGCCGCCGCTGGTGTAGCTGCCCTCGGGCATGCCGCCGCAGCCCAGGCAGTCGGTGATGAGTACCGTGTGCTGCCAGCCCTTGGCCTGCAGCAGCGCCTTGATGGCGGCAGGGTTTACGTGCTTGCCGTCACAGATGATCTCGGCGTAGGTCTCGGACGTGGACATAGCAGCACCCACGACACCGGGCTCACGGTGATGCAGCCCGCGCTGGCCGTTATAGGTATGCGTAAAGCAGCTGGCACCGGCGTTGATGGCGGCGATGCACTCATCGTAGGTGGCGTCGGAGTGACCGATGCTGGTCACCACACCCTTGGCGTTCAGAGCAGCCGCATAAGCAGCGGCACCGTCGCGCTCGGCCGCCATGGCGCTCTTAACGATGCGACCGCCCGCAGCCTCCTGCCACTGATCAAAGACCTCCTCGGAGGGATCGATAAGATAAGCGGGGTTCTGCGCGCCCACGTGCTTCATGGTAAAGAAGGGGCCCTCCAGGTAGATGCCCTGAATGCGAGCACCGCAGAAGTCGGGGCCGCGACCCTCGTCCGCCTGAGCGATGGCGGCGCAGGCGTCCTTGATCTGCTCGACGCCATCGGTGAACGTCGTGGGTAGCCAGCTGGTGGTACCGCGACGGGCGAGCTCAGTCGAGCTGATATCGATACCCTCGGGGTCGTTATCGGTAGTTGAGTGGTTGTAGAAGCCATGGATGTGGGTATCGACCATACCCGGTGCGATCCACGATCCCGTGTAGTCCTTGATCTCGCAAGAGGGCTCGTCGGCCTGCCAGGCGCCAAAGACGCCATCCTCGACCATAAGATAGCCGCCCAGCTGCGGACCTGCCGGCAAGAAGAACTTGTCAGCCTTAATTGCGTACGTGCTCATATGCACTCCTTGCTTCTAAAGCAGTTGACTGTGGTGATGCTTATACCCGGTCCAAGTGAAAACAAAAAGCGCCCGCCCGCCGTTATGAGCGGACGGGCGCCCTTACAGGGGGGACGCGATTAAGCGGTGAAGGGGTGAATCGTCACGCCCTTAACCACGCGGTTGACCGTGCCGGTGGGGCTCGGCGTATCGGGCGTGTTGCCCACGCGCACGGAGTTGAGCAGGCTGATGGCCTGGGCAAACATCACGAACGGCAGGGCGAGGTAGCCCTCGGGGAGTGCCTCATAGCCCTTAAAGGTGAAGGACTCGCCCTCGTAGACGATAGCGCCATCCTGCTGAACGGCAACGGTGTGCTGAGCGATCTCGTCGCCACCGATCTCGTTGAGGATGTCGATATCGTACTGACGGGTGTAGGCATCGTTGTTGACGAACACGAACACGAGGGTCTTGTCGTCGACGAAGGACTTGGGTCCGTGACGATAACCCATAGAGGTGTCGTAGGAAGTAGCGACCAGACCGTGAGCGAGCTCGAGGATCTTGAGCTGGCTCTCCTGGGCAAGGCCACCGAAGGAGCCGGAACCCAAGTAGGTCACGCGGTTGAAGTCGCCAGCCAGGTAATCGGCAACCTCGGACTCGCGAGCGATGACCTCCTCGCCCATCTTGGCGATGGTCTCGACCCACTCGGCCTTCTGCTCGTCGGAAGCCTCGTCAAAGATGAGGGTAGAGAGCAGGGTCATGCAGGTGTAGGAACCGGTCATGGCGAAGCCCTTGTCGTTGGCGCGCGGGATGAGCAGCGTCAGCGCATTGGGATCATCGGCGGACTCGACGGCGAGCTTGCCCTCGGGCGCGCAGGTGATGTTGAGGAACTTGACGTTGTGGACGAGCTCCTTGGCAACGGCAACGGCGGCAAGGCTCTCGGGGCTGTTGCCAGAGCGGGCAAAGGAAACCACGAGCGTGGGATCCTCGGCGCGCAGGAAGTCGCGCGGGGCGCTCACGATGTCGGTCGTGGCGATGGGCTTAAAGTCGTAGAGATCAGTGTTGCCGGCGTGACGCAGATACGGGGCGCAGGTATCGCCAACATAGTCGGACGTACCGGCACCGGTGAAGACAACGGACAGACGGCCCTCGCCCATAGCGCGAGCCTCGGCCAGAAAGGCCTCGATGGCCTCCTTGTTCTCGCGATAGATGTTGAGCGTATCACGCCAAAGCTCGGGCTGCTGAGCAATCTCGGCCGTGGTGATCTGGGCGCCGAGCTCGGTGAGCTCCTCGACACTCTTCTCGAACATTTCTAATACCTCTCTCTAGAAGTAATCCTCTGACGTGCAATTATACACTTCGGTTGGTTATCTGGTAGTAACCAGTTAAATACAAAGAATCATCATATGGAAACGGTGCAGACACTAATCGCTACGCTGGTGGTAAACCTTGTATTTAAACTGATCGGCACGAGCAACCGAGAGCGTATACTCCACAACCTCGTTTGACTCGTTATACGTAGTCCTAACCAAATCGAGCACAGGCGAGCCCTCGACGATTTCCAAAAGGTGGGCATCGGTGGGACGGGCTATGCTCGCATAGAACTCCTCTTCGGCCACGCGTATTTTTTGCTTAAAGTCTTGCTCAATCACATCGTAAAGCGGCTTACGCTCCAGCAGCGGTCGCTTTAGGGACAGAAATTGACGAACCGGTAGATAGCTACGTTCGACCATCATGGGCATGTTGTCGGCAGAACGAAGGCGCTTGAGCTTAAAAATGCGATCACCGATACGTAATCCCATATGCTCGGCCAGATTCTTATCGGCCTCCATCTCGCAAAAATCGAGAATCGTGGTCTCGGGGTCACGACCCATCGCGCGCATCTGCTCGGTAAAGCTGTAGGACTGCATAAGATTGGTTGCCTTTGCCGAACGGTCGGTCACAAAGGTACCGCGACCGTGCTGCCGAACCACCAGTCCTAAACGCTCCAGTTCCTGCAGAGCCAGGCGTACCGTAGTGCGCGAGAGACCATAGCGCTCCGAAAGTTCGCGCTCGGAAGGAATCATGTCACCGGCGCGATATTCATGGTCAATCTTTTCGGTCAGAATATCGACCAGCTGATCGTACAGCGGTTGCTTACGCGCTCCGATCGCCATCCTATCCTCCCTTTTGCTCGAATTCGGCTAACTACCTAGGGTGTTAAGCATTATCGGTCTGCAACACCCGAATCATTAAGAAAACAAAAGCCGCGCGCTCTTTCGAGCACGCGGCTTTTAACATACACATGGCTTAAGGGGTCGGGGTGTGAGCCGCGTAGGGACACACCCCTCAAGCTAGAGCCTTACCAGATGCTCGGCCAGAGACCAAGCGGGCCAGCGCCCAGGATGCCAAGGACGAAGAGCAGGAGAATGCCCTTGGTCGGGGTCCAGCTGTGCTTAGCGAACATGTAGTAAAGCAGCAGCGTAAGCATAAGCGGGACGAGCTTCGGGACGATGGTGTTGAGGGTGTCGGCAACGGAGAAGTTGACCGGATCCTCGGTGACGGTACCGTAGGTAACGGACGCCATGCCGTTGCCCAGATCGGTGACGCCGCACTCGACAGCGTTGCCGTCGGCATCAGAAGCGGTAAGAGCGTTACCGTCGGCGTCGGTCATGGCCATGGTGCCAGCCTCAGCGGTCTCGGTATCAATACCCTCGAGGCCGGTGAAGTTCTCGGCCTCCTCCTCGGAGACGACAACCGTGTGGGCAGCAATGCCGCGGGTGGTGCCGTTGGGGATCTGGAGGTTGATCTGGGTGCCACCCATGGTGACGACCAGGCAACCGACGACAAAGACGCCCATGATGGAAGCGGCACGCGTGAAGGCCTGCATGTTGGCAGTCAGAGCGTCAATAGCGCTGGTGCCAAGCTTATAGGACCAGTTCATGAGCCAGAAGCGCAGAGCGAACTGGACGACGTTGAAGATCACCAGGAAGATGATCGGCGCAGCGGCGTTGCCGTTGATGGCCATGTTGGAGGTGATGCCGGCCGTGATAGGCACGAGCGTCAGCCAGAACAGGGCGTCACCGATACCACCGAGCGGGCCCATTGCGGCGACGCGGACGGCGCGGATCGTGGGGATGTCAACCTTGTTCTGCTCGAGCGAAAGCACGATACCCATAACAAAGGTGACAAGGAACGGGTGGGTGTTGAAGAACTCCAGGTTGTGGCTCATGGAAGCCGCGAGGTCGTTCTTGTTGGTGTGGATCTTCTCCAGACCGGGGATGATGGAGTAAAGCCAGCCAGCGGCCTGCATGCGCTCGTAGTTGAACGATGCCTGCAGGAAGCAGGAGCGCCAAGCCATCTTGTTGAGGGTCTTCTGGTCGAGCTGCGGAGCAGGAGTGAGATCCTCGTAGTGCTCCGGGATCACATACTCATTAGATGCCATCTTCGAAGTCACCTCCGTCAGAAACAGCTGCACCCTTCAGCTCGGTCTGCTGCTGGAAGTCCCAGAAAGCGATGCCGAAGCCGATGAGAGCGAGGATGAGCAGGGCAGGGGTTGCCAGCGAATCGTTGGCAACGGTGATGAGCGCGAGGCCAAAGCCCATGAGGAAGAAGCCCCACATATCGCGGTTCATCATAACCTTGAGCAGGACGGCGAAGCCGACGAAGCGCATCATGCCGCCTGCAGCGGACAGACCGGTCTGCAGCCAAGTCGGGATGGCGGAAGCGATGGTCTGACCGATGGTGGCGCCAGCGATGAAGAACAGGGTGACGACGACAGCGAAGATCAGGCCGAGCAGAGCCATGGCGAAGTAGTTCAGACGCTCGATACCCTTGGTGTCAGCGTTGTGAGCCATGTTGTCCGCGGAGGACATGAGCGGCGACATAAGCGTGAAGACCAGGGTAACGCCGAGCTGACCAAGCAGAGCGAACGGAATGGCAAGGCCGACTGCCGCGTTGGGCTCGAGGCCCGTAGCGATAGCGAGAATGGCTGCCATGATGCCGCCGATGACGGCGTTAGGCGGCTGAGCGCCTCCGATCGGCATGTTGCCGATCGTCATGAGCTGATAGGTACCACCCACGAGAAGACCGGTGTTGAGGTCGCCAAGGATAAGACCGATGACGGCGCCGGTGACGATGGGCTGATAGAGAGACTCGAGGAAGTTGAACTGGTCGATTGCCGCGACGAACGTGACGATGAAGACCAGAGCGACCTGGATGATCGAGTATTCCATCTTGCTCCTCCTTTCAAAATGTATGTACGCACTTTGGATATCACGTACAGAACGTCAGGGTTTCAATCCTGACAACGTAGATCACGAGGATTACGAGAAGAGCTTGCTCGTGTCCTCAACAGGCGTGCTCGGAACGCGCCTGATCTCCAACTCCACCCCCAATTCCTGCAGCTCTTTAAACGCAGCGACATCCTCGTCGTTAACTGCGACGGAGGTGGCGACTTGGCGCTTTCCTTCCGACATGTGCATGTTGCCGATGTTTACCTTCTTTATAGGCACACCGCCCTTGACGAGCGTAAGCACGTCTTCCGGTGTTTCGGCCACGATGAAGATCTTCTGGCGCGGGCTCGCCTTGCCAATGACGTCGATGGTCTTCTGCAGGGAGAAGAAACGCGTAGCGACGCCGGCGGGAGCGGCCATCTTCATGAGGTTCTGGCGCATGGTGTTGGTCGACACATCGTCGTTGGCGACGAGGATAAGGTTGGAGCCCAGGGTGGAGTTCCACTGGGTGGCAACCTGACCATGGACCAGTCGGTTATCGATGCGGGTAAGAAGAATGTTGGGTTCTGCCATGTTGATCAGCTTCCTTTCGTTATTTGCTGACGACAGTTACTCGATCTCCTGAATCGCGTAACGCGAAACATCTACGACGGCACCGGATCGGACTTTGATCTGGACCTTTTCGCCTTCGATGCCCTTGACGGTTCCGTAGATACCGCCGGCGAAAAGAACCTCCTGACCCGGCTTGAGCTCGGTGTGCAGCTCCTTGAAGTACTTCTGCTTCTTCTTCATGTTGATTTGCGACCAGATGGTGTAAATCAAGCCCATGACGACAAGCAGGCCTAAAAGAGCGACCGAGGAGCTCAGGACGCTGGCTCCGAAATCGGCCATTAGATGCCGTCCTCGTCACCGAAGATATCCTCTTCCTCGGCACCAGCGACGGAGGCAACCGTCTGGGCGGTGATGCCCGTCTGGCCAACGGTCACGGCCTGCTCGCCAAGCTCGGCGAGCGTAGCGTTGCCGCGGAGGAACAGAAGCTCAATAACCATGGGAAGGTTCGTGCCAGTCAGAATCTCGACGTTGTCGACATCCTGGGCAATCATCATTGCCTGGTTGAACGGGGTACCACCAAGCAGGTCGGTAAAGACGAGCACGCTATCGCACTCCTCGCGCATGGCGGTGATAGCGGCGCGGAGATCCTCACCGTAGGAAGCAGCCTGGTCGCCCTCGAAAGGAACGACGGTAAAAGCGGGCTGATCACCGGCGACCATAGCGATAGCGCTTGCGAGGCCGGGTGCGAACTGTCCATGACCGGTAAGAATAAAGCCAACCATTCAAATTTCCCTTCCGAAGGTGTGTACGATCTGAGTCCGATGTTTTCGGAAGCCAGCGGGCGGACGCCCTTAAAGCTTCTTGGAAAGCGTTCTTTGAAGACCAGTGGTCTCTCAACTGGTAGTAACCACGTGACGTGTTGTTGTCACTATATCATCACAGAAGAGGTCGCTTTCGCTGATTCACGCAATAAAACGTTTTTGCACCGCTCACGGCGATAAATCGACCGTTTACCGCTCGTTAACACTTCTACCTGCGGTTTTGAAACCGTTTCGAAATACTTTGACGAAAGATCGGAACCTTTTCTGTGTCTAAACAACGCAGGGTGGCCAAAAAAGGCATGTAGAAAAAATGCAGGTCATTGTGAAGATTTGTGAATTGGTCTTTTTGACTTAATACCAGTTAGAACCAGTTTAGAAATTATCGGTGAACGGTAGTTTTCGACCGCTCAGCGGTTATTTCCAATCGTTTGCAGCTCCTTTTCCATATGAATTAGGGAGACCCGATGAAGCACTTGCGTGGTTGCGGGAAATTTCGATACTCGTCCATCCCCCACGTGCCAAACTCTCACTCCCTAAATATGCCATAAGCTCTCGCTATTCGTCTTACAAACATAACTTACTCTAATCTGTAATTGTTTATCGTTTATCATTAAGTATGTTATAAGATTTAAATATCATCCTAGACATTGGTTGGAGGAGCTATGATCCGCTGGAACGTATCCAAATCGAATGAACCCATCAACCGCGAACAGGCAATAGCCGATCTGAGGAAGCTCGCTCACATCTGCAAATGGGCCACAATCTGCACCGCCGTAGCGCTCGCTCTGGGACTCCTCGCAGTCATTGCAATCGAGCTTCTACTCATATTGCCTAGCCTCTCCCAAGGGTTCTGCCTCCAATCCGTAGAGCTTAATGCCGGCGAAGGGCCATCTCTCGCTCTCGTCGGCGCCAATGAACAGACCCCTCTTATGCTTGTCGCGCACGACGGTCATACTGCCATAGGGAGCGCCATGATGACATGCCTTGCGCTTGCCATTGTGCTAAGCGCATACAGGTTTTTCTCCACCATTGAAAAGGCAGGCAGGCCCTTTGACCTCGAATGCATCCGCATACTACGTCAAGTAGGACATTTGTTCCTTATTGGCGGCGTTGCTGTGAAGCTTCTTGGTGCCATAGTCACGGGGCTGATACTCTCAGGATTTGGCGGCAACTTTACGGATGCGCTTGGCGGCCAGCATCTCGACCTCTCTATGCTCTTTGCAGGCCTGATTATTAGCCTGATTGCCAGCGTCTTCCAGTACGGGTGTATCCTGCAAATACAAGATGACGAGTTGCTCTAGGGGGAATCCATGATTATTCTGCGGCTCGACCGCATGCTTGCCGAACGCAAGATCTCATCCAAAGAGCTTGCGGAACGCGTGGGTATCTCCCAGGTCAATATGTCGCGTATCAAGACGGGCAAGGTTTCTGCCGTGCGCTTTTCAACTCTTGACGCGATATGCCGGGCACTCGACTGCCAGCCGGGCGATGTGCTGGAATATATGCCTGACGATGAAGCCGATAACCTCTTTGGACTTAAAGATTAATAGGCATAATGTAGCCACCAGCGCCCAAACGCAAATAGCCCGCTAGAACGGATATCGTTCTAGCGGGCTTATTCAGATAGTTCGGCTACGCGATCGATAAGCTCAGGCAAACCTTACGCGAACAGGCCGTAGATGCTGATGTTGGCCTTGGCGTACAGGCCGTTAGCGTACTCGGTCCACTTGGAGCTGGCGCTCGAAGCCTGCGAGGAATACTGCTGGTAGGCGGTGTAATAGGCGGTCATGGCCTGCTTATAGGTCGCGCTATCGGCCGTAAAGGCATCGTCGGCGAACGCCTTAGCATAGGTGCCATCGGCGTCCTTCCAGGTGCCCTTCTCGCTATCCCACTCGTCGCCGGCAAGGTTGATGATGTAATCGGCGTAGTCCTTGCTCGCGGTGTCCTCGTTGCCGTCAGAAGGCTCGGTCGGAGCGGTCGGCATGCTCGCGGAAGCATCGCCCACCTTCTTCTTGTAGAGCTCTTGCAGCGTCGCGGACTGGCGGACGATCTGCTTGGCCTGATCCTTGGACACGCCGTACTGTTTTGCCATGGTCTTGTAGTCGGAGGTGCCGATGGAATCCTCGGCGTACTTCTTCATCTCCTTAGAGGAGACGGTAATGCCCTCGTCCTCGGCAGCATCGAGCAGAATCTTGTTGCGCACGTAAGACAGGATGACGTCGGCAGAGGGGGCGGTGTAGTTGCCGTTGCTATCCTTGACGGTATCGAGGCTGTACTGGCTCTCGATGGCCTCGCGCGCGGTGATGTCGCTCTTCTTGCCGTTATAACTATAGCTTGCCACGGTCGAATCGAGCTGGTCCTCGGTCAGGGTCGACGAACCGACACCCTTGCCGCCAAAGCCGCCGTTGCCGATAAAAAAGCCGACCACAGCAGCGATCACGACAGCGACCACAAAGGCGGCGATCATCGTCTTCTTGTGCTTGGATGCATGGTCGTCCGCGTCGGCGTCAGTTTCGTCCTCATCCTGGGCCTCGGGCATCAGATTCTCGTCAGCGGCATCCGCGGCAATCTGAGCCTCCAGTCGGGCGTCCTCCTCCTCGGCCGTCGTGCCGGCGGCAATGTGCTCGGCAGACGTACCGGCGACCAGGTCGATCTTCTCGTCCTCGTCACCGTCGGGGCCTTCGCCGCGCTCGATGATCTGGATGCCGTCGATCTCGTCCTTCTCGTCCTTCTTTTGAATCAGACCCATATCGGTTACTCCTTGTTAGGAAACATAGTCCCCAATAGAATACGCCCGACAGAGCGCCGGGCGTATTGATTCTTAGGTTATACGCAAACACTTAAGTACTATTTAGGCGTTTGCAGCGTGCATACCTTAGGCAGGTGCGCGATAACGGCATCGGCAAAGGCCTGCGTACCCACGGCACCCTCAACGGAGCCAGTCTGGGCACGGCGTACGTCACCGGTAACCTGCTCGCCCTCGTCGAGCGTGGCAGAGACGGCGGCGCGAATACGATTGGCGGCGTCGTT
The DNA here is from genome assembly GCA_905214385.1 of uncultured bacterium. Taxonomy (GTDB): domain Bacteria; phylum Actinomycetota; class Coriobacteriia; order Coriobacteriales; family Coriobacteriaceae; genus Collinsella. The sequence continues at coordinate 58,685 of CAJMMF010000010.1, forward strand.
CTCGCCCAGGTGGTCAAGCATCATCGCAGCAGAGAGAATCTCGGCCGTGGGGTTGGCGATATCCTGGCCAGCGATATCGGGCGCGGAGCCGTGCGTTGCCTCAAAAATGGCGCAATCGGCACCGATGTTGGAGCCGGGGGCCATACCCAGGCCGCCCACCAGGCCGGCGCACAGGTCGCTCACGATGTCGCCGTACAGGTTGGGCAGCACCAGGACATCGAAGTCGTTGGGGTTCTGGACCAGGCCCATGCAGGTGGCGTCGACGATCTTGTCGTTGAACTCGATGTCGGGATAGCCCGCGGCCACCTCGCGCGCAACACGCAGGAACAGGCCGTCGGTCGCCTTCATGATATTGGCCTTGTGCACGGCCGTCACCTTTTTGCGGCCGCAGCGGCGGGCATACTCAAAGGCGTACTCCACAATACGGCGGCTCTTGGCGATGGAGATGGGCTTAATTGAAATGGCGGAATCGGCGGCAAAGGTCTTCTGGCCCGAGCGCTCAACGAGCTGCGAGAGCTCCTCGACCTCGGCAGTGCCCTCATCGAACTCGATGCCGGCGTAGAGGTCCTCGGTGTTCTCGCGCACGATGACCAGGTCGACGTCGCGGAAGCGCGAGCCGTCGCCCGGCTGCGACAGGCAGGGGCGCACGCAGGCGTACAGGTCAAAATGCTTGCGCAGGGCGACGTTAACGCTGCGGAAACCCGTGCCGACCGGCGTGGTGATGGGACCCTTGATGGCAACCTTGGTCTCGGCGACCGCGTCGAGCACGTGCTGGGGCAGCGGCGTGCCAAACTCGTCCATGACGCTGGCACCGGCCTCCTGGACGTTCCAATTGATCTGGACACCGGCGGCCTCGACCACGCGGCGCATGGCCCGCGTAATCTCGGGACCGATACCGTCACCGGGAATCAGGACTACATCGTGCGCCATAATCTGTTACTCCTCGTTTTCGGCGTCGTCAGATTTTTTAACGCTAGCACGCTTCTTCTTTTTGGAGAGATCCAAGTCAAAGCGTTTAACAAGCATTTCGCAAATCTCGCTCGAACGGGCTTTGAGATAGCTACCCTTGCCGTTCTCGGCATCGAACTTAAGGCGCAGCGCGAGCTTCTCGGCGACCTCGGCGTCAATCTCGCCCTGGCCAAACTCGTACAGGCACCCGAGCATATCGCGATACTCAAGGTCGCCGTGGTAGCACTGGATGGCCTCGTCCAGGATGGGCCAAGCCTCGCGCGAACGCTCGACACTCGTGGCGCCCCACACGCACAGCAGGCGGAAGGCGGCATAGCGCAGCGTGGAGGAAATCTCGTCGAACAGCGCGGTCTCGGCGCCCTCAAAGGCGTCCTCCATCTGCTCGGGGCAGGTGGTGGCGAGCGCCGCCAGGGCATCGAGCGCCTCCCAGCGGGTCTGTGCCTCGGGGCGGTCGAGCGCCTCGATCAGCGCGGGTACGCAGGGCTCGACGCGCTGCGGATCGCGCTCGGCAAGCAGGTGCAGCACGCGGGCGGCAAACTGGCGGATGCGGCGCGTGGGGCAGCCGAGCTCCTGGACCAGTCGATCGACGGCGTTCTCGTTCTCCTCTGCCAGCTGGAGCTGTGCCAGCTCCTCGTCGGTGAGCTGTTCGTCTTTGTTTTCTGCCATAGTTACCTCTTCTTTTTATTTCTTGGCGTGCTTGCCAGCACCCTTGCTGTCATCGGTGACCGAGATGAGCTGTCGGTCGGCCGCGCCATTGCGACGTGCACGGCGGCGTTCCTCGGCATCGCCCGCGTCGGCGGCGGCTCGATGAGCCTTGTTGACGTTAAAGACCTCGTCGTGCTTGCGCCACGGACCGACGGACTCGCCAAAGCTCATCTTAAGGCCGGCGATAAAGCCACCGAGCCAGCCGATCGGCGCAAACTGCACCAGCGGGAACAGCGAGAACACCCAGGTCAGCAGGACGACTGCCGCCGCTCCTGCAAAGTTGGCGATCCAGTAGTCGCGCTTGGTGATGACGCGCTTTTCGCACGCCCACTGGCCGCACAGAAAGCCGATGTATATCGCAAAGAGAAAGAGCACCAGCGCAAGCACCACGAACGTCCAGCTCATGGGCGCTACTCCCCGTGATGGTGGCCGCAGCAGCACTCGTGACCGTCGTCATGGGCATGGCCGCCGCAGCACTCGTGGTCCTCGCCGTGGTGGTGTCCGCAACCGCACTCGTGGTCGTCACCATGCTCGCCGCAACCGCAGCCTTCCTCGTGAGCACCGTGTTCCTCGGGACGATACTTCGACCAGTCCAGACCGGCGGCGATGGCGTCGGCCTCCTCCTTATAGAGGACCGTGATGGCCTGGGTGCCCAGCTTGGCACCACCGATGGCGTCGAGCATGTCGTAGAGCGTAAAGGCCACGTCGGCGCCGGGCAGCGCAAGCTCGCGGTCGTCGGCATAGGCGAGCGCCAAGCGCAGGTCCTTAATGAAATGCTCGACCATAAAGCCGGGCTTGTAGTCGCCGTCGAGCGCCTTGGGGGCCAGGCTCTCCATGGCGCCGGACTTGCCGGTGCCGCCCAGAATCATCTGGCGGGTCTTCTCCAGGTCAAGGCCGCTCAGCTCGGCAAATGCCATGGCGTCTGCCATGCCGACCATGCAGGCGCCCAGCGACACCTGGTTGGCGAGCTTGGCAGCCTGGCCCTTGCCGGCGCCGTCGAAGCAGCAGATGTTGGCCGCGAAGGTGGCAAGGATGTCGCGGACCGGCGCGATGTCGTTCTCGGTGGCGCCCACGATAGCCGTAAGCGTGCCGGCGATAGCACCAGACTCGCCGCCGGTGACGGGGCAGTCAAACGCCATGCGACCAGAAACCTGGGCGGCCTCGGCAATGTCACGGGCGAGCTCGGGCGAGCTCGTGGTGAGGTCGATCAAGACCGCGCCCGGCTTGGTGCACGCGAGCAGGCCGTCGCCCGCCAGGTAGAGCTCCTCAACCTCGGAGGGATAGCCCACCATGGTAAAGACGACATCGGCGTTAGCCACGGCATCTGCCGGCATATCGGCCCAGGCGGCACCGCGCTCGATAAGCGCGGCGGCCTTGGACTTGGTGCGGTTGTTGACCGTGACAGGATAGCCAGCATCCAGGATGTGGCCGGCGATGGGGGCACCCATGATTCCGGTGCCGATAAATGCGACAGAGAGCTTGTTTGCCATGAAACCTTTCCTTTTGGGTTGGGTGTTGTTACCAGGTTGAATACTCAGCGCCGGAGCTTGAGCTGCGGGGCGCCTGTGGTCGTAGCGCCTGTCTACTCACCGCGCACACGGCGCGCGATGCGGTCGGAAAGCGAGGCTTTCTCGGCGCGGTTCTTGCCCCAAAACGCAAGTGCCACCATGCCGGGGCCCACGTGCGAGCCAATGGTGGGGCCCACGGAGCTGCGGATGATCGTGACGTCGGCGCAGCCCTCCTCCTTGCGAACGGCGGCCTCGAGCCAGTCACCATCCTTCTCGGCATCGGCAGTCATAATGGCGATGGGCATGGTGCGATCGGGCACATAGTTCTCGCGGAACGACTTGAGGATGGACTTGAGTGCCTTCTTGCGACCGCGGTTGACGCCGATCAGCGACAGCGAGCCGGCCAGGTCGTAAGACAGCTCGGGTTTGACGTCGAGCTTTGCCGTGAGCTGTGCCGCCGCGGGCGGAATGCGGCCGCCGGCAGCCAGCGCATCGAAGCTCTCGAGCGTAAAGTAGCCGTGGACGTAGGTCTTTGCCTCGTTTGCCCAATCGACCAGCTGCTTGGCGGTCAGCCCCGCCGAACGCTGGCGCACGGCCTCGAGCGCCAAGAGCTCGCCGGTCGCACAGGGCAGAGCGTTGTCGACCACATACAGCTCAAAATCGGGATACTCGACGCGCACGGCATCTGCCGCCTGGCACGCGGAGTTGTAGCTCGACGACAGCGCCGAGGTAAAGCACAGGTAGACCGTGGGCGTGCCCTCTTTGGCGCACTCGGTAAAGAACTCGATATAGCGACCGAGCGACACAGCCGAGGTGGACACGCGGGCACCGGCGCGCATGCGGTCGTAGAACTCCTTAGGGCTCATGCTCGACCAGATATCGTCCGTGCGCTCCTCGCCATCGATGATAAAGGGGAAGCCCAAGATATCGACATCGAGGTTCGCAGCGACCTCGGGGCTAAAGTCGCAGCAGGTATCGACGACGATGCGGCAACGGTCCGAATGACCGGCGGATGCGGCCTTGTCCATCAAAGCGACTCCTTACGTAAAAAAGGCGACCACCCGCATGGGATGGCCGCCAACCGTTAACTCATGCAAGTTAACGTATTTTACTCGTCAAGTGTTTCGATGCGGGGCTTGATGATGCCATATCCACCATTCTTACGGTGATACACCACATTGATAAGGCCGGTCGTCGCGTTCTCGAACACGTAGAAGTCGTGACCCAGCAGATCGGTCTGCACCAGCGCCTGCTCCTCAGTCATCGGGGTGACGTCGATAACCTTCTCGCGGACGAGCAGGTCGTCCTCTTCCTCGGGCAGCAGCAGGTCGGCCAGATCCTCGACGCGCTCGACCGGCGCAACATCCGCGGCGCTGGCACCGCCCTGGCGGTTGTCCACGACCTTGGTCTTGAACTTACGCAGCTGGCGGGTGACCTTATCGGCGGAGAGGTCGATCGCGGCGTACATATCTGCACCGTGCTCGGCAACGCGAATCACCGAACCGCGGGCACGAACCGTAACCTCGACGATTGCCGGGTTGGGGTTCGAGGGGTTCTTCTCATAGCGAAGTACAACGTCGACCGTCATGGGCTCGATATCGAAAACCTTGAGCGCCTCGCCGATCTTCTCATCCACATGCGCACGCAGAGCATCGGTTACCGTCGTCTTGCGTCCAGAAACCTTGATATCCATACGTGGCTCCAATCTGCCTCGGGGACTTACTGTACTGGCTATGTACCCATTGCCATGCATTTAATCACGCGGATTCTCAAAGACCCGAATAACGATTGCTTGATACCGCATACCGAAGTCTCGCACTTTTCCGTGGCAAAGTGCGCTATAGGAGGGAGCCGACGGCTTTGTATTTGGTCCCGAAAAATGGCTTTGACCTGCTGGTTTTATAGGGATGAAAAAGCCGGACTCCCCTATTGGGAAAGCCCGGCAGTGCGTGTTGAAACCGTGAAGAGGTTTCCTTTCCAACGTATAGGAGACACCACCCCTAGCAATAACTAGCTATTGAGTTTGTTAATGTCGTCGTCGGTGATAGTGCCTTCCTGGCTGGACGATTTGTCCTCGGAGGATGCGGTCTCATTGTTGGAATCGGAGGACTCGCTGCCGGAGAACATGGCCTCACTGGACTCAGAATCGCCCGGCTGCACGTTAGCGCCCGAAACCGTCTTAGTGGTGAGGTCGTAGGGAATCTGGCCGTACCAGACGCAGTGAACCGCCTCGAGCGTGCCGTCGACCGTGATGTCGTCGAGGGCATCACTCACGGCACGGCACAGTTCGTCATTGGACGATAGGCCCGCAACACCAAGCGTCGAGGGCGCCTCAAGCGCACCGACATAGGAGACCTCGCTCATCAGGCGTGCAAGATAGCCGCCGGCTGTGGAGTCGCAGATCACATAGTCGACCTCGCCGGACTCGAGCGCCTCAAAGCACTCGTTGATGTTGGAGTAAGTCTTTTGGTTGGCGGTGATGCTCTGCTTAGCAAGCGCCTCCTGCGAGGCCGAGGACATCTGGATACCCAGAGTAGACGTGTTAAGGGTATCGGTGGAAACGCTCAGCGACCCACCATCGCTGGTTTTACCGAACACGGAAGCGGCATCGTACAGGCAGGTGCCGAGCGAGCTAACGTCCCCGTCCGTGGAGTTGATCTCGCCGATAAAGATATCAGCCTTTTTGTCGCCGAGCGCGGAACCTGCCGAGGACGCATCGACAAAGGCGACCTTAAGGCCCATGCGGCTTGCGAGGGCGCGGGCAGCGTCGACTGCATACCCCGTGAGCTCGCCGTCAGCGCCCTGCATGGCCTGCGGCGCATCGGAGGTATCGAGGGCAACCGTCAGGGTACCGGGAGTGACCAGGGCATCATCCGACACCGTGGGCGTGACGGTCTCGTACTCGATCTGGTCGATCGTGGGAGTCGTGAACGTAGACAGCGGGTTGAACGCGCATCCGCTCAGGCCCAAAACGGCAATGACCGCTGCGGTCCCAGCACCCAACCGAGCCGCGTGCATCAAGCTGCCCCTCACCATGTCCACTACCCTGCCTTCTGTGTCGTATACGATCCGTGCGTTGCGCGGAATATCAGGTTGTTCCCACCAGCTGACCTGGTATTTGACCCCACACTTGCGCACCGGGGTGTTTGCTCGGGAGGCCGCAGCCACCTTCACGACTGGCCCGCTCGCCCGCGAGGCGGTATTGCCCCAAAGAAAGTAGAACGGACGGTGCGGCTTACATCTAGGACGCGCCATGATCGCGCCGCGCGCACGCGGTCGCTTACGTGGATCCCTTTGACCGCGTCTGTCTTGGACTAGGACGGGCATTTCGTCCGTCCGCAACCACAGCCTGGTAGGAACGTAGCGCATTATAGCTAAGTTCAAGCTAAAGTTTAAGGTTAGGGGCGTCATTCGCATCGCGAGTACAGATTTCGCAGGTCGGAGTGGGCTATTCGTGCCCCTGTGAAGCCCGGAGCTCCCCTACGGTGAGTTCCGGGACACCCTTCTTAGGGTGCCGTGGCCAAAAAATGGCAAATATGAGTACTGTCACCAATTTAGTAACAGGCATTTTTGGCCTCTCGGACAGATTTTGCGCTCAGTGTCGCCAACCTGATGCTTAGTTATTCTACATTTGTTTATTATCTTCTTACTTTATGACGCCTCCGAGTCCTAAATTCCTTGATTTTGCTGTTACTGATTTAGTGACAGTACTCATATTTGCCATATTTTGGCCAGGGCATATGATTAACCCCCTATTTTCGACGTGAATTAGACCGGCTTAAGCCCAAAACACGCCCGCAGCGTGTTAAGCAACGCCTCTTGCTTCTTCCTGCGGGCATCGACACGATTCCGGTACCGCTTTCGCATACGCTGGTGGATGCGCCATGCGAGCGCTTCCATCGCTTCCATGTCACAGAGCATTTCGTTGTTGACCGTCGCGACCTCGATTCCCATAGTAATCAAGCCCGTGTTGCGCTTTTCATCATGGATACGTCCCCTCCGAGAGGAATGGCCCAGCTCACCGTTGTATTCCAGGTCAAACCGGGCTGCCTCTTGATACGCATCGCAAACTGCATGAGGCATCCCCGAGATTGCCTGCGCACGGTCATCGAACTCGACCTTGTAGTCGGTCTTAAAAGGTCCGCAGGCAAACCCGCCATAGGAAAACGGAAGCGAAAACAGGGCGAGCATGATGCACTCCATGGGCGAGAGCAGGTTTTCCGAAAGATAGGGACACAGACGCTGCAGCTGTTTGGCCACATTCCCCTTGCATGCCGCAAGGTAATCTGCCAGGCGATCGGGCGTCAGCGCCGGCTCGACTTCAAAGTAGCCCACGTCTGCTGGCTGGTCCTTGTCCTTTGCAAGTTTATTCGTAACAGGCGAGGTGTAGGGAGGCAGATACTTCCCGCGGTCGCTCAGCGAAATCTTAGAGCACAGCTCCTGGGCCAGGGCAAATGCCTGGATACAACCGACCTCGTGGGCGACGGCAACACAAAGGGCCTCGGGAGATAGACTGTACACCCCCGGTTCCACCTCTAGAATCGAGCCGGCGGGCAACCCAGAGCATACGGACCAGCCCACGCCAGGCATGCGGCGGCGCTGCGCCGCAGATCCCACCAGCAAGCAAAGATCTTCTTGCACCTCGCCGCTTGCGGCCCCAATCCGCACCAAGTCGGGAAGATAGATGTCCTCGGTCGAGGGCGACGACGTGCACAGCACACGGCGCTCTTCATCGGGATCGAGGTCCCTCCAGCTGATGTAACCCATTTGTCGGCGCTCGGCGCGCATCATGCGTAGCGCCGAGGCGCCTGTTAGGATTACGGAAGCCGCTAGCTGTTCGCCTGTCGGCTCGTTGCACCGCTCAATCTTTACTGCCACAAAACCACCCCTACCAAACGCGTGCGATAGCGAGGCCATCGACTGCTGCGGCGCCGGCGCGCTTGAGTTCAGCCGAAGCCGCGGCCATCGTCGCACCCGTGGTGATAACGTCGTCGATAAGCAGCAGGCACTTGCCCCGCACATCCTCAACCGTCTCGTACATGCCTTGGGCACGCTCGCGGCGCTCCTCACGACCGAGTTCGCGCTGGTCGCCATGCCCGTACTTGACGAGAGCATCGAGCAGGGGAACACCCGACAGCTCGCAAAATGGGCGCGCAATAGCCTCCATATGATCAAAACCACGCCGCCGAAACGCTGCCGCCGTCGCAGGCACAAACACCACCGCATCCGCACCGGACAGCACACCTCCTAAGCGTTCGGGCGCTACGACCTGGGCATGCAGGGCGGTGTCGTAGAGCAGCTCCGCCAGATACGGAGCCAGACGTCGCTCGCCCGCATCCTTGTACGCTTTAATGATGCGCGGCAGCGGATGCGCATAGACGGCGCACGCCAGGCAGCGGTCGAGCGCCTCCGCCATTGCCGAGGACGTGCCCTCGACCGAACACTCAGTGCACAGCAAATCCCCAAACGGGGCGCCGCATCGGGTACAGCTATGACGTGGGTCGATGAGCGTGAGTGCGGCCAGGCAGTCTTGGCAAATAAGCGCACCGGCGCGCTCGCAGCCGGCACATCGTGTTGGCGACAATGCCTCGAGTGCCTCGCGTGCCGCCCGCTCGGCAAACGGCAGCAATTCGTCCGCAAACGGTAGGGCGCCGGCACCCTGCAGACAGCTCAATATGTTCAGATGGCTCTTCAAGACACAACCCTCCCTACATTCGGTCGCAGGGAGGGTTGTTGATCCGGCGCTATGATACCCCGATGCGCTCGGGGCAAGGCGGGCTAAATCCGCTCGCGGGCGTTATTCGCCGGCGGGCGGTTGTGGTGCGGACGAAGACGGGGTCGAGCCCTCGCCACCATCCTGGCGCGGCTTGCGGGAACGGCGCCGGCGACGGCGCTTTTGACCCTGGTCGGCCGAGCCCTCGCCACCGCGATCCTCGCGCGGCTCGCGCTCGTCGCGAGCCGCGCCACGCGAAGCCTTGGCAGCCGCTCCCCCGCCATCTCCGGGACGACGGCGCGTGACCTTGACCTCGCCATCCGAGACCTGATCGGCCACGGAGGGCACTGAGGGCTTCTGTTGCGCGCCCGAGGAATGGCGACGGCGCGGACGCGGCGCGCGCTCCTCCTCGCCACGTGACTTGCCGCCCTTGTCGGCAGACGCATCGGAGGCCGAGGGACCCTTGGAAGCGGCACCGGCCTCGCGAGCAGCTGCGGCGCGGAAGGCGTCCTCGCGCTCCTCGCTCGACAGATGACGGCGGCGGCGACGTGTGGGGTTCATGCCACCGCCGCGATTCTGCTGCTGGGGCTGCTGAACCTCGCGCTCGCGAGAGGCGTTCTTGCCCGCGGCTGCAGCCTCGGTAGCATCGCCCGAGCCCGCGCGCTTGCGACGACGACGGCCACCGGCGGCCTCCTCGGCCTCGGGTGCCTCGGCCTTGCCGCGGCCCTTTCCACGGCCACGGCCCTCGACCTGGCTCTGAGCAGCGCGGGTATCGGAATCGGCATCGCGACGACGGCGCTTGGGCATCGACGTGCCGGCAAGACGGTCGGCGCTCGACAGACCATCGCCCACGTCGACGCCGTTCTCGCGATCGAGCTCCATGAGCGCCAGACGCATCTCGGGCGACTCGATGCGCTCGAGCACATCGCGCGTCACGCAGTCGGGGCGGCAATTGCAGCCCTGCTCGGTAGCCTTCTTCTTGCAGCCCTCCGAGCAGGTCATATCGGCCAGGTTGACCTTAAAGACCTTGCCGTTCTCCAGGCGCAGCACCAGCTGCTCGCGCGGCGTGTCATATTCCTGAATACGCGCCTTGCCGAGCGGCGTATCGATGAGCGTCTTCTTTTTGGGCGCGCGGCTCTTAAAGTCCTTGTAGGCCTCGAACTCGTAGCGCAGGCAGCACATCAGGCGGCCGCACACGCCGCTGATCTTGGACGAGTTGAGCGGTAGGTCCTGCTCTTTTGCCATGCGGATCGAGACGGGCTCAAACTGTCCGCCAAAGCGCGTGCAGCAGAGCTCCTGTCCGCACTGGGCATAGCCGCCCACCAGGCGAGTCTCGTCGCGCACGCCGATCTGGCGCATGTCGACGCGAATGTGCAGCGTCGAGGACAGATCCTTGACGAGCTGGCGAAAATCGACGCGCTCCTCGGCCGCAAAGTAGAACACGGCCTTCTCGCCGCCAAACAGGTACTCGACGCCGACCGGCTTCATCTCGAGGTCGAGTTCTTTGACCAGACGGCGGAAATCGACCATGGCCTCGTCGCCCTGGATGGCAAGATCGTCGGCAAGCTGCAGGTCAATGTCGCTCGCCACGCGCAGCACGGGCTTGAGCGGCTGACCGATCTCGTCTTGCGGCACCTCGAAGGGATCGGCCGTAACCAAGCCGATCTCGGTTCCGCGCTCGGTGGAGCAAATGGCATAATCGGCCTCGAGGATATCCAGGTCCTGCGGGTCAAACCACAGGTCGCGCGAGGCGTAGGTAAACTTAACGGGTACGACTAACGGCATTTCAGTGCCTTCCTGATATCGAACAGCATGACCTCGATGGCCAGCTGGGGAGTAACGTTTCTGGCGATGTTGCGCTCGGCGGTCGCGAACGCCTCGAGCGCCTGGGTGGCACCCGCAACATTGGTCGCGGCGGCAAGCCGACCGATCGTGTCGCGCACATCCTCGTTCACCACGTCGGCTGCCTCGTCCTGAAGTGTCAGCAGCACGTCGCGCATGAGCGTCCGCGCGCTCGCCAGCGCTTCCATGATACCCGAACGCTCGCGCGCGTTGAGTTCGCGCTTGTTGCGGTCCTCAAGCTGCTTCAATGCTCCACGCGACAGGTAGTCGGAGTTTTGCTCGAGTACCTTTTCCTGCGTGGACTTGACCTCGGCGAGCGGCGCCTTAACGGCGACAATGAGCGACTTGGCGCGACTGAGCACGTCGGCCTCGTCGGCGGCAATGAGTGAGTCGATGGCACGGACCATCTGACGGCGGGCGTCCTGGCGCTCGGCGCTCTTAAGAAACTCGATGCCGCGTGTGGGGCTTCCCGCCACGGCGACCGCCATGCGGCAACGCGCAGGGTCCTGACCGGTGGCGCGGCTCACGGCCTGCGCGGCGACGACGGGCGATACCAGCCGAAACGGCACGCACTGGCAACGACTCACGATAGTGGGCAGCATCACGTCGGCCGAGGTACCCAGCAAGATAAACATAACGCCCTCGGGCGGCTCCTCGAGCGTTTTGAGCAGTGCGTTGGCGGTGTTGGCACGCAGTTGCTCGGCACGGTCGATGATGTAGACCTTGGCCTTGGCGCGGATGGGCGCCAGCGGCACGTCATCGAGCAGCTCGCGGGTCTGGGCAATGAGGTAACCCGTGGCGCTCTCGGGCGTGTAATAGTGCACGTCGGGGTGCGTATGGCGGGCGACGCGCACGCAGCTGTCGCATGCGCCGCAGCCGTCCTGCTCGCACAGGAAGGCTTGGGCGAGCGCCCACGCGGCGTCGAGCTTGCCCGCGCCGGGAGCGCCCAAAAACAGGTAGGCGTGCGATGCACGACCGCTAGCGACGGCATTGGTCAAAAAGTCGCGCACGCGCTCTTGGGTGTCGAGCTTGGCCAGCAGGCTTGCCTGAGCGGGGGCCATGCTACTCGGCCTCCTTGGCAAGCGCGGCGGCAACGGCTTCCTGCGGAATGTCGAGACCATACGCGCGAACCTGCTCGACCGTCTTCTCGAAGACTTCCTCGACGGTCGCAGTGGCGTCGATGAGCTTTACGCGGTCTGGCTCCTCGGCGGCAATGGCACAAAATCCCTGATAGACACGCTCCTGGAAGGCCATGCCCTTGGCCTCCATGCGATCGGTCGCACCGCGGGCCGCCATGCGCAGCGCCGCCTGCTCGGGCGTGATGTGGTAGACGAGTGTGAGTGCCGGGTGCGTTCCCGCGACGGCCAGGTTGTTGGCGTCGCGCACCATCTGGCGATCGAGGCCATCGGCAAATGCCTGGTAGCAGGTCGTGGAATCGTAGAAGCGATCGCACAGGACCACCTTGCCGGCCGCAAGGCCGGGGGCTATGACCTCGTGCACCAACTGGGCGCGCGCCGCCTCGTAGAGCAGCAACTCGCAGGTATCGCCCATCGCCGTGTTGGCGGGGTCGAGCAGCAGGGCGCGAATCTTTTCGCTGATGGCAGTGCCACCCGGCTCGCGCAGAGTTACGACCTGATAGCCAGCGAGGTCGAGCGCACGGGCAAGCAGACGCGCCTGCGTGGACTTGCCGGCACCGTCGACGCCCTCGAGCGTGATAAAGCTATGTTGAGCAGGCTCAAAAGCCATGGGCGCAGCCCCTTCCTACAAGGCGCGTAAATGCAGATATATCAACCAAGCCATGATACCCCAGCGTCCGGCGCACCCCAAATCGAACCTAGTCATTAGGGCGGCAGTTAGGGACGATCCTAAACTGCCGGCACAGACGATATGAGCAGGACATAAAAACATTGGGAGCCCCCGGCATGAAAGTCCGCGGATTAGGCCGACAATGGTGAGTGTCTAATCCAGCCGTGGCGGCCACGCCGCATTCATGGAAGGGGCTCCCATGCTCGATACTACCACCTTCGTCGGCCTCGACGTCCACGCCCGCTCGATAAAGGCCGTCTCCCTCGACGTCATGACCGGGGAGGTGCGCTGCGCGACCTTCGGCTACGACGCCGGGGCCGTCGCGGCGTGGGTCCGGTCCGTGGACCCCAGGGCCAGGTGCGTGTACGAGTCCGGGGTCACGGGGTTCGACCTGCAGAAGAGGCTCTCCGGCCTGGGGGTCGACTGCGTGGTCGGCGCCGTCTCGAAGATGATCAAGCCCAGCGCGGACAGGCGCAGGAAGAACGACCGCAACGACGCCGAGTTCCTCGCCCGCATGCTGTCGGTCGGCAACGTGGTCGAGGTGTGGGTCCCCGACGACGAGTGCGAGGCCGCCCGCGACCTGACCAGGGCGCTCGAGGACGCGAGGGACGACCTCTCGCGCTCGAAGCAGCGGCTCTCCAAGTTCCTGCTCAGGCACGGGCTCGTCTTCGACGAGAGGACGCTGTTAGCGTCAATATATTTTTCACCATTTTCACCAACGTATTTTCGCCAATCGCGCCAACGCGGATGCGCCGGATTCGCCAACGCGGATGCGCCGCTTTCGGCGTCTAGGCTCCCTCCTCCTTCCCGTCCTCACCGCCGATGGATACGTCCTTCAGGCGGTACGACCGTCCCGTTATCTTGATCATCGCGCAATGGTGGCAAAGCCTGTCGGCCACCGCCGAGGCCCGCAAGCCCAGGTGGAGGAGGAGGGTCGAATCCCTCCGCTGCCTCAAGGGCGTCGACACCGCGACCGCCGCCGACCTCGTGTTCGAGGCCGGCGAGTTCTCCAGGTTCAGGAACGCCCGCTCGTTCGCCGCGTGGGTCGGCCTGACGCCCTCCGAGCACTCCAGCGGGGAGAGCGACCGCAGGGGCGCGATCACCAAGGCCGGCAACAAGCACCTGAGAAAGACGCTGGTCGAGGCCGCATGGCACTACATGACATGCTCCGGGCGGCCGAAGGACCTCGCCAAGGGCCAGGTCCCGGACCCGGCCGCCCGGAGGCATGCCGCAAAGGGCGTGCGGAGGCTGGTCGACAGGCGGGAGGCGCTGCTCGCGCGCGGGGTCCACGGCAGCAAGGCGAACGTGGCCACGGCGCGCGAGCTCGCCTGCTGGGTATGGGCGGTCGGCCTCATGGCCGAGGAGGCGTAGGGGGGCGGTCCCCCGCACATAAGCCAGTCACCCCGGAAGCGGTTCGATCCGAAGCCGTTGAGGCGAACCTCAGGTCCCTTTTCTGCGAGCGCCCAGGGCGCCACACGCGTGCACAGACTGTCGGTTCGACGTAGAAGCCTCAGCCGTAGCAACGGATTGCCCAGCGAGAGATCGCCACGGGCGGATATTAAACTGCAAAGACGAGCGTCGGTAAGACACGCCGAGGTCGCCGCGGACGGGTTGATATAGGGAGAGGGCCTGACCCCATATCGTTGGGGCCAGGCCCGATTTTGCCTCTTGACAATGTCCTGCTCATATTAAAAGGAACGTCCCCAACTGCCGGCTAAAGTTGCAGTGAAATAGGAGCTGATTGAAGCTCTGATACCGCCAAACAGTCCCTATTTCACCGCAACGTATGATGGGGAATTTTGGATGCTGGGTATAATCGTCGTATTGCATTGAAATGTGGCGAAAGGAGTGGCAATGTCTCGGTATTGCGCCTCGTGCGGCAAGCTTCTTGAAGATAATGCCAAGTTCTGCACCTCGTGCGGTGCACCCGTTGAGCAAACAGCCGCGAGCGATAGCCAGCCCGCTTTTGAGCAGACCGGCTCCCTTGATACGCCGCAAGCCAAGGCGGACGACCCCCTCGCCTATAGCCCCGACCCCGCCGCAAGGACCGAGGCCGTCGAGACCACGCAGCGCATACCCGTCGCGAGCGGCTCGCCCCAACAGCAGCCGGCTCCCGCATACGCGCCCGCTTCGCCACAGACCCCCGCTCCCAAAAAGAGCGGCACCGGGCCGCTTATCGCCGTTATCGTTGTGCTGGTGGCGATCATCATCGCCCTGGTCATCTTCTTTGCGATCAGACCGTTCGACAACGCCGCCACGCAGACGACTGCCGAGGTAGCTAAGCTGCACCATGACGTCGACGACGATGACCTAAAGCCTCTCGGCAATCCCAACAGCCTGTACGACGATGATGACGATGACGACGAGGATGGCGGCGAAGCAACGCTCTCCGAGCAGAACCTCTACCGTCGCCTGAGCGAATACTACGACCTGCTCGAAGATCTCGACAGCCAGGTCCGTGGCTGCGCGCAGAACTTCAACGGCAACTATCTGGAAGAGGATCGAACCACCCGTCAAAATCTCGCCGACGTCGCCGAGCGCACGGAGGACACCATCGAGCAGTATTACGACATCGTCGAGGACCTGGACGTCCCGACGAGCTCCAAGAACTACAGCTCCTGGAAGGATATCATCGCCCTGTACGACGACCTGGATCACCGCATTGACGCAATCTGTGATGCCTGGGAGATCAGCCTGAAATACGCCAAGCCTGCGGACCACAAGAATGAGATCGTGGCGCCGCTGTCGCGCGACAACGTGGCGGGCACCAATGACAATAAGTACCGCCTAGACTTTGAGGAGCGCTATCCCGGCGCCAAGCCTGTCGAGGTGAACTAGCGCTTTGTCGTTCCCGAGCCGGCAGTTAGGGACGTTCCTAAACTGCCGGCAGAAAAGGAACGTCCCTAACTGCCGGTCAAAAAAACGAGCGAGGATCGCGGGGTCCTCGCTCGTTTTTTTGGGCAATGTTTCGACTGCGCCGTTACTTGTCGGCGGCTGCTTTCTTGGCAGTCGACTTCTTCGCGGTCGTCTTCTTGGCGGCAGTGGCTTTCTTAGCCGTCGTCTTCTTTGCCGCGCTCGCCTTGGTTGTGGTCTTGCGACCGCGGGCGGGCTTCTTCTCCTTGGTCGGGCAGTCCATGTTGACGCAGATACGCCACGGACCGCGCGCCGTGTTGACCACCACGATGGGGGCGCCGCACTCGGGGCAGGTCTCGCCCGTCGCCTCGAGCTTGCCGCGCGCCGGCAGCGGATAGCTCACGCCGCAGTCATCGTAGTTGGTGCAGCGGATAAAGCGCTTGCCGCTCTTCTCGCTCTTGTGCGCGATCAGGTCGCCGTGACGTCCGGCCTCGGCACACACCTTGCACTCGCCCACCTTAAGATCGGGCTCGTAGTTGGTGGGGCACGTGGGGTTCACGCAGATCTCGAAGGCCTTCTGGCGGAATGGCTGGCACTTGATGCGCGGCGCGCCGCACTCGGGGCACACGGCGGCCTCGCCCTCGAGCGGGCTCACCTTGACGCCACTCGGCACCGGATAGGTCACGTCGCAGTCGGGCCAACCCATGCAGCCGATAAAGCTGCCGCGGGTCTTGGCGCTCG
>CAJMMF010000011.1:0-69845 GCA_905214385.1 uncultured bacterium
GCGATTCGGTCGCACGGAGAGCATTTCCCAGTTGACAAAACTATAGGAACACCCCATTAGCTGCAATTCCAAGATAGTTAGTACTTTTGGACTCAGATCGTCATACTGAACAAGAATTTGAGTTGAGTTTTCAGGGACAGATGCGCCATCGGCACACCAAAAACAGTCACCGATATCGATAAAAGGGATGCTCGAGCGCGTGAGGGCCCGTGCAAAAGTGCTTCCGCCCATTCCACGCTCCGCAACCACGATACAGTAAAGGCCCGCGTCTGCATGCTCGATCGAGACCTCCCCTGCCGGAAACGCTTTCCGTACAAGCGCTGCCAGGCCATCGCGTGCCTCGCGAGCACGCACGCGCACGCGGTTCACATGCCGCTCGTAATCACCCGATTCCAGCAAGCGCGCTAAAGCGACCTGGTCAACAGAACTTACCGACGAGGCGTAGAAACCAAGGTTGCGTTTAAACCTCTCCATTAGTTCATCGGGCAGCACCATGTACGCCAAACGTAACGCCGATGAAAGGCTCTTCGAAAACGTGTTGGTGTAGATAACCGACTGGGCGGCATCGATCGACGCGAGCGCGGGAATCGGCTTGCCGGCAAGGCGAAACTCACAATCAAAGTCGTCTTCGATGAGATACCGACCTGGCCGCTCGGCGGCCCAGCTCAGCAACGCATAGCGACGTGCAATGCTCGTCACAAGACCGGTCGGATACTGATGAGACGGCATCAGATGAAGGACATCGGTCCCGATTTTCTGCAGCGCGCTCAAGTCCACGCCCTCAGCATCCAACGGGACATGCCGTACTTCGCAACCCATGGCCTGATAGATGCGCGTCAAGCGCAAATAGCCTGGATCCTCGACGGCATACACCTTGTCCGCGCCAAGCAACTGAACCAACATGGTATCGAGCAGCTGGGCGCCCGCACCGATAACGATATTGTCGGGATTGACATTCATGCCCCTTGTCCCGCGCAGATGGTGCGCAATCGCACGTCGCAGTCGAGCGGTGCCCTGCGCCGGTGCGGGCGAAAAGATTTCACGTTCGTCTTCGGACGTCAGCGTCGCCCGTAGGGCGGCCTGCCAAAGCCGCGCCGCTTCCAAGGCGGAAGGAGAAAGTGCGTCGAATCGCTCGACCTGCCCCGTGGCATCATGCGCGCTGGGGCCAACAGAGACAGCATCTCGGTCGATATCCCCCGCGGCCGAAGCCAAAACCGGTGCATCCGGAAGCTCGCAAGCGTAGTAGCCACGACGTGGCATTGAGCAAATATAGCCCTCAGCGAGTAACTGGCTATATGCATTCTCAATGGTAATAACACTGATTCCCAGATGACTGGCAAAGGCGCGCTTGGACGGCAGATGCTCCCCCGCCGTAATGCGTCCAGCTACGATATCATCTCGGATTTGCTGGTAAACATACTCATAGAGCGATGCTTCGCCGCGTTTTTCCAAATTGTAGTCAAGCATGAGTTTGTCACCTGACCTTATCGAGCTGTTCAATCTGGTATTAAGCTGACCTTATTATTATCTCGAAAACTGAGTATTTTGCCATGCCCAGCTCCCCGATAGGATTTTCCGTCAAGCAATGCACATGCCAACCAAGGGAGCAACCATGGCAGAACAGACCAGCAAGGCAGATCGCGTCAAACTCAATCGCGAACTCGCGCAGATGCTCAAGGGCGGCGTCATCATGGACGTCACCACGCCCGAGCAGGCACGTATCGCCGAGGAGGCAGGCGCCTGCGCCGTCATGGCTCTCGAGCGCATCCCGGCCGACATCCGCGCCGCCGGCGGCGTGTCGCGCATGAGTGACCCCAAGATGATCAAGGGCATTCAAGAGGCCGTCTCCATCCCCGTCATGGCCAAGTGCCGCATCGGTCACATCGTCGAGGCGCAGGTCCTTCAGGCCATCGAGATCGACTACATCGATGAGTCCGAGGTTCTCTCCCCCGCCGACGATGTCTACCACATCGATAAGACCCAGTTTGACGTCCCGTTTGTCTGCGGTGCCCGCGATCTGGGCGAAGCGTTGCGCCGTGTTGCCGAGGGCGCCACAATGATTCGCACCAAGGGCGAGCCGGGCACGGGCGACGTCGTCCAAGCCGTGCGCCACATGCGCAAGATTCAAAAGCAGATCCGTGACGTTGTTGCCCTGCGCGACGACGAGCTCTTTGAGGCAGCCAAGCAACTGCAGGTTCCGGTCGAGCTGGTGCGCGAGGTCCATGCCACGGGTAAGCTTCCCGTCGTGAACTTTGCCGCCGGCGGCGTAGCGACCCCCGCCGACGCCGCGCTGATGATGCAGCTGGGCGCCGAAGGCGTCTTTGTCGGCTCGGGCATCTTTAAGAGCGGCGATCCCGCCAAGCGCGCAGCCGCCATCGTCAAGGCCGTGGCAAACTTCACCGATGCCAAACTCATCGCTGAGCTTTCGGAGGACCTGGGCGAGGCTATGGTGGGCATCAACGCCGACGAGATCGAGATCATCATGGAGGAGCGCGGACGCTAGTCCGGCAGAAAGGATCGCACATGAGTGATTACGCAGACCAGACGGTCGCCGTGCTGGCGATCCAAGGTGCTTTTGCCGAGCACGAAGCGAGGCTGTCCGAGCTGGGCGCACGTTGTATTGAGCTGAGGCAGGCGGCTGATTTGAAGCAGGACTTTGACCGTCTGGTACTTCCCGGCGGCGAGTCCACCGTTCAAGGGAAACTGCTTGATGAGTTGGGCATGCTCGAGGAGCTTCGTGCCCGCATCGCTGAAGGCATGCCCGTCCTGGGCACCTGCGCCGGCCTGATTCTGCTGGCGCGCGACCTTGCCGCCCATGACGATAAGGGCACGCCGCGTTTGGCAACCATGGATGTACTTGTCGAGCGCAATGCCTACGGCAGGCAGCTCGGCAGCTTTCGAACCAAAGGGCAAGTAGCCGGCATCGACGGTGAAGCGCCGCTGACGTTTATCCGCGCACCCCGCATCGTCGAGGTCCACGGCGACGCCAAGGCCCTGGCCGAAGTCGATGGCTGCATCGTCGCTGCCCGCCAGGGCAACCAGCTCGGCGTAACCTTCCACCCCGAACTCGATGAAGACACCCGCCTCCACGAACTGTTCCTACAAATGTAGACAGAGTAGAAACGAGCGTGGATTTTCGGACACATAACAAATGAGAGTGGATAATCTCCCACTTTGAGCTTGAATGCAGGCTCAAACCGGGAGATTATCCACTCTCATGCTATGTAGTCGTTTAAGAACGTCCCCAATGACTACCTTGGATCATGGCAACGCCGATGTTTTGGCAACGCCAGCGAGCGCCGCCCAGGGCGAACAAGTTGGCATGAAAAAGGCAAGGCATAGACCTTCTGGTCATGCCTTGCCTTTTGAATGACAAATTGTCGCCATGGGTGGCGCGCAGCGTCAACTAGTTACGCGGTTCGTAGAACCGCGTAACCCCTAAAAGCGGTTGCCGCGGAAGCCGCCACCGTTGCGGCCGCCACGATCGCCACCGCGACCGCCGCGGTCGTTACCACGGTTGCCGCCGAAGCCGCCACGGTTGCCACCGCGATCGCCATAGCCACCACGGTTGCCACCAAAGCCGCCGCGACCGCCACGGTCGCCGCCACGGTCACCAAAGCCGCCACGGCCACCGCGATCGCCACCGCGACCGCCGCGGTCACCACCACGGCCACCGCGATCGCCAAAGCCGCCGCGACCGCCACGGTCGCCGCCACGGCCACCGCGCTCGTCACGGCCGCCGCGAGGACCGCGGTCCTCGTCCAGGCCCATGGCGACGAGCGGAGCGATAACCTTATCGAGAGCGGCCATCAGCTCGGTGGCCTCCTCGTAAGAAAGCTCAGGCAGGAGCTTCTCCTTCTTGCTGGCAAGCTCGACCAGGCCCTCAGCGGCATCCTCGGCAGCGAAGACGACGATCTTGCGCATATCGCCCTCGGCGTCGTCGATGCGGCCGACCAGATCGGCAGCCTCGGCCTCGGCCATCAGACCATCGAGCTCGCGGAGGCGCATGCCGAGCAGGTCGGACATTTCCTTCTGCTCCATCTTGGGCTTGAGGTCAAGAAGCTTGATGGCGCGCTCGATGTTCGCCATGCGCTCGGCCTTGGCCTCCTCCTCCTTGGAAATAGCAAAGCGACGGCTACGCAGCAGGCGGGCGGCCTTCTGCATCTTGTCCATCAGCTCTTCGTCATCGTAATCAACGGCGGCCTCGACAACCTCGGCCTCCTCCTCGGCGGAAACCTCGTCAGCAGCCTCAACCTCGGCAGCTTCGGTCTCCACGGTCTCGACTGCCTCTACCTCGGCAGCCATGGTCTCGTTCTCGGTCTCGTTCATGATCTCTTCGTTCTCGGACATGAGACTCCTTCTTGGCCCTCTCGGGCATCATCGCCCCATTCGCGGGGCCCGTCGCGCACTCTTTGCGCTTTAAACATTCATGCCTCTCGGCAAAACGTCCATTAGTTTATGGTCTCACCCGCCAATCTAGCTGCAGAATCTATGTGCACACATTAATGCGACATGTGCGACTCGCGGCGAGCGTACACAACCGACACCGCGAACCCGACAACGGCAATCACAGCCGCCACGCGCACGGCAGCCGCAAATCCAATCGCCTGGGCAACGTCCGTCGCGACGCCGGCGGCACCGGCAGCCGCTGCAGAACTCGAAAGCAGGCCGATAAACAGCGACGGGCCAAATGAGGCGGCGATCATGTTCCACGTGTTGAGCAGCGCCGTTCCGTGGGGATGCTCGGCAGCGGGTAGCGTCTCCAAGCCGGCCGTCTGCGAGGGGCTCAGCACCAAACCGACGCCGGCATACACCACAACGGTCAGTGCAACGACAACGCCAATGTTCATGCTTGCCACAGTCATCGAGATTGCGGTCTGCCCCACGGCAATCAGGGCGAAGCCGACCGGCAGCAGCGGCCATGCGCCACGGGCATCCATCACGCGCCCGCCTACGATCGAGGTCACGGCGTTGCAGGCAATCGCCGGCATAATGAGCAAGCCCGCAACAAGCGCGGTCATGCCGTATGCGCCCTCAAAATAGAGCGGCAATAAAACGCTCATCGAGAACGTCGTCATCATCGACACCACCACAAGCAGGCACGCAGGCCAAAAACGAACGCTCGCCATGGTACGCACGTTAAGCATCGGATGCTCGAGCTTGAGCTGGCGGGCCGCAAACAGGCCGAGCAGCACAATGGCGGCGAAGAGCGCCACGATACCGGCAATCAGATTGGTCGAGAACTCGCCTACGGAATATACAAACGCCGTGATGCCGGCCGCAAGCAAAGCAACCGACAGAATATCAAGCGTAGTGTCCGAGCGCTCTCCAACATTCCGAACGAGCTTTGCTGCCGCCGCGGCGACCACGACACCGCCCACCAGCGGCACTAGGAACACCGCCCTCCAGCCAAACAACGTGCACATAAGACCACTGATCACAGGTCCAAACGCCGGCCCCAGCGTAATGCAGGCACCGCCCAAGCTCAGATACAGACCGAGCTTCTCGCGCGGAGCGCAAGATAGCACCACGTTCATCATGAGCGGAAACAAGATGCCCGATCCCGCAGCCTGCAAAATGCGACTTGGCAGCAAGACGGTAAACGTTGGGGCGACCAAGCACAGGACTTCTCCGGCGACCAGGCATCCACATGCGAAAAACAGCAGCTTACGCGTCGAAAAACGACCAGACAGAAAGGCCATGATGGCCGTAAAGATCGACGTCACGATCATGTAGCCCGAAACAAGCCACTGCGCCGTGGTGGCACTCACCGAAAAGGCCGCCATAATGTCGTGCAGCGCCACGTTAATGATGTTCTCGTTAAACGCGGCAACAAAGGCTGCGATATACATGACGACGAGAAACGCCGAAGTGCCCGATGGCGTTGCCCTAACTTGTTGCTGAGATTTGTTCCCCATGCATTTCCCTCCTCTTGGAACGACCGTCGCATCGCCCCGGAGGAACCGTCCAGGGCGAGAATGAGCCCTAGACTTACGCCAAATGCCGCAACACGACGAATCTGGCAACATGGTCCAACGTCGAAAGATTGTAACGCGGACGCGCTGCTTTCCTTCCGCGCTATTATTGAAAGTCCACGAAAGCATGAGACATGAGGAGCCCGCCATGATTAAGCCCATCATGAAATCCGAGTTCTTTTTGCGTCTGCCTTCCGAAGACGCGGGACCCGACGATGCCGCGACCGGGCAGGACCTCCTGGATACGCTCCTTGAGCATGAGCACGAGTGCGTGGGCCTCGCCGCCAACATGATCGGCGTGCGCAAACGCATCATCTGCGTAAAGGACGGCAACAGGGCGCTGTTGATGTACAACCCTCAAATTCTTGAGCAGGTCAATGCCTATCAGACGAGCGAAGGATGCCTTTCGCTGGCTGGAGAGCGTCCCTGTACCCGCTATCGTCGCATTAAGGTGGAGTATTTGGACGAGAACTTCGTCCACCGCATCAAAAACTTCTCGGGTTACACCGCCGAGATCATCCAACACGAAATCGACCACTGCAACGGAATCGTTATATAGTTCCGCCGATTCAAGAAAGCTCCCTGCAGCAAAACAACTGCAGGGAGCTTTTCATAGTGCGGAGCTTCTATCCCACTAGCTCTGGCGGTAATGATCGAAGAAGTCGGCGAGGTCTTCGAGGGACTCCTTGAGCACTTCCATGCGCGGCAGGTACACGATGCGGAAGTGGTCGGGCTCGGCCCAGTTAAAGCCGCCGCCGCGGGTGATCAGGATCTTCTTCTCGTGTAGCAGGTCAAGGGCAAACTGCTCGTCATCGGTGATGTTGAATTTCTTGACATCCATCTTGGGGAAGATATAGAACGCCGCGCGGGGCTTGACCACCGAGATGCCATCGATCTTGCTGAGTGCCTCGTACACAAAGTTGCGCTGCTCATACACACGACCGCCAGGACGGATGTAGTCGTTGACGGACTGGTGTCCGCCGAGCGCCGTCTGGACGATTGACTGAGCCGGCACGTTGGAGCACAGGCGCATGTTCGAGAGCATGTTGATGCCCATAATAAAGTCGCTCATGCAGCGCTGGTTGCCCGAAAGCACCATCCAGCCAATACGATAGCCCGCAATCATGTGCGACTTGGAAAGGCCGCTAAAGGTGACGCAGGGCAGGTCGGGAGCGAGCGAGGCAATCGAGACGTGCTCGTAGCCGTCCATGCACAGGCGGTCGTAGATCTCATCAGCAAAGATCATCAGCTGATGCCTGCGTGCAACCTCGACGATACCCTCGAGCACCTCGCGCGGATAGACGGAACCCGTGGGGTTGTTGGGGTTGATGATGACGAGGGCTTTGGTCGCGCTCGTGATCTTGGACTCCATATCGGCCAGGTCGGGATACCAATCGGCCTGCTCGTCGCACAGATAGTGCACGGGATGTCCACCGGCAAGGGTTGCGCACGCCGTCCACAGCGGATAATCGGGGCTGGGGATCAGAATCTCGTCGCCATTGTCGAGCAGCGCGTTCATCGAAAGCTGAATGAGTTCGGACACGCCGTTGCCCGTGTAGATGTGCTCCATCTGAACATTGGGCAGGCCCTTGATCTGCGAGTACTGCATGATCGCCTTGCGCGCGGAGAACAGTCCGCGCGAGTTGGAATAGCCTTCGCAGTCGGGCAGCTGCTGGCGCATATCCTTAATGACCTCATCGGGCGTGCGGAAACCAAAGGGCGCGGGGTTGCCGATGTTGAGCTTGAGAATACGCTCGCCCTCGTCCTCCATACGGGCGGCCTCGTCGACGACAGGACCGCGCACGTCATACAGGACGTTCTCGAGTTTGGTGGATTTAGAAAAAGTACGCATGGTGGTGCTCCTTGGAATTTGAGCTGAGGGATGGGGTTCGGGCTTGGGCACGTTGCGAGGCGATGATTCCTCGCCTTGATCGGCGTCACCGGCGAGCAGCCAGGAAACATCGACCTCCAAAATACGAGCGAGCAGCTCTGCCACATCGCGCCGCGGGATCGTCTTGCCGCTCACATATTGGCTCATCTGACTCTTGCCGAGTTTTTTTCCGAGCATCTCCGATGCGCGGATTACGTCCGACTGGCGAACGTCGCGATCGGACATGGTCTGTCGCAGGCGATCGCTAAACGTCTCTTGGGCCATTAGAACCTCCTTGCTGGCAAAGTTCAATTTATAGAACACGAATTGAACCTAAGTTCAATTTAGGCAGCAGTATAGCGCCGTACCTTATTCGGAAGTTCAATTTCACAAGAAAACGTACCGAACTCCGAGATTTGCCCAAGGCGGACAATGACGCGCACGCGTTTAGAGATATTCAAGGAATCGAGCGGCGGCAAGCGAAACGTCAGCCGTGCGATATATCGCGTTGATCTGCCGATGGGGATGTCCCTCGAGCGGACGCACGGCGACATCGAACTGACAGCGGCGCAAGATGAGCGCCGGAAGAATACTCACGCCCAGACCGTCCTCGACCATGGCCATAATCGCATAATCATCCCAGGTCGATAGCTTAGAACGCACCGCCAGACCCGCGCGGCGAAACAGCGGCGTAATCTCGTCGTCGCTACCGCGTTCCAGAAGAATAAACTGCTCGTTGGCCAAATCGGCAAGGGAAACGACCTCCGCGGTGGCAAGCGAGGAGTCCGCTGGCACCACGGCCATCAGCTCGTCTTGCACCAACGGCCGCGACGCCATGCCGGCGCCGCGTGGCTCGCGCGGAATAAAGCCCAGGTCGCAGCGGCCTTCCGCCACCCATTGCTCAATCTCGGAGTAATCACCCATCAGCAGCTCGTAATCGACATCCGGGTGATCAGCGCGAAACCGCGCGATCACCGGCGGCAGTACATGGGTCGCCACACTCGAGAATGTACCGATACAGATCTTGCCACGCATGAGCCCCCGCATCTCGTCCACGCGTCGCTGCAGGCGGCCAAACTCTTCGCATAACGCCTCGACTGCCGGCATGACCTGCCGCCCGTCGGCAGAAAGCACCACGCCCTCGCGGCTGCGATCAAGCACCTTAAAACCCCAGTCTGCCTCAAGGTCGCCCACCATGCGGCTCACGCCCGACTGCGAATAGCTCAGCCGCTCTGCAGCATGCGTAAAGCTGCCGGCACGCACCGTCTCGAGCAGCACTTGCATCTTTTGAATATTCGTTTCCACGGCATCCCTCCACCTTTACATGAGTTTTTGTCATGTTATCCATGCATTATATTCGCTTTTCTTCTAAAGCCACCTCACCCATAGTGAACATGCTCGGATATAGAGGGGATGTCAGCACATGAACAACGGACTGTTTACGTACTTAGCAGCATTGCTATTGTTTGGCTCCAACGGCATCATCGCCGCTGCCATCGCGCTGCCGAGCTCCGATATCGTACTGTTGCGCACGTTTTTGGGCGCTCTCACCCTTGCCGCCATCCTCTTCATAACCAAGCGCCATAACCTGCAGGCTCCGTCTCGCCCCCGCGAGGCCGCAGCGCTCATCGTCTCGGGCGCCGCGCTGGGCGCCAGCTGGATTTTCCTGTTCCGCGCCTATCAGACGATCGGCGTTGGCATCTCCTCGCTGTTGTATTACTGCGGCCCCATCATCGTTATGGCCCTCTCCCCGCTCATTTTTGGCGAAAAGCTGACCGGCGGCAAAATCGCCGGGTTTATCGCCGTTGCCTGTGGCGCCTTTCTCATTGCGGCGCAAGGTCTAGGCGGCAATATGCCCATTGCGGGTATCGCTTGCGGCATCGCCTCGGCCTTCTGCTACGCCTTGATGGTCATCGCTAGCAAGGGTGCGCCACACATCGAAGGCCTCGAGAACTCCACGCTCCAGGTGAGCGCCGCCTTTGTAACCGCGTTGATCCTTACGCTCTTCACGCAAGGTGCCCCCTCGTTCCTCTCCCCCAGCATTGCCGCCGGCATCGATTGGGGCGCCGTCGCCATGCTCGGCGTCGTCAACACCGGCATCGGTTGCCTGCTCTACTTTAGTGCCGTCGCCAAGCTGCCCGTCCAGACCGTCGCGGTCGTCGGCTACCTCGAGCCGCTTTCGGCCGTCGTGTTCTCCGTTGCCCTTTTGGGAGAGACCATGACGCCCATCCGCCTCATGGGCGCCGCGTTGATCATCGGCGGCGCGATCTTTTGCGAAGTCGCCGGCAAACGCGCAGACACCAAAGCAAGCATCGCCCAAGCAGCACGCGCCTAAAAGCCCCTCTTCAGTTTCAAAGCAGGGGCGCGTCCGTGGTTATCACATTGCAGCAAGACCATACAGCCGGTGCGCCCCTGTTTTGAAATGCTACCTGCGTACATGAATAATCCCCAGATGGGGATTATTGTCTAAAACACCCCGATGTGCCAAACTGCTCTTATATGTATAAAGATGGCATAAAGGTTATCTGCCCTAGACAGATAACCGGATGTCTAAGGGAGTCCACGTGGCACACAACAAACTGGAGGCAAACCTCCAAGACCAGCACGGACAGAGCGGGCATGGAGCCATTCCCCTTTCTGCTGGTATGTTGCTCGTAACGCTCGGCGTCGTCTATGGCGACATCGGCACGAGCCCTATGTACACCATGAAATCAATCGTCGCCAACAACGGCGGCATCGGTACCGTCAGCGAGGACATGATCCTGGGCGCGCTTTCGCTCGTCATCTGGACCATGACGCTCGTAACCACGGTCAAGTACGTGCTAATCGCCATGAGGGCCGACAACCACAACGAGGGCGGTATCTTCGCCCTGTTCAGTCTCGTGCGCAAAGTGGCGCCGTGGCTGATCCTTCCCGCCATGATCGGCGGTGCGGCGCTGCTTGCCGACGGCATCCTCACCCCCGCCGTCACGGTCACCACAGCCATCGAGGGTCTGCGCACCATCGAGTGGGGCCACGCGCTATTGGGCGACGGCCAGACCAACGTCATCATTATTACCATCATCATTATCTGCGGCCTATTTGCCATGCAGCGCGCCGGCACCTCGTCAATCGGCAAGCTCTTCGGCCCGCTCATGACGCTATGGTTCCTGTTCCTGGCGGGCGCCGGCCTGTTCAACATGCTCGGCAACCTGTCCATCTTGCGCGCACTCAACCTCATCCGCGGCATCATGTTCCTGTTCTCGCCCATCAACCACTCGGGCATCATGGTGCTCGGCTTCGTCTTCCTGTCGACGACCGGCGCCGAGGCGCTCTATTCGGACATGGGTCACGTGGGCAAGGCTAACATTTACGCATCCTGGCCGTTCGTAAAGGCGGCCCTCATCCTTAACTATCTGGGTCAGGGCGCTTGGCTGCTCGCCAACAACTCCAATCCCCAGATGCTCGCGATGGACATCGTCAACCCGTTCTACATGATGCTTCCCGAGCCCCTGCGCCCCTTTGCCATCGTGCTATCGGCCGTAGCGGCCATCATCGCCTCGCAGGCGCTTATCACCGGCTCGTTCTCGCTGGTATCCGAGGCCACGCGTCTCAACCTTATGCCGCATCTGCGCATCCACTACCCCAGCGACACCAAGGGTCAACTCTATATTCCGCTCGTCAACAACATCATGTGGGTCGGCTGTATCTTCATCGTGCTGCTGTTCCAAAACTCCGAGCGCATGGAGAGCGCCTACGGCCTCGCCATCACCGTGACTATGCTCATGACCACGACGCTTTTGACGAGCTATATCGCCGGCATCCTCAAGCACAAGCTGGGCGCCTGCGTCTTTGCCCTGCTTTTTGGCGCCATCGAGCTCTGCTTCTTTGCCTCGTGCCTCACCATGTTCTTTGACGGCGGCTATGTGATGATCTTCCTGGCCTCGCTGCTGTTTGGCCTTATGTACGTGTGGCGCCGCGGCACCGCCATCGAGCGCACGCAGACGATCCTGCTGCCCGTCTCCAAGTACATCGATCAGCTCAACCGCCTGCGCAACGACGAGACCTACCCCGTGCTCGCCGACAATCTGGTGTTCCTCACCAACAGCCCCGACCCGCTCACGCTCGACCGCGACGTGCTCTATTCCATCCTGGACAAGCACCCCAAGCGCGCCAAGGCATATTGGTTCATCAACGTGCACGTTACCGACGAGCCCTATACGCACGAGTATTCCGTCGAGACCTTTGGCACGGACTTTTTGTTCCGCGTGCGCCTGGACCTGGGCTTTAAGGTCAACCAGCGCATCAACGCCTATCTGCGTCAGATCGTTGGCGACTTGATGACATCGGGTGAGCTGCCACCGCAGCATCACACCTACTCCATCTACGAGACACGCGGCAACGTGGGCGACTTCCGTTTTTGCATGCTGCGCAAGATGCTTGCCCCCGAAACGGACATCAACCGCAACGACCACCGCGTGATGGCCATCAAGTACGCCGTCCGCCGCGCCTGCGGAAGCCCGGCACGCTGGTACGGTCTTGAGAACTCGGCGATCATCATCGAGTACGTGCCTCTCTTTGCCCGCATGCGTCCGGCGGTCAAACTCGTACGCACCCATGTGCCGCTCGAGGTCCAGATCGAAGAAGCCGAGGAAATGGAAGTCGATATCTTCTCGGACGACCTGGTCAACGGCAACGAGGCCGGTAGGGACATGAACGTCGATCCCACCGAATTGCTCGAGAGCGTCGCCGATACGCCCGAACAGCAACTGCTCGACGGCCTCGAGAGCGCCCAGCTCAACGACGCCAACTTCTAGCGACGTCGCGCATCAACGACAGCGCCCCTGCACCTCACAGGAGATGCAGGGGCGCTTTGCATTTCAGTAAAGCCCTCGGCTACGAACGACGCGGCTCGGGAACCACAAGCCTATCGGGGCTCGCGCCCTCGGCATCCATCAGGCTCACGTAGCGAATCGACGGATCCTCATACATCGCGTAGTAATAATTGCCTGTGCGCGCGCTAAAGCATCCGGTATAGATAGTCTTCTCGAACTTGCCATCGCCCATCCTGGACGCCCCCTCAATCATCACCACGCCCTCGAGTGAACGGAACATGCGGACGACGTTTTCGGTCTCGCTGTCTTTTTGCGGGTAATTGGCATTGAGGTACGCCGCCTTTACAAAACGGCTCGGCGAATAGCAGTCGCCGGGAATACCGCGCATGCCGGCACCCGCGCCATAGGGCTTGAGCTCGGCGCCACGCCATGTCGCCGTCTGCGGAAAATCGCTTGTGGCCGTGATATAGGTGCGCAGGTTTTCCATATGCCACGGGAAGGTGGGCTGATTGGCAAGGGTGTCGACCGGATCGTCGTATACATGCAGGCCGTCAGCCATCATCTCGACCACGATGCTGCGCTGGCTGTCGCCAATAATCCAATGGAGCAGCGACACGCCCAGCCCCTCTCCGGCAGATTTGGCGACAATCACCGTGTCGCGCAGCGCGGCCTCGACCTCATCGACCGTCGAGAACGTCGCTGCCACCCACAGGGGAAACTCATAGGCCGCGATATTGGTCTTGCCGTCGACAGGGTCCTCGGCATACTCGGCATAACCCGGGAAATTGAGACCTGCCACGGCGAGGCCCGCATCGTTGCCGCAGTCGAAGAACATAGGGTAGTTCTTGTAATCGATGCACATACCGATCACCGCGTGTGCCGCTGTCGTGTCGTCGATAAACGAATACGGAATGTGAAACCCGCGCGGCATCACGCGAACCTGTTGGCCGTAGTCAAAGCTCCAGTCGAGGTTGCGGCCCAGATACATGTTGCCGGAATTATCGGTAAATCGAATGCTCGTACACATAGCGCCTCCTAGCTTTACGTTCTTGCTAAGTTCATTGTCACCAAACAAAAAGGCGCTAAACACAAAAGCCCGGACATGACAACAATGTCACGCCCGGACCAAAAACGACGAAGTGCGGTGCTGTGGTCGCCCTAGACAAGCTTGCCAAGACAGTGATCGATCATATGCTGGATCATCTGCGCCTCGAAGCCCACAAAGTCCTGCTTGCGCTCGCGCATCTTGCCATCGACGATCTGGTCAAAGGCAACCTTGCACTTGATATAGCGCGTGGACTTGGTGACCCCCTCGTGCGTCAGGCAGCTCTCCTCCATCTTGCTGGCGCCCAGGCCAAACACCAGACGGGGGTTGTAGAGCACGTGGGGCTCGCCGGCGTCGTCCAGGTAGACGCAGACCTTCTTGGTAACGCCAATCTGGTTAGCGGCAAGGCAGCCGGCATCGTCGAGCGACTTGATGGTATCGATCAGGTCCTGAGCAACCGACTCGTCCTCGACGGTCGCAACCTCGCAACGCTGGGACAGGATAGCCTCGTCGTGGCAAAGCTCTTTAATCATACGTTCCTCCATAGGGGTTGTTGTAACCGCTTAAGTATACGGTACCCACACATTTTCATGCGATAAATACCGTCCGTCTGTTACAAAGCGCCGAACATCAACATGCGAGGAACAGCAAGGTTGTAAAGACGATATAGTAAGTGAGTTCGTGTCAATCGGCCTAAACTCGGGGCCGAACAAGGAAAGGGTATGCATGGACGAACTTTTTCACGTCAGTGAGCGCAAGTCCACAATCGGGACCGAACTTCGCGCTGGACTGACAACATTCCTGGCGATGGCCTACATCATCGCCGTCAACCCCGCAGTGCTCTCGGGCGCTGGCATTGATGCGGGAGCGCTCGCCTGCGCCACCTGCCTGGGCGCCGGCATCATGACCATCTGCATGGGCATCTTCGCAAACCGCCCGCTCGCCTGCGCTTCAGGCCTGGGCATCAACGCCATGATCGCGGGCATCACCACCACCATGTGCGGCGGTGACTGGCACGTCGCCATGAGCGTTATCTTCCTCGAGGGTATCGTCATCTTGCTGCTCGTCCTTTGCGGCCTGCGCGAGGCCATCATGGACGCCATCCCCGTGGTCCTGCGCCACGCCATCTCGGTGGGTCTGGGCCTGTTTATCGCCATGATCGGCCTGTGCGACGCCGGCATCATCACCGCTGGCGCCGGTACGCTCGTCGGCCTGGGCGACATCGCCTCCCCCACCTTTATCGTCGGCATCATCTCCATCGTCGTGACGGTTGCCCTGGCTTCCCGCAACGTGCCGGGCTCGCTGCTCATCGGCATCATCGTCGCCGTTATCGCCGGAATCCCGCTGGGCGTCACCCATGCGCCCGAGGGCCTCATCGCACCGCTCGACTTCTCGACCTTCGGCGCCCCGTTTGCCAGCACTGCCGACGGCAACCTTGCCATCGTGAAGGTCCTGACCGACCCGATGCTGCTCGTCGTTGCCTTCTCGCTGCTCATGAGCGACTTCTTCGACACCATGGGCACCGCGATGGCCGTCGCCAAGCAGGGCGAGTTCTTGACCGAGGACGGCAATGTCGAGGACATCCGTCCCATCCTGGTCGTCGACTCCGTGGCCGCTGCTGCCGGTGGCTTTATGGGCGTCTCCTCCATCACCACCTTCGTCGAGTCCACCTCTGGCGCTGCCGACGGTGGCCGCACGGGCCTCACCTCCGTCACCACCGGCGTGCTGTTCATTCTCGCCGCGTTCTTCTCCCCCATCGTCACCATCGTTTCCAGCGCCGCCACCTGCGGTGCTCTGGTCTACGTCGGCTACCTCATGATGAGCGAGGCCTCCGAGATCGACTGGTCCGACGTGTCGCAGGGCTTCCCGGCGTTCATGATTGTCGCCGGCGTGCCCTTCACCTACTCCATCTCCGCCGGCATTGGCCTGGGCTTTATCGCCTACGTGATCGTCGCGCTCTTTAAGGGCGAGGCCTCCAAGATCAAGCCGCTCATGTGGATCGCAGCCCTTGCCTTCCTCGTCTACTTCTTCGTAGCGTAACGGCAAAGCTGCCAAAGCAGAACACCAAAGCGCGGAGTCGCATCGAGCGGCTCCGCGCTTTTCTTTTAAGCCCAGGCAACGCACGGATGCGCGATGTATTGCTTCCCAAGTTTTGGACATTTTGCCCTCCAAACGGCACTACCGCCGGCTACATCCTGCAGATATGCTGGGCGTAATCGCATAGGCCCTATGAGGATGGGAGTAACCATGGCCGCCTTGTTCACGACCCCCAAGCGCAATGACAAAACCTCTGGAGCCCATTTTATCGAGCCCGACGTGCGCCGTCGCACGTTGCTCGCACACGGCAGCTGGCGCCGCGTGACGCGCCGCATCGTTGTAGGCGCCGTATGCGCGCTTACGGTAAGCTCGCTGCTCATGCCGAGCGTCTCGCTCGCGGCGGAGTGGGTCAACGTCGGCGGCGCCCAGTACAACGCCGGCACTGCGGCGGGCGACGCCGCCGGCACCTGGTCATGGGACGGTGCCGACGACATGAAGCTCAACGGCTATAACGGCGGCGCGATCGAGGCAGCGGGCAAGCTCAACGTGAGCTACGAGGGCAACAACACCGTCACTAACGACAACGGCCGCGGCATCAAGGTTAAGGATGGCGCGAACGAGAACGCCGAGCTTAATATTCAGGGCGACGCGTCCAGCACGCTCAACGTGACCTCTTCTCGTGACGCCATCACTTCCGTCGGCAACATCAACATCGATGGCGCTGGCACTGTCAACGCCACGAGCACCGAGCACGATGCCATCGATGCCGGGGGCGATGTCACCATCAAGGGCTCGGGAAACGTTAACGCCACGGGCGATTCTGATGGCGTCAGGGCCGACGGCAACATCACGATCGACAACAGCGGAACCGTCACCGCCAAGGCCACCGACGATCAGAGTATCGATGCTAACGAGAACCTCATCATAAAGGGCGGCGGCAAGGTAGAGGCAAGCTCTATCAAAGACAATGCGATTTGGGCCGACGGCAACATCGAGATCTCGGGTGGCAGCCAGGTCAAGGCAAGCTCCGAGGAAGACGCCGCCATCGACGGTAAAAACAGCCTCACGGTCACGAACGCTTCCCTCAACGCAAGTGGCGTTGGGTATGGCATCTATGTCTACAAGGGCATCACGCTCGATGGCGCGACCGTGACGGTCCGCGCAAGCTCAGATGGCGGGGAAGCCAGCGCACTCTTCACCGATGAGGACGACATCGTCATCAAGAACGGCTCGACTGTGGATGCGCTCGCAGAAGGCAGGTTCTCGGTTGCAATCTCCACCAGTAATTTCTACTCCGACGAAGCGGGTGGCCATATCTACATCAGCGACTCCGTTGTCAAGGCCATAGCCCGCTATGCCGAGACCGGCGGCGACGGCCCCGACCACTACAGTGGAGACCAAAACGACGAAATCATCCCTGAGTCCGAGGGCCTGAACATCGGCATCTTCGCGCAGACCGAGAAGGGCATCACGCCCGCGACCATCTCGATCGTCCGCAGCAAGGTCACGGCCGAGGGAGACACGGCGGCTATCTTCGCCCTTGCCATGAGCGCGGACGGCAAGGCGATCGGCACCATCGAAATCAAGGACGCCATCATCCAGACGCCTGCAGGCGGCAAAGTCATTGACTATCGCAACAAGGAAGAGCTCAGCGACGGCATCGTCTACGAGGCGGGGCAGACCATCGGCACGGGCGATGCCACGATTGACTCCCCCTACGATGCAGCTGTCGCCAAGAGCACGGTCATCGTGCCTCCCGAGGAGATCAAACCCGAGGAGAAGCCAGGCGAGACCAAGCCCGAGGGTTCCAAGTCCGAGGGCACGAAGACGACCAAGACCGTTGCGGCTGCAACCGCGGGAGCCAAAACCACCGGCATCCTCGCCGCAACCGGCGACACCTCGAGCGCGGCCATCATAGCGACCGCCCTTGTAGGAACGGCCGCTATCGTCACAGGCGCCCTGGCGAGTCGCAAACGCTCGTAAACACTTTTTCGCACAGGACGGGTGGATCACGGCCCTTGCCTTCCTCGTCTACTTCTTCGTAGCGTGAGGGCAAGGCTGCAAAAGCTGAACAATAAAGCGCGGAGTCGCCATGCGGCCCCGCGCTTTTCTTTTAGCGCCGATCCCTGCGCCGGCGTGCGGCCTATTTCTCCCCCATTTTGGCCATTTTGCCCTCCAAACGGCACTACCGCCGGCAACATCCAGCAGATACGCTGAATCTAGTCGTATAGGCCCTATGAGAACGGGAGCAACCATGGCAGCCTTGTTCACGACCCCCAAACGCAATGACACTACCGCCGGAACCCATGTTGCCGAACCCGACGTTCGCCGTCGCATAAGACTCGCGCACGGCAGCTGGCGCCGCGTGACGCGCCGCATCGTCGTGGGAGCCGTATGCGCGCTCACGGTGAGCTCGCTGCTCATGCCGAGCGTCTCGCTCGCAGCGGAATGGGTCAAGGTCGGCGGCAACAAGTACAACACCGCGGCGAGCGACGAAGCCGGTACCTGGTCGTGGGACGGCGCCGACGACTTGAAGCTCAACAACTATAACGGCGGCGAGATCCAGGCCGCAGGCAAGCTCAACGTGAATTACTCAGGAACCAACATCGTCACTGCCGAATGGATCGAAAGCATCAACGTTTCTCATGGCACTAACGAGAATGCCGAGCTCAATATCCAAGGCGACGCGGGCAGCACGCTCAGCGTGACATCTACTGAGGACGCTATCCTCTCCACGGGTAATATCAACATCGACGGAGCCGGATCCGTCAACGCCACGAGCACTGGGTTTGATGCCATCAATGCCGGGGGTGATCTCGCTATCAAAGGTTCGGGCAACGTCAACGCCACGGGTGCATCGGATGGCATCAGGGCAAACGGCAATATCACGATTGACGACAGCGGAGCCGTCACCGCCAGGGCTACCGAGGACAAGGGTATTGGAACCGACAAGAACCTCACCATCAAGGGTGGCGGGACGGTCGAGGCAAGCTCAGCTGATGGTGAGGCCCTTTGGAGCGGCGGCAATATCAACATCTCGGACGGCAGCCAGGTCAAGGCAAGCTCCGAGAAAGACGCTGCCGTCGAGGCCAAGGGCAGCCTCGCAGCCACAAACGCCTCCCTCAACGTAAACGGTGTTGAATATGGCGTCTATGCCCACAAGGGCATCACCCTCGATCATGCAAACGTGACGGTCCGTGCAGGTAAAGGCAGATACGGTGGCGCCATCGCCCTCTTCACCTACCAGGACGACATCGTCGTCAAGAACGGCTCCACCGTGGACGCGTCTGCGGAAGGCGAGGTTTCGGCTGCATTCTCCACCAGAAACGATCGACCCAACGAGAAGGGTGGCCACATCTACATCAGCGACTCCGTTGTCAAGGCCATAGCCCGCTATGTCGAGAACGGCGACGGCCCCATCCCCTACAGCGAAAACCAAGATGGCGAGACGAGGCGCGAACCCCAAGGCGAGAACATCGGCATCATCGCCCAGACCAGCGAGGGCGTCACACCCGCAGTCATCTCGATCACCCGCAGCAAGGTAACGGCCGAAGGATATACAGCGGCAATCTTTGCCCGTGCCATGAGCGCTGACGGCAAGACAATCGGCACCATCAAGATTGAGAACGCCGCCATCCAGACGCCCGAAGGCGGCAAGGTCATTGACTATCACAAGCTCCGTGACGGCATCTACGAGGCAGGCCAAGCCATCGGCACGGGCGACGCCACGGTCGACTCCCTCTATATCAAAGCAGTCGCCAAAAGCACGACCATCGCACCTCCCGAGGTAGCCAAGCCGGAAGACCCCAAGCCCGACGAGACCAAGCAAAACCCCAAGCCTGAGGGCTCAAAGCCGACCAAGGCCGTTGCGGCTTCAACCACGAAAGCCAAGACTACCGGCGTGCTCGCGGCAACCGGCGACACCTCGGGTGCGGCCATCGTGGCAACCGTCCTTGCGGGAACAGCCGCTATCGCCGCAGGCACCATGGCGAGCCGTAAGCGCTCTTAGACGCCTCTGCGCACATGGCAGCTCCCGCGAAGGCCCCGAGCCCCAGCACCGTTTAACAACGCCACCGCCGAGCTCCCCTCCGGCGGTGGCGTTTTCCATATGTGTCCGCAGGGTATGCACGAGATTGTCTTTGGTCTAGCCCAACCTGCATGAGCCGGCGTGCGACAATGGGGGCCGTCGATATCACAACGCCGAGAGAAGCCCGTCATGGAAGCGCATCAAAAGCAGATAACCGTTCATGCACAGCATGCCGAAAGCGCACCAGTCATCTATCTTCCCGTGGTCATGGGCGACGGCACGGAGGTTTATGAACGCTGCCGAGAGCTCGACTGTCCGCCATTCGCCCTCGTCACCATTGGCGGGCTCGATTGGAATCGCGAGCTGAGCCCCTGGGCATGCGACGGGACCGTACGCGATGCCGAGCCTTTCGGCGGCCAAGCTGCCGATTTTCTTGATGAGCTGCTGAATCAGATAATCCCCCAGGTCGAGTCGTCGCTTCCTCAGCCGCCCACCTGGCGCGGCATTGCCGGTTACTCGCTCGCGGGCCTCTTCGCACTCTGGTCCCTCTGGCAAACCGACGCCTTTGACCGCGCCGCGAGCGCATCGGGGTCGCTATGGTTTCCCGACTTTGTCGACCGTGCCAGCACGGCCCCTTTTACCGGCAGCCCGCAAGCCGTCTATCTGTCGCTCGGCAAAAAAGAGACCAAGACGCCCAACCGCATGATGCGGCATGTGCTCGACGACACGCGCGCAATGGAAAAGCTGCTCGGCGAACGTGGTATTCCCACGACGCTGGAGCTCAACCCCGGCAATCACTTTTCCCAGACCGACTTGCGCATGGCCCGCGGCATCCACTGGATACTGACGCATTAAAAATGGTGCCCACGCGCATATACGCATGGGCACCATATCTTGTTTTAGCTGAACACAGCTGCTACTCAGCAGCCTCCTCAAGCTCGGAGACATCAAACTCAAAGTCGTTACCCGGCAGGATGGCGTTGAGCACAATGCCCACCAGCGAGCCCACGGCAAGACCGGAAAGCGAAATCGTCACGCCGCCCAATTCCAGCACGATGGCGCCGGCGGTGCTGTACGCAATGCCGAGCGAAAGCACGAGCACCAGGGCGGCCACCAGCACGTTGCGGTTATTTTGGAAATCGACCTGGTTCTCGATGAGGTTGCGAACGCCCACGGCGCTGATCATGCCATAGAGCACGAGCGACACACCGCCGATTACACACGCCGGCATGGCCGCAATGACAGCCGCGAACTTGGGGCAGAACGAGAGCACAATGGCACAACATGCGGCAATGCGAATCACGCGCGGGTCAAACACACGCGTTAGGGCAAGCACACCGGTGTTCTCGCCATAGGTGGTGTTAGCCGGAGCGCCAAAGAGCGATGCGAGAATGGTCGCCAGGCCGTCGCCAAGCAGCGTGCGATGCAGGCCAGGATCGGCGATGTGGTTACGCTCGCAGGTGGAGCCGATAGCCGAGATATCACCGACATGCTCGATCATGGTCGCAAATGCCAGCGGCATAATGGTGATGATGGCCGTCATGGCAAGACCGCTATCGAACTGCGGCCCAAAGAGTGCAAACACGGTGTTGTCCCACACGATGGGCAGACCGACCCACGGAGCGGCGGCAACGCCCGAGAAATCAACCTCGCCGAGCGCAGTCGCAACGGCATAGCTCACCACAACGCCCAGCAGAATCGGCACGATCTTGACCATGCCACGGCCCCAGATGTTGCAGATGACGATCACCGCCACAGCGACAACGGCAACAAGCCAATTGGTCTGGCAGTTGGCGATGGCAGAGCTTGCCAAGATCAGGCCGATGGAAATGACGATGGGGCCAGTCACTACCGGCGGGAAGAAGCGCATAACGCGCTTGGCACCAAACGCGCGAAACAGGGCCGCCAGCACCGGATAGAGCAGGCCGGCACAGGCTACACCTAGGCAGGCGTAGGGCAAAAGCTCGGCCTCGCCGTTGGGCGCGATGGCGGCATAGCCCGCGATAAAGGCAAACGAAGATCCCAAAAACGCTGGCACCTTGCCGCGCGATAGGAAGTGGAAGAGCAGCGTGCCCAGGCCGGCAAACAAAAGGGTCGCCGACACCGAGAGACCGGTGAGCACGGGTACGAGCACCGTGGCACCGAACATCGCGAATAGATGCTGCAGACCGAGTAGGAACATGCGCGGGCGACCGAGCGACGACGCATCGTAGATGGCATCGGCGACGGCGGGCGTCGAGGATTGGGACATGGATGTCCTTTCATAATGGAAGGGCGCCCGGGCATATCGGATTACCTGCCCGAACGATACGATCCGAACCATTGTACGCGATGCATGCCGCTCCGACCACGACGCCCCTGCGAACGGCAGCACTACTTCCAGATGCGCTCGGCGATGCGTTTGACCAGGGCGATCTTTGCCCACTGCTCGTCCTCGGTCAGCTTGTTGCCAATCTCGCAGCTGGCAAAGCCGCACTGGGGAGACAGATACAGGTTCTCGAGCGGCACGTACTTTGCGGCTTCGCGGATGCGCTCAACGATAACGTCCTCGTCCTCGAGCTCTGCGGCCTTGGTGGTCACCAAGCCCAGCACGACCTTCTTGCCCGGGGCAACGTAGCTGAGCGGCTCAAAACCGCCGGCGCGCGGCGTATCGAACTCCAGGTAGAATGCGTCGACATCCTCATGTGCAAACAGGTACGGCGCGATGGGGTCATAGCCGCCCTCGAAAGCATAGGTAGAGTGGTAGTTGCCGCGGCACACGTGCGTGTTAATGACGAGGTCGTCGGGCTTGCCCTCGATGGCGGCGTTGTTGAGCGCCACGCCCAGCTCGCTCACCTTTTGCAGGTCAACCGGGCTCATGCCAGTCTTGGACACAAAGTCGGTATCGCAATAGATGCCCCAGGTGCAGTCATCAAACTGGATGTTGCGGCAACCCGCTGCGTACAGGTCGGCGATCACCGTGCGATAAGCGGCTGCAATTGCGTCGGCAAGTTCCTCATCGGTCTTATAGACAGCGCGCAGGCTCTCCTGCTGGCCATCGCAGCGGTCGAGCGTAACCTCCGAGAACGTCTGGATCGGCGCCGGAATGGTCTGGCGTGCAACGTGGCCATCCCCCTCGAGCGCCTTGACAAACTTAAAGTGCTCGACGAAGGGGTGGTTCTCGCCGCTGATGGGGCCGGTCACCACGGCGGTGTCAGCCGTGGTCTCCTCGTCGTGGAACATATAGCCCGTACGCGAGGTGCGGCGTTCAATGCCGTTGAGCCCCCACATAAAGTCGAGGTGCCAGTAACTGCGACGAAACTCGCCATCGGTAATCACCTGCAGGCCAGCGGCCTTTTGCTTGTCCACCAGGTCGCGAATAGCCTCATCCTCGACGGCCTTAAGCCCCTCGGCATCAAGCGCGCCTGCCGCATAGGCAGCGCGGGCATCCTTTACGGCCTGCGGACGAAGAAAGCTGCCGACGATATCAGCGCGAAACGGCGCGTTCGGTTGAATTGAAGTGCTCATAGATATCTCCCTTTGCATTGGTTGCTTTACTGGAACAGAGTATGAGCGCTCATATAGCCATCGTAAAATATACGTTTATAACAGTTTGATATAGATGCTTCCTATATCAGTTGGGACTGCCATGAAGAGATTTGACCTGTGCAGGACGCAGCAGTCTAGATATGCTGACGGATCGCGTCGATATAGGCTTGACCGTAGCGCGTAAGCGTCGTGTTCTTGCGCGTGATGATGCCGATCTCCATGTACTCATCCACATCGAGCGGAATCGAGATAATGCCGGGGCCGTTGAGCTCGTGGCTGATCACGCCCGAGCATACCGTGTAGCCGTTGAGGCCCATGGCCAAATTGAACAGCGTCGCACGGTCGCGCACGCGGATATTCTTGCGACGCTCAAACGTCGAGGTCAGCTCCTCGGAATAGTAAAACGAGTTGTAACTGCCCTGCTCGTAGGACAGGAACGGGTAGTCTTCCAAGTCCTCGAGCGTCACGCTGGAGCGGGCCGCCAGCGGATGGTCGGCACAGACGAAGACATGCGGCGTGGCGCAGAAAAGCCCCTCGAATACGAGCTCGTTGGCCGCCAGCATGTGCTCGATAACCTCGCGGTTATGCTCGGATAAGTACAGGATGCCCAGTTCGCTTTTCATATGCGCGACGTCCTCGATAATCTCGTGAGTCTGCTCCTCGCGCAGGGTGAAGTCGTAACGTGCGGCATCGAACTCGCGGATCACGTCAACAAACGCGTTAACGGCAAAGGAATAATGCTGGCAGCTCACACTAAAGTGCGGCACCTGCTCGGACTCGCCCTTGTACTTGCCTTCGAGCAGATCCGCCTGGTCGAGCACCTGGCGCGCGTAGCCTAAGAAGGTCTCGCCTTCCTCGGACACAATGACGCCCTTGTTGGTGCGCTCAAAGATGTGCACACCCATCTCGTTTTCGAGATCGCGAATCGACGCGGTAATCGAAGGCTGCGACACAAAGAGCCGGCGCGAGGCCTCGGTGATGCTGCCGCATTCGGCAACTTTGACGACATACCTGAGCTGCTGAAGCTTCATGGCTTTCTCCCTAGACGTTCGTGACGTCGAAACCCGTCGTGCTCATCTGACGCATAAACGACGGCATCTCCCCCGTCGCGGCGCAGGCGGCAATCTGATGCAGAGCCCCGGCAACCGCATCGTCTGCCGCAGCGCCGATATGCCAGCGCGCGGCAGCCGTGACGGCCTCGTTGGCATTGGCGACTGCAACGGAGTTGGGGACGGCACCGATCATGGGCAGGTCGTTATCGGAATCGCCAAATACGGCCACCTCGTCGGACGTCAGGTCCAAAGCGCGCGCCAGCTCCAGCGCAGCGCAACCCTTGTCCCAACCTGCTGGAAGAATGTCGAACAGGCGCACACGATTGTTGGGAAACACAAGCGAGAGTTCCGGCACCTCAGCGGCAACGCGCTCGCGTAGCTCCGCGAGCTCCTCACGCGAACGAGCACTCCAGATATTCGCCTTGAACACCGACGCGTCATCGACGACAGGACGGCACGGGGCCTCTTCGCCCTTGAGCCATGCGTTGCCGCCCGACTCCATGGCGCGGCGCACGCGCTCGGGGTCGCTCGTCACACAATAGGCATCGTTGCCCCAAAAGTCATCACCCAGGCCGTAGACCTTCAGATACGTATCGTCGGTCTCTTGCTCCAAGTAGTCAGCCAAGCGCATCAGGGCGGCGTTGTCGGTCGCATGCGAGGCTACCACCTCGCCGTCCACAAACATGACCTGGCCGTTGCAGAACGCGCCGGTCGAGAAGCACTCGGCGCGATTGCGGAACATCCAGCCCATCGCGGAGGGCTGGCGACCCGAAACCGGGCCAAAGTGCAGACCCGCCGCCTGCATGGCATGAATGCCCTCGATGGCGTAGTCGCTGGCGCCGTCATGCCCGGCTGGAATCAGCGTATCGTCCATATCGGTCAGCACAAGTTTAATCATAAGGCCCCCTCGGTCATTCTTAATCCCGTCTATTGTACCGACCTGCCAAAAAGAGACAGGTTTATATTGGCAGGTTTTATCTGGGAAAACGCAAAGCCCCAGTTGTTACCTGCCAAAATAAACCTGTCCCTTATTGGCAGGTGCGCTAGTATAGGGAACAACAGATTCGATGCGGGAGTGCCGGCGGTGCAAACCACAAGGCTGAGAGGGCATAGGGCCCAATCCTTTGAACCTGTCAGTTAATGCTGGCGTAGGGAGCATGCCGCCTTTTTAGGGGCGCTGTCTATGCACAGCGCCCCTTTTCTATGCCAAGGAGGCATGTGCAGTGATCGATTCGGAACAGCTTAAGCAAAATGTGGTCAAGGCCGTGGAGAAGATTCGCGCCACCAATCCCATGGCCGGCTCCATCACCAACACGGTGACGATTGACTTTGTCGCCAACGCGCAGCTCGCCGTGGGCGGTTCGGCCGCCATGGTCTATCTGCCCGACGAGGGCGAGGCGCTCGTTGCCGGCGGCGGCGCCATCTATCTGAACATGGGAACGCTCTTCCCCATCTACGAGCAGACGATTCCCCGCGCGGCCAAGGCGGCA
The DNA here is from genome assembly GCA_905214385.1 of uncultured bacterium. Classification (GTDB taxonomy): domain Bacteria; phylum Actinomycetota; class Coriobacteriia; order Coriobacteriales; family Coriobacteriaceae; genus Collinsella. Next base: position 25,839 of record CAJMMF010000011.1, read on the forward strand.
CACGACGCCGGCAAGCCCTGGGTGCTCGATCCGGTGGGCCTGGGCATCGGCAGCCTGCGCACCCAGCTGGTAGGCGAACTCAAGCAGTACAAGCCCGCCATCGTGCGCGGCAACGCCTCCGAGATCATTGCGCTCGCCGGCCTATGGGGACTTGAGGGCGAAGCGGCCGATCTGAGCCGCGTGCGCGGCGTCGACACCACCGATACGGTTGACGCCGCCCGCGATGCCGCCGCGGCGCTCGCCCGCTACACCGGCGGCGCCGTAGTGGTCTCGGGCGAAGTCGACCTGATTACCGACGGCACGACCGTGGCCAAGTCCCACGGCGGCAGCCCGCTCATGTCCAAGATCACCGGCTGCGGTTGCTCGCAGGGCGGCGTGTTGGCCGTGTACGCCTGCGCCACCGACCCGTTTACGGCGGCCATCTGCGGCACCGCCGTATACAACGTTGCCGGTACGCGTGCCGCCGCCGTTGCCGATGCCCCGGCAAGCTTTAAGGTCGCCTTTATCGACGAGCTCTACCGCGCAACCGCCCGGGACATTGCCGACAACCAACTCGAGCTCGAGGAGGCATAAGGCATGTCCGAGCCCGCAACCAATGCCGGCATGAACACCCTGGTCGCCGTGGCCATCGCCCCGTGCGGCACCGGTGACGAGCTATCCGCCGAGGTCGCCGAGGTCGTGCGCGTCATTCGCGAGAGTGGCCTTCCTAACCGCACCACCTCGATGTTCACCGAGATCGAGGGCGACTGGGACGAGGTCATGCAGGTCGTGCGCGACGCAACCTTTGTGTTGGCGAGCAAAGGTATCCGTACCGAAGTCGTGCTCAAAGCCGATATTCGCCCCGGTTTTACCGATACCATGACCGGCAAACTCGAGCGCATGGAAGCTCAGATCAAAAAGCAGGAGGAAGCACGATGAGCATCCGCGACAACCTTGATATCTCTGCCTATCTGGTACTCGGCCCCGAAAACACCCTCGGGCGACCCGTGGGCGATGTGGTGGCTCAGGCGCTCGACGCCGGCTTTACCTGCATCCAAGTGCGTTCCAAGGTGGCAAGCGCCCGCGAGATCATCGCACTGACGGGCGATGCCGCGCAGGCCATCGCCCAGGCCGGCAAAACCGGGCAGGTCGCGCTGCTGATCGACGACCGCCTTGACTGCGTACTTGCCGCACGCGAGCAGGGCATCGCCGTCGACGGCGTGCACGTGGGCCAGAGCGATATCCCCGTCGAGGTCTGCCGCAAGCTGCTGGGTCCCGATGCCATCGTGGGCCTTTCCGCCCGCTGCGAGGAGATGCTCGAGTACGTCAAGACCGCCGACATGAGCCTGGTCGATTACCTGGGCGTAGGCCCGCTCCACGAGACCGAAACCAAGCGCGACTGCGGACGTGCGGCCGACGGCTCCATCATCACCAAGAGCTTTGAGGACCTGGCTGCCCTCCATGCAGCAAGCCCCGTGCCCATCGTGGTGGGCGGCGGCGTCAAAACGGCCGATCTGCCGCAGCTCAAGACTACCGGCGTCGACGGCTTCTTTGTGGTGAGCGCCGTCTGCAGTGCCGACGACCCCCACGCCGCAGCCAAGGAGCTCGTCGACACCTGGCAGCAGGCATAAGCATAAGCCGTGCAGCCGATTCGCAGCTTCATATCTTCAGCAATGGAAAGCGCATCCCAGTTTGGACCTCCATTCCGGGATGCGCTTTCCATCGCCGCTCTACCCCGCCAGGTAGGTCTCCAGCGCGGACAACGTCGCCTCCGCATCGTGGCGGCCGATCTGGTAGATGCGCTCGAGCTCATCGGGCTCGCGGCACAGCGACGGCACCTTCACCGATTCGCTCGGCCGCACCACAAAGATCTCGCCGGCAGCCTCGCGACGTGCCAGGTCATCGAGCGTAGCATTGTAGACCTCATGCCGATGCTCAAGCGCTGCGACAAACTCCGGGTAGTGACGGAACACACGACGCAGCATGGGCATCACGCTGTTGGGCTGCTTTACAAAGCCCGCCGGCTGCGTCAGCACCACCACGTTGCGGTCATACCCCTGCGCAAACAGCCAAGCACTGGGAATGGAATCGGCCACGCCGCCATCCAGATATTTATGCCCGTCAATAGCGACAGGACGCGTTGCCACGGGAATAGCAGACGACGCCCGGATCCACTCGATATCGCGCTCGTCACCATACGGCAAATCGTGATAGACCGCCTCGCCCGTCTCGATATCGGTACACACGCACGTAAACCGCATGGGGCAGGCGCGATATGTCTCCAGGTCGATGGGATCGCGCTCGACGGGCACCTCGTGATAGGCAAAATCGGCATTGAACATGTCCCCTGTTCGCAACCAGCTCGTTACACTCGCATAGCGCTTATCGGCACAATAGGCTTTGTTGTAGCGAATGGCGCGGCCGATCTGCCGCGATTTAAAGTTGTAGCCAAACGCCGCGCCCGCCGAAACGCCCACCATATGGTCGCAGGTCAAACCGTGTTCCATCCAAACGTCGAGCACGCCCGCCGTATACATACCGCGGTAGCCGCCTCCCTCGAGCGCAAGCCCCACCGTGCGCGTCGTATCTGGCTGCGTCATGCGATCATCCCCGTTTCTGCGTTTTTAAACGGGACAAGTATACCCGTCAACATATATCGTCTCAGTCGCATTTTCATCGAACATCGCATCGTCGTGTTACCGCTTGGCAAATAATTGTCACCCATAGTATGGGCACCCCTATATAATTTTGTACTGTTGTTTATACTACTCAGCAGTTATCAACAGCGAACATTAGCCGGCAAAGTAACCCAACAACGCAGCAAGGCGGAGGCCTGGATACACGCAATACGCTGAGCAGCAACGCGTGTGCACAACGAGCTCGCCCGACGCAATCCGCCCCGACCCCAGAAAGCCGCCTACAGCATGGATACCCCCAGCAATTACACTGAAACGCTCGAAAAGACCGTCCGCGACCTTCTCAAGCGTCAGGAGGATCTGGTCAGGACCGCCTTTACCGACCAGCTTACCGGGCTTGGCAACCGCGGCGGCTTTGCCCGTTCCCTCGAGGAGCTCTGGGAGCAGGACACCCCCGTTACCATGGCGTACATCGATATCGACAATCTCAAGCACTGCAACGACGTCTTTGGCCATGACGAGGGCAACCGCTATATTTTGCAGGTAAGCCTCTATCTCAAGCTGTATATGGAGGTGGACGAAGCGGCGTTTCGTCTGGGAGGCGACGAGTTTGCCATCCTGTCTACGATTGCAACCGAGGACGACCTCGCCGAACGTCTGGAACGCTGCCGAACGGTCCTGCTCAAAAACAACGATGCCGAGATGCCTCACTCGTTTAGCTACGGAGTGGCACACGCCGACCCCGCCCTGGGCGAAGCCCCCAATCGCTTGACGAACGATGCCGACCATCGCATGTACGACTACAAGCTACGTCATGCCGTGCACCTTGATCGACGCAATATCGCACAAGCCCACACCGACGACTTCGAAATAAGCGATCGAGTTTTCGACGCCCTTTCGATGCTCAACGAAGGCCGCTATTTCTTTATCGAGAACTTAGACAAACATCGAACCCTTTGGTCACAAGGCGCCTTGCGCGATCTTGGTCTTCCTTCGGAGCATATAGACAACTGTCACGATTATTGGAAAACGCGTGTCCATCCCGATGACCTTGAGGCCTATACCAACGACATCGACCAAATCTATGACGGCTCCAAACATCGTCACGTCATGCAGTACCGCGTGCGCAATGCCGCCGGCGATTACATCCTCGGCCGTGCTCGCGGGTTTCGTATCGACGGCGACGGAAATGTCCCCTCGCTCTATGTCGGCGAGCTCGTCAACCACTCGCTTGCCGAGACCGTCGACGCCGCCACGGGTCTCGGAACGCAGCGCACGCTGATCAACGCTATCGATGCCTGCCGTCGCGACCGTTGCGAGACGGGGCTTATAGCAGTGCGCGTTCGCGGCACGGCAAAGCTCAACGAGCTCTACGGGGCCGAGGCCGTCGACAACATGCTCGCCGAATACGCAGGCCGCATGCTGTCGATTACTCGCGGCAGGAGTCGCGTCTTCCGTTCACGCAACGCCCAGTTCGTCGTGCTTAGCAACAATTTGGATCACGAAGCATTCGAGCAACTGATCCAACATCTCAAAGAGGCCGTTTTCGCTCCCGTTCGAATCGCGGGCGACACTATTACCCCCGTCTGTCTTGTCGTTCCGGCCTTTTACGAGCACCTGACCAATCAAACGGCCGCCGTTTTAGGCGAACTCGACCGTCGCATTCGCACGGCCGGCGGGCTTGTTCCCAACGACAGCCTCCCCATACCCGAGGTGGAGCGCAAAAGCGCCATCGCCGAACGCATCGATCCGCTCACGGGTCTCTATCGACCCAGCGAGTTTATGCGCCGCGCCAACGAATTTCTCGAGACAAGGCGCAACGGCGCCTGGTGTATCGCCACCGTCGATATGGGGCACATGCGACTGTTCAACGAATGGCACGGACAGGCCGAGGGCGACCGCGTACTCGCCGATGTGGGCACGGTTCTCAAGGACATCGAGAATGCCGCCATGGGCGTCGCAGGGTACTGGGGCCAAGACGATTTTTGCGTACTCATCCCCTTTGAACACGACACCGTCCATCAGATCTATAGCCGCATTCGCCAGGCCGTGGCCAAGCATGATGACGGCGTGGGTTTCTGGCCGTCCATGGGCGTCTACCCCATCGACTCCAACGAGGAAATCACCATCGATGCGCAGGCCAAGGCCATGTTTACCAATCGGCGTGCAAAAAACGACTTTAAGGAGCGCATTGCCATTTTCCGCCCCGAGGAGTACGAGCGCGAAATCTCGTTCCACCGCACGCTGACCGAATTCCAGTATGCGCTCTCAAACGGCCGCATTACCTACTACCTGCAGCCCCAGGTCGACATGGAAACCGGCGAGATCACTGGCGCCGAAGCGCTCACGCGCTGGATTGACAAGGACGGCTCCCTCATTTCACCCGTCACCTTTATCCCCGCTCTCGAGGAAAGCGGTTTTGTGGTGACGCTCGACAAATACGTTTGGCAGGGCGTTGCCTCGTGGCTGCGCGGGCGCATCGATCGAGGGCTTCGCGTGGTTCCGATCTCGCTCAACGTGTCGCGCGTGGATATCCTTGCCTGCGACGTTGCCGAGCATATGGGGGCACTCGCCGACCAATACAATCTGCCGCCCGAGCTCATGCGCATCGAGATCACCGAGACGGCTTATACGGGAGAGTCCGAAGCTGTGGATAAGCTGACGGCCGACCTGCACAACCGCGGCTTCTCGACCTACATGGACGATTTTGGCACCGGCCAGTCCACGCTCGCGATGCTCAAGAACGTCAACGTCGACGTCATCAAGCTCGACCGCACGTTTGTGCCCGTCGACGGCGATCAAGGCCGTAGTGTGCAAATCATTTCATCAATGCTCGAGATGGCACAGTCGCTCCATCTGCCCGTTGTGATCGAAGGCATCGAGACAAATGAGCAGGCAGACATGCTACGCCAAATGGGCGCCCGCTACGCTCAGGGCTTCCTCTACTACCGTCCCATGCAGGCGGAGGATTTTGAGGCATTGCTCGATGGTGGCGACAGCAACCAATACGCTCGTGCGCAAACGCCACCGTCGAGGGAGCGCTTGTTCCCATGAGCTAACTAATACCCCAATCTAAACCGAATTGGGAGTAAGATACAAACCATTGTTCCATCCAAGGAGGCAATCCATCATGAACGAGTCGTATCGCCTGGGCGAGCAATCAATCATCGCTCATCTTCAGCGACTTGCGAACGGGACCTCAACCGCCGAGCTCGATGTTGCCGCGCTGCCCCCGGAGCTGTGCGCCATCGGCGAGCAGCTACAGAAGACATTTGCCATCCTGCAGCAAGAACGCGAGCTGCTTGAGCGCGGCGCCTATATCGACTCGCTCACCAATCTTGGCAACCGTGGCGGACTCGACCGCCATGTCGATCAGCTCTGGCGCAAAGGCACCCCCTTCACCTGTGCCTATATCGATATCGACCGCCTTAAGCATTGCAACGATAAGTTTGGCCACACCGAGGGCAATCGCTACATCCTGAGCATCTGCCGCGCACTCACCGAGACAATGGAGCACGATGAGTTGCTGTTCCGTATCGGTGGAGACGAATTTGTACTTATATCCCCCACGACAGACGAAGCCGAACTCGAGCAGCGCCTGGAGCGGACGCGTGCCAATCTTATCGAGGCAACATCAGGCGACAAGGCGCCCATGATCGCCAGCTTTAGCTTTGGCTGCTCGCGCGTCGACCCGCTTGCAGGCGATACGCGTCGCCAGATGACAAAGGACGCCGACCGCAAAATGTATCGCTACAAGCTCATGTACCGTGTGCAACAACCGGAAGAAGGCGATGCGCCGCAACGCCCGGTCACCGAACAACCCCCCCCCTGCAACGACCGAGTGTTCCAAGCGATCTCCATGAGCTCCGAGACACGCTATCCGTTCATCATTAACCTCGACACCGGCGAATCGCAATGGTCGGTTAATGCCGTGCGCGATTTTGACCTACCCTCCCAGCATCCCTACAACTCGCTCGATATATGGCTTGCCCGTGTTCACCCCGAGGACCGCGACAACGTACGTGCCGAGCTCGATATGGTGGTAAACGGCACGTGGCACTTCCACTGCATGCAGTATCGCGTCATGAATACCGCCGGAAAATACGCGCTTTGCGACTGCACAGGTTACCGCCTGGACGGCACCGATACCGAGCCCAACATGTATGTGGGCATTGTCACCAACCGAAGCTTGGCAGATACGACCGATTCCGTGACCGGTCTGGGCGATATCCACGCCCTGGTCAACGCCATTGGCGAGATGCGTCGCGTGGCACGAAACGCGGGCTTGATCGCCATTAAAATCGACGAAATCGCCAAGGTCAATGCCCGCTTTGGCTTTGATGCAGGCGACCGCGTTTTGGCAGAAAGCGCCGCCTGCCTCATGGATTGCTCGCGCGGCAAGGGTCGTCTGTTCCGCTCGACCGGACCGATGTTCGTGGCGCTCTTTGACGAGCTTGATCCCGAAGAGACCGACGCGGTTGCAGACGAAATCGAACGGTTCTTGGGATCGCCCGTGCTCCTCGGCTCATTTGAATATCAGCCGCCCCTTCGCGTGGCGACGCTTCATCTGGACGCCGTCGACCGACAGCCCGTTTCCATTTTGAACGAACTTAATGCGCTGATTAAAGAGGCGCCACAGGTACCGGGCACCAAGCTGGACTAGCGTTATGGGGCGCATGATGGTTAATTTCCGATCTCGGGCGAACACATTGGGCAAATAGGCCGTACCCGCAGTTAGCCGAACGCCCCCCCGCAGTCCCTAGCGGGCCCGGGGGCACCGTTTCGATACTCTTGGTTTACTTTGCCTGATGCAAATAAGTGCTCAACAAGATAGAACCTATCCCCCGCCACGGATATGCCCTCGAGTAAATCTGTTAAGCCAAGCCTATCAAATTCTATTGACAATTGGCTGCATTGGTCCATTTTGTCGTCCAGCCACTTCCGCTGGCTATCGCCTCATAAACACAAACCTAACGAGCCGCACGAACGACAAAGAGGCCAAGCTGAACAGAAGTAGAACCAAAACTTCAAAAACGCTGGTATTCCAATCGCGTACCCAGCCCTCTACCGCCCACAAGAAAAACAGCAGCCCCATCCATAACGTCACAGAAGAAATCAGCTTTGCGTAGGGGCGTATATCAATCTCGCTCTCCCTTTTTGTGACATCATATCCAGCAATTGAGCAGAGCCATCTTCCTCTTCGGTATTGGATTGAAAGGACAATCAAGGCAATCGAAGTCATCAAGCAAACAGCATCCTCTGTTTCCATAGAGTTTCCTTTGCTTTCCATCCTAGTTACGCATTCACAATCGAATCAAACCAAGTATGAATTACTCGATAGCAACCGCCTTAGTATAAACCATAGCCGCCGCAGCAGCCCGCCTTCTAAGACCTCAGAGTTCGCCATCGAAGGCGACCTGCCCAGACTCCTCACAATCGGCTTGCATGAGGCCCCGAGCTCCAACATACTCTGGACCGTGTCCCTCTCGTACCTGGTGAGCGAGCCCGCCGTTGGCCCTCGGGGCCGGCTTCCCGGCCCCGAGAAACACTCGGATGAAGCTACCGATCGAGACGGGGCGCATGATGGGCGGTCGCTGGAATCGCGCCCCACGCCATCTGCCCGCTCGTGCGATAATCCTCCGCAGAAGTCACCGACAGCAGAGGGAGTTTGTGATGAAGGTTCTTTTGGTCAATGGCAGCCCCAAGGCAAACGGCAACACCGACCGCGCACTCGCCGAGATTGCCGAGCAGCTCAACGCAGAGGGCATTGAGACGCAGGTGTTTCAGCTGGGCGCCAAGCCTATTCGCGATTGCATCGGGTGCGGCCAGTGCGGCAAGCTCGATTGCCGCTGCACCTTTGACGACGATATGGTCAACGAGCTGATTGCCGCTGCCGAGCAGGCAGACGGCTTTGTCTTTGGTTCGCCCGTCTACTACGCGCATCCCAGCGGACGCATCCTCTCTGCCCTCGACCGTGCATTCTATGCTGGCAGCAAGGCCTTTGCGCACAAGCCGGGCGCCGCTGTCGCCGTTGCCCGTCGCGGTGGCACGTCGACCACCTTCGATGTGCTCAACAAATACTTCACCATCAACCAGATGCCCGTGGTGGCATCCACCTACTGGAACAACGTCTTTGGCGCCATGCCGGGCGAGGCCGCCCAGGACGCCGAAGGCCTTGCCACCATGCGAAACATCGGCAAAAACATGGCCTGGCTCCTACGTTGCATCGAGGCGGGAAAGGCCGCCGGCATCGAAGCCCCCCAGGCCGATCGCGCTAGGACCAACTTCATCAGGTAGAACGGCGGAACATAGATATGAATATTCAAATTTTCGGGACTAAGAAGTCCTTCGATACCAAGAAGGCCCAGCGCTATTTTAAGGAGCGACGCATTAAGGTGCAGTTTATCGACCTTAAGGAAAGGGAGATGAGCAAGGGCGAGCTCACGAGCGTGATGCAGGCGGTCGGCGGCATCGACAAGCTGCTCAACCCCAAAGCCAAGGACGAGGAGACGCTCGCACTCATCCAGCACCTCACCCCCAGCCAGCGCTTTGATAAGCTGCTCGAGAACCAGCAGGTTCTGGCCGAGCCCATCGTGCGCAACGGCAAGAAGGCCACCGTCGGTTATTGCCCCGATGTGTGGGGAGCCTGGGAGTAGCCTGTGTTATTTGCCGGCGCGTGGGTATAAGAGCAGGCGTTTGGCATAAGATTTAACTGTAAGCCATGTCTAACAAAGGAGGGCACATGCCCAACAGACCCGTGAAGATCATCATGCTTACCGGATACCTCGGTGCCGGCAAGACCACGCTGCTCAACCACATCCTCGCTAACGACGGCGGCATCCGCGCCGCCGTGATCGTCAACGATATCGGCGAGATCAACGTCGACGCCAGCCTTATCGCCGACGGCGGCCTTTCCGAGACCGACGACCTCATCCCGCTCACCAACGGCTGCATCTGCTGCACGCTTTCGGACGATCTGGCCAACCAGCTGCAGGGCATCGCCGATTCGGGCAAGTTCGACTACATCATCATCGAGGCCTCGGGTATTTGCGAGCCCATCCCCATCGCCTACACCATCTCGAGCTTCTGCGACGAGGCCAAGGTGGGCGGCGAGCCCAAGCTCGCGCTCGACAACATCGTGGCCGTGGTCGACTGCGCCCGCATGTACGACGAGTTCAACGGCGGTCGCGACCTGCTAGCCGAGGATATCGACGAGGACGACATCGAGAGCCTGCTCATCCAGCAGATCGAGTTTTGCTCCACGCTGATTCTTAATAAGACTGACACCGTCACCCCCGAGCAGATCGCAGAGCTTAAGGCCATCGTGCGCAGCCTGCAGAAGGACGCCGTGATTGTCGAGGCTCAAAACGGCGAGGTCCCCATGGAGGAGCTGCTCGACACCGGCCGCTTCGACTTTATGCGCGCCTACAACTCCGCCGCCTGGATCGAGGCCATGGAGCATCCCGAGGAGCACGACGACCCCGAGGTGCTCGAGTACGACATCGAGACCTTTGTGTACTCGCGCCGCAAGCCGTTTGACCTGCAGAAGTTCACCGATTTTGTTGAGCAAGAGTGGCCCGACGAGGTCATCCGCGTCAAGGGTCCGCTGTGGCAGACCGGCGATCCGGACATGTGCTACATGTTCGAGCAGGCCGGCCACCAGATGCGCCTGATGGAGAACGGTCTGTTTGTCGATTCGGCGCCCGAGGGCGAGAAGCAGAAGATCATCGACGAGAACCCCGAGATCATGCAGATTTGGGACGACGAGACGGGCGACCGCATGACGAGCCTGTGCATCATCGGCCGTCACATGGACAAGGACGCGCTCATCGCCTCCCTCGATGCCTGTCTGACCGACTGGCACCGCGCCTAGGCTATCGAAGCGAGCATTTTCTGCCACGTAACCGCCAAACCACCACGAAGGTGCCTGTCCCCTTCGTGGTGGTTTTTCGTTCTGAGCCAAGGAGATTCATGTTCAATATCGTGCTGTATGCGCCCGAGATTCCGGCCAATACGGGCAATATCGGCCGTACCTGCGTGGTCACCGGTACCCGCCTGCACCTGGTGGAGCCGCTGGGCTTTTCGCTCGACGACAAGACGGTGCGTCGCGCCGGCCTGGGCTACTGGCAAAACTTGGACGTGACGACCTATGCCGGCTGGGAGGATTTCCTTACGTGCAACGGCCTCTCCCCCGCCGATGAACGCCTGCATCTGCTGACCAAAAAGGCGCGCCGCACCTATGCGCAAAGCACCTACCGCGACGGTGACTATCTGGTCTTTGGCAGCGAGAGCTCGGGGATTCCCGAAGAGCTGCTCGCCGCAGAGCCTGCGCGCTGCGAGCGCATCCCCATGCTGCGCGACTGCGACTCGCTCGATAACGCCGAGGCCTGGGAAGCCCACGAGGAGGCGCTCGGGCATAGCGAGAGCGGCCACGAGGCCATCCTTCAGCAGGATATCTGCGGCAACTTTGTAGACCCGGACGACTACCGCATCAGCGCCCTCAACCTCTCCAACAGCGCCGCCATCGTCCTCTACGAGGCCCTCCGCCAGACAGGCTTCCCCGGCATGTGACAAAGGGACTGTCCCTTTGTCACATATTGCACCTACTGATTTAAATGGAATTAACCGGTTTTAAACGCTTTTAACTAGAAAAGATGCCAGTATATTACTAACTTTTACTGAGTTGCACCGTATGGGTTTCTATGCTTCTACCCCGTAAAGGACAGGAACCCCGCAGCAAATGGTCCCCACACATCAGAATTCAACTTCAAATACAAACGATTGCCGGAGTTCTCGCTTAGCTTGGCTTGTCAGGCTCGAATTCGCCCTTATGTTCAGTTTGCTGCATGCCTCGTCGATAGCCATAGCAAGTGATACAGACATGGTCATGGCCGTTTCACTTTTCAATTCGACCCGATAGCTCTTCGCCTTGTTTTTATCCTCTCCACCACATCTCGTCTCAATTAACAAGAGAACATCTGAGTCATGGGCATACCAATGGAGCTCAGGGCGCTGTGGAACCATGTCGCCCTCAAATTCCTGTGTAAACAGAATTTTCTTCTCGCTTCTCGTTGAATCGCTCAAGGAACCGTCGATTCGAACCAAGCCCTTCTTTCCCGCCTTGGCATTTCCCTTAACCTGGCGGCCTCGCCGAGTTTCCTCGTACTCCGTCACCTCCAGCTTGCAGCGCTTCGCGCCAAGCATGAACGCAATCCGTCTCAACTCGGCCATCTTGTCTTGTTGCATGGTTGCAAAATAAGAGTCAAGGTCAACAAAGCGAGACCGATCAAAAGCATCTATGTAATATGTGGAGTAAAGAGATGGTTTAGGATAGAAAGACAATTCGCTATCCCCGATTGCCTCGCGGTACAGATTGAAAATCTGCGTGCCCTTAACAGTATCCAGCCAACCAATAGCATCTCTACAGGCGTCGATGCCCCGGCGCTCATTTCCGTCAACAATTCGAATCATGTTCGGCAAATGGAATGAAGGACTCTGATAGGTCTCCTTGGTTACCGGCCTGTATCTATTAAGCTGCTGCTGGTATGCCCAATCGTTGACCGCGTCACCGATATCCGCAGCAGTACCTGCCGCACCATCGGCCGCATCAGCAATAGCTGCCAAGGCGTCATCGACCAGCGGAGTTGCAGCACGCATTGCACCATCGGCAACTTTCTGTACGGTTGCAACCGCGCCCGCCATCGCGCTTCCGGCGCCATCAACCAACCCGGCAGCGGCCTTACGGATATCAAAACTCTGCTTATGTCGCGGCGGCTCCTCCCTTTCGACAACAGCCAGATCGTCTTTATCCTCCATTGTGACCTCCTATTTCCGATAGTCGAAATCAACCGTATATTCATCGCCAAATGCCGAGTTGAAGGTAGTGTCGAGAAAGGTGGTGTAGTGCCCGATCAGAAGCGAGCCGGCCCCAGCGATCTGTTGCCGTTTATCCAACATGCTATTCACCCCTACTCAAACGCAACGTCAACATTGACGTCATCGCCGCATAAGGCTTTGACCTGTTTTTCGATAAGGGCGCAGGCTCTATCATCAGATTCTTGGAGCATATTGCTTTCCTTGACCTTCTTGGTCTGCTCTTTCTTTGCCTGTTTCAATAACGTGTTTAGATCATCCGTGCTTACTTGATTCCAGTTAAGAAAGCCATTGTCCTCAACATATTTCTTAAGCGTATTGGGGTCTGTCGAGAACGAGGTGATCTCCGAGTGAGGCAGTATAACCTTTACGCTCTTGACCTCTGAATTCTTATCGGCCATATTAGCCCGTACGATTGTAACCTTCATCTTATCGGCATCGATCCCGATGTCAGCTTTGCCGTCAATCGTTGCGACATATCGCTTAGACGTAAAGGGGTTTTCCCACCCAAGCGGATTGCCCGCCTCATCAATTGAAAGCAGCTGGGTGAAGTTGTACTCGTACGTCACGAGCTTAACGACTGGCGTGATCTCCTCGCGAATCGAATCATCGCTGATCGTTGTAGGATTACGCGTCAATGACATCCAGATACCCCAGGCAACCGCTAGAACCGTAACAACGACTAACCCGCCAAAGGCAACCTTTTGCGGTATCGTTGTAAGAAATTTTGTTTTTGCCATCCTGTTTCACCTTTCCTTTATTGCCCCGACGTTCCCATCATCTTCCAGCGCGAGCATGATGGCACGAATCATTCCGTCAACGGCTCAATGCAAAGCGCGACCGTTCAAAGAAAACGGCCGCGCTTTCTTTTCAATTCCCGCGAACTATTCCTTGACGCTGTAACCCGACACCGTCGGCGCAAGCCTCGAGGCGTCAACCTCGCTCATTACCTCAAACTTCACCTTCTCGCCAGGCGCCCAGGCAGATGTATCTGCGTAGCATTCTTCCGCCCTCACACCATCGGCATCGTAAAGGGCAACGTTTAGATAAACGTTTTCGAACGATATGTCAGAGGTATTTTCGACGATTGCGGTGTACGTATAGAGACCGTAGCCATCATCACTTTTCTCAAAATTCGCCGATGAGAGCAAACCGTTGATAACCTCATCGTTATGCGTCTTCTCCTCTACGGTCCTACCGCTCTTAATTAGCTCGTCAAACTCATCTTGATACTCGTCATCGACTGTTAAGTCATATCGATCGACCAGTTTCTTAAGCTGTGCGGATCGTGCGTCGTAGGCCTTTTCCCATTCCTCGTAGTACTTAGGATCAGATTCCGCATACTTCTTGGTAACATCAAGCTGATTGTCAAGCAGGTTGAGATAGGCGATGACATCTTCCTGCATCTTAGCGTCTTTAAAAGGCGCCTTTTTGAGTTCTTTGTCGTTATCGATCTCGGTTTTAATTATCTCTTTTCGCACTTTATTCGAGCTTAGATCAGCATCTTCTCCAAGCGATTCGATATAATCCGACCGCTTTTGATAACCTTGAGCAATCACAGCCATTGCACGGTCATCGGCATAATCAGGTTCATCATTTTTCTTCTCAGACTGCGAACAGCCGCTCAGCAGAAGCGCCCCACAAAACACCATCGCAAATAGCGCGGTCACCAGAGCCATTCCATAACGCCTTTTCATTTCGTCCTCCTTTAAATACAAAACAAAACACGATATATAGCCCTCGTCAAAAAGCAGACGAATTGGCAACGCGGTGGCACTATTTGGTTCAAGGGCGTGAACTGGATAAACATCGAGGGAAGGAGTGGGCTCTGTGAAATTAACTCCCCTCGTCAAAATGTCTAGCTAAAGAGGACGAGCAGACGACAAACGGTCAAAACTGGTCGCGTCCGCCCGTCTCCAACGATCGAACGTCGAGACGCTGACGTTCAAAAGCGCAGCAGCCTCTCGCCTCGTAACCTCTCCCCCTTCGAATAATTTGATGACATCGCGATAGCTATCTGGGCGTTCGAATGCCGGCCTTCCAAATTTCACGCCACGCAAACGCGCCGACGCGATGCCCTCCGCCTGGCGTTGCTTGATGTTTTCGCGCTCTAGCTGCGCCACATAGCTCAAGATTTGAAGAACCAGATCCGCCATGAACGTTCCCGTAATGCCATCAGGCTGCTCGCGCGTATCGAGCAATGGCATATCAAGCACCACGATGGCAGCATTCCTATCCACCGTGATGCGTCGCCACTCATCGAGGACTTCACGATAATTGCGGCCCAAACGATCGATACTTTTGATCACGAGAACGTCGCCTTCGCGCAGCCTGCGAAGAAGACGCTGGTACTGGGGACGCTTAAAGTCCTTACCGCTTGCCTTGTCAGCATAAATCTGGCTCCGTTGCACGGGAAACCTTGCCAGCGCGTCTAATTGGCGGCCCAGGTTCTGGTCTGCGGAAGAGACACGCGCATACCCAAAGATTCGATTGTCCATAATTGCCCCTATCGGCTGCCTCTTGGCAGCATCAGCTCAAGCGAGAGCCCACTCACTATAGGGCGTGCAAATTTCGCGAATGGGTTGAGGCCATTTTGACCCTCACGCGAAAACTGTTCAAGCGCCATGCCGACAGATGCTGGCTTTAACGGGAATGTGACAAAGGGACAGTCCCTTTGTCACATTCGGTTAGAGGTAGCGGCCGGTGATGCTTGCGGAGCAGGCAGCGATGTCGCCCGGCGTGCCGACACAGACGATTTGTCCGCCTGCGTCGCCGCCGCCCGGGCCCATGTCGATCACGTAATCGGCATTACGGATAAGATCGAGGTCGTGTTCGATCACGATAACCGTGGCGCCCTTGGCAACGAGACCGTCGAACACGCTCAGCAGCACCTGAACATCGAGCGGGTGCAGGCCGATCGTGGGCTCGTCGAACACAAACACGGCATCATCCTGCACGCGGCCCATCTCGCTCGCGAGCTTAAGACGCTGCGCCTCGCCGCCCGAAAGCGCCGGTGTGGGCTCGCCAAGTGTGAGATAACCCAAGCCCAGGTCGTGCAAGGTCTGCAAGCGCGCCTGAACCTTCTTGAGTCCCACCGTGGCGTCGAGGGCCTCGTCCACACTCATGTCCATAAGCTGCGGCAACGTCAGCAAGCTCCCGTCCTTGCCCTCGCGATGGATATGCGAAGCCGCATCTGCATAACGTGAGCCGCGACATGCCGGGCAGACGATCTCGACGTCGGGCAAAAACTGCACGTCGAGCGATACCGAACCCGTGCCATCGCACGTAGGGCAGCGCAAAGCGCCAGTGTTGTAGCTAAATGCGCCTGCCTTGTAGCCGGCTGCCTTGGCCTCGGGCGTGCGGGCGAAGGCGCGACGCAGTTCATCATGGATGTCGGCATAAGTCGCTACCGTCGAACGCACGTTGGCACCGATGGGCGTGGCGTCTATCAGGTTGGCACGTGCAATGCCCTCGGCATCGACCCAACGCACGTGTTTTGGCAGGCGCTCGCCGGCTGCCTGCGCCTTAAGTGCCGGGATGAGTGTCTCGAGCACCAACGTCGTCTTACCCGAACCCGAAACGCCCGTCACCGCGACAAGGCGACCGCGCGGGATATCGACTTCGAGCGGTTTGACGGTATGGATGGCATCGGTCGCCATGCGGATATGGCCCCGGTCAAACATTTCGTCGTCAGGCACCTGCGGACGCAAGCGCTCAGGCTCCGAGCGCAAAAATGGGGCGATGCGGCTGCCCTGCGATTCTTCGACCTCGCCTACCGCGCCCGCGGCGATCACATTGCCGCCGCCTGCTCCGGCAACGGGGCCCATCTCGACCAGATAGTCGGCTTCCGCCAGTACGCGCGTGTCGTGGTCGACAACGACCACGGTGTTGCCGTCATCCACCAAATCGCGCATCACGCCTACCAGGCCGTCGACATTGGCAGGATGCAAGCCAATCGAGGGCTCGTCCAGCACATAGAGCACGCCCGTCGATCGGTTACGCACCACGCGGGCGAGCTGCACGCGCTGACGCTCGCCCGTGGAGAGCGTGGCACCGGCGCGGTCGAGCGAAAGGTAATCGAGCCCCAGGTCGACCAGGCGACGCGCCGTGCTCAAAAACGAATCGCAGATATCCGTCGCCATGGGCTGCATCTCGGCCGGCAAGGATGCGGGCACCCCGCGCACCCACTCAATCGCCTCACCCAGCGTCATAGCCGCGGCCTGCGCCAGATTGATACCGCGCACCTGGGGATGGCGTGCGGCCTCGGAGAGACGCGTGCCGCCACAGTCACGGCATGGCCCCTCGCGCAAAAAGCGCGCCACGCGCTTGAGGCCCTTGTCGTCCTTAACCTTGGCGAGCGCATTCTCGACGGTATAGACAGCGTTGTAATAGGTAAAATCGAGCGGCGTGGCGCCCTCGCCGTTTTTGGGAACGTAGAGAATGTGCTTTTTAACCGCCGGACCGTGGAACACGATGTCGCGCTCTTGAGGCGTGAGCTGGTTAAACGGCACGTCGGTGCGCACGCCCATCTCGCCAGCCACCTGCTTCATCAGATCCCACATGAGTGTGCCCCAAGGAAGCACCGCGCCCTCGTTGATAGTCTTGGACTCGTCGGGCACCAGGCTCGCCTCGTCCACCTCGCGCATGACGCCGGTACCGCCACAGGTGGGACATGCACCGCCGCTATTGAAAGCCAAATCCTCGGCACTCGGCGCGTAGAACTCGCGGCCACATGTCGGACACGTGAGCGACAGGCCTGCAGCCACGTTAAGGCTCGGCTCCACGCGCGCCCCGCAATGTGGGCACACGTGATGGGCGCAACGGCTAAAGAGCAGACGCAGACTATTGTTGAGCTCGGTCATGGTACCAAAGGTCGAGCGCACGCCCGGCACGCTCGGACGCTGGTGCAGCGCGAGCGCCGCCGGCACGTGCAATACCTCATCCACCTGGGCGTGCTCGGCCTGTGTCAGACGACGTCGAGTATAGGTGCTGAGTGCTTCCAAGTAGCGACGCGAGCCCTCGGCATAAAGAACCCCCAGCGCCAGCGAGCTCTTGCCCGAGCCCGACACGCCGGCAATACCCACGAGCTTTCCCAGCGGAATATCGATATCGATGTCCTTAAGGTTATGGACGCGCGCACCACGCACCTCGATAGCCTGCGGGCTCATCTCCTGTTCCGTCACCTTTATCACCCTACTCATGCCATAAAATGCGATCGCGAATGTACTCGCCCAGCATGGGCACGGTAAACCGGACAAGGCCGTATCCGGCAGCCTCGACGACGCGCTCGCGAATCAGACTTGCACGATATTTACTCGCCCAGCTCTGGGTACGGTCACAGCGTTCAATGATATCCGCCGTGCGCGTCGGCTTGTCCTCGTCAACCGCCATAGCCTCGATAAAGAGGCGCTGAGGGCTGCGCAGACCGTAATACAGAGGTGCGTCAACCGCTTCGTAGAACTCGGAGACGGCATCCGCATGGCCATTCTCGACATCGCGCCTTTCGATGACCTGCGAGCCACGCCGGACAGCAGACCGCCACATGTAATAGCCCACCAGCTGAACCATATAGGGATGCCCCATGCTCTTGCGCGCCGCAAGGTCCGCCGTCTCCGCGTCAACGTAAAGACCAGCGTCTTTGACCGTCTGGATATACGAATCGCGCACTTTGGGCAAAGATATTGCCCCCAACGTACGCTGCTGGGCACGCCGCAAAAACGTCACGCTCGGCTCTTCGAGCAGATCGTCAACCATACTGGGCAAGCCGGCGAACGCCAGCGCAAGACCGCGCTGGTCGCTATCGGGCAAGCCCGTGGCATCCTGGTCTCCGAGCACCTGCTGATAGAGGACGGCAAGAGCCGCCAGTTCCTCGATAGACGCCGATTGTGCCTCGTCAATCGCAAACAAGACGCCCTTGCCCGGACCGAGCTTCTTGAGACGCTCGTTGACCAGCCCTCGCAATGTCTCGCCTTTTGCCCGCGCCGCCTCGACCGACATCCGGCCAAACGACGGCCCAAACTCCATTGACGTCACAACGGGTTTATTCGAGCGAAGCGCGTCGACCAAGCGGTCGCACAAACCAAGCGAAGCGGAATCGGAGACAACCGCCCATCCGCGCTCGCTGGCTAGACGTTGCAGCTCCCGCAGGAGAACCGTTTTGCCATAGCCGCGGTTTCCCGTAATGAGCATGAGCCTGCCCGGCGCTCCGGCGCCGTTGTCGAGCCCTTCCTCAAAATCTTCGATGACCGACTCGCGACCGATGAGTATCGGAGGCCGCTTACCAGCTGTGGGCTTAAAGGGATTTGGATTCATATCGGCCTCCTCGGATTGGCAAACCCTGGTAACAGTTATACCAACTTATACTGAGTTATACCAATAGCATGTGACAAAGGGGCTGTCCCTTTGTCACATGTGGCCGAAAAACTCGGCGTCTGCTGCTCGCCAGGGACGGAAGGTGGCGGGATCGATCTTTACGTGCGCTGCGGCGGGCACGTCATACCATTTGACCGTGTAGCCGGCGCCGTGAGAGCAAAAGACCGAGTCGGGCGTGTTGGGCAGATCGGCCTCGGGCTCATAGGCGGCCGTCTCGATTACGCGCTCGGCATCATGGCAAGCCGCATAACCGGCGAACTCCAGGTACAGATGACCGCGCCCGCTCGTGTAGGCAGCCACCTCCAGCGCGTAATCCTGCACCTCGGATGCCGGCACGCGACCCACAAGCTTCGCTCGGTCTCCCGCCATCGTCGGCGGCTCGTACTCGGCACCCATGCGTGTGGCATCTGACAACGCCCGGCCCACGCACTCCCCCGGCACCTCGAGCTCAAAGTGGTACCACGGCTCCAGCAACACGTCTGCGCCGACCTCGCGCGCCTGCATCAAACCCTGGCGAATCGCGCGATACGTGGCCTGGCGAAAATCGCCGCCCTCGGTGTGTTTGGCATGCGCGCGGCCGCCCGTGAGCGTAATGCGCACATCGGTGATGGGCGAGCCCGTCAGCACGCCCAGGTGGTCGCGCTCCATAGCGTTGGTGAGTGCCAAACGCTGCCAGTTAAGATCGAGCTCGTCGGTCGAGGTCACGGTGCCAAACTGCACACCCGAACCCGCCGGCAACGGCTCCAGGCGCAGATGCACCTCGGCATAGTGGCGCAGCGGCTCAAAGTGGCCCACGCCCTCGACCGGCCGCGAAATAGTCTCCTTATAGAGAATGCCGCCGGGCTCAAACGCAACCGAAAGGCCAAAGCGATCGGCCAACACCCGCTGCACGACCTCGAGTTGCACGGCGCCCATCAACTGCAAATGGATCTGCTCAAGATGCGTATTCCAGCTTACGCCGAGCATGGGATCTTCGTCCGCCAACTCACTCAGCGCTTTAAACACCGCATGAACGTCGTGTTCGCCCGGCAGCACCGTATAGGTGAGGACCGGAGCGATGACGGGCGCATCGCCCGCGGGCTCCGTGCCCAGGGCGTCCCCTGGGCGAACGTGCGCAAGACCCGTCACGGCGCAAATACCGCCAGCAGCAACTTCTTGGGCAAGCTCATACTTCTCGCCGTTATAGATGCGTACCTGATCGACCTTCTGTTCCCACGCCTCGGCACTGGAATGCCCGCTGATCATCTGTTTTGCGCGCAGCGTGCCGCCGGTCACTTTAACCCAAGCCAAGCGCTCGCCACGATCCCCGCGGCTGACACGATAGACGCGCGCAGCAAACTCCGGGAGCCACGCCTGCTCACGCATCAGCGCGCATATGCCATCCAACAGCTTGTCCACACCCTGGTCCTTGAGCGCCGAGCCGGCAAAGCAGGGAAAGAGCTTGCGCTCAACAACCATGCGCGACAGCGTTGCGACGGAAAGCTCGCCCGCTTCAAGAAACTCCTCGAGCGCCGCTTCGTCCAACGCAGCAGCGTCCTCCTGAACGGCGGCGCCCGCCAGCAGCTCGTTGGCATCCAGGCAGCCCTCGGAAAGACGCTGCCTAAGTTGTGCCAGCAAAACATCGCGGCCGGGATGCTCCAAGTCGATTTTGTTGATAAAGATGAACGTCGGGATGTCATAGCGCGCAAGCAGGCGCCACAGGGTTTCGGTGTGCCCTTGCACGCCGTCATTGGCGCCCACAACCAAAATCGCGTAGTCGAGTGCGCGCAGCGTGCGCTCCGCCTCGGCAGAAAAATCGACATGCCCCGGCGCATCCACGAGCATGACGTGGGTATCGCCATGGTCGAGCACGGCCTGCGACGAGAAGATCGTAATGCCACGCTCGCGCTCGATCGCGTTGGTGTCCAGGTGTGAATCGCCATCGTCAACGCGGCCGCGCTTGCGAATGCGACCCGCGTTGAACAGCATGGCCTCGGCCAGCGTGGTCTTGCCGGCATCGACATGCGCCAAGATTCCAACGACCGCTTGCTTCGACATGGCTCTCCTCTTATTGCAAGCCCATCGCACGCGGCAACGGGCATCCTCGTTCCACACTGGATGATACAATTTACGGGCCGGCGGGCGAAGCGGGCCCTATCCCCCGACCGAGCTCATCGCCCTGCGTTGCCGCGCGGCGATTTTCGTAGGTTCGCGCCTTGCGAAAGCCGGCACCTCCCCTTTTTGTCCGCCCGGACTCATCTGGGCGGTAACAACGCGAGCCCCACAACGACGCGTTTTACCAAAAATGGCCCCACTCGAGGCCATTTTTTATTTGAGCTGGGTGATGATACGTGCCTTGGCTCCTACGCCTCGCGCAGCCAATCAAACGCGACACGCGGCGTACCGTCCGACACATATACGATACCGGCGCGCTTAAACCCGGCCTTGGTGATGGCGCCCTGCATGGGCAAGTTGTCCTCGTGCGTGTCAATACGCAGATGGTCGGCGCATTCCTTGGCAAAGGCAAACATCGCCGCCGCGATACCGTGCACGGTGCCGTCGGATGCCACGCGATGCAGCACGGCATACGGAGTGTCGCTGCGCCATTGACCGTCCTCAATCACGTCATAGCACTCGTCCGGACCCGGTAAAAAGGCAAACGTCGCCACCACGCGGCCGTCGACTTCGCACACGTAACTGCCACCAGCGGCAATATCGGCAGCCAGCTGCTCGGCCGAAGGCGTGCCCTCGGGCCACTGCGTGGCGTTGCCATGCGCGCGCATAAAGGCGCGGGCCGCGTCATAGATAGCCATGACGGCGGGAATGTCGGTATCGAGGGTTTTTCTGATCATCACGCGGCGACCTCACGTTTATTGGTATCACTTTGATTGAGCAATCATACCAGCGTTTGGAAAGGGCAAGGAGCGGATGGGAAGCAAAAAGCGAGCCGCCTGGTCAAAGGCCAAAAGCGAGTTTTTGGGCGCTGCCACCGGCGGCGATATGAGCGACCTGTTTGCGCGCGAGGACGAGCGCCGCGACGCCCTGGACGCCGAGCGCGATGAGGCTTGGCGCTATAAGTCGTGCGAGCGCAAAAACCGGTACGACACACGCGCCGAGGCCGAGGCCGTTATGGCCGACTGCGAAAACCGCGGGCGGCGTGGTTTAGCCTGCTACAAATGCGAATACTGTGGCGGGTGGCATCTGACGTCGCACCCTTGGAAATAGACCCCGCATCGGCACGGTGTTGACGGAGCGCCAACCATCGCACGCAAGCTACGGGCGCGGCGGCACCAAAACATCGTAGCGAACGGCCTTGCCCGCAAGTTGATAGCTCGGCTTAACGCCGGCAAGCAGCGGCCCCTTCACCGGCCGCTTGATAACGACCTTGCGCGGGCGCACCGCAAGCGCAGCTTCGACCAGCGACTCCTCATCGGCGCACGGCTGTTCCAGATGGTGCAAGAGTTGGAACTTCTTTTTCACCGCCGCGCTCTTGGTGCGCCCGGGAAACATGGGGTCCAGATACACCACGTCGGGAGCGGTGAGCTCGCCCTGCCCGATCAGCTCAGCTGTATGGCGAAGGCCGGCAATGCTGTCCTCGCCCGCATGTAAGCGCATGCGCGCCACGGCTGTCGCAAGCGCCGGATCATCTGCCGCGCGATCCAAAGCATCCTTGAGGAGCGCCGCGATCACGCAATCCTGCTCATACAAATCGACCGCAAAACCCGCGGCAGCCAGCAGCAGCGAATCCTCGCCAAAGCCTGCCGTGGCGTCAATCGCCCATGGGCGCTCGACGCCCTTTGTGCGCGCAACCTTTACCAGCAGCTCTTGCTGCAGACGACCCTGCTTGAGCCGCGGAAGCATGCGGCCAAAATCGGCACGCAGCTCCATCGTGCCATCGGTGAGCGTGAGGCCCTCGGACGTCCGCACGAGCTCGAGCCCAGCAGCCCGAGCAACAGAAAAGGGATCGACGACGCCCATGGACACTCCTTAGCAAACAAAACGAATACGTGAGCGCCACCTCAGTTGGCACCCAACCGTCCGCTATTGTCCCACACGCGACATGGTCCACAGCATCCCAATGCAAAGCACCGCCATCAATCCCGTGCACACGGCAGCGATCACGGAATCGCCCATACGCCTTCCTAACGAACGCGGCTCACGCACTTGCTTGGCTCCGTACATCACGGCTCCTCCTTAGACTCACTTCTTATCACGGCCTCATCATCACAGCGCCGCACATGAGCTGCCATCGATTTGACTTACAGCTGGCTTTCCTTTTTGAAAGATTGCCCTGCACAGGCGAGAAGCGCTTTCTAACACACACGCCGTCACGTTGAACTACAATGTGCTTCACGATATGTGCAGCATATGGGACGCGCCAGACTGGCAGCGCCCGAATCGAAAGGACTACCTATGAGCGCCGCGCGCAAGACACTCAAAATCCTTGCCCTCATCTATTTTGTTTTGGGCATCGCCAGCCTCGTCATCGGTATCACCGGCATCGCAACCGGCAAATTTGAATCCGTCTACGGATCGAACGCCATGCTCGCCGCGGTCGTGCTTGTCGCCAAGGGCGTTATCGACCTTGCCGCAGGTGTTGCGGGCATCAAGGGCGCCAACAAGCCTTCGCAGGTGGATGGCGCGTTTAAGCTCGGCATCGTTGCCGCAATCGCCACGATTGCGCAGGCTGTGCTCACCCTTCCCGCGCTCGGCGGCAGCGCCGTCAATATTGGAGCCTTTGTCATCGTGGTCTACGACCTGTTCTTTGTTCAGCAGGCACACGACGTTAAGGCCGAGAACAAGGATCGTCTGTAGGCACCTGCCCCCACAGCTCCCTGCAGCCAAGCAACTAAAAAGGGCCGATCGCGCATCTCCGCGGTCGGCCCTTTACGTTTGCCCAGATAAAACCTGCCAAAATAAACCTGTCCCTTTTTGGTAGGTTAGTGGCGGTACTCGGCGATGATAAAGTCGATATCGGTCTGAAGGGTATCGAGGTTTGCCAGGCGCTCTTTGTCGGCGGGGCGCGTGCGGTAGTAGTAGGGCGTCATCTGGAACACCGCCTCGATGTCAGCCTGGGTCTGGAGGGTGATGGAAGCTGTCACCCGCTGCGTTCCGACCAGTTTAAGCTCGGTGGTCTGTGGCAGCTTTTCGTCGTTGAGATATGGCGTGTCGTAGAGCACCTCCTTGAGGCCAAACAGATGCCGAGCACCCGGCACCACGGTGTAGAGCGAGCCCTCGGGCGCCAGCACGCGGGCAAACTCACGCTCGTTAAAGGGAGCGAAGAGCTCGGTCACCATATCGAAGGCGCCGTCCGCCACGGGGATGTCCTTCATGTTGGCCACGAAGTAGGTCGCATCGCCGCGCTTGGCAGCCAGGCGCACCATCTCCTTGCCCAAGTCGAACCCGTAAGCATCTACGCCCGATACCGCGCCCATGGCGCTGGTGTAGTAGCCCTCGCCACAGCAAATGTCGAGCAAGGTCATAGGACCGTTCGCAGACGCAGCACGCCCAGTCGCCCGCTCGCGCACCAGCTCGACCATTGCGTCGCGCAACGGCGCGTAGTATCCACGGTTCAGAAAGTCACGACGGCTGCGCGCTTGCGACTTGGGATCGCCCATGGAGTCGCCGCTCTTGGACGAGCGCAGCAGATATAGATAGCCCTCGCGCGCACGGTCAAACCGGTGTCCGCCCGCGCATGCAGCACCGCGCTCGTCGTCCACCAACGGTTCATGGCAAACGGGACACAACAACATGGCAACTCCTTAGCGCGAACAACACAACGCCCACCATTGTCGCACGCCTTCCCCACCTAGTCATAGAAGAGACAAGGAGTGTCCCCAGCTGCCGACAGAAAAGGAACGTCCCTAAGTGCCGGCTGGCTGCATTAGGAGTATCATCGTCTGCGCAAATAAGCACGAAAGAGCATATTAGAGATTGAGAGCGTATGACAGACACCGCATCTAAGCACATTGACATGACCACCGGCTCGCTATGGCGCAATATTCCCCTGTTCGCCTTCCCCGTGGCCGCCACGAGCATCTTGGAGCAGCTGTCGAACCTCATCGCCACGGTCATCATCGGTAACTTCTCGGGCGACCAGGGAACCCTCGCCATGGCGGCGGTCGGCTCAAATGTTCCGCTTACCAGTCTTATGCTCAACCTTTTTATTGGCATGTCGCTTGGCTCCAACGTGGTCATCGCCAACGCTATCGGTCGCAACGATCAGAACATGGTCAAACGCGCCGTCCATACCTCGATTTTAATGGCGCTCGTGGGCTTTGTCGTCATCGCACTGGGCGAGATCTTTGCCGAGCCCATGCTCGCTGCGCTCAACGTGCCTGCCGAGACCATGCCGCTCGCTTCGCTCTACCTGCGCGTCTTTTTGCTCAGCATGCCCTCGATCTTGCTCTACAACTTTGAGGCCGCGATCTTCCGCTCCGTCGGCATCACCCGCATGCCGCTGCAGGCGCTCGCCGTGTCCACCGTCCTCAACATTGGCCTGGACCTCATCTTTGTCCCCGTGCTCCACTGGGGCGTCGCGGGCGTCGCCATCGCCACCGCCATCGCCTACACCGTCAGCGCCGCTACGCTCTTTATCCGCCTGCTCAAGACCGACTCCGTCGTCCGCGTCACCCCACGCGACTTAGGCTTAGACCCCGTCGCCCTCAAGCGCATCGTCAAGATCGGCCTGCCCGCCGGCATCCAAAGCGCTGTCTTTGCCGTCGCCAACATCATCATCCAGTCCGCCATCAACAGCTTGGGCACCGAGGTCATGGCGGCATCGAGCGCTGCCATGAGCCTGGAGTACGTGTGCTACAACCTGCTCAACAGCTTTAGCCAGGCCTGCACCACCTTTGTGGGGCAAAACCACGGCGCTCGCCAAATCGACCGCTGCACCAAAACGCTCAAGGTCTGCCTGGTCGAAGGCGGTATCGTCGCGCTCACCACCATCGTCATCATCGTCGGTCTGGGGCGCGAGATTCTGTCGCTCTTTAACAGCGACCCCAACATCGTCTCGATCGGCTATATCCGCGTGTGTTCGATCTTCCCGGCGTACGCTTTTAGCATGTTCTACGAAAACATGTCCGGCTACCTGCGCGGCTTTGGCATCTCGCTCATGCCCGCCCTCATCACCATGATCTGCGTCTGCGGCATCCGCTTCTATTGGGTATTCTGCGTGTTCCCACACTTCCGCACCTTTGCGAACATCATGATGGTCTACCCCATCAGCCTGGGCACCACGGCGTTCTTTATGGTCGTGGCGGTATTGCTCTGCCACCCGGCACGCACCTACCGTCTAGCACAAGCCAAAGCGACAGCCCGCTAATCACCACTCTCAACGCCACGCCAATCATTAATTGACAATATGCGAGCTCATATAGTCGATAAAGTGCCTCGTGGCGACAGGCATGGTGTCCCAGCTGCGCCAGGCTGCAACCACGTCACGCGAAGGAGCATGCACGATGGGTCGTACGCGAATATCGGCCCGCATGCCCTCGACGGTACGGCGATACAGCATACTCACGCCTAGGCCCTCCTCCACCATCGCCATGATGGTGTAGTCGTCGGTCACCTCGCTCGTCACGTGCGGTGACAGCCCATGCGCCGCAAATGCATCGAGCACCAGGCTCTGTTCGCCCTCATCCAGCAGCACAAACGGCTCGGACGCTAGGTCGGCGAGTGTCACCTTTTCCTTTGCCGCCAGCGGATGCGCGGCCGGCAACAATGCTACCAACTCGTCATGATAGACCACGCGCTTCTCGAGCCCCGCGGTAAATCCGCGTGCCGTAAAGCAAAAGTCAACCACGCCATCGTGCACCCACTGGGCGTTGCGCGTGTAATCGCCCTGCTTGAGCGTAAAGTGAACGCCCGGGTGCAGGGCCCCAAAGTCGCGGATCACGCGCGGCAGCACGGTACGACTCACGTTGGTAAACGTCGCAATGCGAATGTCAGTCGACGAAAGCCCCAGCAACTCCTGACGCTTGCCCTCAAGCTCGGCCTCGGCAGTTACAATCTGGCGCAGATACGGCAGATACTGTTTGCCGTCGCGCGTAAGCGATACGCCCTGCTTACCGCGCTCGATAATCGTGGTGCCCAGCTCGCGCTCGAGCGCCTTGACGGCCTGGCTCACCGCGCTTTGCGTATAGCCCAGCTCGTCGGCCGCGCCCTTCAGACTGCCGCAATCGACCACCATACATACAATCTGATATCGCGATGCCATCGTGCCTCCACATCGATGTAGCCGTAAAACGTTTTGCCAGCGCTTTTCTAGCAACATTAGTATTTCTTAATCATACTGAAGATACATTCGCTTTACTACATCCACATCTGGGAGCAGAATCCTTTTTGCGAAACCGTTCTGTAACAAAAGGAGTCCCATGGATCGCAAAAAAGCAATCGCGCTCTCATTTTCCGTTCCCGTCGCATGGGGCTTTTCGTACCCCCTCATGAAGATCGGCATGGACAGCATGAACGCCACGAGCATCGTTGCGCTGCGCTGCATCATCGCCTTTGTGGCCTGCCCGCTGCTCTTCCATAAGCGCGCTTTCCGCATCAATCGCGACCTTATGGTTCGCGCCGCCATCATCGGCGCCATCATGGCAACCGAGCTCACCTGCATGTGCTTGGGCTCCAGCCTTACTTCCGCCTCCACCGCCGGCTTTTTGCAGAGCCTGACGGTCGTGATCGTGCCGTTTGCCAACGCCGCCCTGCTGCGTCGCGCCCCCGAGCGCAAGGTGCTCGTCGGCACCGCCATCGTCACCTGCGGTATGCTGCTGCTCTCGGGCGCCGACTTTACCAGCCTGAATCCCGGCGCGATCATCATGTTGCTCTCAGCCTTTATCTATGCCAGCCACATTATCGTAGCCAAGCGCTTTGTCGAAGAAGTCGACCCACTGGCCTTGGGTGTTTGGCAGCTGGGCTTTGGCGGCCTGTTCTCGGGCATCGCCGCATTTGCCTTTGGCGGCTTTACGCTTCCCAGCACGCCGAGCGAGGTCGCGGTCGTCGTCGCGCTCGCACTCATCTGCTCTGCCTACGGCTTTATCACCCAGACGCTCGTGCAGCCCCACGTGCCCGCCGAGACCACCGGCTTTGCCTTCTCGCTCGAGCCGGTCTGCTCCGCCGTCTTCTCGTTCTTCCTGGTCGGCGAGGTCCTGAGCCCCATCGCCTTCTTTGGCGCCGCCCTCATCCTCACCGGCGTCATGGTGGCAACCGTCGAGCTTCCGCGCCTACGCGCGCATGAACAGGCTCGTATGGCAGGAACGCCCGAGCGCGTCTCGTAGACCCCACTCTTCATACAGCCGCGGCATAAAGGCAACCGGTGCGCCTTTACAATAGATACCAACAGAGTATCTGCCATAAAGGAGCCCCATGGACACCGCAACTCGCGACCGCAACATAGCAACCTGGTTGGGCGATGCGCCGCAGCCGGTACGTGACACTACGAACCAGCTGCTCGAGCGCATCGCCCTTTTGCGTGCCGAGCAGACCATCTACCCGGCACAAGACGACATCCTCAATGCCCTCGCCTACACGCCGGCCGACCAGGTCAAGGTTGTCATCTTGGGTCAAGATCCCTATCACGGACCCAACCAGGCCATGGGGTTATCGTTCTCGGTCCCCGCGACGCAAACCAAGTTGCCACCGAGCCTGCGCAACATCTATAAGGAGCTCAATGCCGATCTGGACTGCCCCTTTCCTGCCACGGGAGACCTAACCCCATGGGCACAACAGGGCGTCCTGCTCCTCAACACTACGCTCACCGTGCGCGAGCATGCCGCCAATTCGCACGCCAAGCTGGGCTGGAGCACGCTCACCGACTACGTTATCGAACGCTGCTGTCAGCTGCCCCAGCCGGTCGTCTTTTTGGCATGGGGCCGCTTTGCCCAGCAAATGGTTGAGGGCAAGCTCGACGCGATCGGCGCGGGCAAGGCAACCGGCAAGTTCTGCCTAGCTTCTACGCACCCCTCGCCGCTTTCGGCCAACCGCGCCACGGCAGAACTCCCCGCCTTTATAGGGTCGCGCCCCTTCTCGGCAGCCAATCGGCTACTCGAACAGCACGGCTCGACCCCCGTCAACTGGACTTGCCTCGGCTAAAAATCAATACATCAAAAACGCGCCCGACGGATTTCCATCGGGCGCGTTTCCTATTCGGGCCAAATAAATTGTGTGCGGCCGGCCTCGCCGCCATCGATCAGCAGGCTCTGCCCGGTCATAAACCGGTTGGTCACGCCCACAAAGTAGATCCACTCGGCGATCTCTTGGGCGGTGGCCCAGCGTTTAAGCGGCGTGAGCTCCATAATCTGGTTCCACAGGTGCTCGTCTTCCATCACGCAACGATTGAGCGGCGTGATAACGCCGCCCGGGTCCACACTGTTGGCGATGGCCTGCGGCGCCAGGCGGTTTGCAAGGTTCTTGGTGTAGGCGATAACGCCACCCTTGCTGGCAGCATAGGCGGGAAACTCCGATCCCGTATGTCCGCTCGCCGACCCCACATTGACCACGGATTGGATAGCAGGCGCCGGCTTGGCGGCAAGCCCCTCTCCCACAAAGGCGTAGCGCTCGGTCACGTTGATGGTGCCACGCAGGTTGGCGGCAATGTCATCGGCCGAATCCTGCGTACCGGCAACGTTCACGATTACCTGAGGCTCAAGGTCGCCTGGAAACGAGTTAGGCTCGCGTACATCAACGATCAGATGGCGGTAGC
This sequence comes from uncultured bacterium, assembly GCA_905214385.1. Classification (GTDB taxonomy): domain Bacteria; phylum Actinomycetota; class Coriobacteriia; order Coriobacteriales; family Coriobacteriaceae; genus Collinsella. The sequence goes on from CAJMMF010000011.1 coordinate 55,383, forward strand.
GCTCGTGCTCAACCGTCGCCGGCAGCAGGTCAAAGCCCACGACCTCGTGGCCCTCGTCCAAAAAGCGCTGCACGCACGCGGCTCCGATACCGCCCGAAGCGCCCGTGATCAAAACCCGCATACTTGCTCCTTAGGCGGTTGCGTGGCGCTCGAGGTACTCGGCGCCCACATTCTCACGCTCCCAGCCACGCACGACCTTGTAGCCCACGGGGCTCAGGAAGACCTCGCACAGCAGCTCGGCAACAGCGCCGGTCAGCGAGCACATAAGGACCTGCACCCAGGTCCAACCAAAGAACGTATGGCTCACCACAATGGCAAAGACCAGGTTGTCGATAAACTGGCCAACACCCGTGGACACATAGGAACGGAAGGCAAAGCTCGCAAAGTTATTCTTTTTGAGCATACGGCCGAGCGACTGGTTGAGCGTGGAATTAACCACGGCAGAAACGAGCATTGCCAGCGAAGAGCCCAGCACCACGTACCAGGTGCCGCCAATGGTGGCGTTAAGGGCGCTGTTGACCTCGATCATGCCCGTGTCGTAGTAGGCGCCCCACATGCCGGGCGTGAGCGAGCATGCCCAAAAGCACAGGCTCACGGCCAGGTTGACCAGCAGCGCGAGGATAGAGATTTTGATGGATGCCTTGGCGCCAAAGCGCTTGCAGATCATGTCCTGGCACAAAAACGAAACCCAGCTCACCACAAAGCCGCAATCGAGTGCCAGATACGGCAGGCTGATGAGCTCTTTGTTGGCCAGCAGGTTCATCATGATGACGCTCACGAAAAACAGCGAAACCGTTGCCGCGGGAATGCTCCGCAACAGGACCTTGTAGTCCTCCATGACCTTCTTGATCATTATGTACTCCTTTGGTTTTAGGTTTAACGAGCAGGATATCGGACCCGAACTGCTCGGACGCCCCGGTCTTGAGACGACGGTGGGTATGATAGCCGCTCATACGGCATCAGGCAAGTAAACGGCGCGGCAGCCCCGCAGGGCCACCGCGCCGATGCGCTAAAAGGCCACGTTGCCAAACTCCGACAGGATAAGGTCGGGGTTGTGGTCAGTTGCCCAATCCACGTTCCACGGGCTCGTGAACAGCAGCAGCTTACCGCCGCGCATGTCCTCGACGCGCAGGGTGTCGCGCGTGAGCGAAAGGCCCGGGATATCGATGGTATCGGGGTCGTTCTGAATCCAGCGGATGTCCGTATAGGGCAGCGGCTGGCGGCGAACCTCAACACGATATTCGGCCTTGAGGCGGCGCTCGAGCACCTCAAACTGCAGTACGCCGACCACGCCCACGATGACGCTCTCCATGCCGGCACCAAGCTCGCGGAAGATCTGGATGGCGCCCTCCTGGGCAAGCTCCTCCATACCCTTGACGAACTGCTTGCGCTTGAGCGTGTCGACCTGCGTAATGCGAGCGAACATCTCGGGGGCAAACGTCGGGATCTGCGGATACTGCACGTGGCGCTTGCCGGAGCACACGGTGTCACCGATGCTAAAGATACCCGGATCGAACAGGCCCACGATATCGCCCGCGTACGCCTCGTCCACGATGGCGCGGTCATCGGCCATCATCGACGTGCCCGTGGCAAGCTTGAGCTTGCGGTTGCCCTGCACGTGGAAGGCGTCCATGCCACGCTCGAACTTGCCCGAGCAAATGCGCACAAAGGCGATGCGGTCGCGGTGGTTCTTGTCCATATTGGCCTGGATCTTAAACACAAAGCCGCTAAAGTCATCGCGGCAGGGATCGACCGGTTCGCTGGTGAGCGTATCGGTATAGGCGCGCGGCGTCGGGGCCAGACGCAGGAACTCCTTGAGGAAGGGCTCCACGCCAAAGTTGGTGAGCGCCGAGCCAAAGAACGCCGGGCTCAGCTTGCCGCAGGCCACGGCATCCAAGTCGAGCTCGTCGCCGGCGCCATCGAGCAGCTCGATGTCGTCCATCAGGTTCTTATGGTTCTCTTCGCCAATAAGCTCGTCCATGGAAGGATCGCCCAGCTCGGCCTCGACCTCGGCGACCTTCTTGGTGGCGTTGGCGTGGCCGTCGCCCTCAAAGGCAATGACGCGACGGGTCTGACGGTCGAACACGCCGCGGAAGTTGCGGCCGCTGCCGATCGGCCAGTTCATGGGATACGTATTGATACCCAGGACGTTCTCGATCTCTTCCATGAGCTCAAACGGATCGCGAGCCTCGTGGTCGAGCTTATTCACAAAGGTGAAGATGGGAATGTGACGCAGCGTACAGACCTTAAAGAGCTTTTTGGTCTGGGCCTCGACGCCCTTGGCGCCGTCGATGACCATGACTGCGGCGTCGGCGGCCATAAGGGTACGGTAGGTATCCTCCGAGAAGTCCTGGTGGCCGGGGGTATCGAGGATGTTGACGCAGGCGCCATTATAGGTGAACTGCAGCACCGAGGAGGTAACGGAAATGCCGCGCTCCTTCTCGATGTCCATCCAGTCCGAGACGGCGTGCTTGGCCGAGCTCTTGCCCTTGACCGAACCGGCAGTCTGGATGCTGCCGGTATAGAGCAGCAGCTTCTCGGTAAGCGTGGTCTTACCGGCGTCCGGGTGGCTGATGATCGCGAATGTGCGGCGCGACGAGATTTCATCCGACAGGCTTGCCATGCGGATCCTTTCTTGCATTGAGTGCATTACGTCGTTGTAACCGCACTATTGTAGCCGCGAAATCCCGCTCTAGGGCGCCTATCAGGACAAATTCATCAGTTGGGGCCTGGGTAGCCGGCCCAATCCGAATTTGTCTCTTGCGTAACTGTGCATAGTTTATATATACTGTGCTTACCGGTTATATACACGTGTAGCCCATCAGCTAAGGAGCCGCTGTGGACATCATCCTATCCAATTCGAGCGACAAGCCCATCTACGAGCAAATAGCCTCGCAAGTCAAAGCTCAGATCCTTTCGGGCACGCTCGCGGCGGGAGCCAAACTCCCCAGTATCCGTGCACTCGCGAGCGATCTTGGCGTGAGTGTCATCACCACCAAGCGCGCCTACGCCGACCTGGAGCAACTCGGCTTCATCTGCACCGTGCAGGGCAAGGGCTGTTTTGTCGCCGAGGGCAACCAGGAGCTCTTGCGCGAAAACCAGCTCTGCCATATCGAAGAACTGCTTGCGAAAGCGGCGAGCCAAGCCGAAGCCCTGGGCGTTACGCGCGACAAGCTGCACGAGATGCTCGACCTGGTAGCCCCCGAAACCATGCAGTAGCCATCTGCAAGAAAGGCTATACCATGCAAAACCTTTTAGAACTCAAAGGCATCTCACGCCGTGTGAGCGACCGTTTTTCGTTGCGAGTGGTCACACTCGCCGTGGAGCCCGGCCAGATCGTTGGCTTTGTGGGCGCAAATGGCGCCGGCAAGACGACGACCATTCGCGCCGCGCTTGGGCTTATAAAGCTCGATGCCGGCGAGGTGCATCTGCTTGGACAGCGCTGCGACGCCAACGCGCCCGACGAGACGCAGCGCCACCTGCGCTCCCGCATCGGGCTTGTCCTGGACACGTGTCCCTTCCCCTCCACGCTCAAGGTGGGCCAGGTCGAGAGGCTCGTAGGCCCGGCATACCCCACGTGGAGCTGCGAAACGTTCGCCGGATTCATCGACCGATTTGGCCTCGATCCCAAGACGAAGGTCAAGGACCTCTCCCGCGGCATGGGCATGAAGCTGCAGCTCGCCTGTGCGCTCAGTCACAATGCTAAGCTGCTCGTTTTGGACGAAGCCACCGCGGGCCTCGATCCCATGGCGCGCGAGGAACTGCTCGACGAGTTGCTCGCCTTTGTCGCCGACGGCCAGCACAGCGTGCTGCTCTCAAGCCACATTACATCCGACCTCGATCGCACTGCCGACCGCGTCATCTGCATCGATAACGGCTCGATTGTGTTTGACCTGCCGCGCGAGGACATTACCGACCGAGCCGGCATCGCCCACTGCACCCAAGCACAGGCGTCCGAGCTCATGGCTTGCGTCGAAGGCGCCCGTGCCGCCCACCACGCCTATAGCGTGGACGTGCTCGTGCCCAACCGTCGCGAGGCGCTCGAGGCCTTCCCCGAGATTCCCTGCGATCGGGCAACCATTGATGACTATCTTCGCCTCATACAGAAAGGGGCTTCGAAATGAAACGAGCCTTTATGTCCGAGCTCGCCATCGTTCGCACGCTTGTCCCGAGCATTGCGGGCGTCGGCTTGTTCATCTTCGTCGTGCTGACCCTCGCCAACGCATCGGATGGCGATTCCGGTATAAGCGCCGGTGCCGGCGCCGTCAGTGCCATGTCGCCCATCATGTTCATGAACTCACTGGCCGGTTTCGACAATCAAAACGGTTGGGAGCGTTATCGGGCAACGCTGCCCTTCTCGCGCAAAGACATCATCTGCGCACGTTACCTCTGCATTGTTGCCTTCTCGGCCATCATGGCGTGCGCGACCGTGCTTTTGAGCACCATCACTCTTCCGTTCTTCGATCACACGGGCATGCCCTCGACGGGACAGATCGTCTTTGAGACCACAATAGCCTCCGCCGCATCGATGCTCATCTCCCTCATGATGGTGTTTCTGGCACAGCCGCTGTTCTTTCGATTTGGACACATGGAGGCGCTGCGCCTTTCCGTCGGCCTGTTTGCCCTGCTCGGATGCCTTGCCATGGCCACGCTGAGCTCCTCCAACCCCATCAGCAACTGGCTCATGTCGATTGCTGGGGCGAATCCCGATCCCGCCGTCCTCGGCTGCCTGTGCGCAGGAATTGCCGTACTGGCCCTCACGCTATGTGCAATCAGCTGCACCGTCAGCACCAAGGTCTATCGGGCACGCGACCTGTAGGCAAGCAAATCTCGACCCACGCGGGCCGCAATCGGTCGCAATCGCCCATCCGCAAATCCATGGCAAACGGCATGTCCCCGGCGTGCGCCACCGTACTACTTGCGCAGCGGCTTGGGAAGCGGAATGCCGGCGGCGATAACAGCGGCGATGATCATGTAGACGATGCCCTTGAGCGGGAAGCACATGAGCAGCAGGCCCACGACCATGACGGGCTGACGCATGACGGCGCCCATCGTCGAGGCGGTGCAGACGGCGACGCAAAAGACCGGATCTGCGCCGGTGAGGATGGCAAGGCCATAGCCCAGGCTCACACCCGAGAAGATAACCGGGAAGAAGTGGCCGCCGCGCCAACCAAGGTTGATGAGGGCGGGCGTCAGCATGGCCTTAACAAGACCGGTCGCGATAAGCACGCCAGCGGGAATGGTCAGATAGGTTTCCATGAGCACATCGGCCTGGGTCTCGCCGGCAAACATGGTGTAGGGCAGGACCGTGCCACAGATGGCGAGCGCCAGGCCGGCCAGCATGGCCTTGACGACCGGGCGCTCCCCTATTGCATGGGACAGTGCCTCGCTTGCATGCTCAGAGACAAAGTACAGCCAACCGCATACGGTGCCGACCAACGCCAGCGGAATGAGCCAGACAAGTTCCAGGTTACCCACCTGGGCGGCCTCGAACCTGGGCATGCCCATGCCGCCGCCCATAAGCTGGCCGAGCAGCAGATAGGTGCCCAGACCGCCGGCAATCGCGATGCCGTAGACCACGGTCTTTTGCGCCTTGGGCAGCTTGATGGTGATCTCATCGGACGCGGAGTCCTCGCCAGCGCCCTGGCCGTCGGCGCTACCGGCGAGCGGCGCCACAAAGCCAAACACGGGCGCGGTAAAGAGCGCCGTCAGGGCAGCCTGGGTGCCCAGCAGCGTGAGCTCCCTAAACTCGGCACCAAAGCGACGCATGCGGTCGCCGACCCAGCTGCACAGACCCGCGATAACGCCGGTCAGGCCGGCCTCCGGTCCAATGCTTCCGCCAAACAGCAGCGGCAGCAACGCCGCGAGCGAAAGCTTGCCCAGGTTGTCGTACGGATAGCGACCGTCTTGCTTAACCTTGGCCATTACCTGGTTGAGGTCATCGGTCTTGGTGCCCGTCATCTTTTCGTACAGGCCGATCAGCAGGCCGCCCAGCAGGCAGACGAAAAACGGATACGGCAAAAACCCGAACGGGCCGCTCGCGAGCTCGGGTGAAGCGACGCCCAGCATATGCGGGATCTCGGTCCATAGATAGTCGATACCGCGCTCCATCGCAAAGAAGAACAGCCAGACCGCGGTGCCCGCAAACGCACCGGTCGCAGCCACGCTCACTAAGAACAGCGCACGGTTTTTGGGTTTTGCAAGGGTATCCATCGGGACCTCCCGTGGTCAAATCGACAAAGATACGTTTTATTGTAGGACGAGCAGGCCTCGGGCGGGCTAACCATCTACGCCGCGAACGGTGCCGTTGGGTGCCGCACGAGCGATGAGCCTAAGGCTTAGGCGCCGATAATCGATGCGATTTGACGCAGGTCGTCGGCAAAGTAGATGCCGGTCTGGCGCTGCGGGCTCGATAGGCCCTTGTCGATCATGCGCCCGAGCAGCGACTTAAGATCGTTGTAGTAGCCCCCGAGGTTGTACAGGATGCACGGCGCATCGAGATGCCCCAACGACACGGCGGACATGACCTCGGCAATCTCCTCGAGCGTGCCCGTACCGCCCGGGAAGGCGATGAACGCGTCGCCGAGCTCGATCATCTTGGCCTTACGCTCGGCCATGTCACTCGTCACGATGAGATCGTCAATACCGTCGTGTTGAAACTCTGCCTCGATAAAAAAGCTCGGCTCAACGCCCGTCACATGCCCGCCAGCATTGAGCACGCTATCGGCAAGCGCGCCCATCAGGCCCGACTTGGAGCCGCCGTATACCAGCGCGTGGCCGTTGGAGCCAATCCACGTGCCGAGCTCTCGCACTGCAGGCAGAAACGCCGGGTCGTTGCCGACGCTCGCGCCCAGGTATACCGTGATATTCATATTCAGTCCCCCTCGTCGTGACGCGCGTCGCCCGTTCTAGCGTTGGCGTCGGCGATATTCGCGCACACGGCGCGACAGGTCGGCGAGCTCGTCACGATCGAGCTCTTCCAAATGCTCAAGATCGTCCATAAAGCGCGCCATGGTGTCCTTTTGGCGCAGTTTAATGAGCGTATTGCAGTAGTTCACCGCCACACCCGTGAGCATGGCGATGTAGAAGATGCTGATGACGCTCAGGACGACGGTAATAGCGCGGGCGACCGGCGTTTCGGCCGGGATATCGCCAAAGCCGATGGTCGAGACCGTCTCAAAGCTAAACCAGAGACCATCGCCAAACGTAAGGGTCGTGGGCTCGGACAGCCACACGGCCGTCGAGCACAGCAGATAGAAGACGAGAAACAGGCCCGTGATGCGCGCAAAGCCAGCCTGGCGCAAAACATCGGCAAGCGTCCTCAACTTGTTCATCGCGACCCCTTTTCCCAGACGCCCAATCACATTCGCTCGGTATTGTCCCACAACCGGCAGTTGGGGACGTTCCTTTTGTACCGGCAGAAAGGGACTGTCCCCAAGTGCCGGGCGGGACCGTTTAGCGGCTCAGCTGCCGACTAAGCATGCTGAGCTGGTATCCTTATGCGAAACTGTCTCAACTCGATAGGATTTCATGTGAAACCTTCCGCCGTCCTTCGCTTAGCCCTACGCCGCACCCTGGCTGTCGCGCTTGCCGCACTCACCGTGCTGAGCGCCGTCATGCCTGCCCCCGCCTTTGCCGCCGACTCCGACCAGCAGGTCAAGACGGTCCGCGTTGGCTGGCTCGTCAACAACAAAGGCTTCCAGGAAGGCACGCCGGGCGAGCGCCTCTCGGGATGGGGCTACGAGTACCTCCAGACCCTCTCGTATTACACAAAGGGCTGGCAATACGAATACGTTAGCGGCACCTTCTCCGAGCTTATGGACATGCTCGAGGCAGGCGAAATCGACCTCATGCCCAACATCTCGTATTCGGCAGAACGCGAGCAGAAGCTGCTCTTTTCCTCGAACCCCGAGGGCACCGAGCGCTACTACATCTACGCCAGGCCCGACCGCGACGACCTGGCCAAGGGTGACCCCCAGGCGCTCCAAGGCCTCACCATCGGCTGCAACTCTGGCGTTATGCAAACTATCGTCGGCCAGCAGTGGCTCGCCGACGAAGGCGTTACCTGCACCTATAAAGAAATCGACACCGGCAGTGCCCTCTTTGAGGCGCTTGCAGACGGCGAGGTCGACGCCGTCATCATGAACGACACCATTTCGTCGCCCGATGCGTCACCCATGTTCTACGTAGGCTCGAGCGACTACTTTTTTGCCGTTCCTAAAAGCCGCCCTGACCTGATGAACGACATCAACGCCGCCATGGCGACCATCGCCCGCGATAACCCGCGCTATAACGAGGAAGTCAAATCGAGTTACTCGACCCAAAACAGTGGCTCGTCATCGCTCACCGGCACCGAGACCACCTGGCTCAAAGAAAACGGCAATACCATCACGCTCGGCTATCTTAAAAACCAACTTCCCTACTGTACGCAAAATGACGACGGCGAAATGGAAGGGTCGCTCGCCTCGCTTGCAACGACGTTGCACGACAAGTTTGGCATTACGGTCAATACAATCGCACTCTCGAACAACAAGCAAATGATCAAAGCCCTTTCCAACGGAACCATCGATGTCGCCCTGCCGTTGTTTCGCGACTACTGGCTCGCCGAGCAGACAGGGGTCATCCAGTCAAACTCGATGGGAACGGTTTCGCTGACCGCCATTCACAGTGGCAAAAACCTGAACAGCGACCTTAAGAACATCGCTTGTACAAAGAGCACAATCGTTAACCGTTTTGAGCTCGAAAGTCTCTTTCCGAACGCAACGGTAACCGAGTATTCGAATGACGGCGAGGTGCTCAAAGCCCTCGATGAGGGGAAGGCACGTTGCATCATTGTCCCCAGCACGCGCCTGGAAACTCTCCGCGACATCTACGACATCGAGGATTTCGAAACACAGGAACTCACCAACACGGCACAACTATCGTGTTTAATTTCGCGCGGCAAGCCCGAGCTGCTGGGAATCATCAATAAGGGTATCGTCAATGCAGGTGAATCGCTCTCTGCAAACAGCTATTTCCCCACATCGTACTCGGCGCAAGAATCGGATGCGTTCCGACTTCTCTACCGCAACCGCATCGTCATTGCGGCAGTCGTCATCTGCATTTTGCTCACCGGCATCGTCATCCTTGTCTGGTCGCTTTACCGCGCACAGGAGGAACGGCAGAAAGCCGATGCCGCCAACGCCGCCAAAACCGCTTTCCTCACGCGCATGAGCCACGACATCCGCACGCCGCTCAACGGCATCCTGGGCCTTATCGAAATTGAGGAATTGAGAGAAGGCGACATGCAGGTCGCCCGCGAAAGCCGCGCCAAGGCGCGCGTTGCCGCCAATCACCTTCTGTCACTGATTAACGACATCCTCGAGATGGGCAGGATCGAGGAGCGCAAAGTGACGCTCGAGCACGAATCATTCAACCTTAAAGAGCTGTGCGACAATGCGCTCGTACTGTGCAAGCTCCGCGCATCGGACCGCGGCATAACCATGCTCGACACCAGCGAGCCCTACGCTGTCGACCAATATATGATCGGCAGCCCCACCCATATTCGGCAGATCCTTGTCAACCTGCTCGACAACAGCATCAAGTACAACAAGCACGGAGGCACCGTTACGTTCTCATCGACCATCAAACCGGTCGACGACGAGCACGCCGTGTTTTGCTTTAGCGTCTCGGATACCGGCATTGGTATGACATCCGAGTTTTTGGCACACATTTACGAGCCGTTTGCCCAGGAAGGCGACGATGCGCGCAGCAAGTTCCAAGGAACCGGCATTGGCATGTCTATCGTCAAATCGCTCATCGATATGATGGGCGGCACGATTGAGATTTCGAGTGAGGTTGGCGTGGGAAGTACGTTTAACGTCCAGATTCCGCTCGAGATCGACAAGAACCCTCAGGCAAAAGAACGTACGGACGAGCAGGCATACAGTTGCTCGCTTGCAGACATGAACGTTCTTTTGGCAGAAGATAACGAGCTCAATGCCGAGATTGCCCAGGCTCTGCTCGAAAGCGAGGGCATCGTCGTAACTCGCGCCGCCGACGGCAACGAAGCGGTCGACCTATACGTTGGCCGTCCCGCGGGTAGCTTCGATGCGATTCTAATGGACATCATGATGCCGGGCATGGACGGCTACGAGGCAACCCGCGCGATCCGCCTGAGCGAAAAGGCCGATGCGGCCGACATCCCCATCATCGCGCTCACCGCCAACGCCTTTGCCGAAGACGCCAAGGCGGCACACGACGCTGGCATGAACGCCCATCTGCCCAAACCGCTCGACTTTAACAAGCTCAAAAACATACTCGCCTGTATCAAGAAAAACGGGGCTGTTTCGCTATAGTTTGTGCTCAACCACCATGCGCAGTAGAAAGGAAGCAAACGATGTTTAGGCCCTTACGTCGAAAGAAACGCGCCATCACCGACGAGGAAGCGCGCGAACTGCTCGCTACCTGCAAGCGCGGCGTCTTTGCCGTCAACGGCGATGATGGCTACCCCTATGCCATTCCCGTCAACTACTTCTTTGACGCCGAGCACGACAAGATTTATTTCCATGGCGCCAAAGCCGGCCACAAGGTCGACGCACTCAAGCGCGATGACAAGATCTGCTTTACCGTTTACGGCAACGAGTGGTACAAGGACGGCGACTGGGCTCCCTACGTTATGAGTGCCGTTGTCTTTGGTCGTTGTCGCCTGGTAGATGAAGCGCCCGCGTTTATCGAGGACAAAGTCCGTCAGCTCGCGCTTAAGTACTACCCTTCTGCCGAAGAAGTCGAGGAGGAGATCGCCAAAGACATAAAGGGCGTCCAACTCTACGAGATTTCGATTGAACATCTTTGCGGCAAGCAGATTCATGAAAAGTAGCGAATGCGGAAAACGCGCTCGCTACCCTCTGCGCCCCATGTGCCCACGCATTTTGACGGCGTGGGCACATGGGGCAGCACTCGAATCGAGCGCCCCCTATACCCCAAAAACGTAGCGGTCCAGGCGCTCACACGCCTCCTTTACCCGCGAAAGCGGCAGTGCCAGATTCACGCGGATGTGACAGGGCCCGTGGAACGGACGGCCGTCCTGATACCCCACGCCCACGCGCGCCCCCTCGTCGAGCAACCACTGAATATCGCGGCCATGTTCGCGACACCACTTGGTACAGTCCAGAAACACCATGTAGGTGCCCTGCGGACGTGAATAGGACACGCCCTCAAAATGCTCGTCAACGTAATCGCAGAAGTAGCCAACGTTGGCATCGATGATCTCGTTGAGCTCATCGACCCACTCGTAGCCCTGCTGCTGGTAGGCACCGATAAGCGCATGCATGGAGAGGACGTTCATCTCGTTGTAGTGAGTCTTGTTGGACACGGCGCACACGCGGTCGCGCAGCGTCTCGTTATAGATGATGTGGTAGCTGCCGACCAGGCCCGCCAGGTTAAACGTCTTGCTCGGCGCATAGAGGGCGACCGTGCGCATGCGGGCATCCTCGCTCACCGACTGCGTCGGGATATGCTTGTGGCCCGGCAGGATGATATCGGACCAAATCTCATCCGAGATCACCACACAATCGTGCTGACGATAGATGTCCATGGCACGTTCGATCTCGTCGCGCTCCCATACGCGACCGCAGGGATTGTGCGGCGAGCAGAACACCGCAGCATGGATGTGGTTTTGGGCGAGCTTGCGCTCCATGTCCTCAAAGTCCATACGCCACACGCCCTGGTCGTCGAGCTTAAGCGGGCTGTGGACAATGCGATAGCCCGCGGCTTCGATGGACTTGGTAAAGCCGATGTAGGTCGGGCTGTGGACCAGCACCGCATCGCCCGGCTGGACATACGCGCGCAGGGTCGACACGACGCCGCCCAGCACGCCGTTCTCGTAGCCGATATGCTCCGGGAGCAGGCCCTCGACGCCATTACGGCGGCTCTGCCATTCGATGATGCGGTCGAAGTACTCGGGGCGAGGATCGAAATAGCCAAACATGGGATGCTGGGCGCGCTGAATGATGTGCTCCTGGACCGTGGGCACCGTGGCAAAGTTCATGTCCGCCACCCACATGGGGATGCGGTCGAAGCCCTCGTCGGGCGCGTTCGGAGCCATGCCGGGGATTTCACCCCAGGAGTCAACGGCGATGGAGTCCATGCCATGGCGGTCGATTAGCGAGCTAAAGTCGTATTTCATGCTGAGCTCCCATGCAAAGTGATTGTTTTGGTAGGCGTTATTGTCCAACAGCGTGAGCGGTTTTGGCGCGGGGTTTGGCGCTTAATTTGACGGGTGCAGACGAATGGCAGGTTAGCCCCGCGCATCGTTGACGGCGGCTACGGTTAGCTGGGTTTCATCAACCGTAAAAGATATGTCGAGCCCGGCGAAGGCCAGATGATAGACGCGGTTCGGCTCGTGCTTGCTGCCTGCGCGGCGTGGGTCTTGGCGCAGGACCTCGACCAGGCCGGGGAGCTTTGTGGGCGGGACCATATCCTGCAGCGTCTGCGGGAACTCGATGTCGAGCTCTTGCCACGGCGCGTCCTCAATCCAGCCGCCCGTCGCATCCGGGTGACAGTCGGCAAATGGAATGTAGGGCTTAATGTCGTAGATGGGCGTGCCGTCGCGCAGATCGGCCCCCAGCACATGAATGATGGGGCCATCGTCGGTGAGCTCGACACGGCTGAGCTTGACGCAGGTGAGCCCGATGGGATTAGGGCGAAACGGACTGCGTGTGGCAAACACGCCCACACGCTCGGCTCCACCCAGACGCGGCGGGCGCACGGTTTTCGACCATTTTGCGTTGGTGCCGGACCTGTCCTGCGTTTTGGCATCGGCGGCTATGTCCTTAGCCGTGCCGCCGGGCGTTCCGTTTTCGAAGCGCCACAGCAGCCATAGGTGAGAGAAGGAGTCCAAGCCTTCAACCGCTGCATTGGAGGCAAATTCCGGCTCAAAGACGATGCGTCCCTGCAGATGAGGCGCCAAAAAGCTGTTGCGCGGAATGCCGAACTTCTGCGGCAGGTCGGTATATATGTGTGCGATAGGTTCCATGCCGGTCATTGTACGGCATGGAGGTGTGGGGCGTTGCGCGCAATTCTTCGCCGCGGTCCCCGTCGTGCAACCAACGGTTGCTTGGAAGGACATCGGCTGCCGCGTATGCTTAAGCCAACAAGCACCAGAAAGGAGCCGTCATGGCCTTTGCAGAAAAACTCATCGCCGTCCGCCGCGCCAACAACCTTACCCAAGAGCAGCTCGCCGCCAAGCTCTACGTCACGCGCCAAGCCGTGAGCCGTTGGGAGCGCGGCGAAGTCACCCCGGGCATCGACATGATGAAGCTCATTGCCGCCGTTACCGGAGAGCCACTGTCGCACCTGCTCGAAATGCCCGAGCACTATTGTCAGAGCTGCGGCATGGTGCTCACGCCCGACGACTGCGGCACCGATGCCGCGGGCGCCACGACCGACCATTACTGCAAGTGGTGCTACGACCGCGGCAAGTACACCTACGAGACCACGATGGAGGCCATGATTGAGGATTGCGCCCCGCGCCTGGCACAAAACACCGGTATGTCGCTCGACGAAGCCGTCTCGCTCATGGGCGCCGTGCTGCCGCAACTGGAGCGCTGGCGTACCGTGCAGGAAAACGAGGAGCGCTACGGTGCCGAGGCGCGAGCGCGCTATGGCGACGAGGCCGTCGATGCAGCAAACGAGGCACTGCTGGACATGGACCCCAAGACATGGAACGACATGAAGGAACTTGAACGCGCTATTCTGGGCCAGCTCTCGATCGCCATGGGCGACGGCGAACCGGATGGAAGCGAGGCGCGCAAGCTTGTCGCAATGCACCGTCGATGGATTGGCCTTAACTGGGGACACGAACCCCAAGACGAAGCATACCTGGGCCTCGCCCGCGGCTATCTTGCCGATCAGCGCTTTATCGACTACTACGACAAGCCCTGCGGCGCCGGTGCCACGGCGTTTCTGGTTCAGGCGATCGAGTCGCCGTCGGCTCACGCATAGACCGCAGCGGCTTTGGGTATTTCAATCGAAACCTCAACCGATTGGAGACACCATGGCTACTGATCATGAACTCGCGCTCTACGTTATGACTGGCTGCCCGTATTGCATAAAGGTCAAGCGCTTTTTGGCCGATAACGACGTGACCATTCCCGAGCGCAATATCTCGACCGATTCCGATGCCGAGCAGACGCTCATCGCCGTCGGCGGAAAACGCCAGGTTCCTTGCCTGTTCATCGACGGTAAACCGCTCTACGAGTCGAGCGACATCATCGCGTGGGTGCAGAAGAACCTGCTCTAGCACGCGCACTGCGGCCAGTTCGCGCCAACCGAGCCGAACCCATACGAACCAAACATGTACGCCAGCATCCAAAGTCGACATTTTCCGACATCTTTGGATGCTGACGTACAGCTTTTCAATCTAGTCATTGGGTGTTCCTATAGTTTTGTCAACCGTCGGGGCTACTCCCGGTAGGGCACCCG